>NZ_QYRT01000049.1 GCF_004923255.1 Subtercola vilae | reverse complement strand
TCAAAGGCGTGTTCCACGTGATCTTGAGAATATCAGTGTGAGACACATTGTTGAGACAGGGGGCGGCGCGGGAATCCGTGGAATGCTCGAGGCTGCGAGGTGGTGTCCGCTGTTCTCGTTTAAGGATCCATTGTTGAGATGAAGTGCGCTGCACAGAATCAATCGGTGTGCAGTGAATTGTGCAGGTACCGTGGAACGCCGCGCCACCTGCGTGACGTCGCCGGTCGGTTCTTGTTAGCCCCGTGGCCCGCGAGGGAATAGCTTTCGGAGCGTCCGGTTTGTGGCGTTTTTATCGAAGATGGCTGGATCGAAGGGATGGCCAGGGTTGCCGTGCATTTCGGTTACCCATTCAACCTGGTCGTGGTGGTTCTCGTGGGCAGGGTCGGCGATGGCGTGGAGGAGTTCTTCGTATCCGTCGATTCCGCCGCTGTCTTCCAACGGACACCGTCGTTCGCCGCGGATCACGGTAACGCTGTGGTCTGTGGACGTCTTGGGGAGTGTTTCGATGAGGATGATGCTGTGCAGCCACCGGTCGCCGAGATCGTACTCGTAGAACAGTGGCCTGCTTTGGGTCAACACCTCCCGAAGCGTGAAATCCTCCTCGGGGATTAGTCTCTCGTCGTCCTCCACGAGGTAGGCCGGACCCCATCGGCGGGGCTCGGGCTGTCCAGGCTTCCAACGAGTGTGAGGATCGAGGTCTTCGAAGTCGTGGAGGTGGCGGTCTTCCCAGCCCATCACGGCCTGCAACGCGGTGTGCACTTGGCTGAGGGTCAGGTCGGCGTCGATTTCGATCAGTCGCCAAATTTCGGGATTGCTGTCCACCAGATTTACGCGCACCCGGAACAGGGCCGGGCGGGGTTTTTCATTCATCTGGATCTCCCACTGCTTGCTGGTTGAGGTCGAGGCGCTGGTTCATGTCGAGCATGAACCGGCCGAAGAAGTTGATGTGCGTCCAGAACAGCGGGGTGAGCCCCCGTCGGTCCTCGGTGGTCAGGCTGTCGTTGAATTCTGGGGTCTCGAGCACGGTTTGCAGGAGCAGCGTGTTTAGATGGACGAGCGCTGATTGGAGCAGGTGCAGGGCGAGGACTGAGATTTCAACGGTTTCTCGGTCGGGCCCGGTGAGCTCGCCGTTCTTGGCGTAGAAGAACGCGTCGTTGCCGCTGTTCCAGTTCTCGACGACTTGGAGGCCACCGTGGATCTCTCGGCGCATGTCAGGGCTTGCCAGGTACTCGGCAGCGAAGATCGTTCGAACGGCGCGGCCGAGTTCTTCTAGCGCCTGATAGGTGGGATGTTTCGGGCCGCCGCGGGTGAAGCGACGCAGGATCGATTCCGCTTCCGCGGTACCAAGGCGAAGCGCGGTCGCATATTTGACCATTTGGTCGTATTGCTGGCTGATGAGTTCCCACCGGATCGGACGAGTCAGGACCGGCCCAAGCTCCCCGTAAACGGTGTCCTCGTCCGGGCGGTAGAGGCGGATCGAACCGATGTTCTTCAACCGGGGCATGAGTTTGAATCCGAGGAGCTCGGTGAATGCGAATCCGACGATCGATGCTCCGTGCGTGTCGGTGTAGTTGGCCTCGATATCGGCGTCCGTGCCGTGCCGGAGGAGGCCCTCGATCATCGCCGCAACTTCAGATGATGAGCAGTTCTTCAGTTGGCTGTAAATACAGGTGGCGCGGCGTTCGACGTGCCAGTAGATCATCACGCCGGGGCCGCGGTAACGGTTGTGCCACTCAGTCATCAGGTTCGATTCCCACGCCCCGAACTTCTTCGAATCCGACGCGCACGTCGTCCCCGATCCCCACCAGTGCGGGTTCCGTGCCTCCAGCGTGGCGTTGACGAGTTTGGTGATCGCCCGCCGCAAATTCTCCTGAGTTATGTAGTGCCGGCGAACGTGACGCAACTCCCGTTCGGTCTCGGAATGCCCGGCGCTATCAGCGATCGCTTTGATGCCCATGTTCGTTCCGAGCGCGAACAAACACATCAGCAACCGTCGCCGCACCGTATCCCTGTCGAGATTCTCCCGGGACGCGACGCTAACGAACTCGGAGAGAAAATCGGTCAGGAAGTCACACTCTTTCAACACGTCGAGCAGATCAATGGTGCCCCACCGCCGTTGCACTTCATCTTTCAACGCTTGCAGGTTCTTGGGCTCCGCCAACGGCTCCATCTTCGGCACGCGAATCCACGGGGCACTTGCCCTGGTTGTGATCATGACACCGCCAGCCGAGTCCCTCAATAGCCCGTGATCCAGGCCCGTCAGGGCCTGCGTCATCCGCTGCTTCAGGTCGGTCACGAAAACGGTCGGGTCCAACGGTTTACGCAGAGACTCGTAGTGCGATTCACGCATCGCGTCGAAGTTCATCGGCAGATCCTGCTCCGGATCGCACCACCGGGCGGCACCCTCGACGAACACTTCGCGACGTCGAATCGCGTCACGCAAGGCGACCAGAACACACAACTCGTAAGGGATCCGTTCCACTAGTCCGCGCTCGTCCCGAATCGCATCTAACCAGCTCTTGGGCACCACGCCAGCGATCGGAACCTCGTCCGTCTCTGCGTAGAACCGGACGCCCCCACTTGCGTCAGCATAAGAAGTCAGCAACGCCAGCGCTTGTAAAACCGGCTGATAGGCGTTGTTATTGCAGCGGAACCGTATCGACGACAGCAATGCGGGCAACATCCGACGATAGTGATTCGAGTACGAACCCCGCAACACTGTCCGCACCCGGTCGCGGAAGACAGCCTCGTTCGCTTTCGCCTCCCGAACCAGATCCCGCAGCGTGGCCTCACCAACAACGGGGAACAACGCCTCACGCACGGTAGCGTCCGGCGCCTCCAACGCCGCCTCCGCCACCTTGAACAGGATCGCTTCTTTGCCCCGAACCCGGCGCAAGTCCTCGGTCAGTTCCCGCTCCACCCGCCGCTCCGCGCGTGTGTTCACCTTCAATACCAACGCCAAAAGCAATTCCACAAGCCCGTCCGTGATCTCAGCCAACCGCTGATGACACAACGCCGCTAACAACGTCACCCGCACCGGTGCCGGCGACGACAACAAATCCGACGGATACGACCTCGCCGCGCGAGCACGCCATAGATCAACCACCCGCTCCGAGACCCCATCGAACAGACCCGTTGGCAGGGACAGATCCTGCACCGCCTGCAACTTATCGACTTCCTCAAGCAGCGTCTCCAACCCGACCGGCCCCGGATCCGCGCGCAACTGCGCAAGCACCCCACCCGACGTGCCATCAGCGATCAACCCCTCAAGCCGGTCACGCGGCACCTCGCCCACACGTTCCCACACATTCGCGCAAAACGACGACTCGAACGCCGCCCGGGCGGCCCCGATCAGCCTCGACACGCGCCCTGGCGGTTCGATCCTCTCCGACCGGACCCGATCCAGCAATGCCTCCCGGATCGCCGACTCACGATGCTCAAACGGGAAAACCTCCCCCGCCAGCCATGCCGAGAGCCGATCCTCGTCAGCCCTGGTGAATTCACGGAACCCGAACGCGTCACGAATCTGAGAACGATGACGGGTAGCCGTCCGCCCAGACTAGTCATACGAATGCAAAAGAGCACCATCAACGCTCACCTGCTCAGCGACATAGGACACCACACGAGCCGAGAAGACCGCAGCCGAATCCGGAAACCGAGACTCCAACTCGAAGAACTTCAAGCTCAGAGCAAAACCCAACCGCGTCGCGCCGGCCTTGTTCCCCAAGAGATCCGAATCCGTCCCGACGAGAGTCCAGTCCGCGACGACATCCCCATCCACGTCCGCCACATGCTCAACCCTACTTGTCGGGCTGGGACAGCTTCAGGAGTACCGGGCCATGTAGGAGCGGTATTTACAATGGGATCGATTATGTGATTTAGGGTGTGATCAGTGATGGTGTGGTGGTAATGTTCGAGTATGTCAGCGATCATCGCAACCACGGGACTAAAGGCGTACAACGACTCGATCCGGCGACCCGTCCCAGAGATCGTAAACGACCTGCGCACCGTTCTCGGAGCAAAGCTTGTCGCGTACATCGCCGGGGTAACAGAGACCCGAACAGTGCGTGAATGGGCCGAGGCATCTAGGCGTCCCGCGCCTACTGCGGAAGACCGCCTCCGGCTCACCCATCGAATTGTGACGCTGATCGGTCAAAGCGAAGGTGAGCGGGTCGTACCGACGTGGTTTCAGGGCATGAATCCTCAACTGAGTGACCGCTCGCCGGCGCGGGTTCTGCATGAGGACGACTTCGACGAAGCAGCTCCACGCGTCCTTGCCGCGGCAAACGCATTCGTCGGCGCCTGATGCCGGCACCAGAACTCAGCATCATCGAAGCCAACAGGGCATTAGTGTGGCGCGTCGGCCGCGCGCCAGACCCCTGGGCATGGATCGATCACCGATACGCCGGTCATCAACGCTGGGATGACATCGGCGGCGTGTTTCGCACCATCTACGTCGCCGACTCCCTTTACGCCTGCTTCGTTGAAGTTCTCGCCTACTCCAGACCCGACGTCCAGCCCGGTGGCATGGATCTCCTCGAAGGCATCGTTGAGGATCCTGAGGATGCAGCCGAGTACCCGGTTCCCAGAGCAGGTACGATCCCACGGGAATGGATCCACGGACGTATGGTCGCTGAGGCCACCCTTGCGGGCCGATACGTCGATGTCCGTACCGCCACCAGCGTTGCCACCCTCAGACCCCATTTCGTAAAACTCGCTCTGACGCTTGGCTTCCCTGACTTCGACGCCGCCGCACTCAAGAGCGCTGACCCCCGCGAGCTCACCCAACACATCGCCGCCCACCTCTACGCATTGACCGACGCTGACGGGCATGCGATCGTCGATGGGATTCGATTCGCTTCTAGGCATGGAGACAATTTGAGCATGTGGGCGATATTCGAGCGGTCCGATGACGGAGTCGTAAGCCAACACCTTGAGCAAGGGTCCGCGCGCCTGGTAGACCTCAATCACCCTGACCTCGCACGCGCCATGGATCTACACCAACTGACCTGGACCTAAACGCCTAATCGCAATCGACTGGAGCCTGATGCCGGACGGCTTGCGACAACAACCCAATCTTTCTAACCTCGCCCTACTCCTACTCCTACTCCTACTCCTACTCCTACTCCTACTCCTACTCCTGCTCCCGGTACGGCACGGTGACGAGGCTGAGAGGGGTCACCCACGTCACTTGGCTCTGCGTCTGACCTCGTCGTCTCTTAGCGAAAACCGCCACCGGCGAGCTATCGTCAATCATCTAAATTGGCGTAAACGCTTGAGGTACAAATACGCTGATAATGTATCTTATGTCAAGTAATTGATACTAAACGTATTTATCATGGTTATGCTAAGAGTATGTCAAAACCTCTGACAGAACTCCAGACCTCCCTCGCCGTAAACGCGTGGCAGCTGACGGATCGTCGCGCGTGGCTGCTTGCGCAGCTTGCTGAGCTTGACGTACTCCATCGGCAGGCGATCGCGCTTGCTGCTACGTACGGGGTTTCGCAGAAGAGTTTGGCCCGGTTGTGCGATGTTTCCGGGCCGCGGATCTCACAGATCGTATCGGACACGGATCTTCCGCCGGGGTCAATCGAAGAGTTCAACAGCGCCGTCATCGAGATGCTCGAACGGCGTCAGGATCCGGTGCGCGATGGTGCTCCGGGAGACACGATTGCGTGGGATCGGAAGTTCGCGATCAGCCGCGGGTACGATCCGGAGCTCGGTTCGTGACGATGAACGGTCCGGCATCGGAGGGGCACTCGGATCGCTCTGCTGAGAGCGTTTTGCGGGAACAGGTTTTGCCGCTGTTTCGCACGCGCGCGGAACTCTACCGTTGGCCGGCGGTGCGCGAGTATGGGCAGAACGCTGCGGCCGGAGTCGACCTGTTGCGGGAGTTCGCAGCGTCTGACGGGGCGGCGTTGGTGTTGCCGTACGTGCAGAAAGCGATCGCATCCACGGTGCGAGTGGTTCTGCGGGCAGATGATTCGACCGGTGTTATTGGCGATGTCGCTCGGAGCCTGCTCAGGCTGCATGCTGAACTGGCAGGTCAGGCACCGCCGCCGGTAGTGAAGCTTGTGAAATGGCTGATCGGGTTCCAATTCGATGGCGTGCAAGATTTCTTCGACATCGACATTGTCGCCTACCTCCCCGCTCTCGGACCTGTCGGGCTCTCGAAGTACCGTGCCCAACTCGACGCGATCGGAGCCTCCCTGCTGCCGGAACCTGCCCCGGAGGTGGAGCGGCTACTGTCCCGGAACCAGTTCGAGCAGCCAGAACCGCACCTGCCGATGGTGAACGACCGGCACGCCCGATTCCTCCTGCAGTACAACCGGAAACGGCTCGCGGTCGCAGACCATGACCGGGCGGGCATTATTCGGGAGTACGGCGGCGACCAGGCCATGGCCTATCGGCTGCACGACGCAGCAAAAGCACTCATGGAGATCGGCGACACCGACGGTGCGATCGACTACTCCCTGAAAGCAGCCGGGTTACCACCCGGGCATCAAGCACAAAACGCAGCCCACTACTGGTGCGAACTCCTCACCGCCGAGCACCCAGACCAGGTCGAAGCTGCCCGGCAATGGACATTCACCAGGTGGCCGAACTCCACGAACGCGGCCAAGCTACGGCAGGTCAGCACCGACTGGCCACGCACCGAACCGGCCGTACTGACCGCATTGGAAGCAAACCCCAGAGACCTAATCCTCTTCCTTTTACTCACCCTGAACGATCCCGTCCGGGCGTGGGCCGCCGCCGCCCGGCTACAACCCGACGACGGAGATCTGTGGGCCCGGCTGGTGGATGCCTATCAGCAGATCGACCCGGCCGCGGTACTCCCAGTGCTCAGACGCCTGATCGACGGGGACCTCGAAGTCGCGGACGCCGCTAACTACCGATCCGCTGTTCAACGGCTCCGGCAATACCGAACCATCAGCGCCGGTGTCGGCCAGACCGATGCGGCACGCGAATACACGACGCTGCTGCGGGAGCAGAACCGGAACCGGCCTCGGTTCCTCAAGGAACTCGGCAAAGCCAACTTTCTCTAGCCCAGCTCGCGAATTGCCGGAGCCAAACTGGGCGCTGGAACAATCAGACGACGGCCACTCCCCCACCTTTGGTAACTACACCCGATTTTCTTCTCGGCAATTGCGGCGGTCTGACCCTCCCGGATGACACCCTCTCGATGCTCTCTATCTGGAGCGGTAAACATCCGCGCGGTGATCGACGTGTACAACGATGATGACGAGCCGTTCTTCAACGATGTCGTAGATGATCCGATACGGCCCACGGCGGGCACCCCACAGCCCCTCAAGTTCGCGCTGCAACGGTTTGCCCACTCGCCGCGGATACCGGGCCAGATCGCCATAGACGAACTCGATGATCGCCGGCACAATCCGAGGCGGAACAGCGCGCAGATCCCGGCGAGCAGTCCCAGCAAACTCGACCTCGTACCCGTCGTCGTCAGCCGAGCTCACTTGGCGATGCGACGCGGAACGTTGAATTCAGCGCGAATCTCGTCCTCGCTAACCGTCCGACCCTCGGCCAGCTCCCGTCGAGCGTCGGCCACATCATTTATAGTTCCGGGTCGAGAGAGCCAGAACAACGTCTCCTGCAACGATTCCCATTCGTCGGCGCCAATCAGCACCGCTGCCGGCGACCCATTCTTGGTGATAGTCACCTGTTCATGAGTGAGCGACACCGCGTCGACGAACTCGTTGAGCCTATCCTTGACCTTAGAAATTGGTAGCGTTTGCATACCGCCATAGTAGGCCCTAATTCGGGCTCTATCAAGGCTCTTATCGAAGCCGATACTGAATATTATGACAAGAGCCTGGTCAAAGAGGCCCGGAACCATGCGGATCTCAACACTATGGCACTGATATTGTGGCGCGCCGCTCAGGCGGAAAAGAAGCTCTGAGCGACACCGAAATGCCCGGCTTTAGCTCGCGATTTTTGCCTCTGATGCAAAATTCAACTTGCCCAGCGACCAGCAACGCTTGCTCGAATGACGCACCCGAAAACCGTACTCCTCCCCCGTTTGGCGCAAGCCCACTTAGCCGGGGTTTTCTCAGCTACGCCAGGAACCGCCCGGTTAGCCGTGCGGCCGTTGAATTTTACGCCACAGCGTTTCTAGTCTGCCCAGGACAAGCCGTGGAGATCGAACGCCTCGAGCAGCTCGGGCATGTCATCGGCAACGGATGTCGGTGCTTCTCCTGGATAGAGGTGACTACTGTGCGTGTCGTCCTTTGATCGTTCGAAGACGGCCCACATCTTTATCTCGTCACCGTATCGGGAACGGAACTCGATGCCGTCGACGAGCTCGCCGCCCTGATCGGCGCGGAGGTCGTAGATCCACCTCGCGAGCGAGCGTGTCAGCGTCCGGTTCCGGGCGCCTTTGAGAAGGGCTGCGTCAACGTCGGCTGGTGAGATGTGGTGCGTATCAAATGGGTATTCGGATTGTAGGGCTCCGAGGCTTCGAGAGTGCGTGATGAAGCAGTATCGGCCGTCCTGCGAAGCGGTTGCATATACCCGGTTTGCCAGCCAACTGTGTCCCACGGTTCCGGTCAGCGCATCCGGATAGGTGGCGAGGGTCCCGTCATCGTCCTCGATGTCGTCGAGCGCGGACAGGGTTGTGGCGCTTGGCCGAAACCGCGCCAGTAGCTCAAGAAAGCAGCCCAGCAACGAGTTCGCTGTGTAGAGCGTGCGGAATTCGCCTTGCTGGTCATCCCACCGCCCGTCGAAGAGCCCAGAGTCTGTCGCGTACGCCCATGGCGTCCAGGCCCACATGTCGGGTTCGAAGCCGACCCGCCAGACAGCGCCCGGGTTGCTGGTGGTCTCCAATTCCGGCTGCGTCATCCGATGTAAGCGAACGACTTCGCGGCCGCGAGCACGTCGCTGGCAACAGCGAGCGGATCACCGGTGGCGAGCAGCTGCGCGGGAGATGCGTCATCTAGGGACGGGTTCATTCCCTTGAACCACGATTGCACCGTCGCTGCGTCGTAACGCTCTCGCAAAAGCGCGGCCGCGTGAAAGGCATGCTGCAACCGCTCCCGCTCAATCTCGCCAGGCTTAGCCTGACCCGCAGCCCATTCAGAGACCGGCCGTGTTGATTTCACTCCTCCGATGTATGCCACCAGACGCACCCCGAGGATTTCGCGCAACCGCGACACTAGGTCGCTAAACGGAAGTCCTACCGAGTCTTCCCATGCTCGCAGCCCTGGTTTCTGATCTGAAACAACCGATGCCTTCGCCATGACCTCAGCATAACAAAACGCAGAGTAAAACGCAGCCAAAACCAGCAGGCATAAGCGTTGGGGGCCCATCTGCGACTAGTCTTAGTGTCCGGTGTTGGGGCGTAGCGCTCCGATTTTTAAGGTCGTAAAATAAGCTCAACGAGAATGTCGCTATTGTGTCGCTCAAGTCATCGGCAAGTGATGATCATGAAGACGTGTCGCTGGCGGCGGTACTGATTCGCCTTCCCTCCGCGGCGAAATGAATCAGAAGATCCGTGTCATTCCGGGCATGATCTGTATTTTACTTGTCGTAACGTTCATTAACGGTGCAAATTTGCTCAGGTGCTGGACCTGGTGATGCGTTACCCTCCATGAGTTTTTATCCCAAGTGCGGCGGTGAAGGCCATCCGCGAAGCTGGCTCGCGCGGAAGAACAAAGCGAAGTTTGAGTCATTCACGTTTCCGTGGTCCGACACGCTGCCGGCAATTCCCGGCAGCGTGCCGTCGTCGCCGCCCGGCGTTAGCTCTCCTCCCGCACGGCCGGGCCGGAGGAAGTCCTGCGTCCGTTTCAGGCCCGAGTGGTTCTCGGGCACGATTTGACGCTAAAGCCACGTCGCTTGCTGGGAAGATGAAGCTTCTTCGTTCGTATGTGCGGTGGTAAGGAGCTCCCTGCGTTTAGCATGCAACATGGGGTCTGCTGCACGGATAGGTGACACTTTCTAGTCGCGCTGCGATTGCGGCTGACGTGTTCATGATGGTCTCGTATTCGATGGGCGTCAAACGGCCCAGCCCGGCCTGGCGGCGTCGGCGGTGATAGGTGCGTTCGATCCAGGTCACGATCGCGATGCGCAGCTGATCCCGGGTAGTCCAAGACCGGCGGTCGAGGACGTTTTTCTGCAGCAGGCTGAAGAAGCTCTCCATCGCCGCGTTATCACCGCAAGACACTACCCGTCCCATGGATCCGACCATCCGGTGAGAGGCCAAAGCACGGAGGAACTTCCGGCTTCGAAATTGCGAGCCTCGGTCGCTGTGGACCACGCAGCCGGCAACGCCACCGCGCATCGCGACGGCGTTATTCAGCGCGTTCACGGCCAACGCCGACTTCATTCGCGAGTCGATCGAGTACCCGACGATCTTGTTCCCGAACACGTCTTTGATAGCGCAGAGATACAGTTTGCCCTCACCGGCTTGGATCCCAGCTATCGTCGCAACACTGCTTGGTTAGCTGGCTTCTAGTAAAGCATGGAGGCGTTCGGCCGGGGTGTCCCAGTCCAATGATTTTCGTGGTCGTGAGTTGAGCTCCGTGGCCACTCGTTGGAGCTCCTCGGGAGCGTGTCTGGAGAGGTCTGTTCCTTTCGGGAAATACTGCCGCAGTAGCCCGTTCGTGTTCTCATTGCTTCCGCGCTGCCAGGGGCTCGCGGGATCGCAGAAATACACGTCCATCTCAGTTGCGACACGGAAAGCGACGTGCTCGGACATCTCGGAGCCTTGATCCCAGGTCAACGACCGCCGCAACGCGATGGGGAGCTGGCTTACCGTCTTCACGAGGCCATCACGCACAGTTTCGGCGGTGTGGTCGTGGGGAAGGTGAACGAGGCTGACGAAGCGGCTGGAGCGCTCGACCAGGGTTCCGATCGCTGACCGACTCATCGTTCCGATGATGAGATCCCCTTCCCAATGCCCGGGGATCGCGCGGTCGTCGGCTTCCGTGGGCCGTTGGCGATGGGCACCATCGTGTCGACGAACCGGCTCGTTCGTTGCGCGGGATCGCGGTTCGGTTTTCGTGCTGTCCGTCCGCGCCGCATCGCGGCTGCGATCTCTCGTTTCAGTGCGCCGCGACCCTGAATATAGATCGCCTGGTAGATCGTCTCGGTACTCACCCGCATCCTTTGATCGTCGGGGAAGTCTTTCACCAACCGATTGCTGATCTGCTCCGGTGACCACCTTTTCCGAAGCTTCACGGCAACATAGGTACGCAAACGGCCCGGCGATTCCAGCTTGCGGCTGCGCAGGCGTGGCCGCCGTGCCGCTGCGAGCCGGTGCGCTGCGTAGGGAAGATAGCCGACCGTTGTGGTGGTGTTCCGTGTCAGCTCTCTGCTGACGGTGGAGGGGCTACGTCCGATCGAGCGCCCGATCGCTCTGATCGATTCGCCGCCGCTTCGGAGGTCATGGATTCGTTCGCGCTCGACGAGGCTCAAGTAGCGGGCATCGACGAGCGCTTCGAGGCGTACCAGATCAACTAGCAGCCCTCGCGTGTAGGTCGTACGGGGGTTCTTCACATTCGCCAGTATCCCGGCTTGCCGGTAGCGGATCACGCGACCGTCGGGGTACACCCGGCCGCCCGTGATCTGCTTGATGCCCTTGTCCCAGTCGGCCGCTGAACGACTATCGACACCCACCTGTTTGGCTGCGGCAGCACGACTGGCACCATCAGCACGTAGACGCACGAATTGCGCTCGTTGAGCACGGGTGTCTTTGCCCGTGAAAATACCCGCCTGATGCGCCCACTTGTAGCACGTGACCCGCACGAACCCGAGCTCTTTCGCGACCTTCGACACGTTGCCCGTGAGCTTCAGCCGGCGGAAGAACTCGGTCTTCTCATCATCGGTGTACGACCGGCTCTTCGCCCGTGGAGTTGAGATATTCGCCTCGTGCCGCCACCGATAGCACGAGTCCACGCTCACACCGAGTTCCGCCGCGACAGCACGAATCGTGCCCCCACGATCCAGCCGACGAAAAAACTCCTCCCGCGCCTTCGCCATGTACTGCACATTCTCTAAACCCCTCGGTCGACCGACCACAGTTCAACACCCTCACGATCAGAGTGTTGCGACGATGGCTGGGATCCAAGGTAGGGTTACGAGCCATATGCGAATCCAGGCACGGAATCGATGATGCAGTAGAAAAGTAACAATAACTGCGATATTATCGCAAGCATGGATACTTTAACCGCTGCCGAGATCGCGCGAATGTTTCAGCCGGTCGCGACCGCTTTGCACGCCTTCATGCCTAAGGGCGTTAGCTTGGCCGCGGACATGATGAAAGCCGGCGGACTCGACCGACAGGTCTACCGGACCCAGTACATGCACAACATCGTGGCCTGCACGCACAGCCTGCTGACGACCGCGGAGCTGGGCGATTGGGTCTTGGACCCACGGGCGAACAAGAAGCAGTTGCACATATCTCGGGATCTCTGGACGGCCCGGATGCTGTCGGCCGCTTTCGACGGGGCGGTCCCCCTTGCTGGTCCCAATGGTGCGCGTCAGGGTTTTTACTCGAATCTGCCGGTTGTCAGCCCGCAGGGGCAGCAGGCCTTCCACGATCAGCACGGTTTTCTGATTGTGTGGAACCTAGATGGCCGTTCGGGTGAGATCGGGCTTGAACTCGTCCACACCCTGATGCCGTGGAAGACGGGACAGGCTGAGCAGATCGATCTCCGGATGCCGCTTTTGCCCGGTGAGGCCGACTTGGCAACCCTTCGGTTCGTTCCAAACAATGACGACGACCTCGACGGCCTCGGCCTGATCGACTCCCGCGGGCGTTTTCAGCGTGGGGTGCGCAATGATTCTCTCGCTTCGTCCTGAGAGGATCTTGGCGGTTCGTGATCTTCTTGGGGAAACCCTTCAGAACCTCGCTTCGTCCGCTGGGATCAGCCAGAGCTACCTGTCAGAAATCGCCGCTGGGACGCGTCCGTTCACGATCGAACACGCCGAGAAGATCGCGGCGGCCACAGGGTTTCCGATCGAGTTTTTCCACGTCGATGCGCCCGCTATCGGCGACACGACACTTCAGTTCCGGAAGCTGAAGTCGTCCAAGGCGAAAACTACCCGCAAAGCGGTGCAGTACTTCCGCGAGGCGTCTCGGATGGTCCAGGCCGTCGCGCCCGCCAGTGGCTTGAAGACGGCGTCTCTGCCGTACGTGAACGAGCCAAGCGGCGGAGTCCTCGATGAGAACGAGATCGAACACGTCGCCAACGCCGTCCGGACGCTGATGCAGTTGGGGCCGGCTGACCCAGTCCCGAACGCGACTCGCGCGATCGAGCGCTTGGGCATTGTGGTGATACCCGTTCTCCTCGATCCCACCGATGAGGTGCGAGTCGTCGAGGAGGGCCACTTCGGGATTTCGCACGGCGACGATCACGGCGTGCCTCTGGTCGGCTACTTCCCAGGCTCATCCCCCGATCGAGACCGCTTCACCCTCGGCCACGAATTAGGGCACATTCTTCTTCACTCCCACCGCTCCTCGGAGGATCCGGAGCGCGAAGCAAACCGGTTTGCCGGCGCCCTCCTGATGCCCAAGGCCGCGGCGCGAAGCGAGTTGCATTCGCAGATCACGTTGAGCCAACTCGCACGAGTGAAAGCTCAGTTCGGCATTTCGATCCAAGCGTTGATCATGCGTGCCGCGGCGCTCCACATTATCGATCAGCAGCGGCAACGCTCACTGTTCGTTCAGCTCAGTGCGCGCGGATGGCGACAGAATGAGCCAGTCGAGGTTCAACCCGAGCATCCGATCCTGATGCGGCGCCTGCTTGAATTAAGCCTCCCTGACGACCCTTCTAGCCGAGAAATCGAAAAAGCTACGGGGCTTCCGCGCGCCTACGTTCGCGCGATCGCGCCATCCCCGCCTCGGCGCACCGAAGGAACAGGCAGGCTCTCTCCCTTACGTGCGTAGCGCACCAACATCCGCGACGGCGACCGCCAGACAGTCGATTGCCAGCGCATACGGGCCGAAACGCTTTAGATGCGCCTCGAATCCTTAGTGCCTCGTAACCCATGGGTTACGAGGCGTCTCGTCGGACGGGTCGAACGTGGCTCAAAATAGCTTTATCGAGCGTGAAACGGTGGATTGTTGCGTCAGCTGGGATGCCGCCTTACGTGACTGCGGCCGGAGTATGAGTCAGCTCACGAAACGGGATAAAGGACGCGGCGGGTTCGAGCAGTCATCGCGGCCGCGGCTGCCCCGATACTGGCACTGAGAGCCAAGTGTCCATGAATCGATCGTTGCTCATCCCTCGGACAGCTCTCGCGAGCTGAACTGAGCCAGAGAATGGAAGCGCAATGACCGGCGACGCCTATCCGACGACATGGCTCTTCAACCTCGACGAACGCAGCGTTCGTATGTCCCTCCTCCCCACGGCCCCGGGGGAACCAGCAATCATGGCCACGCCCGCCTCGATCCGGACCATGCTTTTCGGCTTCGCGAGATCCCCGGCGACGCCGAATGATGTCGGATCTTTGCTCGAGGTGCTGGTATAGGTTGCAGTGCGATGCTGGAAGTTCCGTGGTAGCCAGAATGGAGGAAGTAGCGTGACAGCTAGTCATATTCCGATGCTTATTGGTGGAATAGTGGGGCTCTTATTCAGCGTCTCGTGCTTGATATTTCCTAAGCGGATCGCTGAATGGCGACGAAAGCTGTCGGCCGCGTTCCTTACGAGCCGAGATTCCGTTTTTTCCAAAAAAAATAATCCGGGTCCCATCGTGGCCGTCGGAATCGGTGGGGTCATCCTCGCCGCCTCGCTCATCTTCCGAGCGCTAGGGTAGGGGAACGCGGTGGCACAGGCAGACCCCATCACTCTCGCAGCCGCAGTCGCTCTCGGTGTCGTGGCCATTGGTATGGGGGTAGTCGTGCTGATCTTCAGGAGACGGGTGGCGGAAAGATTCGTTCGACTTTCACGACTTCACGACCCCAAGGTTTCACCGGGCGACTTGGGCCCGACACCGCGGGGCCTGACGAAGATTGTCATAGCCTTCGGGATCGCAGCGGTTCTAGTCGGTATATTGATTTTTGCTATCCTGGTGGGGTCAGGGTTACTGCTTCCTGCCGTATTCATGAAAACCCGCTGACCAGCATTAGAACTCACCCGACGCCACGGGGTCAGTATTCACCAATCGTCGACACCTGTATCAGCGTGTCAGCTGAAAGACGATCTGCTGATTCCCGAAGTGGCCCGGTTGCACGCGGAGAACTATGGCGTCTACGGGCGACGGAAGATGCATGCGCTGCTGCGCCGGCAGGGTTGGGATATCGGCCGGGACCAGACCGAACGGATGATGCGACTCGCAGGGGTGCGCGGTGTCAGACGGTCGAAGCGAGTGTTTACGACGAAATCCGACCCCGCCGCCCCTCGGTGAGTATTTGCTCGCTTGGGAGCCACCCAATATTGTGCTCGGGGGCCACAGATATTCTCGTTGAGCGCCACCGAATATTCCAGCTCGGAGCCACCCCTGGAGGGTCCCTCCGGCCAGCGACTTTCAGCGTTCTCGTCGTCGTGCTCGCGTCGACTGAAGATCGACACTGCCAAGGGCAAGCGCAGGCAACGCCTGCGTGCGGCAGCTCTTACCCGGCCCTCGTGCAGACGCCGCCCGTCAGCCGTGCACGCGATGCCCCGACCGCGAACCGGCGCACAAGAAACTGGCCGCTAAGCCTGCAAAGCTCTCCCTGATTGCTGTGGCCCCCGACGGCAATACTGCTGGCCCCCACAGCCGCGAATATTCAAGCGGAAGTCAGGCGAGAGAGATACCGCGCCAAAAACTCACAATCAAGTGCCTGCGGCCCTATCGTGTCATTTATGCCGAATCGTGGGCTGACCCCGTTAAACGCGATAAAGGCCGACGCGGAAGGCTGAGGAGCGTCAATATCGTTTTCGGTATAACTAATTTTCAACCGATATCACTCTGATACTGAAATGAAAGCGTCCAACTTAACTGTCGGCGTGCCGCTGAAACTACGCTGCCGTGGCGGTAATGGCGGTCAAGTCCCGCGGAGTGGTGTAGCTGGTTTTCCTTCGATGTGAGGGTTAGGCGCTGAGGGCGAGTGCTGGTTCGGTCACCTCATTTTCGTTTTCGGTGTTGGGGAGGAGGGTGAGTCTGGACTTGGCGAGGATGTCGATGCCGAGGTAGCGGCGTCCTTCGGCCCATTCGTCGGTCTGCTCGGCGAGGACAGCGCCGACGAGGCGGGTGATCGCGTCTCGGTTGGGGAAGATCCCGACGCTGTCGGTTCGGCGCCGGATTTCACGATTCAGGCGCTCGTTGGGGTTGTTGGACCAGATCTGTTGCCAGAGCCCGTCGGGAAAGGTCGTGAACGCGAGGATGTCTGCTCGGGCGGTGTCGAGGTGCTCGAACGCTGCGGGGAGTTTGTCTTCGACGTAGTCCAGGAGCCGGTCGAACTGGGCGTGCACACTGCCTTCGTCGGGTTGGTCGTACACGGAGTGCAGCATCGCTTTTACTGCCGGCCACATGCTCTTCGGGCACACACTCATCAGGTTCGCGGCGTAATGGGTGCGGCAGCGTTGCCATGCTGCGCCGGGCAGGTTCGCGGCGATCGCCGCGACCAGACCCTGGTGCGCGTCGGAAGTAACAAGCCGCACTCCGGTCAGGCCGCGGGCGACGAGGTCAGCGAAGAAGCTGTTCCACGCAGCCCCGGTCTCTGAGGTTGCGACGCGAAGGCCGAGGACCTCGCGGCGGCCGTCAGCGTTGACACCGGTTGCGACGAGCACGACGGCGTTGATGACCCGGCCGCCTTCACGGACTTTAATGGTCAGCGCGTCGGCGGCGACGAACGTGAACGGGCCCGCATCGCCGAGGGGGCGGTGCCGGAACTGGGCGACGTGCTCGTCGAGCTCGGCTGCCATCCGGGATACCTGCGATTTTGACAAGCTGTGGATCCCGAGAGTTTTCACGAGTTTGTCCATCCGGCGGGTGGACACCCCGGCGAGGTAGCAGTCCGCGATCACGGTGATCATCGCCGCCTCAGCGCGTTTGCGGCGTTCGAGCAACCATTCCGGGAAGTACGTGCCCTGCCGAAGCTTCGGGACAGCAACATCGATGGTGCCGACCCTGGTATCGAGGTCGCGGTGGCGGTACCCGTTGCGCTGAGCCGTGCGGTCAGGTGAGGGCTTGCCCCACTCCGCACCAACAACCGCGTCAGCATCGGCGGAAAGGAGGGCGTTGATCATGGTTTGCAGCAGGCTGCGCAGTAAATCCGGGGACGCGTCGCCGAGGGCTTCGCTGAGAAGGCCAGCAGGGTCGACAATATGTGGAGCGGTCATCGTGATGATGCCTTTCGAGTGGAGGTAAGAGACTTCTCGAAGGATCACACGGTGACCGCGCTTTCGTCGCGAACGACAAGCCGGGCCACCGGGCTACACCACTCTATGGGGCACTACTGTAATGGCTTGGCTTTACCCCACTCCCTAGCGTTTCGATTTGACCGTAGCTGATGCCGCCGGGCGCATAGTTTCTACCGAAGATTTAGGCCATGAAGACGAGCGTCCCTTGGTCAGTTGTGCCGGTAGTTGTAGACCGCGAGTCGGAGCCTCTCGAACCAGTGAGCCGAGTGGATGATTCGGTCAAACTCACCCTCGCGTGACGCAAGGAGCTGTGACCGCGACAACTGGCTCAGGCTCTCCCATTCGCCATATAAAAGGTAGAGCGCGTTCCCAACACGGGGGTTTTCGAATGCCACGAAGTCGTCACCAAACATGTAGCCGATGTAGCGCTGAAGACCTGATGCTCCGACCAGCCGCTTCTCGGGAGTGAGTGATTGGACTTTCTGGAGACGATCAATCATGATGTCGACTTCCTGCGGCGGAGCAGACCCACCAAACTTTTTTACAACTGCCTCACGCATCTCCTCGACTGTGCCATCGGGTAGGAAGTCCCAGCTCACGCTCTGGTCAGGGACCTGCGGGACACCTAACTCGTCCAGGCTGTAGGCGGTTGCCGACCCGAACCACGTCCGTGCAAGCGAAGCGGCGTAGAGGTACGCCCTCTCGGCGCTCTCGTCATACGGAGCTTGGAGAGTGAGCAGCACGGTGCCGACCACTGAGTCCCTGGGTTCGTCGCGGCGGGTGACAGCTGCCTCGATCTGCTGGCCGTACAATCGTTGCCGCTGGAAAACCTCCTTATGGAAGCTGACGGAGTGCGTCCCGCCGCCCTGAAAGTTAGGGGCCGCAATCGTCCAGGAGCGATAAATCTTTGGCAGGTCTCGCCGAACAATCTCGCGACCGTTGACGTTCCATCTTGACCACCGACCGGTCGGCGCTGGCGGGAGTCCAATCCATTCGTCGTCACCGATCTCTTCGAGTTCAAGGCGCTGGGTCCAGTCGCTTAGAAGCTGGTCAGAGAAGTTGCGCACTGCGCCGAAAACGACCTGCGCTTCGCCGAGGCTGTCGATCTCGGCTTTCAGCTCTTCGGGCAGGGATCTGAATCCTGAACTCATTGTTGAACCTTCGATTCTTTGACGTTAATCGTGTTACTTCAGCTTGGAGGCTGAGTCTTTGTTGGTTGTGCGGGCGTCCACGTAGACAATCTCTAGGGTCCACCCCGAGTCCTCGCGCAGCTTACGAATGGTGTCTTCGATTGGTTGTAGTCGTTCCGGAGAGAAATCCTTGTCGGTGTATCCCACGCAGAGGTAGATCCCGACCGAGGTGCGCTCGGTGGTCATGTATTGGGGTAACTGCTTTGATGCCCCGGTGAAAAAGTGGGTGCTCGGGATGAGCTTGACTTCGAGAAGCGCTCGCTTCTGCCACCCCTGAGAGAATTTGAAATCGACTGGGCCTCGACCGAGATTGCTCTCACGGGTAAGGTCGACATCGGCTGTTCGGCAGTGTGCTGCGAAGAGCATCGCTGCGATGGCTTGAACGATTTTCTCCGGTCGATACTTACGCATGCCGTCGTCCCAAAGGGCCTTCCAGAGGTCTGTCTCCTCAACAGCGTGCTGGAACTCCTTTGCCAGTTCAATCACCCACGTGGCGAATTTCGACTCGTCATCGAGCTTTGCCACTGGCTCCTGCTTGGAAGCCGCTTCGCGCCCGATCTCGGCCCACCCGACGAGAAGCTTTGGATCAGCCTCGATGTCGTACGGCTCCCTGTCAGTCTCGGACACCACGTTGAGATAGTCCATAACGAGGTCAGGATGCTTCCACGCGGCCTTATACGCCGCTTCCTTACGTTCTTCCTTAGTGAGGGCGACGTTCAGCTCATAGTTGAGTTCCTGCCGCAGGTCGTCACCGACGCCTGTATCGGCCCATGTCCAGAAGGAATCTGGTGTGACGACGGGGATATCTTTCAAGAACCGCGAGGGTACGAGAAGCACGCCCTCCTCAGTCACGGGGCTTTTGGGCAGACGGATGCGCAGGTGGTCCCAACGACCATTTTTCCGGTTCCAGCGTGCAGCGCGAACGGGTACCTCCTGGATTACAAGCTCGTGGTGAGTTGCCACGGATTGGGTGTAATCAATGAACTTTGCCTTTAGGAGATCGCAGAAAATATCGCTGATGCGATCGACTCCGAGCCCTTCGCAGAACAGTGTGAAAGCTTGTAAATGTTGCACCTGGGTCACGCCGTGCTGAGACAGGAGACTCAGAGCAGCGGCCATTTTTTCGGCGTATTTGAAGCCCGCGCCAGACCCTTTCGGGTGGCCCATCGAGAGTCCAAGTGCGAACTCACTTGGTTCGGGGAACCTCAACATTCGGACCGCCTTGAGGTAGTGCGGTGAAGTCACGTCGCCACCGGAGGCGTCCACGAAGCTGAGGGCGAGACTGAAAAAATCAATAACTGTCTGCCGAGTCTCTGCCCAGTAGGGGTCGTCGTCCTCGAAGACGAGGAACGGATCGACGTAGAGCGGGGTGTCAGTGCTCAGTTCGCAGTCGAACCAGTCGTCATCATCGCCTCGCTCGACGGCGAAGTGGTCTGTGAACCGCATCCGGCGCCTCCTTGTTCCACAACATATCGTTAGGGCAACGAGCGTCGGGGAGGCTCGCACTCCATACATTGGCAGAACGGGGCCTGACGAGCGAGGAAGGGTCTCGTACTAATTCGGCCTTTAGTGGGGTCAGCTCACGAAACGGAATAAATGACACGGGAGGTTCAAGCGGTCAACGCACCTGTGAGTTGTTCAAGTCTTTCAGTCGGGGTCTCGTATCCGTACGGCGGTCTCAGCTGGTCGTCGCAACAGGTGGTTCTGGTGGGTTCGAGAGTAGCTTCTCGAGAGCGGTGGCGGGCGTGATTCCGTCGAGGGTTTTCCTGGGTCGCTGGTTGAGTTCGGTGGCGACCTCGAGGAGGCGTTCTGTGCTGTGGGCGTTGAGGTTGGTGCCCTTCGGGAAGTACTGCCTCAGCAGACCGTTCGTATTCTCGTTGGATCCGCGTTGCCACGGTGAGTGCGGGTCGCAGAAGTAGATCGCCATGTCGGTGGCAAGGGTTACTTCGCGGTGTCGGGCCATCTCGGTTCCCTGGTCCCAGGTCAACGATCGGCGCAGGTGTGTCGGCAGAGTCGCGATCGTGGTGACGAGGCCGTCGCGGACATTCTCGGCGCTGTGGCCATGGGGTAGGTGGACGAGTATCACGTAGCGGGTTGTTCGCTCGACGAGCGTTCCGATCGCCGATCCTGACGCTGACCCGATGATGAGGTCCCCTTCCCAATGCCCGGGAATAGCTCGGTCAGCGGCTTCGGCGGGGCGTTCGCTGATCAGGATCTTGTCGCGAATCTTTCCCTTCGCGTTGAAGCGTTGACCTCGCGGGCGTCGGGCGGCACGCCCGGTGCGGAGGTGTTTGTACAGGTCAGCGCGCAAGTGCCCGCGGCCCTGAACGAACAGGGTCTGATAGATCGTCTCGTGAGTCACCTGCATCTCCGGCCGGTTAGGGAACGATCGGGCGAGGTCATCGCTGATCTGTTCGGGACTCCAATTCTTCACCAGCCGCTCTTCAACCGCAGCCGCCAGTACCGGATCATCAAGCCGCCACGGCTTCGGCCGGCGAGCCCGCTCATCACAACGGCTTTGCGCTGCATAGGGCCGGTAGGCGCCCGTGTTCGGGCGACTATTTCGGCGCAGCTCCCGTGAGATCGTCGACGGTGACCGGCCCAGCTCACGAGCGATCTCCCGAACGCCACTGTTGATGCCAACTGAAGATAGGGCCAGTTCTGCTAACTGAATATAGGGCCACCAACCACTATGGAAGGTGATCACTTTGGATGATTGGGCAGAGATTCGTCGGTTGCATGCGGCTGGCGGGCATTC
>NZ_QYRT01000048.1 GCF_004923255.1 Subtercola vilae | reverse complement strand
CCCGCGCCCTCCTCCACAGAGAGGGCAGATTCTCTCTGAAAATCGGCCGGTTGGGAGAGATTTTGCCCTCTCGATGACGGCAGGGTGGGGGCCTGGGGTGGGAGCAGGCACGCGGGAGAGGCCGCGAGCGACTACCGTTTGAGTATGAGTACCGATACAACCGACACGGCCGCCGCCGACACCGTGACCGCGTTCGCCGACCTGGGGCTGAGTGACGCGGTATTGAAGGCCGTGCGCGACATCGGCTACGAGACGCCTTCCGCCATTCAGGCCGCCACCATTCCTCCCCTTCTTGCCGGCCGCGACGTGGTCGGTCTCGCCCAGACCGGAACAGGCAAGACCGCCGCCTTCGCGCTGCCGATTCTCTCCCGCCTCGACGTGTCGCAGAAGAAGCCGCAGGCTCTTGTGCTCTCCCCCACCCGCGAGCTCGCCCTTCAGGTCTGCGAAGCCTTCGAGCAGTACGCCTCGCACCTGCGCGGGGTTCACGTGCTGCCGGTCTACGGCGGCCAGGCCTACGGGGTACAGCTTTCGGCGCTCCGTCGCGGCGTGCACGTGGTCGTCGGTACTCCCGGCCGCATCATGGACCACCTCGCCAAGGGCACGCTCGACCTCTCCGAACTCAAATACCTCGTGCTCGACGAGGCCGACGAGATGCTCAAGATGGGCTTCGCCGAAGACGTCGAGACGATTCTCGCCGACACCCCAGACGACAAGCAGGTCGCCCTCTTCTCTGCGACCATGCCCCCGGCCATCCGGCGCATCGCGAAGCAGTACCTGAACGACGCCGAAGAGATCACGGTCAAGAACAAAACCACCACCTCGGCGAACACGAGCCAGCGTTACCTGATGGTGTCGTACCCGCAGAAAGTGGATGCCCTGACCCGCATCCTCGAAGTCGAGAACTTCGAGGGAATGATCGTCTTCGTTCGCACCAAGAGCGAGACCGAGGTGCTGGCCGAGAAGTTGCGCGCCCGCGGATACTCGGCGGCCGCCATCTCGGGCGATGTCGCCCAGGCCCAACGCGAACGCACGGTCAACCAGCTCAAGAGCGGAAAGCTCGACATTCTCGTCGCCACCGACGTCGCCGCCCGCGGGCTCGACGTCGACCGCATCAGCCACGTCGTGAACTACGACATCCCGATCGACACCGAGTCGTACGTGCACCGCATCGGCCGCACCGGTCGCGCGGGCCGCAGCGGCGCAGCGATCAGCTTTGTGACCCCCCGCGAGCGCCGCCTGCTCGGCGCCATCGAGAAGGCCACCCGCCAGCCGCTCACCGAGATGAAGCTGCCCACAGCTGAAGACGTGAACGTCACACGCCTCACCCGCTTCGACGAGGCCATCACCGCGGCGCTCGAGCAGCAAGACCGCATTGCGGTGTTCCGCGACATCGTGGGGCACTACGTCGAGCACCACGACGTGCTCGAGGCCGATGTGGCCGCGGCACTGGCCGTGGTAGCGCAGGGCGACACCCCGCTGCTGCTTTCGGCAGACGACAGCCGCGCGCAACGCTTCGAACGCGACAGCGCCCGGCCCGACCGCGCAGCGCGCGACGACCGCGATCCAGGCAGCGGCCGTGGGCGCAGCGGTTCTGACGACCGTGGTGACAGAGGCGACCGGGGCGACAGAGGCGACCGCCCCGAGCGCGGCCCCCGCGGCTCGAAGCCCATGGCCTCGTACCGCATCGAGGTGGGCAAGCGCCACATGGTCGAGCCCCGCCAGATCGTCGGCGCCCTCGCCAACGAGGGTGGGCTCAGCCGCGAAGACTTCGGCCACATTCAGATCAGGCCCGACTTCTCCCTCGTCGAGCTGCCCGCCGACTTGCCGGGGGGCGTGCTCGAGCGTCTGCGCGACACCCGCATCAGCGGCAAGCTGATCGAGATCCGACCCGACAACCGCCCCGCCAGCCGCGGTGCAGCCCGGCCCGAGCGTGGCGAGCGCCCCGACTTCGACCCCCGCGACGACCGCCCGGCCCGCAAACCCCGCCACAAGTAGAACGTCTCTCGGAAGGCGCCGGCTGCTCCCCGAATAAAGGAGTAGCCGGCGCCTTCCGCGCGCGCGGCACCCGCGCCGCCTCCCGGGTCTGCGGCACCCTCCTCAGTGCGGTCGCTGCCTACTTACTCGGCCGCGACCTGCACCATGATCGGGGCAGCCGCACCCGGGCCGCCGCACTGCTCGCTGCCGCCGACGCGGGCCCACTCGGGCGTCGCCGCCGTCGCACCCAGAACGGTGGCATCGGCCGCATAGGCGGTGACCGTGACCTGCGCCGGCCTCGACATTCCCACACTCACGTTCCAGCTCGCGGCTCCGGATGCACTCGCCTGGTACAACGGAAGCGCCGCGCCCGGCGTGGCCGTCTGCATCGCCCGAACCTGCTCGGCGGTCTTCGAGCATCCGCTGTCGTCGCACAGTTCGACCCAGGCCACCCCCGCCACCGCGTCAGCGGTTCCGTCGAGCCGAACGTCGAGCGAGTTGATCCAGCCGATGGCCGTACAGGCCTGGCCGAATGGCGAGGCGCACGCGCTGAGTGCGAGCATCGCGACGGCCCCCACCATTGCAACGATGACGGCTCGAGCGCTGGCACCACGGGTCGGGGACATGCCCCGACGGTGTCACGCCGGCACGCCCCTGGCAACAGCGCCCGCCAGAACGTTGCAGATCGGTTACCCGGCGTCGTCGCCCGGCTCCGAAGCAAGCAGTCGGTCGAGCAGCAATTGCAAGGTCATCCGTTGCTCTGAGTCAAGTGAGCCGAACAGCGCGCGCCAGACGCGGTCCGTCGCGCGGCGGCCTGCGTCTAACGCGTCATGCCCGTCTGTCGTGAGGTGGTGCTCGATGCGGCGCCCGGGGCCCGGTCGACGTTCGATATAGCCCGCAGAGACGAGGCGGCTGGCGAGAGTACCGAAAGCCTGGTCGCTCTGAAACGATGCGGCGGCGAGCGCGTGGGCCGACGAACCCGGGGCGCGGTCGATGGCTCGCAGGGCATCCCACTGCACCAGTGAGATGCCGGTTTCGCGCAGTGCCGCGTCGAGCGCCCGGTGGTCGCGGTGTTGCACTCGCTTGAGTGAGCGGCCCAGTCTTTCGAGATCTACGGTCATGGAGTTACTGTATCAATGTACTTATATCAATATGTTGAGATAGGAAAAGCCCATGTCGTACACCGCACTCGTTCTTCACGGAGGTGGGGGGCCCGCCACGGTCGGCCCCATCGCCTCACACCTCGCCGGCACCTTCGACGTCATCGCGCCCACCCATCCGGGCTGGAACGACACCGCTCCCGTCGACGGCGACACGATTCAGGCCCTCGCCGCGCGCTACCTCGACGACCTCACCAGCCGCGGAGTGCGTGACGCGCTCATTGTCGGTTCGTCGATCGGCGGATGGATCGCTGCAGAGATCGCCATTCTCGACGCAGCCCGCGACAAGGCCGACCGGGTTATCGGGCAGCTCGTGCTGATCGACACCGTCGGCGCAGATGTACCCGGTCACCCCCTCCGCGACGTCTCGGCGCTCACCCCACGCCAACTGGCCGAATTCGCCTGGGCCGACCCCGATCGCGGCTTCACCGACCCGGCCACCCTCACCCCCGAACGCCTCGCCACAATCAGAGGCAACATGACGGCGCTGGCCCTGTATGCCGGAGGCTCGCACACGAACGACCCCCAGCTGCTCGCCCGCCTCGCCGCAGTCTCCCTGCCCACGCTCGTGATCTGGGGCGACGCCGACAGAATGGTCACCGTCGACTACGGCCGCGCCGTGGCTTCGGCGGTGCCGAACTCGACCTTCGTGATCATCGAGAACGCCGGCCACCTGCCGCACCTCGAGCAACCGCAGAGCACCTTCGACGCCCTCGATGAGTTCGTGGCGCTCACACCGGGTCGCTGAGGGGCCTGAGCCGCGGCCGACGACAATCCCAGAGCACTCGCGAGCACCAGCAGCACAACTCCCAGAGGGCCGACGGCGGGTGCGAACGGCAGCGAAACACCCCAGCGTTGCTCGACGATCGTGATGGCAGCGGGAATCACCGTCAGAAAAAGGCCCCAGAAGACCACAATCTGGCCGAACGTCGATACGACGTGCGCCGATACGACGTGCGCTGATACGACGTGCGCTGATACGACGTGCGCTGATACGACGTGCGTCGATGATGCGGTCGGCCGGATGCTCGCCGGTCGAAACGAGAACGGACCGCGCGCGATCCAGGCCGTCGGTACCCGCCCGAACACCATCAGGCTGAGGGCAGCCACCGAACCGGCGGTCGCTGCGCCCATCACCAGCACGCCCCAGCCCGCTTCGGTGGTCACCGTGGCGTACACCGCGAGAGCGAGGGTCACGAACCCCGTCCATCCGGTGCTCACGTACGCTGCAGACCTCACCCCGAAGGCCGCTGCCGCCGAGGCGCCGACGAACAACGGCACGTCGACCATCGCAACCACCACAGGGTCGAGTTCGCCAAGGGTGAGCTGACGAACGGTCGGCGACGCGAACACCGCGACCCACCAGACGGCCCCGGCCAGCGCCTGCACTGCGAAGTAAGTGCGCCCCCATCTCATGCCCACAGACTATCCGGCGGCCGCAGGTGCTCGACCGGCGACTACGAGCGGAACGGCGTGAAGCTCTGCAGCCGCGGCGGCTCGACGACGGTCGGCGGCGGGTTTCGCACGAGACGGGCAGATGACCTGAAGAACAGCGCTGCGACAAAAGCGGAGACAACAGCACTCACAACGGAGTCGACGAATCAAGCATCCGGTCGCAGGAGAGTCGTGAAGACGGTGGTGAGCGCGCTGAGTCAGGCCGGCGCCGGCGAGTTGGCGAACTGCACGAAACGCGCCACGGCCGGGGTGTCGTTGAACCATTCGTGGTCGAGCGTCGCCGCGTAGTAGAGCGAATCGCCAACCCCCAAGACGTAGGCGTCTTCTGACCCGACGACGACGCGGATGCGGCCCTCCAGCACATGGATGAACTCTCCCCCGGCGTGCGCCTGGTGCCGCCCGGCCAGACTGAGCGGTTGCGCCACGATCTCGTGCTGCTCGACGTGCCGCTCGGTGGGCCCCCGAAACCAGACCTGCACCTTGGTGTTGAGATCGTAACTGTCTTCTTCGAGCCGCACCACGGGTGCGATGGGCGGCTCGGTGAGCGCCAACAGGGCAGAACCACTGGTGCCGAGCGCGGCAGCGATGCGGTGCAGCGTCATGAGGCTCGGCATCGAGCGACCCGTCTCGGTCTGGCTGAGGTAGGGCTGCGAGAGACCGGATGCATCGGCGAGCTGCTGCAGCGTCTTGCCGGCATCCCGCCGCATGGCCCTGATGACCCGGCCGAGCGCCGCGGAGAGCTGCCGCTGGTCGTCGGCGGCGTCCGCCGTGGAATCTGCCACGGTCTTTACAATAGCGTTGGCTCCATGGCCGCTTCTTCGCACCCCGCGTTCGAGATTCCGACGATCGACATCTCGCCGTACACCGACGCGGTACCCGCGCCGCGTTCACCCGATGCAGACGCGGCCGGCGAAGCCCGGGCATCCGGAGCATCAGCCGGAGCCGGGCTCGCGCGCAGGCAGCGCAGCACGGCAGAGGCCTTCGACGCAGCCGCCCGCTCGGTCGGCATCGCAGAGATCGTGGGCCACGGCATCGCCCCTGCCACGGTGGCCGGGCTGGCCGAAGCGATGAAAGGCTTCTTCTCCCTGCCGACCGGCGAGAAGCTGGCCCTCCGCATCGACCCCGAGCTCAACCGTGGGTACAGCCCGCCACTCAGCGAAGCCCTCAGCAAGAGTATCGGCGTCGACTCGGCCTCCCATTCGAACGACAACTTCGAGAGCTTCAACAGTGGCGCTGCCGCCTCAGAGTTCGCCCAATCGAACCTGCCCACCGAGCACTACGCCGAGAACATCTGGCCCGCGTCACCCCCGCAGTTTCGTGCGCAGGTCTCGGCCTATTACGCAGAAGCCCAGCGGGTCTCATCGGCGCTCACGCGCGTCTTCACCGACGCGCTCGGCCTTCAACCCGAGTTCTTCGACGCCTTCAACACCGCCCCCGTCGACACGCTGCGACTCAACGCCTACCCCGCGCCACCTGATGGCGACCCTGTCGAGCCCTCCCCCGCCGGCATGGGCGCACACACCGACTTCGGGTTGGTGACCATTCTGTGGGCCGACCGGATGCCCGGGCTGCAGGTTCTCGACCGTTCGAACACCTGGCGCGACGTCGTGGCCAGAGAGGGAGCCCTGCTCGTGCTGCTGGGCGATCTCACCGCACGCTTGACCAACGACGTGTGGCCCGCGACGCTGCACCGGGTCGTGGTGAGACCTTCTGCAGGTCAAGGCTCGCACCACCGCCGGTCGGCAGCCTTCTTTCACGACGGCAACATCGACGCCGTCGTCGAGACCCTGCCTGCGTTCATCGATGCGGGCGAGCATCCGATCTACGAACCCATCACGGTTCGCGAGAACCTCGTCTCGAAGCTGCGGGGCAGCCGGAGCGGCCAGCGCAACTACGCGGCCGCGCGAGAAGCTCTGCGGGTTCGCGACGCGACTGACCCTGCGGCATAGCTCGTAACGCGATGGAAACCTTATTGATATGAGCTAGTAAATATTGATATATACAATAATGCTCACAGAGCGTTTCTCATCGAGTGATTGGACAGCGTCGTGTCTGCAGAATTCTCCGTTCCCACCGTCGACATCGGGCCCTACGTGACCGCTGGCAGTGCCGCCGAGCGCGCGCAGGTCGCCGCCGCCCTCGACGCCGCCTGTCGCGAGGTGGGCTTCATCCAGATCGTGGGCCATGGGGTAGACCCGGCCGTCATCGCCGGCCTCGCAGGCGCGATGGACGACTTCTTCGCCCTGACGCTGGCCGAGAAGAAGCAGTACGTGCTGCCGCCCTCGAAGAATCGCGGCTACAGCCCGCCCAAAAGCGAGTCGCTGAGCTACAGCATCGGCGTCGACTCGGTCACCCGTATGAACGACTTCTTCGAAGCGTTCAACGTGGGCGCTTCAGCAGCCGACTACCCGGGCGCAGGGCTCTCGACCGACGATTATGCCGAAAACGTCTGGCCCGAGGTCGCAGGGTACGAGACACGCGTCTCGACGTACTACGACGAGGCCTCACGGGTGGCCCAGACGCTCATCCGCATCTTCGAAGACGCTCTGAAGGTCGAACCCGGTTACCTCGAGGCGCTCACCGACCACTCCATCGACGTCATGCGCATGAACAACTACGCGCTGCCCGAGGGCGAGATCGAACTCGGTGCCGAACTCACCGGCATGGGTGAGCACACCGACTTCGGAATCGTCACCGTGCTCTGGGCCGACCAGGTCGACGGTCTGCAGGTTCTCGACAGCGACGGCCAGTGGCACGACGTGAGCCCCGCCGACGACGCCTTTCTCATCAACCTCGGCGACGTGGCTGCCCGCCTCACGAACGACCAGTGGGCATCCACCCTGCACCGCGTGAAGCCCCCGATCGTCAACGGCACCATCAAACGGCGCCGGTCTGCGGCCTTCTTCCACGACGGCAACGCCGACGCGATCGTCGGGCCGCTGCCCCACTTCGTACCTGAGGGCGAAGAACCGCACTACGAGCCCGTCACAGTGAAAGAGCACATCGTCGCGAAGCTGAGCGGCTCACGGGCGGGCAAAAAGAACGTGGGTGGCCTGCGCGAGGCCGCGCGCCTGAACGCCGCCGCCCAGTGACGCCGGCGGCGCCGCCCTTGGTGATTCTCATCCACGGGGCGTGGGCCGGAAGCTGGGTCTGGCAGTCGACGGCGGCGTGTCTCGAAGCCGCCGGCTTCTGGGTTGTCGCCATCGACCTGCCCGGTGTCGGCTCCCACCCGGGCCACGCCTCGCTGGCGAGCCTCGAGAGCCACGTCACGGCCGTCACCGACGTCATAGCAGGCTCTCGCGGAGTGTATCTCGTGGCGCACTCGGGAGGCGGTGTGATTGCAACAGCCGTGGCTGAGGCGTTGCCACGGCAGATCTCCGGCATCGTCTACGTGGCCGGCATCATGCTGCCCTCTGGCATGAGCTTCGGCGAGCTGTGCGCCGAAATCGAGAACACGTCGCCCGACGCGAACGGCATCATGCCCTACCTCGAGCTCGCCTCGGGCAGCACCAGCGTTCCACCCGAGGCGGGGGTCGCGGTCTTCTTCAACCAGGCCCCCACCGCCGACGCCATCGGCGCATCACGCCAGTTGGGCCCGTGGCCGGATGCCGTACTCTCGCCGGTCGTCACGTGGACGCCCGACGGATTCGGTTCGGTGCCCCGGCTCTACCTCGA
Organism: Subtercola vilae; assembly: GCF_004923255.1. Classification (GTDB taxonomy): domain Bacteria; phylum Actinomycetota; class Actinomycetes; order Actinomycetales; family Microbacteriaceae; genus Subtercola; species Subtercola vilae. The sequence continues at coordinate 16,318 of NZ_QYRT01000048.1, read as the reverse complement.
GGCGGAGTTCGACCGGTCGATTCCACTCGCGATGCAGCGCCACATGCAGCAGCGCACGCCCGGCGCCGCCCGAATCACCCTGGCGAGCGATCACGCGCCTCAGCTCTCGCAGCCCGACGAGCTTCTCGCGGGCATCCGGAGCCTGGTGCGGCTCGCCACCGAATCAGCCGAGGTACTCGCGAACTGACTGCGGCTCGCGCCCGATGAGCGACGCCATGAGAGGGTCGGTGCCGGCGAAGAAACCGCCGGCAGAAGCCTCGTACATGCCGAGGAGGAACCGGGTCATGAACTCTGGCTTACCTGCCTCGAGCTGGTTGCTCAGCCACTGCTCTGAGTCGAGGAGTTCGAACCTCACCGTCTGCTGAACCACGTCTGACGCGATGCCGGCGATCTCTTCGAAGGTCGGCGCCTGGCTCGCGGTGAGCGTCACCGGGCCGTCGAACCGGCCGTCAGACAGCAGGATCGCGGCGGCGGCCTCCGCGGCGTCAGCGCGCGAGGTCCACGACACCGGGCCGTCGGCCGGCACCGAGATGACACCGGTCTCCTGCCAGGGACCCAGCAGCCACTGCAGGCTGTGCATGTAGAAGCCGTTGCGAAGCGATGTCCACTTCAGCCCCGATGCGGTGAGAATCTGCTCGGTCGCGGCATGGTCGCGGCCGGGCCCGAACGGCGTCTCTGCGGATGCGCCCTGGTGGCTTGTGTAGAGCACCCGGCCCACACCCGCGGTCACCGCGGCATCGATCGCGGTGCGGTGAAGCGCGACCGCATCGGCTGTGGGGTCGCTCGACGACACCAGCAGCAACTGATCGGCTCCGGCGAAGGCGGCCGGCAACGAGGCGGGCTCTGCGTAGTCGCCGTAGCGCACGGTGACTCCGCGATTGGCGAAGGGCTGTGCCTTCGCGGTGTCGCGCGCCACAACCACGATCTCCGCGGCGGGTACCTGCTCGAGCAGGTGGGTGAGTGTTTCGCCGTTCAGAGCGCCGGTTGCGCCGGTAATCACAATCATCAGTCAGACCTCCAGTGTTTCCGATGGAACTACATCAGTAGTACCAACGATAACACAGCGCTAACGAGAACACGTTATCGTTGATTCATGACCGACCAGATCGACACCCGCAGCAGCACTCGCGAACGCATCATCGAGGTGGCCGCACTTCTGCTGCGCGACCAGGGCCAGGCAGCCGTGACCACGCGCGGGGTCGCCGAACGAGCCGGAGTGCAGGCACCGACCATTTACCGTCTCTTCGGCGACAAAGACGGCCTGCTCGATGCCGTGGCCGAGCAGGTCATGACCGATTTCGCATCGACAAAAACCCAGGCCGTGGCCTCAGCCGTGTCCGAGAACGTCGACCCCGTCGCCGACCTGCGCTCGGGCTGGAACATGACCATCGAGTTCGGCATCGCCAATCCGGCCCTGTTCGTACTCCTCAGCGACCCGGCCCGGGGGCAGCAGTCGGCCGCCGCGAAGGCGGGCACGCAACTGCTCGCCGACCGAGTGCACCGCGTGGCCCTGCAGGGGCAGCTGCGGGTCTCCGAAGAGCGAGCGGTCGAACTCATCCACGCCGCAGGAACGGGAGCGGTGCTCGTAACGCTTGCCAAACCGCTCACGGAACGCGATCGCAGCCTCGCCGACACGATGTTCGACGCCGTGCTCGAGCAGATCGTGACGCAGCAGACGGCCTCCCCCGAGGCTCCGGCGGGCGACATGATCTCCCACGCCGTCGCTCTGCGCGCGCACGCCGGCCAGGCGAGCACCCTCACCCCTGGTGAGCAGTCGCTGCTCACAGAGTGGCTCGACCGCATTGTCGAGGGCGAATACGGGGCCGCGACGGCCTCTTGAACCCCCACCACCCTCTAACTGGGGGTGTTGGCTGGCCATTCTCGGCGTGGGCGCTGTCTCGCTCGTCGCGATGGCGCTCAGCCGATGAGGAGGCGGTCGTGTCGATCTGCGCCGTCTCAGACTCTCGTCGATCTGGCCTGACGCTGAGAACAACGACATAAGGGCCGACGGCGGGACTTGAACCCGCAACCCCCGCTTTACAAGAGCGGTGCGCTACCAATTGCGCCACGTCGGCAGATCGAACATCTCATTGTAACCGGATGCCACACGTCACACGTGCGTGCGGCATCCGGGGCCGACATGATGTTCGGGTGAGGCCCCTACGAGCTGGGCGTCGGGGTGGGGGTGGCCGTTGACGACGACTGGCCGGAGACCTGCAGAACGAAGTTCGCGAAGGCGTTGGCGTCGGTCAGCGAACCCTGGTACTGCTGGCCGTCGACGAGCACGGTGGGGGTACCGGTGACCTTGGCGACGGTGGAGCCGGGCAGCGGCTCGGTTGTCGCCCGGGTGGTGGAGGTCGCTACCCAGCCCTTGAAGTCTTGGTTCTGGATGCAGGAGTTGATCTGGTCGGTCGAGCCCACCCCCGCCGAGGCCGCTATGGACTGCAACTGAGAGTCGGGCAGGCCTGACGTGTTCTCAGCCGGCTGGTTCTGGAAGAGAGCCGCGCTGAAGTCGAAGAAGTTGTTGGGCGAGTAGTTCGCGACACAGGCCGCCGCGTTGGCAGCGCGGGTGGAGTACTTCGTGCCGAGCGACGAGCGGTCGAGCAGGGAGAGCGGATGCACCTCATACGTTGCGGCACCGCTGGCGACCCACTTGCCGATCTGCGCGACGTTCGTGGTCTCGAACTGGCCGCAGTAGGGGCACATGTAGTCGATGTACACGCGGATGTCGAGAACGCCGGTGGGGTTCGCAGCGCTGGGCGTGGGCTGCTGGTCGGCGGCCAGGGCCGGAGTGGTCTCTGCCACGTTGCCCGTGGTGATCTTGAGGCCGTCGCTGGCCATGTTGAGGGGGCCGGGGCCGGCGGGCTTCGCTGAGCTGGCGACGATGAGCACGACGCTCACCACGATGGCAATGAGTACGACGCCGAGGCCGGAGAAGAGAACGACGCGGTTGCGAACCTCTTTCTTGTGCTGCTGCTCACGCAGCTGCTTGGCCTTCTCGCGAGCGGCTTCTCGTCGCTGGTTCTTGCTCTGGCGGCTGTCTTCGGGTCGGCCGTTGGTCATACGTGAATGCTCCGGTGCTCAGTGAGGTGAGTGAGATGACAAGGTAATGGCCCTGAACCGCTCGGGTGCGGTCGGGCATCCAACGATAGTAGTGAACCCGGCTGAGAATGCGCCATACTGGGAGACGGGCCACCAATGGTGCTGACCCGAATCCATCACAACGGATCGTCCGGCACGTACCTGCCGGTGAAGGAGTAGTAGAGAATAATGGCGTCTGTCACTTTTGATCACGCAAGCCGTCTGTACCCGGGCTCGACCCGGCCGGCGGTAGACCAGCTCAACCTCGAGACCGCCGACGGCGAGTTCCTTGTTCTCGTCGGGCCCTCCGGTTGCGGCAAGTCGACCTCGTTGCGCATGCTCGCCGGCCTCGAAGAGGTCAACTCGGGCAACATCTTCATCGGTGAGCGCAACGTCACCGACGTTCCCCCGAAAGACCGCGACATCGCAATGGTCTTCCAGAACTACGCGCTGTACCCGCACATGACGGTTGCCGAGAACATGGGCTTCGCGCTCAAGATCGCCGGCATCAACAAAGACGAACGCGCCAGCCGCGTTCTCGAAGCCGCCAAGCTGCTCGACCTCGAGCCTTACCTCGGCCGCAAGCCCAAGGCCCTCTCGGGTGGCCAGCGTCAGCGCGTCGCAATGGGTCGTGCCATCGTGCGCCAGCCCCAGGTCTTCCTGATGGATGAGCCGCTGTCGAACCTCGACGCCAAGCTCCGCGTTCAGACCCGCACCCAGATCGCGTCGCTCGTTCGCCGCCTGGGCGTCACCACGGTCTACGTCACACACGACCAGACCGAGGCGCTCACCATGGGTGACCGTATCGCCGTGCTGAAAGACGGTCTTCTTCAGCAGGTTGGTACCCCGCGCGACCTGTACGAGAAGCCCGCCAACATCTTCGTCGCCGGCTTCATCGGCAGCCCGGCCATGAATCTGTTCGTGGCCGAGGTTGTCGACGGCGGTGTGCAGTTCGGCACCTCGGTCATCCCGGTCGAGCGCGAACTGCTCTCCTCTGTCAATGCGAAGACGGTCACCATTGGCGTTCGCCCCGAAGACATCGTCGTGTCGAGCGCGTTCGGTGAAGGCCTGCCGGTCGACATCGACCTGATCGAAGAGCTCGGCGCCGACGGCTACCTGTACGGCCACGCCGACATCAGCGGCAAGCGCACCGACCTCGTCACCCGCGTCGACGGCCGCGTTCACCCGAACGCCGGCGAGAAGGTCTACCTGACCGCCAAGCCCGGCCACTTGCACCTGTTCAACAACGAGAGCGGCGAGCGCATCGGCAACAAGCCGGTCGTCACGGCCTGATCCACCACCTGACGGCGTTCTGCGCTGCCGGAGTATCATCGTCGGGCCTGCCCGCCTGGAACGCACAGGCTGGCAGGCCCGATTCACTTTATGAGGGGCATCCATGAGCGGCTCACTGAACATCACTTCGGCAACGGTCGACCCGGCGCTGCTCGACCTTCCCTGGCAGCTGCCGCTCGACGAGTGGCCGGTGGAGAACATCGCCCTGCTGCCCAAGGGCATCTCGCGCCACCTCGTTCGTTTCGCGCACCTCAGCGCCCACGTGATCGCCATCAAAGAGACCACCGATGAGATGGCCAAGCGCGAGTACGCCATGCTGCGCACCCTGCAGGGCCTCGACATTCCGTGCGTCGACCCGCTGGCCGTCATCACGAACCGCTCCGACGTGAACGACACTCCCCTCAACTCGGTGCTGGTCACCCGGCACCTGAAGTTCTCTCTGCCCTATCGCGCCCTGTTCTCGCAGACGCTACGGCCCGACACGGCGACCAGGCTGGTGGATGCCCTGGCCGTGCTGCTCGTACGCCTGCACATCATCGGGTTCTTCTGGGGCGATGTCTCGCTTTCGAACACCCTCTTCCGCCGTGATGCGGGCGCTTTCGCGGCCTACCTTGTCGACGCGGAGACGGGCCAGCTCTATACCGGCGGCCTCTCTAACGGCCAGCGCGAGAACGACCTCGAGATCGCCCGCGTGAACATCGCCGGCGAGCTCATGGATCTCGAGGCCGGTGGTCGCGTGGCCGACGAGCTCGACCCCATTCGCATCAGCGACGGCATCGTGGCCGCCTACCGCTCACTCTGGAAGGAGCTGACCGGCTCCGAATCGTTCTCCTCGTCTGAGCGCTGGCGCATCAACGAGCGTGTCGACCGCCTGAACGACCTCGGTTTCGACATCGAAGAGCTCGCCATCAAGACAGACGACTCGGGCACCACCGTGCGCATCCAGCCGAAAGTGGTCGACGCCGGGCACCACCAGCGCCGCCTGCTGCGCCTCACCGGGCTCGACACGGGCGAGAACCAGGCCCGTCGACTGCTCAACGACCTCGATTCGTACACGGCGAAGTTCGGCCGCAAAGACTACGACGAAGAGATGCTCGCCCACGAATGGCTCGCGAAGGTCTTCGAGCCGGTCATGCGCTCGATTCCGCGCGACCTCAAAGGCAAGCTCGAGCCGGCCGAAGTCTTTCATCAACTGCTCGAGCATCGCTGGTTCATGAGCCAGCAGGAGAATCGCGACATTCCGTTGAGCGAAGCGCTGAATGCCTACATCAACGACATTCTGCGCCACCGCCGCGACGAAGCCACCGTCATGGGCCCGCCCACCGGCGTGATCACGCTGCCCATCGCGGTGCAGTCGGGCGCGGTCTCTGACGACGACGACGAGTCAACCGAAGAGGCGCCCACCGAGCCTGTGCCCGATTGGCGCCTCACGGTCTGACCGCTGGTGCGTTACTTGCCGCCGAGGGTGCGGATGCGCGAGATCTCGTAGAGCGTCACGCTCGCCGCGATACCGGCGTTCAGCGACTCGGTCGCCGCACTGATCGGAATCGACACGATGGCGTCGCAGGTCTCGGTGACCAGGCGCGACAAGCCTTTGCCCTCGCTGCCCACCACTATGACGATGGGGCCCCTGGCGAAGTCGAGGTCGGCCAGCTGGGTGTCTCCCCCGCCGTCGAGCCCGATGACGAACGCACCCTTGGCCTTCAACGCCTTCAGCGTCGAGGTGAGGTTGGGTGCCATGGCGACGGGCGTGCGTGCGGCAGCACCGGCCGACGTCTTCCATGCCGAGGCCGTGAGGCCCACCGAACGCCGCTGCGGAACAATGACGCCCTGGCCACCGAATGCTGCGGTCGACCGGATGATCGCCCCCAGGTTTCTCGGGTCAGTGATGCCGTCGAGCGCCACCAGCAGCGGCACTTCGCCGCGCCCGGTCACCTCGTCGAACAGGTCTGTAGGGTGGGCGTACTCGTACGGCGGCACCTTCAGCAGCACGCCCTGGTGCACAGCGTCGAAACCGGCCAGACGGTCGAGTTCGGGGCGCATCACCTCGAGAATCGGAATGCCCCGGCCCGTGGCGAGCTGCAGCAGCTCTTTCACGCGCTCGTCGTACTCGATTCGCGCAGCGATATAGAGCGCGGTAGCGGGAATGCGCGCGCGCAGCGCCTCGACGACCGAGTTACGGCCGGTGACGACCTCGCTCTCCTCGTTGCCACGCTGGGCGCGGCGCTGCTGGCGCGCGGGCTCTTGCGGCGCACCCGTGCGAGCAGCGGGGCCGCCCCGGGGCGCTGGGCCGCGACCGGCGATGCGCGGCTGGGCCGCGACGGGCTTGCCCTTGCCGCCAGCGGCAGCGTAACGCTCTTTGGCCGCCTTCGCCTTGCCTGCGGGATGGTACGGGCGGTCTTCGGCCTTGGGCGTGGGCTTCTTGCCCTCGAGTGCCTGGCGGCCCTGGCCGCCAGAGCCGACCTGGGGGCCCCTGCTCGTACGCCGAACGGCGCCGGGGCGCCCCGGCTTCTTTGCGCTACTAGCCATCAAAACTCCAATGTGCACCCGTTGAGGTGTCTTCTATCGTGATTCCTGCCTGGCCGAGTTCGTCGCGGATGCGGTCGGCGGTGGCAAAATCTCGGGCTTTTCGTGCGGTTTCACGGTCTTCGAGCAGTCGGTCGACAAGGCTCGACAGCGCCTGGCCCGTCGAGCTCTGGTCGGCGCTGGCCCACTGCGGGTCGAGCGGGTTGATACCCAGCACGCTGGTCATGGCGATGACCTGGCCGAGCAGGCGTGCTGCCTCGGCGAAGTCTTCGGAGTCGAGGGCGGCATTGCCCGTGCGAACGGCCTCGTGCAGAACGCCGAGTGCCTGCGGAACGCTGAGGTCGTCATCCATCGCCTCCCGAAAATCGTCGGGCACGAGTTCGACGGTCGACGAGGCGAAGCGGGTGCCTTCGAGCCGGCGAACCGCACGCTCGAGAAAGCCTTCAATGCGGGAGAGGGCGGCTTCGGCCTCGGCCAGTGCCCCGTCGTGAAACTCGAGTGTCGATCGGTAGTGCGCCGCACCCAGGTAGTACCTGATGACGAGTGGCCGCGCCTGGCTGAGCAATTCGGCAGCAAACACCGAGTTGCCGAGCGATTTGCTCATCTTCTGGCCCGCGACAGACACCAGCCCGTTGTGCAGCCAGTAGTTGGCAAACGGGTCGCCAGCCGCGTGCGACTGCGCAAGCTCGTTCTCGTGGTGCGGAAAGCGCAGGTCGAGGCCTCCGCCGTGGATGTCGAACTGGGCGCCGAGGTATTTGGTCGACATGGCAGAGCACTCGATGTGCCAGCCGGGGCGACCGCGGCCCCACGGGCTCGACCATGACGCCGACGCGGGTTCGCCTTCTTTGTGCCCCTTCCACAGCGCGAAATCACGAACGTCACGCTTCGCGCGCGGTTCGGAGTCGGTGGCGGGCGCCATGTCGGCGAGCTTCTGGTGCGTGAGGGCGCCGTACTGCGGCCAGGAGGGGGTGTCGAAGTACACGTCACCGGTACCGTCTGGCGCGGCGTAGGCGTAGCCGTTGTCAATGAGACGCCCGATGATCTCGATCATCTCGGGGATGCTCGCGGTGGCACGCGGTTCGTACGTGGGCGCCATGACGCCGATGGCGTTGTACGCCGCCGTGAACTCGAGCTCGGTACGGTAGGCCAGGGACCACCAGTTCTCACCCGAACTCGCCGCGTTCAAGAGGATCTTGTCGTCGATGTCGGTCACGTTACGCACGAACGTCACGTCATACCCGGTATAGCTGAACCAGCGCCTCAGCTGGTCGTACGCAAGCGCCGAACGCAGGTGCCCGATATGGGGCGACGACTGCACTGTGGGGCCGCACACGTAGACGCCAATGCGGCCGGGAACGAGGGGCACGAACGGCACCAGGTTGCGGAGCTTGGAGTCATAGAGGCGTAGAGTCACTGCCCTAGTTTAGAAGGGATAGATGAGCGCTGTTGCAATTACGACGACGCCCTCTGTTCTGCCGGTGAAACCGAGGCCGTCTGTGGTGGTCGCCGACACGGTGACCGGTGCCGCCAGCAACCCCGTCAGAAGCGCCTCCGCCTCCGGTCGGCGGGCGCCGAACCGCGGGCGGTTGCCCACAATTTGAACCGAGACATTGCCGACGCGCCAGCCGGCGGCCTCGACGAGGCCTACCGTGTGCGCGAGAAAAACATCACCGTGGGCCCCTTCGAACCTCGGGTCAGCCGTGCCGAAAACGCTGCCGAGGTCTCCCAGCCCCGAGGCCGACAGCAGAGCGTCGCAGATGGCGTGCGCCACGGCGTCGCCGTCACTGTGCCCAGCGAGGGGCCGCTCTCCGGGCCATTCGAGGCCGGCGAGCCAGAGCGGATGCGTGGCCTCCTCCCCCTCGTCCGCAAAGGCATGCGCATCGATGCCCACCCCGGTTCGTGGCGGCACAGGCCGCGCGGCAGCGGCAACGAACGCCGACTCAATGACCTGCTCGGCCCGGCGCAGATCCCACGCGGTGGTGATCTTGAACGCCAGGGCATCACCGTGGATGACGGCAACGGCGAAGCCGGCCTCCGCCACGAGCGCCGCATCGTCGGTGAAGTCGTCAGACGCAGCAGCGTAGGCCTGCTCGAGCTGGGCGCGCGGAAAACCCTGGGGCGTCTGCACTGCGGCCAGCTCCGAGCGGTCGACCGTGGCCACCGCCAGGCCGAAGCCATCGGTGCGCTTGATCGTGTCGCTCACGGGGAGGCCGGGAATCGCACCGTACCCCGATTGACGCACGGCATCGATGACGGCCTCGAACTGCGCCACCGGGGTGAGGGCCCGGGCGGCGTCGTGAACGAGCACCGTCTGAACAGAGGGCAGGAGAACGGCGAGGCCAGCGTTCACCGACTGCTGGCGGCTCTCACCGCCCGCGACCACGGTGACGTAGGGGGCCGCCGCACCGGCGACATCCTGAGCCGTCGACAGGGCCTCGTCGAGGCGGTCTTCGGGAACGACGACGATGACCTGTGCCTCGTCGTCGAGCGCGAACAGAGCATCGAGCGAGCGGGAGAGAATGCTGCGCCCGCCGAGAGAGACGAATGCTTTCGGCTGACCGAGCCCGAGGCGCGTGCCACTGCCGGCGGCCACGACGATGACCGCAACGGTGGGGTTCACGTTACGAGGCCAGAACACCTTACGAGGCCAGAACCTCGTCGAGTACCAACGAGGCTTCGGTTTCGTCGGTCTTCTCGGCGAGCGCGAGTTCGGAGACGAGAATCTGGCGTGCCTTGGCGAGCATGCTCTTCTCCCCCGCCGACAGACCGCGGTCGTTGTCTCTGCGCCACAGGTCGCGAACGACCTCGCTCACCTTCATGACATCTCCGGAGGCGAGCTTCTCGGTGTTGGCCTTGAATCGCCTCGACCAATTGGTGGGCTCTTCGGTGAAGGGGGCACGCAGCACGTCGAACACCTGGTGCACACCCTCTTCGCCGATGACGTCGCGAACGCCGACCATGTCGACATTGTCTGCGGGAACCTCGATGACGAGGTCGCCCTGGGTGACCCGTAGCTTGAGGTACACCTTCTCGACGCCCTTGATGACGCGAGTCTTCACCTCGGTGATCTGGGCCGCGCCGTGGTGCGGATAAACGACGGTTTCGCCAACCTCAAAAAGCATGCAGAGACACCCTTTCAACATGCTCAGTTTACCACAGCACCCTTTGGCAAGCCCCGCTGCGCGTGCCCGGGCGAGCGCTGCCAGTAGGCTAAACTCGCACCTGTAACGGTCATTCTGGAGGGTTTTGTGAGAGCACGGTACGCGGCATCCATTCTTGTGGCCGCACTGATCGGGGTCAGCGCCTCGGGGTGCGCCTTCATCACTCCGCAGTCGACCATCAGCATCAAAGAGGCCGCCGACGGCGTCGAGGGCAACGTCAGCCCCGACCTCGCAATTCGCAACGCCACTCTGATCAGCGACGACAACAAGACCGGCAGTCTCATCGCGTCGTTCGTCAACACGAGCTCGTCACCCATCACGGTGAACATGCAGTACACCGACTCCTCAGGCGTTCTGAGCACCGAGACGCAGTATGTCGAAGGCAGCAGCACGTCGACCGTGGGTGGCACGACCGACGTCAAGGTGGTCTTCACCGGTCTCGACGTGAAAGCAGGAGCGCTCTTCCCCGTTTTCTTCCAGTACGGCACCCAGACCGGCGTGAAGCTGCTGGTGCCCGTACTCACGAGCGACTGGCCCCAGTTCACCGGGCTCGCTCCTACCGTGGCGCCGACAGCGACCGCGCTTCCCACGCCGTCAGCATCAGCGACGGTCGCACCGCAGACCGCGACTCCCGCCCCCGCAGCGACGCCCGCGCAGTAGCAAACGCTCGCGCAACAGCAACAGCAGCCGGCCCGCGCAGTAGCACGGCAGTCCCGCGCCGCAGCAGCACCGTCCCGCTGGGCAGCGCCGGGTCGGCACCGCCCAGCGGCCTACGCCTCGAAGCGGTAGCCGAGCCCTCGCACCGTCACGAGCAGCACCGGCTCTGACGGCGCCTTCTCGATCTTCGACCGGATGCGCTTGATGTGCACGTCGAGCGTCTTGGTGTCGCCGAAGTAGTCAGACCCCCATACACGGTCGATCAGCTGGCCGCGCGTCAGAACACGACCGGCGTTGCGCAGCAGCAGTTCGAGCAGCTCGAACTCCTTCAGTGGCATGGGAGTGTCGAGGCCGTTCACCTCGACGGTGTGCCGCTCGACATCCATTCGCACCGAACCTGCCTCGAGCACGGGCTCAGCAATGTCGTTCGCCTCGGTCTGCCGGCGGAGCACGGCACGCATGCGGGCCAACAGCTCGCGCGACGAGTACGGCTTGGTGACGTAGTCGTCGGCGCCCAGTTCGAGCCCCACCACGATGTCGACTTCGGAGTCTTTGGCGGTGACCATGATGATGGGCACCTGCGAGCGTGTGCGAATCTCTCGGCACACCTCGGTGCCAGACAGGCCCGGAATCATCAGGTCGAGCAGAATGAGGTCGACCCCGCCACGATCGAACTCCGCGACAGCGCTGGGGCCGTCTTCGGCGAGCGTCACGGTGTAGCCCTCGCGGCGCAGCAGGTATGCGAGCGGCTCGCTGAGCGCCGCCTCGTCTTCGACGAGCAGAATCTGGGTCACCGTTGTTCTCCTAACGAGGCTGTCGCAGCGTGAGACGCTTCGGGCAGCCGAATGGTGAAGGTCGAGCCGTGTGACGGCTGCGACCAGACGCGGAGGTCTCCGCCGTGGTTCTCGATCACGTGTTTGACAATGCTGAGGCCGAGGCCCGTACCGCCGGTGTTGCGCGAGCGCGCCTGGTCGACGCGAAAGAAGCGCTCGAAGACGCGGCCGAGGTCTTCTTCGGCGATGCCGACACCCTGGTCGGTCACCGCAATCTCGACGATACCCTCGGTCAGGTGCACGCCCACGCCGATGCGGGTTCCCTCTGCCGAATACTGAACGGCGTTGGCGATGAGGTTGTGCAGGGCGAGAATCAGCAGCCCCTCGTCGCCGTAGACCTCGGCGCCCGGGTCGCCGCCTGAGACGATGGTGACCCGCCGGGCACTCACCTGCACATGGTTCTGGTCGATGGCCGCGGCGACGATGTGGTCGACGGCGACCCGCTCTGCGCCGGTCAGAACATCGGCGGCCTGTAGACGCGAGAGCTCGATGATCTCGCGGGTGATGCGGCCCAGTCGCACGGCTTCGGTCTCCATGCGCCTGGCAAACTTTCGCACCTGTTCTGGGTCGTCGGCGGCCGGCTCGAGCGCTTCGGCGAGCAGACTGATGGCACCGATCGGTGTCTTCAGCTCGTGGCTGATGTTCGCGATGAAGTCGCGCCGAACCTCTTCGAGCCGGTGGGCCTCGGTTCGGTCGTCGGCCAGCAGCAGCAGATACCGCGTGCCGAGCCGGGCCACCCGCACCGAGAGGTGAATGGTGGCCTCGCCGAATGGGCCCCTGGCAAGGCTGAGGTCGCGCGCCACCGGTTCGCCGGTGCGGCGTACCGAATCGACCATGTCGACGAGTTCGGGATGCACGAGGCCGTGGTTCCACACCAGCCCGAACGCCAGCGCGGCCGGCGATACCTTCACCACGTTGTTCGACGCATCGAGCACGACCCCGGCCGAATCGATGGCGTCGATCACCTGGTCGACCCCGTCGGGAACCGAAGGGTCGATGATGGTGGCCGCATGATCGCCCCGCCGCGAAGCGGCAAACAGAACGAACACGAAACCGGAGCCCACTGCGAGGCCGAGTGCCACAGACAGCAGCACCAACGAGCCTGAATCCATAGCGACTACACTAATGACTCCCCCGACACTTGGGCTCGCCGCTGCCCGGCCGAGCCCAGCCGGTCGCGGGAAGTTAACGTGTTCTGCACCTGCTGTTAACCTCAACGAGGCAGGGTTGGGCAAAAGCACCAGAGAGGGTTTCACACACATGCGCGAGGTATTCCAGCAGGAACTGCGTGAGGTGCAAGAGCGGTTGGTCGAGATCAGCCGTCTTGTCGTCATCGCCATCACGAACGCGACCACAGCGTTCAACGAGTCGAACGTCGCCCTGGCCGAGAAGGTCATCGCCGAAGACCCGAAGATCGACGCTCTCGCCTCAGACCTCGACGAACTCGCCATCAGCATCATGGCGCTGCAGCAGCCGGTCGCCCGCGACTTGCGCATCGTCGTGAGCGCCCTGCGTATGAGCGCGTCGCTCGAACGCATGGGTGACATCGCCGAGCACATCGCGCAGCTCGCCCGTTACCGGTACCCCGAGAAGGTGGCGCAAGATCGCCTGCTCGGCGTATTCGAAGAGATGGGCAGCCTCGATGTGATCGTGGCCGAGAAGCTGAGCCGCCTCATCGAGACCGAAGACCTCAGCTTGGCCGACGAGATCCGCGACGTCGACGACCGTATCGACGAGTTGCACGTCAGCGTGTTCGAGACGGTGCTCAGCGAGACGTGGGCGGGAACATCCGTCAACACCGTCGACGTGACTCTCGCTTCGCGCTACCACGAGCGCTTCGCCGACCACGCGGTCAGCATCGCCAAGAAGGTCAAGTACCTCGCCACGGGTGAGTGGACGGGCGCAGGGGTTCGCTGAAGCGATCGCATCGCGATCGCGCGCCCCTGCGGCGACGGAGCTGTGATCCGTCGTGTGAGAGCAGGAGCAACTCTCGCCTTCGCCCCACAATCTGAAAGCCCCGCGCCTCTGACACAGAGACGCGGGGCTTTTTCATCAGTTACTACTTCTTACCCTGCGCCGCCACCGCAGCAGCCCCCGCGGCCGCAGCCTCGGGGTCGAGGTACGCGGCGGGCTTCGTGGGCACGAAGTTTTCGTCGAGCGTGTACACGAGCGGGATGCCCGTGGGAATGTTCAGCTCGGCGATGTCGTCGTCTGAGATGCCGTCGAGGTGCTTGACCAGCGCGCGCAGCGAGTTACCGTGGGCCGTGACCAGAACGGTCTTGCCCGCGGCCAGGTCGACCGTGATGTCGCTGAACCAGTACGGCAGCATGCGATCGACCACGTCTTTGAGGCACTCGGTGCGCGGTACCGCATCACCGAGGTCGGCGTAGCGCGGGTCGCCCAGCTGCGAATACTGGTCATCGTCGGCGATGGGGGGCGGCGGCACGTCGTACGAGCGGCGCCAGGTCTGAAACTGCTCGGGGCCGTACTCCGCCAGCGTCTGCGCCTTGTCTTTGCCCTGCAGTGCGCCGTAGTGACGCTCGTTGAGCCGCCACGAGCGCTTCACATCGATCCACAGCCGATCGGCGACGGTGAGCGCATAGTTCGCGGTCTCGATGGCGCGAACCAGGCGCGAGGTGTACAGCACGTCGGGCGCGAGACCCGACTCGGCCAACAGCTCGCCAGCGCGCTTCGCCTCGCCCACGCCCTGCTCGCTCAGGCCCACATCGACCCAGCCGGTGAACAGGTTCTTCTGGTTCCAGTCGCTGTTGCCGTGGCGCAGCAGAATCAAGGTGTAGGGCTCAGTCATGGAATTAGTCTAGAACCATGCCCATCGGCCAGATCACGCGCGGAACCACCAACACGAACAGGCTGCGCCGCGTCGACCGCCACATCGCCACGCTCGCGGCTCTGCGCACCGCCGTCGACCCCGTGGTCGTCGATCTGGGGTTCGGGGCGAGCGGCGTCACGGCGTTCGAACTGCACCAGCGACTGGCCCGGGTTCGGCCCGACGTGGCGGTCGTCGGCCTCGAGATCTCACCCGAGCGTGTCGAGACGGCCCGGCGTCAGCTGGCCGAGGTTCGCGCGGGCGCAACCTCGTTCGGCGCAGATGCCCGGGTGACGTTCGCGCGGGGCGGGTTCGAGACACCGCTCGCCGAGCACGACGCAGCCACGGTCATCCGGGCCTTCAACGTTCTGCGGCAATACGACGAGACCGAGGTTCTCGCGGCCTGGAAGCTCATGACCGGCCGTCTTCAACCCGGCGGCACGCTCATCGAGGGCACTTGCGACGAGATCGGCCGGGTGTCGAGCTGGGTCGCGGTGACGGCCGACGGGCCGCAGACGCTCACCATCTCGCTGCGCCTCGCCGACCTCGAGCGCCCCTCGATCGTGGCGGAGAGGCTGCCGAAGATACTGATTCACCGCAACGTTGCGGGTGAACCGGTGCACGCCCTTCTCACTGAGCTCGACCGAGTGTGGCAGCACAGCGCACCGCTCTCGGTGTACGGCCCGCGGCAGCGCTGGGTTGGTGCCGTGCGGGCCCTGGCGGGTTGCGGATGGCCGGTGCTCGGCCCCGCCGCACGCTGGCGCCTGGGCGAACTCACGCTGCCCTGGTCGCACGTGGCACCGCTCGGGTTCGACTGGCACTGACGTCGGCGCCCTACGCCCCGAGCACGGGCAGCGCCGCGCGCGCCTCGTCGGCCGTGAGACCGGTGGCTGTCAGCAGGTCCATGACGAGCGGGCGCAACTCCATCACCACCGACCCTTCGATGACCGAGCTGCCCGGGAAGAGCTCATCGGGGCTGAGCTTCACGGCGATGAGAATGAGGTTCTGCCGTACCAGCGGGCGAACGAGGGGGTCATCGATGCTCTGCTCGAGCAGGTTCACAGCGCCGACGAGTCGATCGAGCAGATCGGCGAATTCGGGGCGCGGCCGGCCGTCGCGCATGATCACGGTGAGGCGCCGAGTGACCACCCGCAGGTCGCGAACGGCGAGGTCGAGGCCGGCCAACAGATCCCGCTGGCGGCGCAGCTCTGGGAGACGGCGGCGCAGAAAAGGCGACAGCGTTGCGATGCCGATCGCCGAATCGAGCGAGGTTCGCCACTGGTCGATCAAGGGCTGGGTGGTGCGGGCCTCGTCGAGCACCCGGCCCACCTCGTTGTCGTCGCCCCGGCGCAGTTCGACGACGAGCGACGCGACGATGCGCGAGAACGTTGCAACAACGCGTTTCGCCTCGGCCCTGGCCTCGCGACGCGCGTCTCGCGGAATCAGCGCGGTGAGCAGCAACGCGGTGGCGCCACCGACGAGCCCGTCGGCCGTGCGCGTGAACGGCCCACTGGCCACCACCGGCAGAATCGCCACCAGCGCCGACTGCGAGGCCGCAACGATGGCGAAGCCGGGCGCGGGCGAGAAGAATCGGGCGGCGACCAACGTGACGACGACGGCGAGCGCCAGCTGCGCAACGCCCTGGCCGAAGGCGAGCAGAATCACTTCACTGAGCGTTATTCCGAGCGTGACCCCGATTGCCGTCTCGAGCACCCTGAGGGGCCGGGCATCTCGCACGAAACCAAGGCTCGACAGGGTGACGGTCGCCGCGGTCACCGGCGACGGGTGCCCGAGCACGAACCGCGACACGGAATACGCCACCACCACAGCCGCTACAAGCTGCACGATGGGCCACGCCGATGCGGCCGAGCGCAGAGACCCCGACCGCGCCCACGCCCGCACGGAGGAGGTCGAGCGTTTCGTCACCACCCTATTCCCCC
>NZ_QYRT01000047.1 GCF_004923255.1 Subtercola vilae | reverse complement strand
GGTGGGCACGGGTTCGGGCCGGGCGGCGGAGGGTTCGGCTGGCTGTTGCTGCTGATTCCACTGTTCTGGGTGGGGGTGTTCGTGATGGTCTTCTCTCTCGCGGCGAGACGGCGGAGACGGTTCTGGGCGGCGAACGGTGGCGCTCTGGGGCAGGGCGGGTTCGGGCATCCGCGGTGGGCGCGCCCTGGATGGGGCGGATCAGGTGGCCCCCACGCCTGGGCAGGCGGCGAGCCCGCGGGGTGGGCTGCGCCGAGCGCGGCGGTCAACCCCGCGGCCGATGCCGAGAAGACGCTGGCCGGGCGGTTCGCCGTGGGCGACATCGACGAGGTGGAGTACCGCGCACGACTCGAAGTGCTGCGGGCGAACCGGCCCGTTGACCCGACACCGAACGGCAGCTGAACGTTTGCTCACTGTCTGCTCTGCCCGGCCTGCCTTAATCGGTGGGCGGGGCAGTGCGGAGGCGAGCCGAGAGTAAGCTCGTCATGTGGCCGCAATCAATCTGGGTATGCCCAAAGTCGTCGAGACTCTGAGCCCCCGTCGTAAGTCTCGTCAGATCAAAGTCGGCAAGGTTCTGGTGGGCGGTGATGCCCCCGTGAGCGTGCAGTCGATGTGTACAACACCGACCACGAACATCAACGCGACGCTGCAGCAGATCGCCGAGCTCACCGCTTCTGGCTGCGACATCGTGCGGGTCGCCGTACCCAGCCGCGACGATGCCGAGGCGCTGCCGATCATCGCGAAGAAGAGCCAGATTCCGGTGATCGCCGACATCCACTTCCAGCCGAACTATGTGTTCGCTGCCATCGACGCGGGGTGCGCCGCAGTTCGGGTGAACCCGGGCAACATCCGCAAGTTCGACGACCAGGTGGGCAAGATCGCGGCGGCCGCGAAGGCTGCGGGCGTGAGCATCCGCATCGGCGTGAACGCGGGCTCGCTCGAGCCCAGCATCATGCAGAAGTATGGCAAGGCAACCCCCGAGGCACTCGTCGAGAGTGCCGTGTGGGAGGCCAGCCTCTTCGAGGAGCACGACTTTCACGACTTCAAGATCTCGGTGAAGCACAACGACCCCGTCATCATGGTGAAGGCGTACCGTCTGCTCGCCGCGCGGGGCGACTGGCCCCTGCACCTCGGTGTCACCGAGGCGGGCCCCGAGTTTCAGGGCACCATCAAGTCGGCCACCGCATTCGGCATTCTGCTCTCCGAGGGCATCGGCGACACCATCCGCGTGTCGCTGTCGGCGCCTCCCGCGCAGGAGGTCAAGGTGGGGCTGCAGATTCTGCAGTCGCTGAACCTCCGCGAACGCAAACTCGAGATCGTGTCGTGCCCGTCGTGTGGGCGGGCCCAGGTCGACGTGTACAAGTTGGCGAATGACGTGACCGACGGGCTCGAGGGCATGACCGTGCCGCTGCGCGTCGCCGTCATGGGCTGCGTCGTGAACGGCCCGGGGGAGGCCCGCGAGGCCGACCTCGGTGTCGCCTCCGGCAACGGCAAGGGCCAGATCTTCGTTCGCGGCGAGGTCATCAAGACGGTTCCCGAAGCCGACATCGTGCGCACGCTCATCGAAGAGGCCAACCGCCTCGCGGCCGAGATGCCGCCGGGCGAGCTCGGCAGCCCGCAGGTCATCACGGTCTGAACAGCTTCCGCCTGAATCGGTGTGGCTTCGGCCGTACTCGGCTCATTCGCTCGCGGCTGAGCCAGGGTGTCTCCACGCGCTGGACGACTCTGTTATAGGGAGGTAATTAGCCAATCTAATGAGTTAGGCTAATTAGATGTCTGAAGCATCTTCTCCCGGTGAGCTCTCGGCCGAACTTCGGCCGGCCATCCTGCGGGTCTCCCGCCGGCTGCGCGCCGAGAAGGCCGACGACGAGCTCAGCGACTCGCAGTCGGCCATTCTCGGCTACGTGTACAACCGCGGCCCCAGTACGCCCGGCACCCTCGCTGCCTTCGAGCGTGTCACGCCGCCCTCGATGAACCGCACGATCAATGCCCTCGTCGAAGCGGGGTACGCTGACCGTGCGCCCTCGGCCGACGACGGCCGCAAGGTCTTCATCTCGGTCACCGAGAGCGGGGCCGCACTCGTTCGCGAGACCCGTCGCCGCCGCGACGCCTGGCTCTACCAGCGCCTCGCTGAACTCTCGACAGACGACCGCGTCACGCTCGAACGTGCGGCGATCATCCTGCGGCAGATCGCCGACAGTTGAGCGCGATGTTCCGGTCGCTCAGCGACTACAACTATCGCGTCTGGTTCGGTGGCGCCATCGTGTCGAACGTGGGTACCTGGATGCAGCGCACCGCTCAGGACTGGCTCGTGCTCACCCACCTCACGAACAACAACGCGGTCGCGGTCGGTGCGGTGATGGCGCTGCAGCTGGGCCCGCAGCTGCTGCTCGTGCCCTTCACGGGGCTCGTCGCCGACCGGGTCGACCGCCGCAAACTGCTCATGGCCACGCAGGGCATCATGGGCATCCTGGGCCTCGGGCTCGGGCTGATCGTGCTCACCGGGGCGGCTCAACTCTGGCAGGTGTACATCTTTGCGCTGCTGCTCGGCATCACCTCGGCCTTCGATGCGCCCGCCCGCCAGTCGTTCGTGTCGAACCTCGTCTCTGACAAGAACCTCTCGAACGCCGTTGCCCTGAACTCGGCCTCGTTCAACGCGGCCCGCATGATCGGTCCGGCGCTGGCCGGTGTTCTCATCGCCGTGGTCGGTTCGGGCTGGGTGTTTCTGATCAATGCGGCCAGTTTCGGTGCGGTTCTCTTCTCGCTCACACGGATGCGCCGCGAGAACCTTCGAAGAGCAGCCAAACCGCGTGGTGGCCCGGGCCAGTTGCTCGGTGGTTTTCGGTATGTTTCGAAGCGGCCCGACATCATCATCGTGATGGTGATCATCGCCATCATTGGCACATTCGGTCTCAATTTTCAGATCTTCACGTCGACGATGACCACCGTCACCTTCCATCTCGACTCCACGGCGTTCGGGTTGCTCTCCTCCGTGCTGGCCGTCGGCTCGGTGGCGGGCGCCCTGCTCTCCGCCCGGCGCGAGACGCCGCGCATGCGGCTCATCTTCGCCTCGTCTGCCCTGTTCGGTGTGGCCTGTCTGCTCGGAGCCCTGGCGCCCTCATACCTCACCTTCGCGCTCACTCTGGTGTTGCTCGGTTTCGCCGCCCAAACACTGATGACAACCGCGAACGGCACAGTGCAGATGACCACGGCACCCGAATTCCGTGGGCGCGTTATGGCGCTGTACATGGCCATCTTCATGGGCGGCACGCCCATCGGCGCCCCGATCGTGGGCCTCATCGCCGACTCGTTCGGCCCGCGCTGGGCCATCGCGGTGGCCGCGGTGGCCGGTTTTGCCGGTGCAATTGTGGGGCTGGTCTGGATGATCAGGCACCAGCACCTGCGTGTCGCCGTTCATCTGCATGACTCTCCGCGGTTCGTCGTGACGCACGACGGCGATGGGCGGAGCCTCGACGTTCTCGAGACGCCGGCCGACAGACGCAATCAGCTCACCGACGATGTTGTGCTCGACGAGGTTGCCGACAAACGATAAATGCTCGGTAGTGAGCAATCCTTGGTAATGTGGCTGCATCGCCGTTGCACTACTGGAGGTTGTTCATGTCACGTTTTAGTTCCTCTTTCGTTCTCACCGCCGCCACGGCAATGGTGGCTGGGTCGATGCTCGCCCCAGCCGCCGCGTTCGCCGACGTCTCGAGCGATCTGCCGCAAGAGCAGGTGGCGGCCGTCGTCGAAGCCGGAACCGTGTACCTCAGCGGCACCTGGTCTGGCTTCGTCAACTACCCGACGCCCGACGGCGGTACAGCCTGGTCTGACGCGGTCGATGCCTCGTTCAGCTGCAGCGGTTTCGTGGCGAGCTCTGACGGTTACATCGTGACGGCGGGCCACTGCGCCGACGTGGCAGAGGGTAAGACGGCGCTCGTCGACCAGTTTCTCTCCAACGAGGTGACGAATGGCGACATCACGTCTGACGACGCCCAGGGTTACCTCGCCGGCGGCGCTGAGTCGAACTGGCCTGTCGAGGGGCAGCAGTCGGGTGCGGCGCCGGTGCTGGCGATGAAGGTCTACCCGGCCATCACCATTACGGGCGACACCGCGGCAGGCTACCCGGCCGTACTCCAAGACGACCGGCCCATCAGCCAGGGCGACGTGGCACTGTTCAAGATCGACACGCCCTCGCCCCTGCCCGTACTGCTCGTCTCCCCGAACCAGCCCTCCACGGGCCAGAAGGTCGACGCCGTCGGGTACCCCGGCAACGTGAGCGGCTTGGTCAGCGGCAACCCGCAGCCCACCTTCGCGCAGGGGCTGGTAAGCGGTCGGCAGCAGACCGCCGGCGGTCCGTTCACTCAGATCGGGGTCGCCATGAGCCCGGGCATGAGTGGCGGGCCCGTGGTCAACGGGCAGGGCGACGTACTCGGCACGGTGAGCTTCGGGCCCTCGAACGACACGCAGCAGCTCAACTTCGCCGCTGCCCCCGAGACCATCACCGCGCTGCTCACCCGCAGCGGAGTGAAGAACACGCTCTCCGACGTCGACACGCTCTACCGTAAGGGCCTGAACGAGTACTTCTCCGGCCGCTACCACGACGCGGCGGCCGACCTCGGCACCGTCGTCTCGCGAGACCCGAGCAATGCCATCGCCCAGCAGTACCAGACGAAGGCGATCGCCGCCTTCCCGCAGGAGGACACCACGCCCTGGCTGCTCATCTTCGTGCTCGGCGGGGTCGCGCTTCTCGTCGTGATTCTCGTGGTCGTGTTGCTGCTCGTGCTGGCCGCTCGCCGTCGCCGGCGTCGCGGTGCGGTTGTGGGCGCCCCCGTGGTCGCGGCCGGTTACGGTGCGGTCGCGCCCATTCCCGTGCCGGGAGCTGCGCCTGCGGCCACTCCGGCTGCGCCTGCGGAGCCGGGCGTGTCACAGGCCCCCGAGGCATCCGTCGGCCCAGTGAGCGAGCAATAGACTGTCGGGGTGCCAACACGCCTCACAAACTATTTTCTGAAGACCCTCCGCGAAGACCCCTCCGATGCCGAGGTGACCAGCCATCGTCTGCTCGTGCGCGCCGGCTACATCCGTCGCCAGGCGCCGGGCATCTTCGCGTGGCTTCCGCTGGGGCTCCGCGTGAAGAGCAAGATCGAGGCCATCGTTCGCGACGAGATGACGAACGCCGGCGCCCACGAGGTGCACTTTCCGGCGCTGCTGCCGAAAGAGCCCTACGAGGTGACCGGTCGGTACGTCGACTACGGCGACGGCATGTTCCGTCTGAACGACCGCCGTGGTGTGGGCTACGTGTTGGCCCCCACGCACGAAGAAGTCTTCACTCTGCTGGTGAAAGACCTCTACAGCTCGTACAAAGACCTGCCCCTGTCGATCTACCAGATCCAAGACAAATACCGTGACGAGGCGCGTCCCCGTGCCGGGCTTCTGCGCGGCCGCGAGTTCACCATGAAAGACGCTTACTCGTTCGACTACACCGACGCGGGGCTCGATGCGTCGTACCAGGCGCAGCGCGACGCGTACGAGCGCATCTTCACGCGTCTCGGTCTCGAATACGTCATCGTGAAGGCCGACGCAGGCGCCATGGGCGGCTCGAAGAGCGAAGAATTCCTGCACCCCACGCCCGTCGGCGAAGACACCTTCGTACGCTCGGCGGGCGGTTATGCAGCCAACGTCGAAGCGTTCACGACGCTGGTGCCCGACGCGCGGCCCAGTGAGGGTCTACCGGCGGCAACGGTGTTCGACTCACCGCACACCCCGACCATCCAGACCCTTGTCGACCTCGCCAACGCCGAGCAGCCGCGCGACGACGGTCGGGCCTGGGTCGCCGGCGACACGCTCAAGAACGTCGTTCTCGCGGTGACGCAGCTCGACGGCACCCGCGAACTGGTGGTCGTCGGTATGCCGGGCGACCGCGATGTCGACCTCAAGCGTGCCGAGGTGGCGTTTCAACCGGCCGAGGTCGAAGCCGCGAACGAAGACGACTTCGCACTGCACCCGGGCCTCGTCAAGGGCTACATCGGCCCGTGGTCTGAGGGCGGCGCAGCTGTTCTGGGCGAGAAGGGCAGCACGGGCATCCGGTACCTGCTCGACCCGCGCGTGGTCGACGGTACCGAGTGGATCACCGGTGCCAATCTGCACGAGAAGCACGTGTTCGGGCTGGTTGCCGGCCGCGACTTCGTGGGCGATGGCTGGGTCGAGGCCGCGAATGTGAAAGACGGCGACCCTGCGCCCGACGGCTCGGGCCCCATCGAGACGGCGCGTGGCATGGAGATCGGCCACGTGTTCCAGCTCGGCCGCAAGTACGCCGAAGCACTCGGGCTCAAGGTGCTCGACGAGAACGGCAAGCTGGTCACCGTGACGATGGGCTCGTACGGCATCGGGGTCACGCGCATCCTGGCCATCATCGCCGAGCTCAACAACGACGACAAGGGCCTCATCTGGCCGGCTGCGGTTGCGCCGTTCGACGTCTACGTCGTCGCCACCGGTCGCGACGAGACCGTCTACGCCGCTGCCGAGCAGATCGTGCTCGACCTCGAGGCAGCGGGCAACGAGGTGCTGTTCGACGACCGCCCGAAGGTGTCGCCCGGCGTCAAATTCGGCGACGCCGAACTCATCGGCGTGCCGAAGATCGTCATCGTCGGCCGTGGTGTGGCCGACGGCGTGGTCGAGGTGTGGGATCGCAAGAGTGGTGACCGCAGCGAAGCCGCGGTCGATGCGGTTGTCGCGGCGCTCTGACGAACTCGCCCAACCCGCCATAGCATGGTTGCCATCTCGAATCGAGGTGGCAGCCCCCGCGGGCGAACTCCCATCAACCTCAACCTAGACTTGATCGATGCGCAGGCATGTAGTGGCTGCACCAGGCTCATGAAGGACTCCCTTGACTAACTCCAATGCCACCTTCCGGCATCAGAATTCCGCTCTGCTTGCGGTGAAGGCGCGGCTCGCGCCCCTCGTGGTGACGTCTGAAGAGATCGACATTCGACTGGGCGAGGCCCTCACCCGGCTGCGACTGCCCACGGGCCTGCTGCAGCGCGTGGCCGGGGTCATCTCCCGGCGCAACTGGGACGACGAGACCACGTTCGACGGCGCTGCGGCCCTGGCCGCCAAAGACGCCCTCGCAGAAGCGAACGTCGACCCCAAAGACGTGGGTCTGCTGATCAACACCTCGGTGACGCGCAAGCACTTGGAGCCATCGGTGGCGGTGGGCATCCATCACGCCCTCGGGCTGCCCTCGTCGGCCATGAACTTCGACATCACGAACGCCTGCCTCGGGTTCGTGAACGGCATGACCCTGGCATCGCAGATGATCGACTCGGGCCAGATCAAGTACGCCGTCATCGTCGACGGTGAAGACTCGGGCGAGATCCAGGCCAACACCATCGCCCGGCTGTCGCAGCCCGGCGTCTCCCGCAAAGACTTCGTGAACGAATTCGCCTCGCTCACTCTGGGTTCGGGGGCAGCCGCTGCCGTGCTCGGCCCGGCGGATGCTCACCCCGAAGGCCACCGCATCATGGGCGGCATCTCGCGGGCCGGCACCGAGCACCACCTGCTCTGCGTCGGCGACAAAGACGGCATGTTCACTCACACCAAGGAGCTGCTCGCGGGCGGCATGGCGCTGGTGGTCGAGGCCTGGAAAGAAGCCAAAGGCTCGTGGGACTGGCAGAAGATGGATCGCTACATCCTGCACCAGGTCTCTGATGTGCACACCGACTCCATCGTGAAGGCCGCCAAGCTCGACCGTCGGCGTATTCCGCTGACCTACCCCGAGCTCGGCAACGTGGGCCCGGCATCGCTGCCGATGACCCTCGCCCTCGAGGCGTCGAAGCTCGTGAAGGGCGAACGCATCCTCTGCATGGGGGTCGGCTCGGGCATCAACACGGCCATGACCGAGATCGTCTGGTAGTGAGCGCACGCGGTCATCGGTTCGCGGCCACACTGCCGCCCGCCGGGCTGCCGGGGCTCGACGCGAGCTGGTCGAGGCTGGTCACAGCGCCTGACGGTGACGGTGTGCCGCGCACGTGGCACTTGCTCGACAACGCTGCTCGGCTCGCCGAGCTGGGGGTCGAGCCCACCGGAACGATTCTGTGTGTGCACGGCAACCCCACGTGGTCGTACCTCTGGCGGGCAATGCTGGCGGCTGCGACGGATGCGGCCGGTGCTGATTCTGCCGATGCGGATGGTTCGGCCGGTGCTTCCGGGTTCGATGGTACTGCCGCGGTCGAGGGTGCTGCCGGTGCGCTTGGCCTGACTGGTGCGCCCGTGTGGCGGGTCATCGCGGTCGACCAGCTCGAGATGGGGTTCTCCGAGCGAAGCGGCGAGATGCGGGGGTTGCGCCGGCGAATCCGTGATCTCGGTGCGCTGACCGAAGCCCTGGGGGTCGACGGCCCCGTGGTGACACTCGGCCACGACTGGGGCGGGGTTGTCTCGCTCGGCTGGGCCGTCGATCATCCGGAGTCATTGGCCGGCGTCATGCTGCTCAACACCGCCGTGCACCAGCCGTCGAACGCCCCGCTGCCCGCTGCGTTACGGCTCGTACTGCGACACGGGATGCTCGATCTCAGCACCGTGCGAACGACAGGTTTTCTCGACACCACGCTGGCAATCGCGCATCCGTCGCTCGACGCCGACGTGCGGCATGCGTTCCGGTCGCCGTACCGGAGCGCTTCGCGGCGCGAGGGCATCGGGGCATTCGTGGCCGACATTCCGGTCGACGCGTCGCACCCGAGTTTCGCCGAGCTCGCTCGGGTGTCGGCGGGTGTCGCAAAGCTCCGCGTGCCGGCGACCATGATCTGGGGCCCGCGTGACCCTGTCTTCAGCGACCGCTACCTCGGCGACCTCGTCGCCCGGCTGCCGCACGCCGATGTGACCCGCTTCGAGTCCGCCGGGCACCTCGTCGGCGAAGACATCGCCTACGCCCCCCTCCTCCTGCAGTGGCTCTCCGACCACTTCGCTCCAGCGCCCCGCGCCGACGCGGATGGCTTCGCCGAGTGGATGGGTCGGGGACGGCGGAGCGGGGGAGTGGCGGCCGCTGTGGACGACGATTGACGAACTGGCGGCGGGATCGGCCGCGGAGGCGACGGCCGTTGTCGAGATGGCTCCGCGTGGCGGGGCCGGCAATGCGCGAGAAGCTGGCAGTGCCGAAGAAGCGCGGAGCGTCGCGGACACGCTGGGCGCGCGAGGAATGGCGGTCACGCACGGCGCGCGCGTCGTGAGCTGGAGGCTGCTGGCGCAGCGCGTCAACGAGCTCGCGGCGGGATTGGTCTCCATCGGAGTGGCGAAGGGCGACCGCGTGTCGCTGCTGGTTCCGCCCGGCGCAGACCTGACCGCGGTCGTCTACGCCTGCCTTCGCATCGGCGCCGTGATCGTCGTCGCCGATGCCGGCCTCGGGCTGAAAGGCCTCGGCCGCGCGGTTCGCGGCGCCCACCCCGACCACATCATCGGAATCGAAACGGCCCTCGCCGCGGCCCGCACGCTCGGCTGGCCGGGCCAGAAGATCTCCGCGAAGCGTCTGCCGCCCCCGATCGCTGCCGCCCTCCGCGTGAGCCACTCGCTCGGCAACGTGGCGCGGCTCGGCCGACAGTCATTCGCTGCAGAGGCGGTGCACCCCGCACCCGTCGCCGACGACGTGGCGGCCATTCTGTTCACCTCGGGGTCGACCGGCCCCGCGAAGGGTGTCGTTTACACGCACCGGCAGCTGAGCGCGCTCGTCGAGGTGTTGCGCATCCGCTTCGGCGTGGGCGTCGGTACGGGCCTGGTCGCCGGGTTCGCGCCGTTCGCACTGCTCGGTCCGGCGCTCGGCGCGACGTCGGTCACGCCCGACATGGATGTGACGTCGCCCAAGACCCTCACCGCGACCGCGGTGGCCGAGGCAGCCCTCGCGGTCGATGCCACGGTCGTCTTCGCATCTCCGGCCGCGTTGACCAATGTGCTCGCCACCTCGGCCGAGCTCTCGCTGAAAGGGCGCCGTGCACTCGGGCGCGTGCAGACCCTGCTGTCGGCGGGGGCTCCGCTGCCGGTGCCGCTGCTCGAACGGGTTCAGGCGCTGGTACCCGAGGCGAGCATCCATACCCCGTACGGCATGACCGAGGGACTGTTGATGACCGACATCACGCTCGGCGGCATTCGGGCGGCCGAACTGGATGCCCTGGCCGCTGCAGAAGCGACCCACCTCCCTGGAGCGCCGCGTCGAGCGCCGGGCGGAGTCTGTGTTGGCCTGCCGGTGAACGGGGTCGAGATTCGCATCAGCGCGCTCGATGCCGAGGGTTCGGCGAGCGGCGCCCTCACGCTGGAGCCGCACGTCACCGGCGAGATCGTGGTCGCGGCCGCACACCTCAAAGACCACTACGACCAGCTGTGGGCGACCGAGCGCGAGTCGCGCCGCGATCGAACTCCTCGCAGCCCCCGCTGGCACCGCACGGGTGACGTGGGGCACCTTGACCCGAAGGGCCGGCTCTGGGTCGAGGGCCGACTGCCGCACGTCATCGTCACGGCCGACGGCGTGCTCACCCCGGTGGGACCCGAGCAGTGCATCGAACGGCTGCCCGGTGTGCGCCGCGCGGCCATTGTGGGTGTGGGCCCCCGTGGAACCGCGCAGGTCGTGGCGGTCGTCGAGATCGACCCGACTGCTGCCGCTGGCACTCTCGGCATCGGCTCCGATGCGGCCTTCGGTGACGGCGCGGCACGCGATGCCGAGCCGCGGGTGGTCTCTGCGACGCCGCGGGTGTTCGGCCGCGGGCCGTTCGCGCCGGGAGTCGCACTGGCACCGACCGCGCTGACCGCCGCGGTGCGCCAGGCGACAGGCCTCCCCGTCGCTGCTGTGCTGGTGGTGCGCGAACTGCCAACCGATGTGCGTCACAACTCGAAGATCGACCGCGGCGCGCTCGGCATCTGGGCCGCCGGAGTGCTCGCGGGCGGCGCGCGGCGACGCCCGTGAAGGTACTTGTGACCGGGGCGAGCGGGATGCTCGGCAGATGCGTGGCGAACGAAGCCCTGCGTCTCGGCCACGAGGTACGAACCTTTCAGCGAGGCCCCTCTGGGCTGGCCGGGGTAGAAGACCACCGCGGTTCAGTGACCGGTGCGAGTGCGGTTCGGCGGGCATCCGGGGGCATGGATGCAGTGATTCACCTGGCCGCGAAAGTCTCGTTCACGGGTGACCGTGCTGATTTCGAGGCGGTGAACGTCGGGGGCACGAGAACGTTGCTCCGTGAGGCGCAGAACTCCGGCGTGACGCGGTTCGTCTTCGTGTCGTCGCCGTCTGTCGCGCACGCCGGCATGTCGATCGCCGGCGACGACGCCCTGCCGGCCGACCCCGTTCGGGCACGCGGTGAGTACGCCCGAACGAAGGCGCAGGCCGAGGTTCTGGCGTTGGGCGCGGATGCTCCCGGGTTCAGCGTTGTCGCCGTGCGCCCCCACATTGTGTGGGGGCCGGGCGACACGCAGCTCATCGAGCGAGTGGTGGAGCGGTCCCGGCGGGGCAGGCTCCCGCTGCTGAACGGGGGGCTCGCGCTCATCGACACGACGTTCGTCGACAACGCGGCCGGGGCGATCGTGGCGGCACTCGGCCGGGCCGACGTGGTTCACGGCCAGTCGTTCGTGGTGACGAATGGCGAGCCGCGCACGGTAGCCGATCTGCTGGGCGCCATCTGCCGGGCCGCGGGTGTGCCCGGGCCACGCTGGAGCGTCTCGGCGGGGGCCGCCCGAGCTGCCGGGGGAGTGATTGAGAAGGCGTGGGCGGTGCGGCAACACGCCGACGAACCGCCGATGACTCGTTTTCTGGCAGAGCAGCTCTCGACCTCGCACTGGTACGACCAGCGCAGAACACAGCGTTCCCTCGAGTGGGCCCCGACGGTGAGCCTCGACGAAGGACTCGAACAGCTCCGTCTCTGGTATTCTATTTAGCTGGACCGCGCGCCACCGTGCCGCGGCAAAACTTGAACACAGAATGAAGGAGGCCGGCCGTGGATATCGACCTCAGCGTGCTCAAGCTCTTGGAACGCGAACGCGAAATTCCTTTCGAAGAGCTCGTGCAGATCATCGAACAGGCGATTCTCACCGCCTACCTGAAGCACACTGGCCAGGGTGAGCACAGCGCTTCGCCGCAGGGTGGAGCCGGGCACGCCTCAGCACCGCACGCCTCAGCACCGCACGCCTCAGCACCGCACGCCTCAGCACCGCACAGCTCAGCACCGCACGCAGACGGTGCCGGCGACGCACCCAAGGCGCGCGTGCACCTCGACCGCAAGAACGGGCACGTCAGCATCTTCGTGCCCGAGCTCGACGACGAGGGAATCGTCATCGGTGAGAGCATCGACAACCCGAGCGACTTCGGTCGCATCGCGGCCTTCGCGGCCAAGCAGGTCATCAACCAGCGCCTGCGCGACATCGCCGACGACGCCGTTCTCGGTGAGTTCAAGGGTCGTGAGGGTGACATCGTCGCCGGGGTCATCCAGCAGGGGCCGAACCCCCGCATGATTCACGTCGACCTCGGAACGGTCGAGGCCATCATGCCTCCCGAAGAGCAGGTCGCGGGCGAGGTCTACGCGCACGGAAACCGCATCCGCGTCTATGTCACCGCCGTGACGCGGGGCCTCAAAGGCCCGCAGATCACCGTCTCGCGCACGCACCCCTCGCTCGTACGCAAGCTGTTCGCACTCGAGGTGCCCGAGATCGCCAGCGGCAGCGTCGAGATCGTGTCGCTCGCCCGCGAAGCCGGCCACCGTACCAAGATCGCCGTTCGGGCAACCGAACCCGGCATCAACGCCAAGGGTGCCTGCATCGGCGAACTCGGCCAGCGGGTGCGCGCGGTCACGAACGAGCTGGGCAACGAGAAGATCGACATCGTCGACTACTCGGAAGACCTGCCCACGTTCGTGGCGAACGCCCTGTCGCCGGCCAAGGTGACCAGCTCGTTTGTCATCGATGCGTCGCTGAAAGCCGTTCGGGCACTGGTTCCTGACTACCAGCTCTCGCTCGCCATCGGCAAGGAGGGCCAGAACGCCCGCCTCGCCGCGAAGCTCACGGGCGCGAAGATCGACATTCAGCCCGACTCGATTCTCGAGGATGACTAGAACGAGCATCCGGTAACCACGTCGATACCGGCGTGGCGAAAATTGGCGGTGCTAGAATGAAACCTGTTAGAACGTGCGTCGGTTGCCGAGCGCGTGCCGAAAAGTCTTCCCTTCTCAGGGTCGTCGCCCAGAATCTCGAAATCGTTGCCGATGAGGCGGCGGTTCTGCCGGGGCGCGGTGCGTACCTGCATCCGAGTGTGGAGTGTTTTCAGAAAGCGGTGAAGCGCCGGGCCTTCGGGCGGGCGCTTCGCACGGAGACACCTCTTGAAACGGCAGCACTGGGTGCCAGACTCACCGGCCTGGCCTCCTGACTAATTCGCCAACAGAAACCGCGAGTAAAAAAACTGTGAAGAACTAATGAGCAACAACTAATGAGCGGCTCGAAATGAGTCCCGCACGTAGCTAAGGCCTGCCCCTTTTCGGGAGCCGGCCCGAACAAGGAGAATTGTGGCAAAACCACGCGTACACGAGATCGCAAGCGAACTCGGCGTCGACAGCAAGGTCGCCCTGGCGAAGCTCAAAGAAATGGGCCAATTCGTCAAAGGCCCGTCGTCGAGCATTGAACCCCCCGTCGCCCGCCGCCTGAAAGAGGCGCTGCAGGCCGAAAGCAACGCCGCAAAGGCGACTGCTGGTGCGAGCACCAGCGGTGCGAGTGCACCCGCCGCCGCTGCGGCCACCACCGCGCGCCCCGGCACCCGCCCGGGCCCGGCAGCACCGAAGGCACCCGCCCCCGCGGCCGCCGCACAGGCATCGGCACCCACCCCGTCATCAACGACGGCCGTTCCCGCAACGTCGGCCGCTTCCTCACCGTCGGCTGTGCCCTCGCCCGCTTCGGCGGCACCGAGTGCACCCGCGTCGTCGACGCCCGCCTCTGCGGCCGGTTCGACACCCAGCGCTGCACCCTCTGCAGCAGCCAGACCGGCGTCGTCGACGCCCAGCGCTCCTGCAACGCAGGGCAGTGCTACGTCTGCATCACCGGCCACGGCGTCGCCCTCCGGCACGTCGTCTACGTCTGCTTCGGCACCCGGCACTGCCAGCACGGGTTCGTCGGCAGCCGCGTCGTCGGGTGACGGCTCGGCGCCTCGCCCGGGCAGTATTCCCCGCCCAGCAGGCGCGCCTCGCCCCGGCAACAACCCCTTCGCGTCGAGCCAGGGAATGCAGCGCCCCGGCGCTCCTCGCCCCGGCAACAACCCGTTCGCCAGCCAGCAGGGCATGCAGGCCGGTGGCGCAGCTGCGCCTCGCCCCGGTGCTCCGGCTGCGGGCGGCTCGACAACCCCCAGCAACATTCCTCGCCCCGGTGCTCCCCGCCCGGGTGCACCTCGCCCCGGCGCCCCGCGCCCCGGCGGAGCAGGCCAGGGCAACCGCCCGGGCGGCTTCGGTGCACGCCCGGCCGGTGCCGGCGGCTTCCGCCCCGGTGGTGCCGGTGGCGCTCGTCCGGCTGGTGCCGGCGGGTTCCGTCCCGGTGGTACTCCGGGTGCTGCTCCCGGCAACACGTTCGGGGCTCCCCGCCCCGCAGCGGGTGCCGGCGGCCGTGGCCGTGGCCCCGGTGGTGGTACCGCAGGTGCCTTCGGTCGTGGTGGCGGGCGTGCCAAGGCGCGCAAGTCGAAGCGTACGAAGAGAGCTGAATTCGAACTGAGGGAAGCGCCCTCGCTCGGTGGCGTCAGTGTGCCCCGCGGCGACGGGTCGACCGTGGTGCGCCTGCGCCGCGGTGCCTCCATCACCGACTTCGCCGACAAGATCGACGCCAGCCCCGGCAACCTGGTCACCGTGCTCTTTCACCTCGGTGAGATGGCCACGGCGACCGAGTCTCTCGACGAGGCCACCTTCGGTGTGCTCGGCGAAGAGCTGGGCTACAAGATCCAGATGGTCTCGCCCGAAGACGAAGACCGCGAGCTGCTGCTCGGGTTCGACATCGACCTCGACGAAGAACTCGCCGAAGAGACGGAGGAAGACCTCGAGATCCGCCCGCCCGTCGTCACCGTCATGGGTCACGTCGACCACGGTAAGACCCGCCTCCTCGATGCCATTCGCAACGCGAACGTCGTCGCCGGTGAAGCAGGTGGCATCACCCAGCACATCGGTGCCTACCAGGTCGTCACCGAGCACGAGGGCATCGAACGCGCCATCACCTTCATCGACACACCGGGCCACGAGGCGTTCACCGCCATGCGTGCCCGTGGTGCGCAGGTCACCGACATCGCGGTTCTCGTGGTGGCGGCAGACGACGGCATCATGCCCCAGACCATTGAGGCACTGAACCACGCACAGGCGGCGGGCGTGCCCATCGTCGTGGCGGTGAACAAGATCGACGTACCCGGGGCCAACCCGGCCAAGGTGCGCCAGCAGCTCACCGAGTTCGGCCTGGTTGCCGAGGAGTACGGCGGAGACGTCATGTTCGTCGACGTTTCTGCTCGCAACAACGTCAACATCGACAAGCTGCTCGACGCCGTTCTGCTCACCGCAGACGCCGGCCTCGACCTGCGGGCGAACCCGAACAAAGACGCCCGCGGTGTGGCCATCGAAGCGAAGCTCGACAAGGGTCGTGGTGCGGTCGCAACCGTGCTCATCCAGTCGGGAACGCTGCAGGTCGGCGACGCGATCGTCGCCGGTACCGCCTACGGCCGCGTTCGTGCCATGCACGACGAGAACGGTGTCGCGGTTCTTGCCGCAACGCCTTCCCGCCCCGTTCAGGTGCAGGGTCTGTCGTCGGTGCCTCGCGCCGGTGACACGTTCCTCGTCATCGAAGAAGACCGCACCGCCCGCCAGATCGCTGAGAAGCGTGAAGCCGTCGAGCGGAACGCGTTGCTGGCCCGTGCCCGCAAGCGCATCTCGCTCGAAGACTTCACCAAGGCACTCGAAGAGGGCAAGGTCGAGTCGCTCAACCTCATCATCAAGGGTGACGTCTCGGGTGCTGTCGAAGCACTCGAGGAGTCGCTGCTCAAGATCGAGGTCGACGACAGCGTGCAGCTGCGCATCATCCACCGTGGTGTCGGTGCCGTCACGGCATCCGACGTCGACCTGGCGACGATCGACAACGCGATCATCATCGGGTTCAACGTGCGCCCCGACCCGAAGGCCCGCGAACGTGCGGCCCGTGAGGGTGTCGACGTGCGCTTCTACTCGGTCATCTACAACGCACTCGAAGACATCGAGAACTCGCTCAAGGGCATGCTCAAGCCCGAGTTCGAAGAGGTTCAGTCGGGTGTTGCCGAGATCCGCGAGATTTTCCGCTCCTCCAAGTTCGGAAACATCGCCGGTGTCATCGTTCGCTCGGGTACCATCACCCGCAACGCCAAGGCGCGAGTCATTCGCGACGGCGTTGTGGTCGGAGACAGCCTGGCCATCGAGTCGCTGCGTCGCTTCAAAGACGACGTCACCGAGGTTCGTACAGACTTCGAGGCTGGTATCGGCCTCGGCAAGTTCAACGACATCCAGATCGGCGACGAGATCGAGACGATCGAACTGAAAGAGAAGCCGCGTACCTAGCGGTTGCTGTGTGATGGCGGGGCGTCCTGGGTTCAGGATGCCCCGCCCTTCGCTTTACTACGGAAAGAAGCACATCATGGTTGACGAAGCCCGCGCGCGTAAGCTCGCAGACCGCATCAAAGTCATCGTGGCCAAGAAGCTCGAACGCGGAGTCAAAGACCCGCGCATGGGTTTCGTGACCATCACCGACGTTCGCGTCACTGGCGACCTGCAGCACGCCTCCATCTTCTACACGGTGTACGGCACTGACGAAGAGCGTGCCGACAGTGCCGCCGCCCTCAAATCAGCCACCGGCATGCTGCGCACCGAGGTGGGCAAGAACATCACCTCGCGGCTCACCCCGTCGCTCGAATTCATCGCGGATGGCATCCCCGAGAACGCGAAGCTCATCGACTCGCTGCTCACCGAGGCCCGCACGCGCGACGCTGAGGTCGAGTCGCTCGCCCGCACGGGCACGTACGCCGGCGACGCCGACCCGTACGTGAAGCCGCGCGTCATCGCCGACGAAGACGACTTCGACGATGACGACGATGACGACGACGACGATGACGCTGGCACTGCCGACGACGCTGATGAAGACGCCGAGAACCACGAGGCCGAACCGGCCAAGGGCGTCTAGCCCCGCTTCTCCGCGGCGAGATCGACGGCCCGCGCCACGGCGCCGGGTGTCATGAAGTGGTGCGACGCCTCAACCCCGTGCACCATTTCGGTGAGAGCGGCGTTGATGGGGGCATTCACGCCGGCGGCAGCGGCCTCGGCCACAACTGCACCGTTGAGGTAGTCGACCTCGGTCAGCTGCCCGCGCCGGATGCTCTGCAGCGTCGACCCCGGGTTCGGAGTGTCGCCCATGCGACGCGCCATCAGCAGCGGAAGCTGCTCGGCCAGCGTCGCGGGCACCGACGTGAAGACCCGGAGCATCGCGCTGCTGAGGCCCTGCACTTTCTCGAAGCGCACGCCGCTCGCGCGCCCCACCCGCACGGCTTCGCGCATTCCGGCGGTGATGATGGCGCGGAGTTCGGCATTCGCGATGGTCTCCTGCACGCTGAGCCCCGTGATGGCGGGCATTGCGTTGACCTGGTTCACGATGAGCTTGCTCCATTGCGCGCCCGTGAAGTTGCTGATGGCCTGCGCCGGCACCGACTCGGCGAGCACGCCAGCGGCCGCGACGGTGGCCGCGGTGGGTGGGCCGTCTCCGCTGCCGAGAAGGGTGGGGCCCGACGTTGTGACGGTTATCTCACCGGCCGAGAGGTAGCTGGCGGCGTAGAGGGCGAGGCCGCCGATCCAGTCTGCGTCGGGGAGGGCGGCGCGGGCCGTCGCAAGCGCCTCGAGGCCGTTCTGTACGATGACCACGGGCAGACCGGTGAGAAACTCGCGGTTCGCCTCGATGGCCGACCGGGCATCCTGAGCCTTCGTGCAGACGAGCGCCAGTTCGGGGCGCCTCGTGAGGGTCTCGTTCGCGGTGACGAGGGCCGTGTGGGTGCCCCAGGCGCCGGTCAGCCGGATGCCCGACTCACGAATTGCGGCCAGGTGTTCGCCGCGCGCGGCCAGCTCGACATCGTGGCCGCTGCGGTTGAGCGAAGCAGCGATGCTGCCCCCGATGGCGCCGGCTCCGACGAGTGCGATCTGCATGTTCCCCCTGTTGTCGACACGGTGGTCGGCTTCTACGGTAGCGCGTATCCAGTGGCGGTCACGGCGGCGAGCCCGTCGCTGACGAGCCCGGCGAGAGCGCGGTCGCGTTGTTCGTCGTCGGGCCAGAGCGCAGCGATGTCGGCGGCGGTGACACTGCCGTGGCGGGAGGTAGGGCCGGGCCGGGGAGGTTCTGGCGGTCGGGTGCCGGGTGCCAGAGCGTGCGGTGCCGCAGCATCGGGCGCCGCCCGCAGCGCCGCGAGAATGAGCCCCCGCACCTGACGATCCGACCCCTCGTACTTCTTCTGCACGGCCTTCCGCGGCCCGTCGTACCCCGGAAACCCTGCGCCCCTCCACTCGCAGTACTCACTGATCGGGCACGCCTCGCAGCGGGGCGCCCGTGCGGTGCAGACCGTCGCACCGAGCTCCATGATCGCCGCGTTGAAACTCCGCGCGGCCACCTTCTCGTCGGGCAGCAGCTGGCTCATTGCCGCCAGGTCGCGCCGGATGCTCGGCGGCGCGGGCTCGGCCTGACCGGCCACCGCGCGCGCGATCACCCTCCGGATGTTCGTGTCGACCACCGGGTGACGCTCGCCGTACGCGAAGGCCGCGACGGCCCGGGCGGTGTAGTCGCCGACGCCGGGGAGGGCGAGCAGGGCATCCACCTCCCGCGGAACCACGCCGCCGTGCCGCTCGACGATCGCCACGGCTGTCGCGTGCAACCACAGGGCGCGGCGCGGATAGCCGAGTGACTGCCACGCCCGCACGGCGTCACCGGGCGAGTCGGCCGCCAGCGCAGCCGGGGTTGGCCAGCGTGCGAGCCATTCGTCGAGCCGCGGAATCACGCGCGACACCGGCGTCTGCTGCAGCATGAACTCGCTCACCAGCGTGCCCCAGGCTGTGAACCCGGGCCGGCGCCACGGCAGGTCGCGGGCGTTCTCGGCGAACCACCCGATCAGCGCGGGTGCGATCGCGGGGTGCGGGTGTGCCGTGCTCATCCTCTTTAATCTACGCTGTCGCGCCCGGATGCTCGCCGCCCGCGCACTCGCGGCCACCCTCGCCGACTGTCACCCCCCACCCGTAAACTGGAGTCATGCTCTACCCGCCCACGCCACGCAACGAACTCGTCGATGCCCTCGCCACCGAGATCGCCCACAATTACGGCCGCGGCCGCCCGCTCGTCGGCATCGACGGTGCGCTCGGCGCCCGCGCCTTCGCCGACGACCTGGCCGCCTCCTTTCGCGCCTCGGGCCACGCCGTCGTTCGCGCAAGCCTCGACGACTTCCTGCTGCCCCGGGAGAGCCGCCAGCAGCGCGGTGCCGACTCGCCGGAGGGCTACTACTTCGACCGGTACGACTACGCCTCGTTCCTCCGCGTGCTCGTGCAGCCGTTCCGCATGGGCGGCAGCACCGGGTTCGTCACGGCCAGCTTCGACGAATCCCGTGACGCACCCGTCGAGTCGCGCTGGGTCACCGCGCCAGCCGACGCTATTCTCATCGTCGACGGGCCCTTTCTGCAGCGGCCCGAACTTCGCGGCGTCGCCAACTTCGTCGCCTTTCTCGAGGCTCCACTTGCCCTGCTCGACGGGCAACTCGGTGCAGCCCACGAGCTCTATGCGGCAGCCGTAGCGCCTCGTGTCGCGGCCGATGCCATCATCTCTGTGACCGACGAAGAGCATCCGGTGCGCGTCTTCGCCGACCGCTGCTGATGGGCCAGATCCACACCGGCGCGACCACCAAGGGCCAACCGCGCGCGAGCCAGGCCCGCCGCGGCCTGACCCAGAGCGGAATCGTTCTCGTCGACAAACCGCAGGGCATCACCAGTCACGACGTGGTCGCCCGCACCCGCAAACTCGCCGGCACGCGCAAAGTCGGCCATGCCGGCACCCTCGATCCCCTCGCCACCGGCCTGCTCGTGCTCGGGCTCAACAACTCGACCCGTCTGCTCACCTACGTGGTCGGCCTCGACAAAGAGTACGAAGCCGTCATCCGGCTCGGCGCCGCGACGACCACCGACGACTCCGAGGGCGAGACCATCTTCACCGCCCCCGCCGGCGCCGTCGAGGCGGTTCAGCCCGAAACGATCGCGGCCGGTCTCGCTGCCCTCACCGGCGACATTCTGCAGACCCCGAGCTCGGTCAGCGCCATCAGGGTCGACGGCAAGCGCGCCTACACCCGGGTTCGGGAGGGCGAGACGGTGGTTCTGGATGCCCGCCCTGTCACCATCGCCAGCATCGACGTCTCGGCAGCCACTCCCGGCACCGACGCCGAAGGCAACGCCGTGCTCGACGTGGCCGCCCGCATCACCTGCTCAACCGGAACCTACATTCGCGCCATCGCCCGCGACCTCGGCGACGCACTCGGAGTCGGCGGCCACCTCACGGCCCTCCGCCGCACCCGCATCGGGCCGTTCGAGGTCGCTCACGCGCACACGCTCGATGTTCTCGACCCTGCTCGCGACCTCGTGACGCCCGCAGACACCGCCCGGGCGCTGTTTCCCGCGGTCCAGCTCGATGAGATCCAGGCGTCTGAGCTGCGCGACGGCAAGCGCATCGCGGTCGACCCGCCACCCCCAGCACCGGGCACCGAGGCGTCTGCACGCGGGCCCATCGCGGCGATCGACCCTGACGGCGCCCTCATCGGCCTGTTCGAACTGCGCGGTGGGCTGAGCCGCGTTCTTGTGAACTTTGCCCGTGATGCGGCGCCGTTGCCGGCCGCCGACGCCCCAGCTGCGGCCGCCACCGCCCCCACCCTCGGGGCCAGCGCATGATCGACTGGTTCTCGAGCATCCAGATCGCCGTCGCCATTCTCGCCGGTGTGCTCTGCCTCATCGTGGGGTTGACCGGCCGCACCCCGAACGACTACACGCTGGGCGCTACAGCCGTCGTCGAACTGCTGCTCGTCGTGCAGTTCGTGGTGGCGCTCATCGCCCCCGCGGCGGGTAACCAGCCGCGCGGTGACCTGCTCGAGTTCTACGTCTACATGGTCTCTGCTCTGCTGCTGCCGGCCGCAGCCGTCTTCTGGGCGCTGATCGACCGCACCCGCTGGAGCACTGTGATCCTCGGTGTTGCGTGCTTCGCCATTGCCGTGATGGTGTTTCGCATGAACGAAATCTGGCTGGTTCAAAACGCCTAAACTGGGCAGTGACATGTCGACACAATCCGAATCCGCGCTGCCGCCCGAACGCACCAGACGCCCCCGCATCGCCGGTATCGGCCGTGTGCTCGTGGTCATCTACGCCATTCTCGCGCTCGGGGCCACCGGCCGCTCTGTCGTGCAGATTCTGCACCAGTTCAACGACGCCCCGGTGGCATATTCCCTGTCAGCCGTGTCAGCCGTTGTCTACATCGTCGCCACCATCGCCCTCGTTGCTCGGGGCGCGATCTGGTACCGCGTGGCGTGGGTGACCATCTCGTTCGAGATGCTCGGCGTGCTGGTCGTCGGCACGCTCAGCGTCACGCAGCCTGAGCTCTTCAACCACGCCTCAGTGTGGTCGTACTACGGGGTCGGTTACGTCTTCGTTCCGCTGGTTCTCCCGGTGCTCGGCATGATCTGGCTCGCCACCCACAAGCCTGTCGCCCTGTCTCAGCTGCCCGCAGACGAAACGGCACAGAGCGAGACCGGAGCAACGAAGTAGTGAAGGTCTTCACGTCTCTCGCCGGGGTTCCTGCCGACTTCGGGCCCTCCGCCGTGACCATCGGCAAATTCGACGGCGTGCACGAAGGCCACCGCGCCGTCATCAATGAGCTCCTCCGGGTCGCGCGCGCCGACAACCTGGTGGCGACGGTTGTGACGTTCGATCGGCACCCGCTTCGCCTGCTTGCGCCCGAGCGCGCGCCCGTCGCTCTGGTCGGCAATGAGCAGAAGCTCGACCTGTTGTCTGAGACGGGTCTGGATGCCGCACTCATGCTCACCTTCGACCAGGCGTTTGCCGCGCTGAGCCCGCGCCAGTTCGCCGAAGACATTCTCGTTCGCGCACTGCACGCCAGAGCCGTGCTCGTGGGCGGCGACTTTCGGTTCGGAAACCGAAGCCTGGGCACCGTTGACACCCTCCGGGAACTCGGCGATGAGTTCGGCTTCGAGGTGCGCCTCATCGACGATGTGGCACCGCTGTCAGACCGCAGGGTGTCGTCGACGTGGATCAGGGAGCTGCTGAGTGAGGGCGACGTTCTCCGCGCGACGCAGTTGCTCGGGCATCCGCCGGCGATTCAGGGTGAAGTCGTGCACGGCGCCAAGCGGGGCAGAGAACTCGGTTTTCCCACCGCGAACCTCTCGCCGCGTTCGGAGGGCCTCATTCCGGCCGACGGTGTCTACGCGGGCTGGCTTACCGACGGTGACCGGCGGTACCCGGCTGCCATCTCCGTGGGCAGCAACCCGACGTTCGACGGGGTACCACCG
Organism: Subtercola vilae; assembly: GCF_004923255.1. GTDB lineage: Bacteria > Actinomycetota > Actinomycetes > Actinomycetales > Microbacteriaceae > Subtercola > Subtercola vilae. The sequence continues at coordinate 5,801 of NZ_QYRT01000047.1, read as the reverse complement.
AAGCAGGTCGAGGCCTTCGTGCTCGATCAGACCATCGACCTCTATGGCCACATCGTGCTGATCTCTTTCGCCGATCGCATTCGCGGAATGGTCAAGTTCACGGGCATCGAGCCGCTCATCGAGCAGATGAACGACGACGTCGAGCAGGTCAGAAAGCGCCTCGCGTGAGCGTGCCCGCCGCAGCGGGCTCGATGGGTGGCGAGGTGCCACGTTCGACTTCAGTACCGCTCTGGGCCGGTCGCGCCCTTGCTCTGCTCGGCATTCTGCTGGTGGCTGCCAACCTCCGCACCGCGGTTGCCGCCCTGTCTCCGATCTTCTCGGCGATTTCGGTCGACATTCCGCTCGACAGCCTCAGCATCGGCGTTCTGGGAACCCTGCCTCCGCTCTGCTTCGCCCTGTTCGGGTTGCTCGCACCGATTTTCCAACGTCACATGCGTATCGAATCGCTTGTACTCGTCTCACTTCTTGCCATTCTCGTGGGCGATGTTGTTCGTTCGCTCGCAGGATCGTACGTCGTACTGGTCGCCGGCAGCACTGTTGTCTTCGCAGGGATGGGCATCGGCAACGTGCTTCTGCCGCCGCTGGTCAAGAAGTACTTTCCCGACCGTGTGGGATTGATGACGTCGCTGTACGCCACCGTGCTCTCGCTCTTCTCGCTGTTTCCCCCTCTCGTTGCAGTGCCAATGAGCGAGGCGGCGGGGTGGAGGGTCTCGGTCGGGCTCTGGGCCGTGCTCACCCTTGTGGCCGTTCTGCCGTGGATCATGCTCATCGTTCGCGACCGCCGTTCGGTGCCAGAGGCAGTGCGGGCCGACAGCGTGACGGCCATCGCCGAGGCCGTGCCGCGGGGGCGCGCGTGGCACTCCCGTGTGGCGTGGTCGCTCGGCATCATGTTCGGTATCACCTCACTGAACGTCTATGCCATGTTCGCGTGGCTGCCCCAGATTCTGGTCGACTCCGCCGGTGTGACCCCCGCCGGTGCCGGGGCGCTGCTCTCGCTGTATTCCGGAATCGGCATACCCGCCTCGCTCCTGGTGCCGCTCGTCGCCACTCGAGTGAAGAACGTGGGCGTGCTCATCTGGATCGGGGTTGCACTGTACGTCGTGGGCTACCTCGGCCTGTTGTGTGCACCAGCCGTCTTGCCGTGGGTATGGGTGACGCTGGCAGGGGCTGGTCCGCTACTCTTTCCGCTCTCGCTTCTCCTGATCAACCTGCGGACGAGAAGCCAGGCTGGCGCCGTGGCTCTCAGCGGCTTCGTTCAGGGCCTCGGCTATCTGATCGGAGCTGTCGGCCCCCTCGCTGTGGGATTTCTCCACCAGCTCACTGGTGGCTGGGTAGCTCCCATCGTCTTCCTGCTGGCGACCATCGCTGTGATTGTTGTTGTCGGCGCCATCGTTGCGCGCCCGCACCTGCTCGAAGACGACTGGCATCGCGGGCATTCCGCCCACACAGCTTCTAGAATTGACAGAATCAAGCAACAAAGAAATTCAGGTGTTCGGTGACCACAGAGCAAGCAGTGCGACCAGATAGTGCAGTGACCAAAGATCACGCAGTGAGCCCGGCTTCGCGGGCAGTCGAGGTGCTCGGCGGTGAACTCACCGAGCAGAGCCTCAAGCGCTATCTCGCTGGTATCCCCGGGGTCGACGCGGTCGGGCTGCACGCACGCGCAGCCGATCTCGGCTCTCGGTCGATCAAGACCACGTCGAAGGCCTGGGCGCTCGATCGCATCATCTCGCTGATCGACCTCACCACGCTCGAAGGTGCAGACACCCCCGGCAAAGTGCGTTCGCTGGTTGCGAAGGGCCTGACTCCGGATGCCGGCGACCTCAGCTGCCCCCGCGTCGCCGCGGTCTGCGTGTACGGCGACATGGTTCCCGCCGCCGTCGAGGCCCTCGGCGTCTTTCACGGAGAAAACGTCGAAGGCGGAATCAACGTGGCCGCCGTCGCCACCGCCTTCCCGAGCGGCCGCGCGTCGCTCGCCGTCAAACTCGCCGACACGGCCGATGCCGTCGCAGCGGGTGCCGACGAGATCGATATGGTCATCGACCGCGGGGCCTTCCTCTCCGGTCGCTACGGCCAGGTCTTCGACGAGATCGTCGCCGTCAAAGAGGCCTGCCGCCGGGTCGATGGCAGCTATGCGCACCTCAAAGTGATTCTCGAGACCGGCGAACTGAACACGTACGACAACGTTCGCCGGGCATCCTGGCTCGCCATTCTCGCCGGTGGAGACTTCATCAAGACTTCGACGGGCAAGGTCGCGCCCGCCGCCACCCTTCCCGTCACACTGCTCATGCTCGAAGTCGTTCGCGACTGGCACCGCCTCACCGGTGAGAAGATCGGCGTGAAGCCGGCCGGCGGCATCCGAACATCCAAAGACGCCATCAAGTACCTCGTCACCGTCGCAGAGACTGCGGGCGAAGAATGGTTGCAGCCGCACCTATTCAGGTTCGGTGCCTCATCGCTGCTGAACGACGTTCTGTTGCAGCGCCAGAAGCTCGCATCTGGCCATTATTCCGGCGCCGACTACGTCACCATCGACTGATTTCGAATCGAAAGACTACCCTCATGTCATTTCTGGAATATGCCCCCGCGCCCGAGTCGACAGCGCTGTTGAACCTGCAGTCGGAGTACGGGCTGTTCATCAACGGTGAGTTCGTCGCTGGCAGCGACCCCACCTTCTCCACCATCTCGCCCGCCACCGAGAAGCACATCGCGACCATCGCCCAGGCCTCATCGGCCGACGTGGATGCCGCGGTAAAAGCCGCCCGTACGGCCTACGACACGACGTGGTCGCGTCTCTCGGGTCGTGATCGCGGAAAGTACCTCTTTCGCATCGCCCGCCTCGTGCAGGAGCGTGCCCGCGAGCTCGCCGTCGCCGAAAGCCTCGACAACGGCAAACCGATCAAAGAGAGCCGCGACGTCGACGTTCCTCTCGTCGCCGCCTGGTTCTTCTACTACGCAGGCTGGGCCGACAAGCTCGACCACGCCGGCGTCGGGCCGAACCCGCGCGCACTCGGTGTTGCGGCCCAGGTCATTCCGTGGAACTTTCCGCTGCTCATGCTGGCCTGGAAGATCGCGCCGGCCCTCGCCGCCGGCAACACTGTCGTGCTGAAGCCCGCCGAGACCACCCCGCTCACGGCCCTGCTCTTCGCCGAGATCGTGCAGCAGGCCGGGCTCCCGGCCGGTGTCGTGAACATCGTCACGGGTGCCGGTGAAACCGGTCGCGCCCTCGTCAACCACCCCGATGTGAACAAGGTCGCCTTCACCGGTTCGACCTCGGTCGGGCGCGAAATCGCTCGTTCGCTCGCAGGTACCTCGAAGAAGCTCACACTCGAACTCGGTGGTAAAGGTGCCAACATCGTCTTCGACGACGCACCCATCGACCAGGCTATCGAGGGCATCGTGCGCGGCATCTTCTTCAACCAGGGCCACGTCTGCTGCGCAGGGTCGCGGCTGCTGGTGCAGGAGAACATCCACGACGAGGTCGTCGAGCGCCTGAAGACGCGCCTCGGCACCCTGCGAGTCGGTGACCCGCTCGACAAGAACACCGACGTCGGGGCCATCAACTCCGCAGAACAGCTGCAGCGCATCCGCACCCTCTCTGATATCGGTGAGGCCGAAGGCGCCGAACGCTGGAGTCCCGCCTGCGACCTGCCCGAGAACGGCTTCTGGTTCGCACCCACCATCTTCACCAACGTCTCGACCAGCTCGCGTATCGCCCGCGACGAGATCTTCGGGCCGGTGCTGTCGATTCTCTCCTTCCGCACTCCGGCCGAGGCGATCGCCAAAGCGAACAACACGCCCTACGGCCTCTCGGCTGGCATCTGGAGCGACAAGGGCAGCAAGATCCTCGCTGTCGCCGACAAACTGCGCGCCGGCGTCATCTGGGCCAACACCTTCAACCAGTTCGACCCCTCGAGCCCCTTCGGAGGCTACAAAGAGAGCGGCTACGGTCGTGAAGGCGGCAAGCAGGGTCTCGCTGCCTACCTCGCCCCGGCCGCGTTCGGGTCAAGCCCGACGGCCCTTCCTGTTTCCACCTCATCCGCTCTCGAAGGGGCTGACAAATGAGTCGACTCGCCGTGCCCAAAACATACAAGCTCTACATCGGCGGCAAATTTCCGCGCAGCGAATCAGGCCGCGTCTACGAGATACTCGACGCCTCGGGCGGCTTTCTCGCCAACGCCGCGCAGGCCTCCCGTAAAGACGCTCGCGACGCCGTCGTCGCTGCCCGCAACGCCGTCTCCGGCTGGTCGAATGCCACCGGCTACAACCGCGGCCAGGTGCTCTATCGCATCGCCGAACTCCTCGAAGGCCGTCGCGCCCAGTTCATCGACGAGATCGTCGCCTCCGAGGGTGTCTCGCCGTCGGTCGCAGGATCCCAGGTTGACGAGGCCATCGACCGCTGGATCTGGTACGCCGGTTGGGCCGACAAATACACCCAGGTTGCTGGCAATGCCAACGCGGTTTCAGGCCCGTACTTCAATATCTCGGTGCCCGAGGCAACCGGTGTCGTCGCCATCATCGCACCGCAAGACTCGTCCCTGATCGGGTTCGTGAGTGCCGTCGCCCCCGCTCTTGTCGCCGGCAACACCGTCGTCGTCGTGGCCTCGCAGAGGCTGCCGCTCTCCGCCATCAGCCTCGCCGAGGTACTTGCCACCAGTGATGTGCCCGGGGGAGTTGTCAACATTCTCACCGGTTCGCCAGCCGAGATCGCGCCCTGGCTTGCATCGCACGCCGATGTGAATGCGCTCGACCTGGTGGGGGCATCCGACCTCGACTGGATCTCGTTGCAGATCGCGGCCGCGGAGACCCTGATGCGCGTGCTCCCGCCCGAGTCGGGCCCGGATGCAGCACTCCCGTCGCTCGCCCGCATCACTGCTTTCACCGAAACCAAGACCGTGTGGCACACGAAATCGCTGATCTGACCTTAGTGGGTTTTTAGTCAGTCTTGGCTGGAAAAGTTTTTTGAGATTCTTTTGTGTGGGGGTCGATTTGGGCTGTATTTGTTGAGTGAATGTCAGTGGTTGGTGTTTGACTTGGGTCATGAACGAATCGGCCCTACCTTCTGACCCGGCGTACGAGTCCCTTGTGGATTCGCTGTCGTCGTGGTGTGGGGCTGCCGCGCCCTTCGGGCTTGCCGATGATGCGTTGTTGTCACGGATCGCAGACGCGGAGAAGCTGGGCCGGTTAGTGGACGGGTTGCGTGTGCGGTTGGCGGGGGAGGTGGCTGAGAGGTCCCGGAGTGAGTTGGGGGATGGGTCGCTGTCACGGGCACAGAATTTCGTGACGGTACCGAAGTTGGTGGCGGCGGTGACGGGTGGGGCGGGGCATACCGCGAGCAGCTGGCTGAAGCTCGGTAAGAGTGTCAGGTCGGGGGTGTCGATCAATGGGGTGGTGATCCCGTCGAACTTCCCGCACGTCGAGCAGGGCCTCATCGATGGCACACTCGGGGTGGATGCGGCGGCGCAGATCGTTCGTAACCTGACCGAGGTCGCAGCCCAGTTGGGGTTCACCGAAGAGATCCGTGACGCCGAGAAAGCGTTGGTTGATGCGGCGATGAACATCTCGGGTGGGTTCCGGTACTCAGCGGACGATATTGGTTTGCTGGCGTCGCGGGTGCGGGCGCATCTTGACCCTGACGGTGTGGAACCCACTGACCGGGTGTTGCAGTCCAAGAGGTATGTGAGGTTCACGGCGCAGGGTGATGGGATGACCAAAATGATCGCCCTCCTGCCACCCCTGCAAGCAGGCAGTTTGCGGGCGTTGTTGGAAGCGTTGCAGTCCCCGAGGGTGCGCCCCCAGTT
>NZ_QYRT01000046.1 GCF_004923255.1 Subtercola vilae | reverse complement strand
GTGCGGTTGCCGTCCATTCCCGCGGCCGCATTCACCCCGCAGCCACCGGATGCCGCGAACCCGTAAACGAGACTGTGCCCGGCCGTCTGCGCGGTGGTCAGCCGGCCCGCGGCGTCGTACCCGTAGGTCGAGGTCTGCGCGGCCGCCGTGCCGTCGAGAGTGGTGTCGGTGAGGATCCGGCCCGACTCCGACCGGGCGACCGTGTCGGTGAGACCGGGCTGCCCGGCGACGAAGGTCCATGCCATGCTGCTGCTCGCGCCGACGCTGTTGCGGGTGAGTGCCAGCGCCGATCCGTTTCCGGCCGCACCCGCCCCTGCCGGGTAGCTGACGCCGATGAGCTGCCCGGCGTTGATTCCTGCGGTTTTGTCGCCATAAGCGGGAACCGCGATGACGGCGCCGTTAGCGGTGATCTGGGTGACTTTTCCGTCAGGGTCATAGGTCGCCGCCTGCACCGACGGGCTTGTCGATCCGTTCGCCAGGGTCGAAGTCGAGATGACCTGGCCGATTGCGTTGTAGGTCGGCGTCGTCACGGTGTTCCACACATCGGTGTAGGTCACGGTTCGGCCGAGTAGGTCGGTGGTGGTGCTGATTTTGCCTCCGGTTGTGGTGGAGGCGATGGAGTCGTCGGTGGCAGAACCTTTGAGCGGGTTGCCGGTCGCCGCACCGGTGTCTGTGAACGAGACGGTCACCGTTCGCGCGGGCTGACCACCGTACGCGGGATACACCGTTTTGGTGGCCCGGTTGCGGCTGTCGTAGGTGATGCACTGCCAGTCGCTGTCGGCGGATGCCCGACTCCCGGCGATGCGCCCGTAACTGTCATACACGACGGAGGCGGCAATGGTGCCGCCGCCCGCGGTCGTCGGCGAGGGCGTGCTGGATGTCTGCAGCATCCCGTACTGCGGTGTGCCGAGCGGCACTCCGCAGACGGGTGTTGTGAGGGCCGGTTTGTACGAGGTCTCGTAGCCGGAGGTGTTCGAGTAGTAGCTGTACGTCGACCCGGCAAAAGCCGCACCCGTCGCGGTCGCTGCGGGAAGGGTTTTCCCGATCCGGCGCTGGTACCCCGCAGCAGTCGTCTCGTACGTGGTCGTGGTGGTCAGGTTCAGTTTCCCGGCCCCGGGGTCGATGGTGTTGGTCGCGGCCATCCCGAGCCACGGGCTCGAACCGTACGTCGTCGAGGTCGTGAGCGATGTCACGGCGGTTGTGCTGACTCCGGTTGTTCCGGCGGGCACTGCGTCGTCGGTTTTGCTGGAGGTCGCGAGCCCGTAGTCGGGGCTGAGGTAGCGGTGTGGGATGACGTCGAACGAAGCTTTGCCCGGCATGATCCACGTCAGCGCGAGATACGCGCCCGGGCCCGCCTGGTTTGCGTAGTCGAGCCGTACCGGGAGAACCGTGCCGGGGTCCTTGATCGTGACCATTCCAAGGGGCGACCAGTGAACCCCGGAGCTGATGTTGTCGTTGAACAGCAGGGTGTTGTCGACCCACAGTACGGTGCCATCATCGGCGTCCGTCTGCAGCGTGTACGTGCCGGCGTCGGGGAACGTGATCGTGCCCGTCATCCGCGCAGACCACGACGCGGCCGGAATCCCGGGCATCGGCGAGCTGGTGTTCCAGTCCATGTTCACGTCGCCCGCGGTCGCCGTGCCGGGGATACCCAACGAATACGCCTTCGGCACACCGGTCCACGACGGGTTGTCGTAGTAGGTGCTGTTCAGGGCCTGCAGATTCTCGTCGTACCCGGTGTGCGTGTGCGCAGTCGTTGACGCGCACGCGGGCGTCGCTGTTCTGTCAGGGTTGAAACAGCCGGGCGCGGCAGGCCCGTAGCTGTCAGTGGCCCGGTTTCGGGTGTCGTAGAGCGTGGTGGCTTCCAACCCTTGCGCGTTGACCGCCGACAGGGTCTGGTCTTTGTCGTTCCACACGGTGCTGGCGGTGAGGCCCATCGCCGACGTGCTCGTCAGGGTGCGAAGGGCGCTGTCGTAGGTGACGGTTTCGGCGTGCCCGGGACCGACACGCGTGTTCGGCAGCGGTGTGCCAGCGCTGTCAACGCTGTCCACATACGTGGTGTTGACGACTGCGGGGCTGAGAGTGTCGCCGTAGGTGTAGAGCTTCGTGGGCTGAGCTGACGCGGTAACGCCGTCGGGGGCGGGCAGTGCGACCTTCGTCGCCCGGCCTCGAGTGTCGTAGCTGATGGTCGTCGCGTTTGTTGCTGTCGCTGAGCGCGCCGGGGTGGCCGCGGGAAGCGCGGTGAGCCAGTCGTTCTGCAGCACGTTCCTGATCACGGTGACCCGGCCCTGCGCATCGTACGCGAACGTCGACTGCGCGTTGCCGGGGTTCGTGATGCGAACCAGTTGACCGTATGCGTTGTACTCGATCTCGGTGTAATCCTGCACGCCCTGCACATGCCCGGGGTAGACGATGCGGCAGAGCAGCGGCCCCACCGTCAACGCCGCGGTTCCCGTAAAGCTCAGCGGGTCAGTCTTGCAGACCTTGCCGCCCACCAGATCTGTGCCAGAGAGCCCTGCCTGGGCGGGCGTCTCGTCGGTGTACACGAACTTCACCTGACGGCTGTACGTCGTGGTGGATCCGGTCGTCGCCGCCGACAACCGGTCGCTGATCGTGTCGATCGCACCCGCACCCGCGCCCGTGCCCGTGCCCGCCCGAAACTGCACTACCGGAGCGGCAGGTTTCAGCGCCTCCTGCGGCGATGAGACCTGCGACACGACCCCGGCAGAATTGAACAGGTACACGGTGCCGGCCTCATCGGTGAGGCTCACCTGCTTCGAGCCGTCGACGGTGAGAATGCCCGCCTCACCTGCTGGGGGCGTGTAGCTGCCGCCGGGCTTGCTGACGTACGTGTGCACGGCACCGGATGCGTCGGTGAGAACCACCGACGTGTCGTTCACCTGGGCCTTCGAATAGAACCCGGCCGGCCCGGCAATCGCGGTCGAGGCCGACCACCCTGTCGGCAACGTCGCGACCGTGCGCGTGAACCACGACGTCGGAACCACCATGCCAGGCCCCGTGTCGCCCTGCTTTCTGACGAGCAGCACCATCGCGGCACCGCCCGTGTTCTCGAAGTAGTTCACCGTGATCGCCGAAGGAGTGCTCGACAGCGCAGTCGCACTGCCCCAGCTGACCTCTGCGGCGGCGTTCCATTGGTCGATGACCGTCGCGCCGCCGACGAATACCTGGGCACCGTCGTCGCGGGCATACCCGAACTGATACGGGGTCGCCGCCACGTCAGGGCTCTGGATGAACCCAGTCCAGCGGGCGAGGAAGTGGTCTGTGTCGACCAGGCCGGGGGCTGGAGACCCGGGAGTACCGCCGGTGCCGTCACCCCAGTTGAAGTTGATCTGCGGGTCGACCCTCGACAACACTTTCGTCGCCCCAGCGAAGTCTGCGGTGGGGTTCGTCGGGCTGGCGGTCATGCCATTGAAGTACTCCGCGTTCAGCCCGGCGTTCGAGGGGGCCTCTGAGTTGTAGGTGAACCCCATTCCCATCGCGCCGCCCACGGTACTGACCGTCGGCGAGCTGAACGACATGTTCACGTTGCCGTTCGCGAGGTTCACCGACACCGGGCCGGCCGCATCCGACGGCGACGGCCCACCCGTGCCGAGGCGCTTGTTGATACTGAACGAGTTCACGAATACCGGCCCGTACGTGCCGACGCTGTTCTTGATCAGCACGCTCCACGAATACGTTCCGCCGTCTTGCAGTGCCGTCGCATCTGGCGGGCTCCACGTCGTGCCAGACTGCCAGGGCGACGCGATGACCTGCCCGCTGGTCGCATCGGTGCCGGTCGTGATCGTGAACCTGTACTGGAACGCCAGACCGTCTGGCACGGCCGGCACGCCGATCGAGAAAACCGGCTGGGTCGTCGTCACCACGGCATGATCGACCGGCAGAGCCGTGGCTTTGTCGGGCCGCGGCGGGCTGTCGGTGGTGAAGCTGTACACCGGGGTCGCGGGCCACACCGGGTACGTCGGGTAGTACGTCGCCGACGCGTCTTCGACCCACGAACGCCAGTAGTAGGTCGTGCCCGGTTGCAGCAGCCCCTTCGAAACGGGAATGGCTCCGTCGCGAACCCAGCCGGTGTCGATGAGGGGGTTCACTTCGGGGTTCGGGTTCGCACTCAGCCTGGTCCACCGGCCAAGCCCTGCTCCATTCGGGTCGTAGCTGCCGCCGACCCCGAGGGCCGGGGTGAGCGACTGATTCGTGGCACCGTTCGCCGGGGAGGGCAGGGTTCCGGGCGCCGGAAAGTCTTTGTATGCCACATACAGGCGGGTGTCGAAAACCTTGAGAGTGTACTGGCCGGGGGTCTCATCGCCGCCGAACGAGAAGCCGTTTCCGCTGGTGTTCGTTCGAACCCAGTCCGAGAGTCGGTAGGCGATGCCGGTACCGGATGGGTCGGTGTTACCGCCCGACGAATTGTCGACGGTGAACGTACCGAGCGCCGCTCCCCCGCAGTTGGGCCCGTCACACGTGGCCGCGCTGACCCCACCGGAGTGCGGGTCGACACTGTAGCCGAGCGACACAGCGGTGACAGCGATCTCTGCACCAACGATCTGTTTGCCGAAGAACTGCTCGTAGTTGTAGTGCACCACCGAGCGCCAGACGCCATTGCCGTTCGAATTGCCGATCCACACATGGTTGTTCGTGTTTGTCAGGTTCGTGCTCACCCCATCGGTGGTGCGGTATGCCAGCTCCCGGTCGTTGTCGGCCGAACCGACCGAGGGGTCGACCGACACCGGGTAGACCCGTGCGGGGTCAGCGAGCCACGCCGCATCGGGAGCGACCGAGATGAGGTAGCTGTCGCCCTGCTTCAACAGGTTCAGCCGCACGGCAGCGGCGGCATTCGCCCTCTGGTCGGTGCCGGCCGAATCCCACATCGTGGGCGCGGGAATCGAGAACGCGGTGGCTCCGGATGCACTACTGAACGTGATGCCGCCATCAGGGTCTTGCACTGCGGTCAGCCCCGGCGCGTCGACCCGCCAGGTCCAGACCGGTGAGGAATCGGGCCTGCTGTTCAACCGGAAGAGCTCGTTGACGCCCGCGGTTGTGACGTCGTACACGAGGTCGGTGTTGTCGAACACGTTCTTGTACTCAAGATGGTTCCTCGTGCTCGACCACGCGGCGAGGTCGCGTTCGAGAACGGAATGGTTCGCGCCCTGCAGCGTGAACCCGATCGTGTTGGCGTCTTTCGCGAGCTGCACCACGTTCTGATCGTCTGCGTACTGGGAGAACTGTGGATGCAGCGGGTGCTGATCGACTTTTGCGCCGCCCTGGCCGAGCCACGACCACGGGCCGGTGGTCTGCAGATCGGTCTGGATCGGAACCCAGCCGCCCGTCGCATCCGGTGCCGCAGTGCTCTGCATGTTGATCGGCGATGCCGAAACCGACGAGATCGTGGTGCCGTTCGGGCCGGCGTACGTGTCGCTGAACTCTGTTGCTGCGATGACCTGTTTGCCGGTGGGGTCGAAGTCTTTCACCGCGGACTGGTCGGGTGCGGCTGTCGCAGGTGAATCCGGTGTCGTCGCCGGCGCGGGCAGGGCCGCCGTGCCGCCCTCATCGATGGCCGGAGGCACAGCGTCGTCGGTGGCCGACGCGGCAACCTGCGGATCAGGCGTCTGCGACTGCTCCACAGGCGCCTCGACCACAGCAGTCGCCGCGGCGCTCACCGCCGGTGACGGGGCCGGAGTGGCGTCGGCCAACGCAGGAGACGACATGCCGACAACCACGCCGGCCGTGACCACCATCGACACGCAGGCCAGCAGCAGACGACGCGGGAACACCATGGGAACACCCCAACCGACCCCACGCATGGCAGCACGCAGAGATCTGCAGAATCAGAACGAAGTCCCCCTGGACGACCACAACCTACTGGGGTGCGCCACGAAAGAACAAGCGTCGATTCGGCTCGGCGGCTGGCGGGCATCCGCGCCACGGCCGCTGCTCGCCGCGGGGGCCGGATGCCCACATCCGCGGAATCACGCCGCAGAATCGACCTCATTAGTGATGAATCGTCACTAAATATGCAAGGCCGTCAGGCGGCAAGTATGTGCAAACTCTCAGGAAATTAGACCCGCGAGGTGCGCTCTGAACGACCAGCAAGCACTGCGACCAGGCTGATCGCCGAGACGATGGCCCAGACCCCTTCAAGCAGCAGAAAACCCCACTGCTGCCCGATGAAAGCGTCGATCGCCAGCACGGCCGAACCCACTGTGTTCAAGACAAGGTAGCGCTTCGACTTCAGATTCAGAACGCCCCACTGGGCCAGCGCGAAGCCGGCCAGAACCAGCAGTGACCCCACGATTTGAACGGCAATACCCATGACAACCTCCGGTGGCAACGTCGTCAGGCTGGGTACGTTGCTACTCGTCCAGAGGTGACCGCAACGGCCATCTGACATTCAGGATAGCAACCGTGTGTGGGCAACTCCTGTGCAGGCGAGAGGTACCGCGCCGCGATTGAGGCCAGAGCTCACCGATTGAGCGTGTCGCCCTCCGACGAGAGGTCGTCATCGATGGCCACCTCGAGCGCCTCCACCTCCGGTGCGCTGAGAATCCGCTCGATCAGGCCGCGGCTGCCGCCCACGATGGTGGAGTTCCAGTCGATCTCAGAGGCGATGCACCACTCTCGGCCTGACGGCCAGACGAGCTGCGGCATGGGCCCCATGCCCCACTTGCGACCGATGCCCGCACCGTCGGCCCAGGCCGCATCCGCCAGGTCACCGAGCCGAGCGGCAAAGACCACGTATTCTCGGCCGGGCAGCCGAAGACGCTCCCCATTCCGCAGAGCCCACGCGTCGTCTGGGTGGGTGCCCCAGCCATTCCACACGCCGACAGACACGGTGCGGCTGGGCGGGTCGGTCGCCAGAACCGCCTGTACGAGGCGAGCGAGGAGCTCGGGTTCTGGCCGACCGTCGCGGGGTGCGTCCAGCCGCCAACCGTTCTCGAGGTCGACGGATGCGCCGATGGCCGCACCCGAGATTGAGCTCCACTGGGCGAGCGGGTGCATCACACGCCCGAGGTGCCGGGCAGCCTCGGCCCATGCGCACAGTGATTCACCGACGTCACGACCCGGAACCGCGTGCTCGATGACCGTACGACGCGGCGCCGCATCGTCGTTGAAGCCGAAGCCGACGCGGAAGATTCGCGCGGGGTGAAACACCCGCGCATAGGCGTCGAGACCGTGCGGAATGACGCTGCCGACGCGCCCCCAGCCGCGCAGGCGACCGCGTATCCACTCCCCGTCACTCACCACACCCACCCCCGCTGTCGCGCCTCGCCCGCACGAGCGACCCGCTTGCCGCAACGGGTCTTCTCAGCAGGAGACATTCTTCCAGTGTACGAACCCGCCTATCCGCGGGATCTCCCACGTTGTAGAGTTGAGCGTTTCCCGGGTCTGAGAGAGTGGAGCGCTGTGCCGACGATTCACGATGTTGCGCGGCTGGCCGGCGTCTCGATCAAGACCGTTTCGAACGCCATCAACGACTACCCGTACATGCGGCCGGCCACCAAGCAGAAGGTGATCGACGCGATCGCCGAGCTCGGTTACCGCCCGAACCTGACGGCGCGAAATCTGCGTTCGGGCCGCAGCGGTCTGCTGTCGTTGATCATTCCCGACCTTCGGAACGCATACTTCGCCGAGCTCGCCGATTCGGTCATGCGGGCCGCCGATGCGCAGGGCCTCAGTGTCATCATCGAGCAGTCGGGCGGCGAGAAAGACCGCGAACTCGCGCTACTGCACAGCGATCGGGCGCAGCTCGCCGACGGTATTCTCTACAGCGCCGCAGGCCTCCGCGAAGACGAGGCACACCTACTGACCAGCGTTTCGACCCCGATTGTGCTGCTCGGCGAACACATTCTGCACGGCCCGACCGATCACGTCACGATGCAGAACGTCGAGGGCGCGAGGGCAGCGACCGAGCACCTCATCAGCCTGGGTCGAACACGCATTCTCGCGTTGGGCGCGAGAGCCGGGCAGACCGACGGCTCGGCGGGCCTTCGCCTCACCGGCTACATGCAGGCGCTAGACGAGGCGCAGCTCCCGTTCGACCCTGCACTCGTCGTCGACATCGTGGGCTGGTACCGGTTCACCGGTGCCGACGCCATGCGCCGAATACTCGCGTCGGGCATCAAGTTCGACGCCATGGTGGCGTTCAACGATGCCATTGCGCTGGGCGCGATGAGGGTGATGCAGGAGTTCGGAATCCGGGTCCCTGACGATGTGGCGGTCGTGGGGTACGACGACATCGATGAGGCTCAGTACTCACTGCCGACCCTTTCGTCGATCAACCCCGGGCGTGACGAAATCGCAACCGTGGCCATCCGGTACCTCACAGAACGCATTGCCTCTGAAGTTCCACTGGCTCCGAGAGACCACCTTTCTCAGTTCGAGCTCATTGTGCGGGAATCTTCACGCTAACAATCTCGGCACAGCACTTGACAGCCGACCGTCTGACTCATCATGATGCTTCTACAACGTTATATACAACGTCGTAAAGTACAGAAGTACTGCTGTTTCACGAGGCCCGTCCGTTTTCCTCCCAGCAATCAGTGCACGACCGCTCCGCTCGATTCGTCGAGCCCGCGGGTCGTACAGACAACGAAGTCAGTCTTAGGAAGGCATCACCCAAATTGAAGAAAAAAGTTCTCCTCTCCGGTCTTTCGGCCGTCGCCCTCGTCGCGTCGCTCGCGGCGTGCGCCAGCGACGGCGGAACTGCCAGCAGCACCTCTGCCGCTGACACGACCAACTGCACGAACAAGATCGTCAACGAAAGCGCTCCGCGCATCGCGGTGTGGGCGTGGTACCCCAACATGGCTACCGTCGTCGACAACTTCAACAAGCTGCACACCGACGTTCAGGTCTGCTGGAACAACGTCGGCCAGGGCGACGCCGAATACACCAAGGTTCAGACGGCCATCTCGGCGGGCAAGGGACTTCCCGACGTGGTCATGCTCGAATCCGACCACCTCAGCAGCTACTCGATTCAGGGTGGCCTCGCCGACATCAGCCAGTACGGTGCGAACGATGTGAAGAAGAATTTCAGCGCCGGCGCCTGGGCTGACGTGACCCAGGGCGATGCCGTGTACGGCATTCCGGTCGACGGCGGCCCGATGGCTCTCATCTACCGAACCGACGTCTTCACCAAATACGGCATCACCACCCCGCCCACCACCTGGGTGGAGTACGCGGCAGACGCTGCAAAGGTCAAAGCTGCGGGCGGCCCCGTCTTCGGCGACCTGGCAAGCAACGTTCCTTCGATGATCATGGCGCTGCAGATCCAGAAGGGCGCGCAGCCGTTCCAGATCGACAAGAGCGACCCCAAGAAGCTCACCATCAAGCTCGACGACCAGGCCTCGAAAGACGTTCTCGACTATTGGGCCGGGCTCGTGAAGACCAACGTCGTCGGCGTGAAAGACCAGTTCACCACCGACTACATCTCGGGTGTTGTGAACGGTGACTACGCAACCTACGTCTCTGCCGCATGGGCACCCGGTTACCTCAGCGGCGCTGGCGTCGGAACAGGCGCCTCCTCCGGCGTCTGGGCCGTCGCTCCGCTGCCGCAGTGGAATGCGAGCAACCCCGTCTCGGTGAACTGGGGCGGTTCGTCGTTCGCCGTCACGTCGCAGTCAGCGAACAAGCAGCTCGCAACCACCGTTGCCAAAGGCCTCTACGCCGATGCGGATTCGCTGGCCGACGGCTGGAAGAACCAGGTCATCTTCCCGCTGAACACGTCGGTACTCAGCTCGCAGGAGTTCATTGACAACAAGTCGGCGTTCTTCAGCGGCCAGACGGCCAACAAAGACGTCTACATTCCCGCCGAGACGGCGTACAAGGGTGCGGTCTACTCCCCCATCACCGTCTACTACTACGCCCAGCTGACCGCGGCCATCGCGAAGATCAACCAAGGGCAGATCTCCGGCTCTGACGCCGCCACGCAGTTGCAGAAAGACATCGTGACGTACGCGCAGGGCCAGGGCTTCACGGTCACCCAGTAGCAGCACCCTCACCCGCTCGGCTTCACGGCGGCACGCGGTACGCGCAACCAACGCGCTCCGTGCACCGTGAAGCCGAGCACTCTCGACGAAAGCATCACACCCCATGGCAGATTCAGTCGGGTTGGCATTGCCCGCCCCCGCAGTACCCCGCGAACCCGCGGTTCGACCCCTTCGCGCCCGCAGCTTCAAGCGAGGCGCCGCGAAACGCAAGCATTCTTTCGCCGGCTGGATGTTCGTGCTTCCGTTCATGGTCATCTTCGCCATCTTCTTGGTGGCGCCCCTGGCCTACGCCTTCTATCTGAGCCTGTTCACGAAGGGCCTCGCCACCGGCACGACCTTCACCGGGCTCGCCCAGTACGTCAAGGCGTTCACCGACCCGTCGTTCCTCAAAGGCGCGTGGTTCGTCATCCGGTTCGCGGTTGTGCTCATCCCCGTGCAGATGTTCGTCTCGCTGGCGGCAGCCCTGCTGCTCGATGCGCTCACGAGCCGTTACGCCAAGTTCGCCCGACTGATGATCTTTCTGCCCTACGCCATTCCCGCCGTGATCGGCGCCCTGATGTGGAGCTTTCTGTACAGCCCCACGTTCGGCCCGCTGCAGAACATCGCATCGGTGTTCGGAACATCGGCCATCTCGCCGCTCAGCCCCGACAACGTGTTCGGCGGCCTCATGAACGTCGTCACGTGGCAGTGGGCCGGCTACTACATGATCATCATCTTCGCGGCGCTGCAGGGCATCGACCCCACCATCTACGAAGCGGCGAAAATCGACGGGGCTACCCCGATCCAGATCGCCTTTCGTATCAAGGTACCGATGGTCAGCTCAGCACTGCTGCTGATTCTGGTGTTCGCACTGATAGGCACGCTGCAGTTCTTCACAGAACCGCAAGTGCTGCAGGTCGTGTCGAACGGTGCGATCACGCCCGACTTCACGCCGAACATGTACGCGTACAACCAGGCGTTCGCTTACGCGAACTTCAACTACGCCTCGGCCATCTCGTTCTCACTCGGCATCATCGTCTTCATCGCCGTCTACATCTTTCTCTTCGCCACACGCAAACGCGGAAGCATCCTCAAATGACCACTGCACGCACCCCCTCGCGAATCTCCGCACGCGCTTCATCGTCACGAACCCGGCGACCAGCCTCGCGGTTCAGCACTCGCAACAGCCTGGCCTACCTCTTTCTGACGGCGCTGATTCTCTACTTCCTCATCCCCATCTGGTGGCTGGTCGTCGCGAGCACCAAAGACGTCGGCGGGCTGTTCAACGGCACCTCTGGCGCACTGTGGTTCGACAAGACGTTTGCCTTCATTCCCAACCTGATGCAGCTGTTCACCTACAACGACGGCATCTACATCCACTGGCTCGGCAACTCGTTGTTGTACGCGCTGACCGGCGGTTTCGGTGCAACCGTGCTCGCCGTACTCGCTGGCTACGGGTTCGCGAAGTACAACTTCAAGGGCCGCCGCCTCATGTTCTCGCTGCTGCTCGGCTCGGTGATGGTGCCCCTGACTGCCCTCGTGATTCCCACGTTCATCCTGCTCTCGAACGTGCACATGACTGACACGATCTGGGCCGTCATTCTGCCCTCGCTGCTGAACCCCTTCGGTGTGTACCTGATGAGCGTGTACACGAGCAATGCGGTTCCGGATGAACTGCTCGACGCTGCTCGTGTTGACGGCGCCGGTGAGATCAGAACGTTCTTCCAAGTCGCGTTCCCTCTGCTTCGGCCGGCGTTCGTGACGGTTCTGCTGCTCTCGGTTGTCGCCACATGGAACAACTACTTCTTGCCTCTCGCGATGCTCTCGAACAGCAAACTGTTTCCCATCACGGTGGGGCTGGGGCTCTGGGAAGGCCAGGCCTCGGCCAACAACAGCGGCGGGGTCTCGCTCTGGGGCCTCATCATCATCGGCTCGCTCGTGTCGATCATTCCCCTGGTCATCGCGTTTCTCACGCTTCAGAAGTACTGGCAGGGCGGGCTCGCCATCGGCAGCCTCAAATAGCCCTTCCCGCCATTTCGACACCCCCTTTTCGACGAAAGAGTCTCATGCCCCGCGCCCACCTCACCCTCGACCCGCACTTCACGGTCGGCCGAATCAATCGCCGCATCTTCGGATCGTTCATCGAGCACCTCGGTCGATGCGTCTACGACGGCATCTACGAACCCGGCCACCCGACCGCCGACAGTAACGGTTTTCGTGAAGACGTCATCGAACTCGTTCGCGAACTCGGTGTGTCGACCATCCGGTATCCCGGCGGCAACTTCGTCTCCGGTTTTCGCTGGGAAGACAGCGTGGGGCCCCGCAGCGAGCGCCCCACCCGGCTCGACCTGGCCTGGCACTCAACCGAGACCAACGAGGTGGGCATCGATGAGTTCGCGCTCTGGCTCGAAAAAACCGGCAGCGAGATGATGTACGCCGTGAACCTCGGCACGCGGGGTGTTCTCGAGGCACTCGATGTACTCGAGTACGCGAACATCGCCTCGGGCACCGCACTTTCAGACGCGCGGGTGCAGAACGGGCATCCGAAACCCCACGCCATCAGCATGTGGTGCCTCGGAAACGAGATGGACGGCCCGTGGCAGCTCGGGCACACCAGCGCAGAAGACTACGGCAAGCTCGCCTCGCAGACCGCGAAGGCCATGCGCCAGCTCGACCCCAGCGTCGAACTGGTGGTGTGCGGCAGTTCGAGCGCGCACATGCCGACCTTCGGCGCGTGGGAGCACACGGTGCTCGAGCACACCTACGAAGACGTCGACTACATCTCCTGCCACGCCTACTACGAGGAGATCGACGGCGACACCGCGAGCTTTCTGGCCTCGGCTGTCGACATGGATCACTTCATCGAGTCGGTGGTCGCCACGGCCGATGCGGTGCGGGCACAGCTCGGCCAAACCAAGAAGATTAACATTTCGTTCGACGAGTGGAACGTCTGGTACATCCGCCGGTATCACAGTGAAGACAAGATCACCGAGATCGACAGCTGGCCCACCGCACCCCGGTTGCTCGAAGACAACTACTCGGTGCTCGATGCCGTCGTGTTCGGCAACCTGATGATCTCGCTGCTGAAGCATGCCGAGAGGGTCACCTCGGCCTCTCTCGCCCAGCTCGTCAACGTGATCGCGCCGATCATGACCGAACCGGGCGGCGATGTCTGGCGCCAAACGACCTTCTACCCGTTCGCCCTCACGTCACGGCTCGCCGTCGGAGACGCGCTCGAGCTGAAACTCAGCTCAGACACGTACGAGACGACGACCTACGGCGAGGTTCCGATCATCGATGCGGTGGCCACCCACGACGACGAAACCGGTCGCACGGCCATCTTCCTGGTCAACCGCAGCCAGAGAACCGCTTCAGAGATCACGATCGATGTCAGCCACCTCGGCACGGTCTCTCTTCTCGAGACGCACACGCTGGCTGACGACGACATCTACGCCACGAACACCCTCGTCGACCAGACCCGCGTGACGCCGAGCCCGAACGAATCGGCCAGCATCACCGATGGGGTGTTGACGATCACGCTGCCCGCCGTGTCGTGGACGGCCATTTCGCTGGGGGCGCTGCCAGCAGCCTAGAGAATCGCTGCCGCGTGCGTGACGTAGGTGCCTTCGCTGGTGGTGCGTGAGACGGCCTGGCCGATGCTGGTGTAGCTGCCGCGGATGCGGTCGGAGACGTTCGTGTAGCTGGTCGAGGCTACGTAGCCACCCACCACAGCGGCGTCTGCCGCGATAGCTCTCGTGCCGGTGATGTAGCTGCCGATGGTCTCAGCAGCACCGGTCACACCGGTCTGCGTGTGACCGGTGGAACGCCGGATGCTCGCGGCGACGCCGGCACGGGTGCGGGGGCTGATGCGGGTGCGGCCGGTCGTGGTCGGGATGGTGAAGATGGGTGACGTCATGAGTGGGTACTTTCTGTTGGGTGGGTCGACAAAAAAGGGTGGTTCGTGGCGCCCGCTGGGTATGTGCGGGCGCCACGAAAAGATCAGCAACACCCGAGCCATTCCGGGTGCCTGAGGGGAAGAACCGTGACGGTTCTGGGGCTAACTCGCCTCGAGTTCGGCGACAGCCGCTTGGCAGTCAGCGCAGAGCCCGGTGAAGGTGACCTCTGCGGCGAAGATACTGAAACCTGACGTGTCTGACGGTGTGAGGCACGGTGCCTCACCGATGACACAGTCGACGTCTCGAAGGTCACCGCAGCGCACACAGACCACGTGGTGATGGTTGTCACCGACGCGGCACTCGTAGAGCGCAGGAGACCCGGCCGGGTCGAAACGCCGAACCAACCCGGCGGCTGTGAACGAGGTCAGAACCCCGTACACCGCCTGGGTCGAGGTGCCCGGAAGCTCCTCGCGGAGCCCGGCGAACACCTGCTCCGCGCTGGAGTGCGGAGCGTTCTGCAGGGTGTGCAGAACGGCCAAGCGAGGAGCGGTGACTTTCAGACCCACAGCGCGAATACGGTCAGCCAGAACCTCGCGTACCGCCGGAGTAGAAAACGTCATATCGAAACCATAGCAGTTGTTTTGATAAAACCAAATTATGACGGCAATCGGCGACGACATGCTTCGAGAGATGGTTGGTGATCTTCTGTCAATGCCTTCTTACTCCGGCCGCATTCAGATGACATGAGCACAGGCACCTTTCACCTTCCTACAGTGCAAGGCACTTCCCGTTCTTCCCTCAACGTTGCCCATCGGAGCACAGTGATACCGAACGTTCTCAGCCACGGCCAGTTTGAAACCGTCTACAATTTTCTCTCCCTCGTGATCGCCTCAATGCTCTTCACCGCGCTTTTTCTGCTCGTCTCGCTTCCGCGGGTGTTGCCCCGCTACCGACAGGCGATCACGGTCGCCATCGTCGTCTGCGGCATCGCGACGTACCACTACTTCCGTATCTTCAACTCGTTCACCTCGGCGTTCGTGACTCCCTCGGTGGGAGGCACCGGGGACTACAGCCAAGCCACCGGGGCTGGCTTCAACGAGGGCTACCGCTACGTCGACTGGCTGCTCACCGTGCCGCTGCTGCTCGTCGAGCTGATCGCCGTTCTGGCCCTCGCCCGTAAGGTTCAGCGTCACCTCCTCGTGCGACTGGTGCCCGCCGCCGCGCTGATGATCGCCCTCGGCTACCCCGGTGAGATCAGCGGCGACAATGGCCTCCGCGGCCTGTTCGGCCTGCTGTCGACGATTCCCTTCGCGTACATCCTGTTCATCCTCTTCACCGAGCTGGGCAAATCGCTCGAACACCAGCCCGCCGCGGTGCGCGGCACCCTTTCACGCCTGCGCTTCCTGCTGCTGCTGAGCTGGGGCGTCTACCCCGTCGCGTACCTCCTGCCCCTGCTCAACCTGAGCGGCGCGGATGCCTGGGTCGCCAAGCAGGTCGGCTACTCTCTCGCAGACATCCTCGCCAAGGCCGTCTATGCACTGATCATCTTCCAGGTCGCCAAAATGAAGTCGTACGACGACGACCCGGCATTTGCGAAGGTCGAACTGCCCACAGGCGAACCTCTGGCCCCCGCACCCACCCATGCGTGAGGGTGACCTGCACTACGACGTCGCCGTCATCGGGGCCGGCCCGGCCGGCACGGCCGCTGCCCTTCGCGCAGCAGAACTCGGTGCGAGCGTGGTCGTGCTCGAAGCGGGTCGACTCGGTGGCACCTGCGTGAACACCGGATGCGTGCCCACCCGAGTGCTTGCAAAGACGGCCCGCCTCATTCGCGACGTGCACCATGCGAGCGTGTACGGCATCCCTGCTGACGTCTCTGCGATCGACTGGTTCGCGACTGTCGCCCGCGTCGAAGAGCGGGTCGAGAAAGTACGCTCCCTCAAGAGTGAGGAAGTGCGGTTCGCCGAGGCCGGAATAGACCTCATTCACGAAGGCCGAGCCCGGTTCGTCACCGAGTCAGCCCTCGTGCTCGACAGTGGTCGCATCATCACCGCCGATCGCATCATCATCTGCGTGGGTGGGCACTCACGGCGACTCCCCATCCCGGGCGCCGCCCTCGCGACCGTTCCCGAAGACGTTCTGACGTTGCCGGCACTCCCCCGCCGGGTGGCGATCATCGGCGCCGGCAACACCGGCGCGCAACTCGCCACGGTGTTCAGCGCTTTCGGCTCGGCGGTGACCCTGCTCGACCTCGCTCCTCGCGTGCTGATGGCATCAGACAAGTCGATTTCGGCCGTCGTCGCCGAGGCGTTCGTGGCGCAGGGCATCACCGTGCGGACCGGCATCGATGCGGTGCGAAGCCTTGCCCGGGCATCCACTGGGGCGATCACTCTGACGTGGAGCGCTGAGGGATCGGCGGTCGACGACGAGTTCGACGTGGTGATCATGGCCACCGGCTGGCCTGCCGATGTCGACGACCTCGGGCTCGAGAAGGTGGGCATCGAGGTGACGCGTTCGTCCATTCCGGTCGACCAGTACTTTCACACCGTCGTACCCCACATCTTCGCCGTGGGCGACGCGAACGGGCGCGACATGCTGGTGCAGGCAGCCCAGTTCGAAGGCGAGGCGGCCGCCGAGAACGCCGTACTGGGCGCGAACCGGCGAACTCCGCACCAGCTGCTGCCGGCCGGCGGGTTCACTGACCCCGATTACGCCGGAGTGGGGCTCACCGAAGAAGAAGCTCGCGAGCGCGACGCCTCGTGTGTCGTTGTGCGCATTCCATACTCGAGTCTCGACCGCGCCGTCATCGACGACCGGGAGCTCGGTTTTCTGAAGCTCGTCGCAGACCGTCGGCGCGAACTGATTCTCGGGGCCCACGCCGTGGGCGAGAACGCCGTCGAGGTGATCCAATCGCTCACCACCGCGATGGCGGCCGGCGTCGACGTCTCCACGCTGGCGAACGTGCGCTTTGCCTACCCGACATACAGCGCCATCATCGGCATCGCTGCACGCGCGCTTCTCGTCGGCGCGAACTGATTCTCGCTCGTTCTACCCCCTGAACGGGAGTCTGTACTTCGTGACGCTGTAACCATACATTTGACACGCTCGGGGGTTCCGGGGGCGGGCTGCCTGATCATCGGGCGCACTTCAAGTGAATACAAAAGGATCATCGTCATGGATGATGTCGCCCGCAATCCCTCCGAGCCAAAAGCGGGAGTCAGCCGCCGGTATGTCGTGGCCGCCGCCACTGCCGCCTTCGCACTCGCCGGAGCCGTTCTTCCGATGCCTGCGCCGGCTCAGGCCGCTGAGATCACACCGGCACCGACGCGCAAACCCGTCGTGCTCAGCTTCACCGTAGCGGCCCTCCGCCAGCTCGGCGGCTACAAAACGGTGGCCATCGATGACCGAACGACCATCGTCGGAGAGCTGGTGGCAGATGGCGGCACGGTCACCGCAGGCACGATTCACGGCTCCGGAACCGTGCTCTCTCTTCCGCAGCGCGGCGACAACAGCCACGCCAGCTTCACCACGCAGCTGTTGAGCTTCTCCGACGGCAGCGACACCATCACCGCGACCGGTCTGCTTCGTCACGACGGTACGGGCACTTTCACCATAACCGGTGGCTCAGGGCGGTACAGCGGCGCAACCGGCAGCTACTCGGCGGTGCTGCATCCGAATACCGGCGGCTCTGGCACCGGCACACTCACCATCACGCTCAACTGACCCTCGACGCCGCAGGAGACAACACAATGGCACTAGACATGTTCATCAACATGGGCAAAACGATCGTCGGCGAATCAGCCGACAAGGTGCAGGGCCCGTTGGGCGACATCGACGTGCTGTCATGGGGCTGGGGCATGTCGCAGTCAGGCACCACCCACATGGGTGCCGGCGGAGGAGCGGGCAAAGCCAGCTTTCAAGACCTGTCGTTCACCAAGTACGTCGACTCAGCCAGCAACGCACTCATGATCTCCTTGGCCAAGGGAACGCATGTGCCCACAGCGACGCTGCTGGTGCGCAAGGCCGGTGCGGCACCACTGAAGTACATCACCATCACCCTCACCGATGTGCTCGTCACCTCGGTGACAATGGCTGGCAGCGGTGGAGAAGATCGCTTCACCGAAAACGTCACGTTGAATTTCGGCAAGGTGAAATACGCGTACTTCCAGCCAGGCAAAACCGGTGCGGCGCCGACCGAGAAGGACTTCTCGTGGGACATCGTCGGCAACGTGGCGGCTTCGTAGAGACGCTGCGCGAGCACCCTCAGGCGGCGAGGCCTGTCGCGGCGAGATGCCGCTCGGCGGGTCTTCGTGGCGGGTAGACCCACGTCACCAGAACGACCGAGATGATCATCAGGAGAAACCAGGAGACGAGTTTCGTGGCCGACACGGGTTGCCAGCCAGAGAGTTGTTCAGGGTACAGCCAGGCCTGTGAGAACGTCGCGATGTTCTCGGCGAACCAGATGAACGTGGCGACGAGGGCAAAGGCCACGACGATGGGCATGCCGAGCGTTCTCCGAAAGACACGGAACCGCATGACGCAGGGCCCATACAGCAGCACAGCAGCGCCGAGAAGCACCCAGCGCACGTCGACGATGTAGTGCTGGGTGAAGAAGTTCGCGTAGACCAGGGCGGCGAGAACGACGGTCAGCCACGGCCGCGGATACCGGGTGAACCGCAGGTCGAAGAGGCGGTAGACGCGCACCATGTACGAGCCGACTGCGGCGTACATGAACCCACTGAACAGGGGAACCGCGCCGACGCGAAGAATACCTGCCGCGTCGTAGCTCCATGACCCGATATCGGTCTTGAAGAGCTCCATCAGGGTTCCCACGATGTGGAACAAGATCACGACCCTCAATTCACGCAGGGTCTCGAGTCGGGCGACGATCATACCGATCTGAATCGCAACGGCCGACAGGGTCAAAACGTCATTGCGCGCGAGCGCAGCGCCCTCGGGATACCAGAGCTTCGCCGCGAAGATCACGGCAAGGAGAAGGAAGCCGAAAACACAGGCCCACGCTTGCTTGAGCACGAACGCCACGAATTCAGCGAATGCCCCAGCGATGCCCGTCGCCGGCAGCCGGTCGAGCAGGCGGTGAACCAGATCATCGAAGTACTGTTCGACCGAGGTGAAGTTCGCCGAACGCGTGCGGGGCACAAAGCGTGGATCAACCCCCGGCACACGGTTCTCTGCCGGGGGCGGTGGCAGCGGTTCGGTGTTCGGCATGCTGAGGCTCCGTCTGCTCGATGAAGCACCATCGTAGGGGGCTCGTCTGAGACGCGAGATTTCTGCTCTGCGACCTGGCATGGGAGGTAGTTACAGTGCCTCCCCCTCGAGACCGAGGCGGCGTAGCGTTGACGTATGGGCGACGTACGTACAGATATCCGTGAGTTCTTGAGTTCCCGGCGCGCGCGAATCACGCCCGAGGCGGCAGGTCTGCCGGCGTATGGCGGCAACCGCAGGGTCGCGGGTCTCCGCCGCGAAGAGGTGGCGATGCTCACGGGTGTCTCGGTCGACTACTACGTGCGCCTCGAGCGCGGCAGCCTCGCCGGGGCATCAGAGAGCGTGCTCGATTCGCTGGCGAACACGCTGAAGCTCGATGATGCCGAACGTCAGTATCTGTTCGACCTGGCCCGAGCATCCGGGCCCGCCCGCAAGCCCGCGAAGAAGAAGCCCAGCGCCGTACGCCCCGCCGTTCTGCAGGTGCTCGATGCGATGTCGGATGCGCCGGCGTGGGTGCGCAACGCCCGTCACGACATCATTGCCGCGAACCGCATGGGCCGGGCACTGTATTCACCGGTGTTCGACGACGCGCGGCGACCGGTGAACACGACGAGGTTCACGTATCTGAACCCTGCCGCCCGCGAATTCTGGCGTGACTACGACCAGATCGCCAACGACGCGGCGGCGATGCTGCGCCTCGAGGCGGGGCGAAACCCGCATGATCCTGACCTGATTCAGCTGGTGGGCGAGTTGTCGACACAGAGCGAACTCTTTCGCGAGCGCTGGGCGTCGCGCGACGTGGTGTTCCACCGCAGCGGGCTGAAGCGCCTGCACCACCCCGTGGTGGGCGACCTCGACCTCAACTATGAGTCTATGGAATTGCCCAGCGAGCCGGGCCTGGTGATGAATGTCTACACGGCACCGGCCGGGTCGCCGACGGCAGACGCGCTGCGGGTGCTCGCCTCGTGGGCCGCGACGGATGACCACGCGTCTGCGATGGTGGTGTCAGACATGTCCGCGCCGGCCTCTCGCGGGCAGTAGCGGGTCTACTTCATCGGGTCTACTTCGTCGGGTATTCGTCAGCGACCAGCTTGTCGCCCCACACCGTTTCGGGTTCGCCGGTAGCGGTCGGCGCCTCCCACAAAGCGAGGTGGCACATGAAGTTGTCCTCCGTCGCGCCGTGCCAGTGCCACTCCCCTGCGGGCGTGTAGACCGTGTCGGCGGGGCGGAGTTCGATGAGCGCCTCCCCCCGAGACTGTACGTAGCCGAGTCCCTCGGTGACGTGCAGGGTCTGACCGACGGCGTGGGCGTGCCACGCGGTGTGGGCGCCAGGGGTGAACCGCACGAGGTTCAGTCGGGTGCGGGAAGGCTCGGTACCGGCGTAGTACGAGTTGAAGTAGACGTCGCCGGTGAACCAGTCCTCCGATGCTTTGACGGTGGGAGTCTTGGGCTGCATTTCGGTGCTCATGAGGGGGTTCTTTCGGTGCTGGTGGAGGGTGAGGTGGTAATGGAGGGCAATCAGAAGGTGACGAGAACCTTCAGGGCTTCGCGGGCATCCATCGCCTCGTAACCGGCGGGAACGTCGTCGATGCCGACGGTGCGGTCAAAGACCCGGCCCGGGTCGATGGTGCCGTCGAGCACCTGCGGAATGGCCTGCTCGAGGTACGCTCGCACCGGGGCAGGGCCGCCGGTGAGGGTCACGTTCTTGCCGAACAGCGATGCGAATCCGATGGGGGCTTGCTCGTACTGCGGCACGCCGACGCGCGAGATCGTGCCGCCGGGGCGAACGATTCCGTACGCCTGCTCGTAGGCGGGCATGTGGCCGACGGCTTCGAGCACGATGTGGCTGCCGAGCCCGCCTGTGAGCTCCATGACTTTCTGGATGCCCTCCTCGCCGCGCTCGGCGACAACATCCGTCGCGCCGAACTCGATACCGAGGTTGGTGCGCGACGTGTGGCGGCCCATCAAGATGATGCGTTCGGCGCCCAGCTGCTTCGAGGCGAGCACAGCCGAGAGCCCCACCGCGCCGTCGCCGATCACCGTGACGGTCTTGCCCGCTTCGACGCGGCCCATGTGGGCAGCATGAAAGCCGGTGAGGTAGACGTCTGAAAGGGTCAGCAGCGACGGGTAGAGCTTCTCGTCAACGGTGCCCGGCACAACGACGAGTGAGCCATCGGCGAGCGGAATGCGCTGCAGTTCGGCCTGCATTCCGCCGACCTCGGGGCGCCCATAGAAACCACCGTGCACGCACGAGGTCTGAAAACCGCCGAGGCAGAACGGGCAGGTGTTGTCGCTGTATGCGAAGGGCGCAATGACGAAGTCGCCCTTCTTCACGGTCGAGACTGACGAACCGATCTGTTCGACAACACCGATGAGCTCGTGGCCCATCGGTGAGCCGGTCTCGCTCGTCGGCATCGAGTGGTACGGGTGCAGGTCTGAGCCGCAGATGCAGGCGCGGGTCACGCGCACGATCGCGTCGGTGGGGTGCTGGATGATCGGGTCGGGCACGCTCAGAATGCGAACGTCGCCGGGGCCGAACATGTATGTGGCTTTCATGTCTTCCATCTCACGCCATCGAGGCGCGCGCCGGGAGTCACTGTCGTGACAGGTACTGCCAGACCCTCCCTCGACGCCCGTGCTGGCAGGTACTGCCAAGCCCCCCCTGCCATTGCTGGTCGGCCTCGCGGCACTCACATGACCGTTACGAACCTGACCTTGAACAACGGCGTCGAGATGCCCGCGCTGGGCTCGCCGAGATCGATGCGCGCGACACCGGTGTGCGCGGCGACCCTGAGCCGAAGCACGTCACGCTCGCACGGCGCTCGATTCGGGTGACAATGTCACGGTTCGCCCCGCCGTCACCTCGGCCATCATCGGGCCGCGAACCATACATCAGCTGGAGTCGCAGCGAAATTATGACTAAGTGCGTTAGTCATAAAAATCCATTTCGAAGTTATGAGTAACTCGCGTCACGCAATGGTTGCTTTCAGACGAGGTCTGAAGCGTTCGGGTATTCTTTCCCGGTGCCTGTGCCCGTTTGTCGAGCCAGTCACTCAGAATCGAATGGGAGCGTTATGAGCGACAGACAGTTCTTCGAGTTGCAGGGGCGAACCATCGAGTTCGCAGCTGAAGGTAAGGGCCCGGCCCTCGCGCTCGTGGTCGACCAAGGCGCCGACCTTGACGCACTCGCGACGCTCTCGCACCTGGTTTCGCAGGCCGACTTCCGCATCGTGCGCATCCAAACCCACAACGCAGAAGACGTCTTCGACATACTCGACCATCTCGACATCGCCAGTGCATGGATCGGCGGCCACGGCAGAGGCGGAGTCACCGCACGCGCAGCCGCGGCCGCGCACCACGAACGCGTGAACGGCGTGCTGCTGCTCGGTGTCGAAGCGCATGCGACGGCATTACCGGAGGGCATCCCTGTACTCGTCGTGCAGGCGAGCGACGACGACGTCACGCCCCCGGCCAACGGCGAGGCCCTGCAGAACTCCGCCCCCGGCCTGGTGAGCATCGTCACCGTCGAAGGCGCAGGTCACCGTTTTCCCGAGACGCACGCCGGCGAGACCGCCTGGGCGATCGAAGACTACCTCGACTGGGACTAGCAGCCTCTCGCTCAAGAAGCCCGGAATTCCGGGCTTCTTGAGTCTCCAGCGAAGCTCCAAAACCACTCGGTTCTAGCTCAAGTGTGTGCAATGCGTGTTCAAAACCAGCTTGCTAAACGCTGCGCTGCGCAGATGAGCCATGCCAAACAGCCCGCGCTGCTGTTGACGAAATATTCACTATAGGCGCAAATTTACCTCAAGTATTGAGAGAATTTAGTGATTGAAGCTCATCGATCGCTCTCTACGCAATGGATCGGATGTCCTAAAAACGAGGTGGCAGACCTATCCGCCGGCCTTGACGTTTTCCCTGTCGCGCATTTGTGTCTCCGAGTTTCAAAGATGCTCGGGTAACCGTCGAGCACGCGTAACACCGTCTGGCGCGAGGCAACCCGGCGCCAGGGCCGGAATCGACCCTGAGTCAGGTGAAAGTGCGCTAACTCAGATCGTCGATTGATATCCCTTCTGTCGCACATATCGCCTTGAATTCAATAAATTAACTCTTGCGCCACGGTGATAGTGCGCTAACATCAGTCTCACGTAACCAACAACGAAGGAGTTGACGTGACTGAGCCGTACACCGTTGTGGCCCTCTCGCCACTGCAGATCCCGATCGTGGAGCCTGAAGACGCACTGAAGAACACGAAGCGCATCATCGGCTTCATGCGAACTGCTGTCGGCGTGGCCTCGACCGAAGGTCACCCCGTGAAGCTGGTGGTCATCCCCGAGATGGCGATCCAGGGCATGCACATGGCATTCAAAGCCGGCGACCGCGAGCAGGAGAAGAAATTCGCCCGTACCATTCCGGGGCCGGAGACCGATGAATTGGCTAAAGCCGCCCGCGAACTGAACACCTACATTGCCGCCGAGCTGTATCTGGTCGCCGACGATGACTTTCCTGACCGCTATTTCAACGTCGCGTTCATGATCGACCCGAAGGGCGAGGTGGTCTACCGCCGGGCCAAGGCCACCAGCGACGGCTTCGAAGGAGGCACCTTGGGCACTACGAACCCGCACGATCTGTGGGACGAGTGGGTCGAGAAGAAGGGCGGCGGCGACGCGTTGCAGGCCATCTATCCCGTGGCCAAGACTCCTGACATCGGCAACATCGGCTACGTGATCTGTCACGAGGGCTCGTACCCTGAAATCGCCCGCGGTCTGGCGATGAACGGGGCCGAGATCATCATTCGGGCCACGCTTTTCCAGCCGCAGACCATGAATGGCATGTGGGAGGTGCAGAACCGCGCTCACGCGCTGTTCAACAACGCCATCGTGGTGGCCCCGAACCTCGGCCCTGAGCTCGGACCCGACGGCATCATCAACGACTTGTTCGGTGGCGAATCGATGATCGTCGATCACAAAGGTCACGTCGTCATCAAGCAGAACGGAATCGTTCCCGGCGACAGCTTCATCAGCACCGTCATCGACATCGATCACCTGCGCCGCGAGCGCCAGACGAACGGCGTCTTCAATGGGTTCAAAGACCTCCGAACCGAGCAATACGCAGCGATCTACGCCAAGCCGATCTATCCGAAGAATCAGTACCTGAAGGAAGCCCCCACCGAGGGCTGGCTCGCTCGCGAGCGCAAGACCCGGCAGGCCAACATCGATCTGCTCATCGAGCGGGGCGTGTTCACCGCGATCGACTAGCGCGTCGAGCCGCGCCGACTCGGGCATCCGATGGGCGCGGCTCGGGGTACTACGACGTCTTCTCACTCTGCGTACCTCCCCGACTCCGTCGGCACAATCAGCACCATCTCAGCACTGCAGGTCAGACACACAAAGGAGTGGACCAATGATCAACATCGCCCGCAATCGGCGAGCCAGACGAGTCATCGTCGGCGTCGCCGCAATCGCCACCACCGCCCTCTTGCTCACCGGTTGTCGAGGGGGCGGAACCACCGCCAGCTCTGAAGACAAGGCGAGCGGCAAAGGCCTCGTCATCGGCTGGAGCCAGCGAGGAATCAGCGGAAGCGACTGGTGGAAGACCCTCGTCGACGGCGGCCGGTCACAGGCTTCCTCCGTCGGCGCAACCGTCGATGTGCTCGACGCGAATGGCGACACCGTTCGTCAGAACGCCGACATCCAGACCCTCATCACCAAAGGCGTCGACGTTCTCGTCATCAACGCCAACGACCCGATCGGTATCGCGCCGTCGATCGCCGCCGCCAAGGCAGCAGGCATTCCCGTCGTCACAGTGAACTCGAACCTCGACCCGAGCCTCGTTCCCGACACCTTCTGCTACGTGGCGGAAGACCAGGGCGCCACTGGCGCTCTCGCCGGAGCGGTGGCCGCGAAGAAGGCCGTAGAGAAGTTCGGCAGCACCGGTGAGATCAAAATCGTCGGCATCGGCGGATTCCCCGGCGACGTTCTGACCGATCTGCGGTTCAACGGATTCATGAAGGGCTTCAACAGCGTCGTCTCTGCAGACCCCGGCATCACGGTCAACCAGCTGCCCACGAAGTATGGCTCGTGGAAGCCCGACCAGGCGCTCGGCCCGATTCGCGACGTCGCCACGGCGAACCCTGACCTCAAGGTCGTCTACAGCATGAGCGACGTCATGAACGGTGGCGTTGTGCAGGGATTGCAGCAGGCCGGCATCTACGGCCCTGGAATCATCTTGGCGAGCTACGACGGCGGAATGGTGTCGGTGAAGACCATGCAAGACGACCCGACCGGCCCGTTGCAGGCCGACGCATCGAACCAGCCGTGGGATCAGGGCACGACCGCCGTCAAAATGGCGCTCGCGGCCTACAACAAAGATCAGACGAAGTGCCCCGACAAGACGCTCTACATCAAGACCACTGTCGTGACGCCCGACAATGCCGCCAGCTACTACAAGGCCGACGACACCTACGTGCGCGCACAAGACAGCCAGTAGACCATGCCAGACGAACTGCGCCTGACAGGCATCACGAAGGGCTACCTCGGCGTGCAAGCGCTGAAGGGGGTCGACCTCACGGTTAGGCGCGGCACCATCCACGCGCTGGCCGGGCAGAACGGGGCAGGCAAGTCCACCTTGATCAAGATCATCTCGGGGGCGGAGACGCCCGACGGCGGAACCATGCACCTCGGTGGCGAGTTGAAGAGGTTCCGTGAGCCGATCGACGCGCAGAACGCGGGCATCCACACCATCTATCAAGAGCTCAGCCTGGTGCCCTCGCTTTCGGTGGCCGAGAACATCTTTCTGGGCCAGCTGCCGCGACGCGGTCGTACCGCCGTCGACTGGAGCACCATGCAATCCGGTGCCCGAGCCGCCCTCGACCGGGTGGGGTTCGACCTCGACGTGCGCCGCCCGGTCGGCAGCTTCTCTGTAGCCGAGCAGCAGGCCGTCGAGCTGGCGAAGGCCCTGCACAAGGATGCCCGGCTGCTGCTGCTCGACGAACCCACCTCGACTTTGCCCCTCCCTGACGTCGAGAGGCTCTTCACCGTGCTGCGTTCGGTGGCAGAGCAGGGGGTCACTCTGCTCTACATTTCGCATCGCATGGACGAGCTGTATTCGCTCTGCCACGAGGTGACGGTTCTGCGCGACGGTCGCAAGACGGCGGAATTCGACACGACCACGTCGACGCCCAGCGATGTCGTCACGGCCATGGTAGGCAAGAGCCTGCAAGGGTCGATCGCCGACGCCGCACTGCGCGGCGAGCGGAGCCCACGGTTGGGTTCCGGTAAAACCGGCGACGTCTTAATGGCTGTGAGTGACCTCAGCGAAGACGAGCGCGTCGAAGGTGTCAGCTTCGAGCTCAGAAAAGGCGAGGTGCTCGGCATCTCGGGCCTCATCGGCAGCGGTCAGTCCGAGTTGGCGGGCTTGCTCGCCGGAGCGCGGCGCAAGTCGAGAGGCACCATCAAGCTCGACGACAAAGCAATGGTCTTCAAGAATCCGCGAGACGCCATTCGTCGAGGCATCGGACTTCTGCCGCAAGACCGCAAGGCGGAGGGCTTCGTTCCCGACATGGGCGTCGCCGGAAACATCACGCTCGCAAGCCTGCCGATGTTCAGCAGGTTCAGCGTGATCGACTCGCGCGCCGAGAAGAGGGTGGCGACGCAGATGGTCGAGCGCCTCGGCATGAAGGTGTCGAGCGTGAACCAACCGATGAAGACACTGAGCGGGGGCACCCAGCAGAAGGGCATTCTGGCTCGCTGGCTCGCCCGGTCATCCCGACTGCTTATCTGCGACGAGCCCACCCGAGGCGTCGATGTCGGCGCCAAAGAAGACATGTATGAGTTGATCCGCGATTTCGCGCGTGCGGGCGGAACCGTAATCATCTCTAGTTCTGAAATCACCGAAGCAATGATGTGCGATCGAGTGCTTGTCATGGCACGGGGCAGAGTCGTCGCCGAGTTCGAGCACGACGACATCGATCCACAAGGCCACGCCTTGATCTCCGAGTTCGCCTGAGCCCGGCGCCCACAGAAAATACACACCTCTTTCGTAAGGGAACCGACAATGACCAACAACACCCTGACCGGGCCACCCCGCTCGCAGTCTCCGCAGGCACCGGATGCCCGCCCGGCCACCACGGCACTCGATGTCGTCAAGCACCTGCTGCCCAAGAGCTACCTGCTGCTGGTACTCCTGGCGATCATCATCATCGGTTACTACGTCTCGCCGGACTTCTTGACCGCTCGCAATGCCCAGAACGTCATCGCAGCGGCATCGATCACCGCAGTGCTTGCGATCGGACAGTTCTTCGTCATTCTCACGGGGGGCATCGACCTGTCTGTCGGATCGACGCTGGCCATGTCGACCGTCATCATCGCCCTGACCCTGCAGTCGGGAATGAACGCCGGCCTCGCGACCGGCGTCACACTCGCCGCCTGTGCCTTCGCCGGGCTCATCAACGGCGTGCTGATCGTGTGGCTTCGAATTCCCCCGTTCATCGCGACGTTGGCCATGATGAGCGCGATCAAGGGCTTCAGCTACATCATCCAGTCGACCAGTCTCATTCAGATCACGAACCAGGCGTTCATCAACGCGTTCAGCAGCGGGTCGTGGTTGTGGGTGCGTAATCCCGTTGCGATTTTCATCATCGTGGCCGTCATCGCGGCCCTCGTGGCCAAGTTCAGCACCTTCGGCCGCTCGCTCTACGCGATCGGCGGAAACTCCGAGGCGGCTCGGCTCTCCGGACTGCCGGTGGCGCGCAATCTGCTGATCACGTACACGCTGTCGGGCTTTCTCGCCGGCCTCGCCGGGCTGATCGCCGCGGCGCAGCTGCAACAGGGCAGTTCGCTCATCGGGGTCGGCTATGAACTCGACGCGATCGCCGCCGTGGTCGTCGGGGGGGCCTCGCTGATGGGTGGCAAGGGTGACCCGATCAGCGCCGTGATCGGCGTGTTCGTACTCGCCACCATCATCAACATCATGAATCTCGTGGGCATCTCGTCGGAGCCTCAGCTGGTCATCAAGGGCGCCGTCATCATCATTGCGGTGTTCCTCTCGAGCGCAGGCGGCGTTCAGCGTATCAGCGGCTTTTTCAGTTCGCATTTCGGTCGCTCGCGATCTGCGGCGGCAGCGCAGTAGACCCGGCAGCCTGTCGTTCGTCTCGCCCACCTTTGCTCACCCAGCCCTCGTCTTCCGAAAGGAGAACGCTCCATGTCCGAGTCGACCTCCGCTGAACGAAGTGCACGCATGATCGATGTGGCTCGACTTGCGGGCGTCTCACAGCAAACGGTGTCACGGGTGATCAACGAGCATCCGAGTGTTTCGCCAGAGGCACGCGAGCGCGTCGAGACGGCCATTCGGCGATTGCGTTATCGTCGGCACCCCTCGGCTCGAGCCCTTGCCTCGAACCGCAGCCTGACGATCGGCGTGGTGAGCTTCGGCCTTGCTCAGTACGGCCCCTCGGTGATTCTGACCGGTGTCGTCGATGAGGCGAAGCGGGCCGGGTACTCGACCAGTCTGGTGACGATCGCCGACCCGGATCACGATATGCGGCAGGCCGTCGACCACCTGCTCGCGGTGCCCGTCGACGGCATCATCATCGTTGCTCCCATCGACGCGGCGCTGCGCTCGGCTCGGCTGCTCGACATTGGCGTTCCGCTCGTGGTATTCGAGCCAGGAGCAGTGCACGTGCCGGGAAATGTGGTCACCGACGAGGTCTCCGGCTCTGCCGCCGCCACTCGACATCTGCTCGAGCTCGGCCACCGAACCGTTCACCATGTGGCGGGGCCCGCGGGCTGGCTCGGCACCACGGCTCGCATCGCCGGGTGGCAGCGTTCGCTCGCCGAGGCAGGTCTCACCTCAACCCCCGTGATCGAAGGTGACTGGACGACGGACTCCGGCTATCGCGCCGGCCTGCGCGTGGCCGAGACGGCGGGAGTAACGGCCGTCTTCGTGGCCAACGACCAGATGGCCCTCGGAGTCATCAAGGCGCTCACCGAACGCGGTTTCGACGTGCCCGGCGACGTGAGCGTCATCGGATTCGACGACGTGCCCGAAGCGCCCTACTTCATTCCTGCCCTCTCAACCATGCACATCGATTTCGACCGCGTCGGCCGTCATGCGGTGGCCCGGCTCGTGACGCTCATCACGGGCACAACGGATGCTGCGGACCGCGGTGTTATGCCCGTGCTGGTCGAAAGGCACAGCACCGGGCCGCCCAATTCTCATCGATCGCCCCCACCCCATCGTTCGCCAGCGCGATCGAGGTAATGGGAACGAGAAGAGTCGCCATCACGCCGAAGAACAAGGCATTCGATCCGCGGAACCGATAGCGCGAGAAGCCGTAGCCCGC
>NZ_QYRT01000045.1 GCF_004923255.1 Subtercola vilae | reverse complement strand
CGCCCATGTCGACCCCCCGCCGCCCCAGCGCCTCGGCCAGAGCCCGCTGCCGCTCCCGGTACGTCGCACGCGCGGCCGCCACCTCGGCCACCGATGCGGGTGCGCTGAGAAGTTCGTACAGAATGGTCTGCAGCATGCGGGAGGTCCACCCCGGCCCGAGCATCCGGCGTGCCACGATGCGATCGATCAGCTCGGTCGGCCCCGCGAGCGCGCCGATGCGCAGGTCGGGGCCGTGCGACTTGGCAAAGCTTCGAATGTGCAGCGTGCGATGCGGCAGCCACGTGCCGAGGCTGACCGCCGGCACCGAACTGATCTCGCCCGAATGGTCGTCTTCGATGATCACCGGGTCGGTGAGGTGCGAGTGCGCCTTCAGCTCCCGCACGAGTTCTCGCGCCCTCTCCGCGGTCATCGAGGCTCCGGTGGGGTTGTGCGCGCGGGTCTGCAGAATGATCGCTGCCGGGTTTGTGCGAAGGGCCGCCGCGAACCGGTCGGGCCGCATGCCGTGCCGGTCGATGGGTACAGCCACTCGTTCGGCGCCGAACTGCTCGAGCAGATCGAAGAACGGCGGGAACGACGGATCTTCGACGATCACCCTGTCGCCATACCGAACCACCGCATCGAGGGAACGCGACAGGGCGTCGAGCGCTCCGTCGACGATGGTCAGCGATTCTGGGTGGTAGGGCCAGGATGCCCGCAGTAGGCGTTCGAGTTCAGGAAGCACCCTCGAGGTGAGGTAGCTCGAGGTGTCGGCACGCGTCGATACCCGTGAGATGGCGGCCGCGAGCCCGGGCAGCAGTTCTGGGTCTGGTGTTCCGGTCGAGAGGTCGAGCCGGGCTTCGACATGGGATCCGGCCAGCCCCGCGAAGTGCGCCGGCATCCACGTGGTGCTGGCGTGCAGCACAAAGCTGCCGGCCCGCCCACGCGAGGTGATCAGCCCCACGCCGGCCAGCGCCTGCCAGGCTTTCGATACAGTGGCCGGGCTGACCCTGAGCTCGGCGGCAAGAGCACGAACAGTGGGCAGACGGTCTCCGGATGCGATGGCGCCGCTACGAATGAGGCGGGAGAATGCGGCGGCGATG
This sequence comes from Subtercola vilae, assembly GCF_004923255.1. GTDB lineage: Bacteria > Actinomycetota > Actinomycetes > Actinomycetales > Microbacteriaceae > Subtercola > Subtercola vilae. The sequence goes on along the minus strand of NZ_QYRT01000045.1, from coordinate 28,385 downwards.
CCCTCGGGAGTGCGGTTCTCCTCCACAGCCCGGGCGATCAGCTCGATCATCCACACCTCTTGACTTATTTACTCTGGCGTCACACGCTGAAACACGAGAGAAATGTTCACAGCAAATAATAACAAAACCGGCTTCGAAAGGAACACGCGAAACTATGACGGTCATTCGAGCGGCAATCACGCAGACAACGTGGACGGGCGACAAAGAATCCATGCTGGCCAAGCACGAGCAGTTCGCCCGTGATGCGGCTGCAGACGGCGCCCAGGTCATCTGCTTTCAGGAACTCTTCTACGGGCCCTACTTCGGCATCACCGAAGACGCCAAGTACTACGCCTACGCCGAGGCGGCCGACGGCCCCATCGTGCAGCGGTTCGCGGCACTGGCGAAAGAGTTGAACCTCGTGATGGTGCTGCCCATCTACGAAGAAGACATGCCCGGCGTGTACTACAACACGGCCGTCGTGGTCGACGCCGACGGCACCATTCTCGGCAAGTACCGAAAGCACCACATTCCGCACCTCGACAAGTTCTGGGAGAAGTTCTACTTCCGCCCCGGCAACCTCGGCTACCCGGTCTTCAAGACCGCAGTCGGGCCCATCGGTGTCTACATCTGCTACGACCGACACTTCCCCGAGGGCTGGCGTGAGCTCGGCCTGAACGGTGCCCAGATCGTGTTCAACCCGAACGCCACCAAGCCCGGGCTCTCGAACCGCCTGTGGGAGATCGAGCAGCCCGCTGCCGCCGGCGCGAACGGCTACTTCGTGGCCGCGCCGAACCGGGTGGGCCGCGAAGACAACGAATACGGCGACCTGGCCGTCACGTTCTATGGCAACAGCCAGTTCGTCGATCCCCAGGGCAACATCATCGGCGGGTACGGCAGCGGCGAGCACGAAGAGATCGTCATCCGTGACCTCGACCTCGACATGATTCGCCAGGTTCGCGACAATTGGCAGTTCTACCGTGACCGCCGCCCGGAGTCGTACACGTCGATTCCCAAGCCGTAGCCACGACCTTCTGCGAAGGAGCAGCGAATGAAGACCCTCATCACGAACGGAACGGTCGTCAACGCGACCGGTACGGCAGAGGCCGATGTACTGATCAACGGCGAGACGATCGCCGCCGTTCTGGCCCCGGGCTCAGCCCTCCTGGGTTTTGACGTGGCATCGAACGTCGACCGTGTGATCGACGCGCGGGGCAAGTACGTCATCCCCGGCGGCATCGACGCACACACGCACATGGAGATGCCCTTCGGTGGCACGTTCGCGAGCGACACCTTCGAGACGGGCACCAGGGCCGCTGCGTGGGGCGGTACGACCAGCATCGTCGACTTCGTCGTGCAGTACGCCGGCGAGAACGTGCTCGACCAGTACGCGCTCTGGCACCAGAAAGCGGCCGGCAATTGCGCGGTCGATTACGGGTTCCACCAGATTCTCAGCGATGTGCAGGATTCGTCTCTCACGGCGATGGACGAACTGCTGAACGAGGGTGTCAGCTCGTTCAAACTGTTCATGGCCTACAAGGGCGTCTTTCTCAGCGACGACGGCCAGATCGTGAAGGCCATGCAGCGCGCCAGCGAGAATGGCAGCCTCATGATGATGCATGCCGAGAACGGCAGCGTCATCGACCTCCTGGTGCAGCAGGCCATCGAGCGTGGTGACACCTCGCCCTACTTCCACGGCACCACCCGTCCGTGGCAGACCGAGGAGGAGGCCACGCACCGCGCCATCATGCTGGCGAACCTCACGGGCGCGCCGCTGTACATCGTGCACGTCAGCGCGAAGCAGGCCGTCGAGCAGATCGCGCTGGCCCGCGACCGGGGCCAGAACGTGTTCGCCGAGACCTGCCCGCAGTACTTGTACCTGTCGCTCGAAGAGCAGCTCGGGGCATCCAGCAACCAGTGGGGTGACTTCGAGGGTGCCAAATGGGTGTGTTCGACTCCCTTGCGCTCGCGGGCGGAGGGGCACCAGCACCACATGTGGCAGGGCCTTCGCACGAACGACCTGCAGGTCATCTCGACCGATCACTGCCCCTTCTGCATGAAGGGCCAGAAAGACATGGGAATCGGCAACTTCTCGAAGATCCCCAACGGCATCGGCTCCGTGGAGCACCGCATGGATCTCATCTACCAGGGTGTCGTCATGGGGGAGATCTCGCTGCCGCGCTGGGTCGAGCTCACGTCGACCACCCCGGCCCGCATGTTCGGCATGTACGGCAAGAAGGGTGTCATCCAGCCGGGCGCCGATGGCGACGTGGTCGTCTACGACCCGAACGGGCACACCTCCATCGGAATCGGTGAGGGCCGCACACACCACATGAACATGGACTACTCGGCCTGGGAGGGTTTTGAGATCGACGGGCACGTCGACACCGTCATCTCCCGCGGAAAAGTCATCGTCGACGGCAACCAGTACCTCGGTTCGAAAACCGACGGCAAGTACTTCAAGCGCGGCCTGTCGCAGTACCTGATCTAGGAGAAAGCACCACATGGAATTCGGAGCAGTACTCCAGACCCACCCGCCGGCGTCGCGCACCCTTGCGCTCGCGAAACTGGCCGAGCAGCACGGCTTCGACTACGCGTGGACCTTCGACTCGCACCTGCTCTGGCAGGAGCCCTACGTCATCTACAGCCAGATTCTCAACGAGACCCACCGCATCAAGGTGGGCCCCATGGTGACGAACCCGGCGACCCGCGACTGGACGGTCACGGCCTCCATCTTCGCCACCCTCAACGAGATGTACGGCAACCGCACCATCTGCGGCATCGGTCGTGGCGACTCGGCCGTCAGAACCACGAATGGTGCGCCCACCACGCTGAAGACCCTGCGCGAGTCGATCCACGTCATCCGCGAGCTCGCCAACAGTCGCTCGGTCGAGTACAACGGCGCCACCGTGCAGTTCCCGTGGAGCCGCGGCTCCGAACTCGAGGTATGGGTTGCCGCCTATGGCCCGCTCGCCCTGAAGCTCGCGGGCGAGGTGGGTGACGGCTTCATCCTGCAGCTCGCCGACCTCGACATCGCCGAGTGGATGATCAAGACCGTTCGCGATGCGGCTGAAAAAGCCGGTCGTGACCCGATGTCGATCAAGTTCTGCGTGGCGGCGCCCATGTACATCGGCGATGACTGGGAGCACATGCGCGACCAGTGCCGCTGGTTCGGCGGAATGGTCGGCAACCACGTCGCCGACATCGTCGCCAAGTACGGAACCGATTCGTCGGTACCGGCCGCCCTCACCGACTACATCAAAGCTCGCGAAGGCTACGACTACAACGAGCACGGCCTCGCAGGCAACTCGCACGCGGCCTTCGTGCCCGACGAGATCGTCGACCGGTTCTGCCTGCTCGGCACTGCCGAGCAGCACATCGAGAAGCTGAAGGCGCTGAAAGAGCTCGGCGTCGACCAGTTCGCCGGCTATCTGCAACACGACAACAAAGAAGAAACCCTGCGGGTCTACGGCGAGGCCGTCATTCCCGCTCTGCGAGAGCACATCACGGCCACCGCATGACGAGACCGGGGGTTCGATTCAGCGCGGTGCTGTGGGGGCTGGCCGGGTTGGTGCTGCTTGCTGTGCTCTGGGAGGGGTACAAAGCGGTCGGGCCGGTCACGGGCGTTCAATTCTTCGGTCAGAGCATTCTGCCCAAGACCGACGACCGCTCGATGCCGCACCTCGTCGACATGGTCACGCGGGCGCTGCAGCCGGTGAATTCCGCGGTCGGTTCCCCTCCCGTGTGGGTGTCGGTGATCGGGGCGGCGCTGAACAGCCTCGGTGTGGCGGCCGTCGGCTGGGTCGCCGGTTCTGTCGTCGGTTTTCTCCTCGCACTGCTGATGCAGCGGCTCCGCGTCGCCGAGCGAGCGGTTCTGCCCTGGCTCATCCTCAGCCAGACGGTGCCTCTCATCGCCCTGGCGCCCGTGATCGTCGCCTGGGGTGGCAAGATCCAGATCGGTGCGTTCTCGTGGGACAGATGGATGTCGGTGGCCGTCATCGCCTCCTACCTGGCCTTCTTCCCGGTGGCGGTCGGCGCGCTCCGCGGGTTGCAGTCGCCAGACGCCATCCATCTCGAACTCATGCGCACCTACAACGCCGGGTGGTTCAAGACCCTGCTGCGCCTGCGTCTGCCCGCGAGCGTTCCGTACCTCATCCCCGCACTGCGGCTGGGGGCAGCGAGCGCCATCGTCGGCACGGTGGTGGCCGAGGTCTCCACGGGCTACAAAGGCGGCATCGGGCGCATGATCATCGAATTCGCGCAGTCGGGTACGTCAGACCCGGCAAAGGCCTACGCGCCCATCGCGGGAGCAGTCATCCTCGGGCTCGTCTCGGCAGGCCTCGTGGCCCTCGTGGGGCTCGCCCTCAAACGGTTCAATCGACAGGAGGCGGCATCGTGACGACGCCCGTTCAGACCCCCGCGACCGGTGCGGCCCACGCCGCCAGTGTGGCCGCTATCTCGGTGCGTTCGGCCGGCAAAGTCTTCCAGGTCGCCAAAGGTGCCGAGGTGCGAGCACTCGACGACGTGTCGCTCACTGTGGCACCGGGGGAGTTCGTGTCCCTGATCGGCCCCTCTGGGTGCGGCAAAAGCACGTTGCTGCGGCTGATCGCCGATCTCGACGAAGCGACCAGCGGTGAGATCCTGGTGTTCGGCAAGACCGCGCGTCAGGCCCGCATCGACCAGGAGTACGGCATCGCCTTCCAGAGCGCGGGCCTGCTGCCGTGGCGTTCAGTCCAGGCCAACATCGAGCTGCCGCTCGAGTTGCACGGTGTCGGCAAGACCGAGCGCTCGGCACGTGCCGAAGAGCTCATCGAACTCGTGGGGCTCACCGATTTTCGCTCGCGCTTCCCCGACCAACTCTCGGGGGGTATGCAGCAGCGCGTGGCCATTGCGCGGTCGCTGGCCGAACGACCCAAGCTCCTGCTGATGGATGAGCCGTTCGGCGCCCTCGACGAAATGACCCGGGAGCGAATGCAGCAGGAGCTTGTGCGTATCTGTTCGGAGACGGGCGCCGCCGTCGTATTCGTGACGCATTCGATTCCCGAAGCCGTCTTCCTCTCCGACCGCGTGGTGGTCATGTCGCCCCGGCCCGGCCGCATCGTGGGGATCGTCGACATCGATCTCGGGCCCGGCACCCAGCGCAGCGAGGGGCTCCGGGAGAACTCGGCGTTCTTCGAGGGGGTGACGGCCGTGCGCGAGGCGTTGCACGGCAGCCCGGCGGCGCCGATGGGAGTCGAGCTGCGATGAGCGAAGGGATGCGCGGGCCTGGTGTGGCCGAGCGGGGGAACGGGCATCCGGAGCCCGCTGCCGGTGCTGCTGCCGGTGCCGGTGTGCCTGCCGGTGTCTCAGCCGCTGCGGTGCGTGGCCCTGGTCGGGGCCGCGCGCTCGTTCGCTCGGTGCTGCCGCCACTCGTGCTGGGTGTCGCCTTCCTGCTTCTCTGGCAGTTGGTCGTTGCGGTGTTCGATATCAAGCCGTACCTGCTGCCGAGCCCCACTGACATCGCCGGTCAAGTCGTGGCGGTGTTTGCCCTGCTTCTCTCGTCGATGCTCGCGACCGGGCTGAACGCGTTGATCGGGCTCGTGGTGGGCGGTGTGCTCGCAGTGCTGCTGGCGCTCGTCGCTTCGCGGCTGCGGGTGTTCGATCGCATGATCGTGCCGCTGGTCGCGGGCCTTGCCGTGGTGCCGATCGTGGCGCTGGCACCGATTCTGAACACGATGTTCGGCTCCACCTCCGACACCCCGCGGCGGGTGGTGGTGATGATCGTGGTGTTCGCCCCGATTTTCATCAACACCCTGCGAGGGCTTCGCCAAGTGCGGCCCGTGCACCGAGACCTGATGCGGGCGTACGCGGCGAGCAGCTGGCAGTTGACCCGCACCGTCACGCTGCCGGGGGCGGTGCCGTTCATCTTCACCGGGCTCCGTATTGCATCGTCGCTGGCCGTCATCTCGGCGATCGTGGCCGAATACTTCGGCGGGCTGCAGAACGGTCTCGGCTCCCGCATCACGTCTGCGGCGGCGAACAGTGCCTACCCCCGGGCATGGGCGTACGTGTTCGGTGCCATTATTCTCGGCCTCGTCTTCTATGGCGTCACCCTGCTGCTCGAACGGTTCGCTTCCCGGCGACGCTCCTGAGTTCACCCCGTTGCACCCCTGCACCACTCATTGATGGAGGAAATGATGAAACACAGCAAACGCATCGCCCTCGGCGTGGCCGCCATCGCGGCGTCGGCAGCTCTCGCCCTGTCGGGCTGCTCGAGTTCGTCGAGCACGAGTACGGCCACGAGCGGCAACAGCGGCAACCCCAGCGTCACCGGGGGTGCCCTCATCCCCGTGAAACTGCAACTGCAGTGGTTCACCCAGGCGCAGTTCGCCGGCTACTATGCCGCGCTCGACCAGGGCTATTTCACAGACGAGGGTCTCGACGTGAGCATCATCGAGGGTGGCACCGACATCGTGCCGCAGACCCAGCTCGCAGACGGTTCGGTCGACTATGCGGTGGCCTGGGTTCCGAAGGCGCTCGCCTCGCGTGAGCAGGGCGCCGGTATCACTGACGTCGCCCAGATCTTCCAGAAGTCGGGCACCCTGCAGGTGTCGATGGCAGCGAAGAACATCAAGACCGCGGCCGACCTCAAGGGCAAGATCGTGGGCAACTGGGGCTTCGGCAATGAGTTCGAGATGTTCGCCGGCATCACGAAGGCCGGGCTCAACCCGGCCACCGACGTGCAGCTCGTGCAGCAGGCGTTCGACGAGTCGGGCCTTCTCGACGGGTCGATCGACGCGGCTCAGGCCGAGACCTACAACGAATACGCACAGATTCTCGAGACCACGAACCCGGCAACGGGCAAGCTGTACCAGCCGAGCGACCTCAACGTCATCGACTGGAACACCGAAGGCACCGCGATGCTGCAGGATGCGATCTGGGCCAACACCGACAAGCTGAAGAACGACACCACCTATCAAGACACGACGGTCAAGTTCCTCACCGCCGCCCTGAAGGGCTGGATCTACGCCCGCGACAACCCCCAGAAGGCCAGCGACATCGTCGTTGCCAAGGGGTCGCAGCTCGGCGCGAGCCACCAGCTCTGGCAGACCAACGAGGTCAACAAGCTGATCTGGCCGTCGTCGGCGGGTATCGGTATCGTCAGCGACGCGGCCTGGAAGCAGACCGTCGGCGTGGCCATGAGCGCCAAGAACCTCGAAGGAAGCACGGTGATCACCAAGGCGCCCGACTCCGATGCCTACACGAACACCTATGTGCAGAAGGCTCTCGACGCCCTGAAATCACAGGGTGTCGACGTGACAGGCTCCTCGTTCACCCCTCTCACCGTCACCCTTACTGAGGGCGGCAAATAAGAGAGCGCAGCGCGAGAATAGTACCCAGGGCTCGGTCATCCGTGAGCCTCAGTAGGCTTCCGGATGACCGAGCTCACCCACTCGAAACAGAAAGCACCACCCGTGAATCTCAGCCCCGATGACGGCCAGCTCGCCTACGAACTCGACCGTGCGCACGTCTTCCACTCCTGGTCGGCCCAGGCCGCACTCACACCCATGGTCATCGCCGGCGGCCTCGGCAGCACGGTGTGGGACTTCGACGGCAACACCTACCTCGACTTCTCCAGCCAGCTCGTCAACGTCAACATCGGCCACCAGCATCCGGCCGTCGTTGCAGCGATTCACACGCAGGCCGACATTCTCACCACCATCGCGCCCGCCCACGCGAACCTGGCCCGTGGCCAAGCGGCCCAGCGCATCCTCGAGCGTGCGGGCGACGAGTTCAGCAAGGTCTTTTTCACCAATGGGGGAGCCGACGCGAACGAGAACGCCATGCGCATGGCGCGGCTCTACACCGGGCGCGACAAGGTGCTCTCGATGTACCGCTCGTACCACGGCAACACAGGGTCTGCCGTGGCCGCGACCGGTGACTGGCGCCGCGTGCCCAACGAGTATGCCCGTGCACACGTGCACTTCTTCGGTCCGTTCGCGTACCGCTCGGAGTTCTGGGCGACCACGCCAGAAGAAGAGTCGGCGCGCGCACTGCACCATCTCGAGCGGGTCATCCAGGCAGAGGGGGCGAACTCGATCGCGGCCATACTCATCGAGACGATCCCCGGCACCGCGGGCATCCTCGTGCCCCCACCCGGCTACCTCGCCGGGGTTCGCGCGCTCGCCGACACATACGGCATCGTGCTCATCTTCGACGAGGTCATGTGCGGGTTCGGCCGCACGGGCGGGTGGTTCGCGTTCCAGTCGCTGGGGCTCGTCGACGAGCCCGTGGTGCCCGATCTGATCACCTTCGCCAAGGGAGTGAACTCGGGTTACGTGCCGGTGGGCGGGGTCATCATTCCGCCGTTCATCGCCGAAGTCTTCGACGAGACCGTGTTTCCCGGCGGGTTGACGTACTCGGGGCATCCGCTCGCCATGGCGTCGATCATCGGCGCCCTCGATGCGATGGAGAACGAGGGCATCGTCGACAACGCTGCGCGGGTGGGCAGCGAGCTGCTCGAGCCGGGCCTTCACGCCCTGGCCGCGAAGTACCCGGTCATCGGCGAGGTGCGTGGCCTCGGAGTGTTCTGGGCTCTCGATCTCGTGGCCGACCCCACGACCCGCGAACCTCTCTCGCCGACCCTCGTGGGCGCGTTGAAGGCGAAACTGCTGTCGCTTGGCATGCTGCCGTTCTTTGCCGACAACAGGCTGCACGTGGTGCCGCCGTGCGTCGTCACCGACGACGAGGTTGCCCGCGGGCTCGCCATCTACGATGAGGCGTTCGCCAGCCTCGACGTCTGATCAGCCCCGCCCCGCCCAGCCCCAGGCGTCGCTGTCGCGGCGCTGCACAATTCGGCCCCGACCCGGTAGCGTCAATACATGGATGTTCGCCGACTCGAACTGCTGCGCGAACTCGCCGAGCGCGGCAGCATCACCGAGGTCGCCCGCGCCACCCACCGCACCCCCTCCGCCGTCTCGCAGCAGCTGAGGGTGCTCGAGCGCGAAGCCGGCCTTCCCCTCACCGAGAAGGCCGGCCGCGGAATCGTGCTCACCGACGCCGGCCGCGCCCTCGCCCGTAGCGCCGCCGACGTCGCCGTTGCCCTCGAACGAGCCGATGCGCTCTGGGACGAGTTTCGCCACGACCCCACCGGCGAGGTGTCACTGGCCACCTTTCCCACCGGCGGCCAGATGATCCTCCCCGGAGTGCTGCACCGGCTGGCCCAGCAGACGGGCCTCACCCTGCACGCGAGCGACCGAGACCCTGCCTCCGAAGCCTTCCCTGACCTCACGAACGACTTCGACATCGTCATCGCCCACGCGCCGACCCGCCCTCCGTCGCTCTGGCAGTCGCGGGGCCTGCGAATAGTTCACCTGATCACCGAGCCTCTCGACGTGGCGCTTCCCCCCGGGCATCCACTGGCCGCGCAAGCGAGCGTCACCCCTGCCGACCTCATCGGTGAGCAGTGGATCGGCGTGCCCTGGGGCTACCCCTTCGAGCGCACGCTCTACGACATCTCAGCGGCCGCAGGAGCCCCCGTGAACATCGTTCAGCGCTTCGCCGACACTCGAGTGACCGAAGCGCTGGTCTCGGCCGGTCTCGGCATCGCCATCCTTCCCCGCTACACCGCCGGCGGCGCCTACCTCACCAGCGCGGCCATGTCTCAGCGCATCTCACTCACGCCCCTGGCCGGTGTGACCGCCGAGCGCCACATCTACGCACTCATGCGCCCCGACAGGGCTGAACGGCTTGCCGTTCGTACGGTTCTGGATGCCCTGCAGGCCGAATCCGTCGCAATCCGCGAAGCAAACCCCACGACCGCCTGAACCGCCCCGAATACCGGGTAAAGTTGTCGCCCGTGACCAAATTCAACAAAACCCCGTACACGGTCAATGTCTGGGACTTGATGCACCAGCCGGGTGAGCTGCGCGAACGCGAGCTCGACATCGTTCTGCCCGAGAAGCTGGGCGAGGGCCTCGTCGCAGTTCAGGCCGGTAGCACGCTGCAGGTCGACGTGCGCCTCGAGAGCCTCCACGACGGCATTCTGACCAGTGTCAGAGTCGACGCAGACGCCACCGGAATCTGCGGAAGATGCCTCAAAGACATCGAATTACCCGTTCGAGTCGAGTTTGCGGAGCTTTTCGCGTATTCTCTTGACGAAGCTTTTGATTATGAGGTGCAGGCCGACCATGTCGACCTTGAACCACTGATCAGGGATGCGGTGGTTCTCGCACTCCCGTTTCAACCGGTTTGCCGGCCCGATTGCCCAGGCCTCGACCCCGTCACGGGCGAGCGGCTTGAAGATCTGCCCGAACGCGCGCCGCAAGAGATCGTCGACACCCGATGGTCTGCTCTTGCAGGGCTGTTGCAGGCCACTGAGCAAACCACTGAGTCAGAAGCAACCACAAACCACGCGCCCGATGGAGAAACTCCGTCCGGGGCCGAGATAGAGAAGAGTTAGATCATGGCTGTACCGAAGCGAAAGATGTCGCGGGCTTCCACCCGCATGCGCCGCGCCCAGTGGAAGGCAACCGCCCCCACCCTGGTCAAGACCGTCGAGAACGGCAAGACCGTCTACAGCCTGCCGCACCGCGCCAAGGTTGTCGAAGACTCTGCCGGTACCGCGCTGTTCCTTGAGTACAAGGGCCGCAAAGTCGCCGACATTTAGGCCCAACGCCTCAATGTACGTACAGGTGCGCTCCGACGGTGCCGGCCGATGACGAAAGTCAGGGCCGAACCGAACCGGGCGCATCTTTTGGCGACCCTGGGTGTCGAGATTCCGGATGCTCTGCTGCAGCTCGCTCTCACCCACCGGTCGTGGTCGTACGAGAACGGCGGTGTGCCCACCAACGAGCGTCTCGAGTTTCTCGGCGACTCGATTCTCGGGCAAGCCGTCACGGTGATGCTGTACACGCGGTACCCCGAACTCGGAGAGGGTGAGCTGGCCAAACGCCGCGCCAGCCTCGTCAGTACGGTCGCGCTTGCCGGCATCGGCTCGACGATCGGCCTCGGCCCGTTCGTGCTGCTCGGCCGCGGCGAAGACCTCACCGGCGGGCGCTCGAAGGCATCGATCCTCGCCGACACGGTCGAGGCGCTCATCGGCGCCACCTACCTGGGCCTCGGGGGCGAAACCGCCACAGCACTGGTGCTGCGGCTCGTCGAACCCCTCATCGAGAACCCGAACACGTTCGGCGAGTCGATGGATCCGAAGACCACCCTGCAAGAACTTGCCGCTTCCCTCGGAGCCTCTGCACCCGTCTACGATGTGGCCGAAGCGGGCCCCGACCACCGCAAAACCTTCATCGCCACCGTCAGCGTCTCCGTCGCCGCCACAGGCGACACTCTCGTCACTGCCTCCGGCGAAGGTTCGAGCAAGAAGCAGGCCGAATCGCTCGCCGCCCGCCAGGCGCAGCAGCTGCTCACCACTCCGGTCTGACGTGCTGCTCCCGACCCTCGCCAGGCGCGGCAGCTGCTCATCGCTCCAGCCCGCATCTCGCTCGTGCCCGACGTGATCGGGGCCGTACCGTGGTCGGCCGCGCGTGCCTGAGCTCCCCGAGGTCGAGGTCGTTCGCGCCGGCCTCGAACCGGCCGTCACGGGCGCCCTCATCACCGGCGTCGAAGTGTTCGACGATCGTTCCCTGAAACGGCACAGTCCCCTCGCTGGCCCCTTCGCTGACGGCCTCACCGGGCACCGGATGCTCGCCGCCGTGCGCCGCGGAAAGTTCCTGTGGTTCCCGCTCTCCTCCGGCCGCGCCCTCGTCACCCACCTCGGCATGAGTGGCCAGGTTCTTCTCCGCGTGCCCGGACACCCCGAGACCGCCCTCCTCCGCATCCGCCTCAGCATCGAGCATCCGTCGCTCGGCGAGCACTGGGTCAACTTCGTCGACCAGCGCATCTTCGGCTCCATGGCGGTCGACACCCTCGTGCCCACCCCCGACGGTGCCCCCGCCGGCTACTCGGGCCCCGGTCTCGCCGGTGCCCATTTGTCGGCTCCGGCTGCGGCTCGCCCTTCTGACGAGGCAGATCCGACGGCTCCTGTTCTCGCGCCCACGTGGCTCGCCTCGATCCCGAGCCAGGTCGCCCACATCGCCCGTGACCCGCTCGACCCGTTCTTCGACGAGCGCACATTCTTCGCTGCGCTGAAGAGCAAGAAAACCGGCATCAAGCGGGCGCTCCTCGACCAGACCCTCATCAGCGGCGTCGGAAATATCTACGCCGACGAGGCCCTCTGGGCGGCCAGGCTCCACTACGCCCAGCCCACCGCTACTCTCTCGCCCCGCCGGGCCCGCACCCTCCTCGCCGAGATCCGCCTCGTTCTTTCGAAGGCACTCGCCGAGGGTGGCACCAGCTTCGACTCCACCTACGTCAACGTCAACGGCGCCTCAGGTTACTTCTCGCACTCCCTCAACGCCTACGGCCAGCAGGGCAAGCCCTGCCCCCGCTGTGGCCACCTCATCACCCGGGAGTCGTTCATGAACCGCTCGTCGCACTTCTGCCCCCACTGCCAGCGCCTCCGCCTCGCCTGACGCAGCCCCCGCAGCCCGCCGCCCGCCGTTCCTAACGGCGCCGATCGTTCCCGCCGACCCGACCCGAACCAGGCCGAACCAGCCCGACGCCGATCACTGCGGCCGCCCGTTCCGCAGTCAGTCGCGGCGGGCGTGCCCTCAGCCTCTGTCAGCCCGCTGGTCTCGCCGTGCCGTACGGCGCTGGCGACCGAGCACGGCTGCAACACCGCCGAGCATCACCAGCAGCGCCAGTGACGCGGTGAGTTCCGTGTTCTCGCCGTTCACGCCCGTGCTGGCAAGGTGGCTTTGCGATCCTGAACCGCCTCCACTGCTCCCCGACCCCGCGCTGCCACTCCCGGTACCGCCCGTTGTGTTGGTCGGGTCGGTTGTCGACGTCGGAGGCGTCGTTGTGGGCGGCGGCGTGACGACAGCCGCCGCAACGGCGATCGTGTAAGACGCCACGGCGTCGGGAGCCGTCCCATTGCTCGCGGTCACCGAGAACGTCTGCGTCTCCACCGTCGTAGGCTTGCCCGAAATCACTCCACTATCAGGGTCGATCAACAGCCCATCGGGCAGCGTGCCGCTGCTCACCCGATACTGGATGCTCGGCGTTCCGTTCGCTGTCACCGCAAAGCTGTACCCACTTCCCACTGTTCCCCCCGGCGCTGCCCCCACCGTCGTAATCGTGGGCGACACCGCCTGATGTATCGCCACCACCTTGTTCGTCGAACTATTCGTCACGTAGATGTTGTCGGTCACCGGGTCAATCGCAAAGTCGTGAGTATCTGCGCCCGCGGGGATCTGAGCAAGTGTTGTTCCGCGTGTGCCATCGTGCACGTCAATGAAAGAGCCGCCCGTCGAGTTCGAAAGAACGTCGTTGGTATTCACGTCGTTATGGACGTTGAAACACATCTGGGAAATGTCTGAACCGACTTGAGTTCTCGTCCGTTCGTCGAACGTACGCAGAATCGGTTGCGTGAAGCTGCAGACGACTACTGATCCTGTAGTGGAGTTGAGTGAGATGCCACTCGGCTCGTCGCCAGTTGGCAATGAGGCTCCGATCCTGGCGCCTGAGTCTAGATCGAGCGTGGTCACAGTGTCAGCGTCAAAATTTGAGACCCATGCTTTGCGTCGGCCCGAATCGATGGCAATCTGTGAGTTAGTTGAGCCGCTCATTGGTATAACAGGCGCAACGACAGTCTGGTTTTGTCCGTCGACAATGACCACCGAGTTATTGGTCACCACCCACCCGTTGCCGTTCTGCTGGTCGATTGCAACACCGAAAACGTTTCCGGCGAATGACCCGTTTGAGACGTCAACAGGTAGACCGATCACGCTGTCAGTATGCGTATCGATGACGCGAACTGTTTGCGAAGAGGAATTCGTCACGTACGCCCGGTGCCGCACTGAATCCACTGCAATCCTCTCGGGGTGCGTGCCGACAGTGATCGGTGAACCGATCACCGCGCCGGTGTCAGCGTTCAGCACGGTCACCGTGCCATCGCCATCGTTCGTGACGAACACCTTGCGCTCTACAGAGTCGACCGCAATGCCAAACGGATGTAGCCCCACGGTGGTCGTCGCAGACGTCGTGTAGGTGTTGGTCGTCGCGAACGCGGCCGACGAACCCGTCAGGGTCGCCGCGAAGACGAGCGCGGCAGCGGAGCAGAGAATCAGGGAGCGCGAAGCGTGACGAAAGTTCATGAATGCATACTAGCGGCATTCGTGACCATTTCTCACCCTCGTATCTAGAACCCCTACCTCCGCCCCTCCACCGCCACTGCCCGCCCGCGCAACTGCACGAACATCCGCTCGCCCGTCTCGGGCCGCAACTGCACCTCGTGTTGAACGAACAGCAGCTCGCCCCCCTCGAGCCGAACCTGTGTGCGCCGCAACGAGCCGAGAAAGCTCGACGCGACGACGGTTGCCGGGATGCCGGTGGGAGCGAACGAGATGTCTTCTGGCCGAATGAAAGCGGTGACCAGCCCCTCAGCCGGGCCCGTGCCGAGCAGCGGGAGCGCCGCGTTCAACACACGCACGGTTGACCCGACGAGTTCGGCGTCGATGGCGTTGCTCAGGCCGATGAACGTAGCCACGAACGACGTCGCGGGCTTGGTGTAGAGGTCTTCGGGCGTACCGATCTGCTCGATGTTTCCCTCGCGCATCACCGCGACGCGGTCGGCGACGGCAAGCGCCTCTTCCTGATCGTGCGTCACGAACAGCGTCGTGATTCCGAGGTCGGTCTGAATGCGCCGAATCTCGTCGCGCAACTGCACCCGCACCTTGGCATCGAGCGCCGAGAGCGGCTCGTCGAGCAGCAGCACGCGCGGCCGGGTCACGAGGGCTCGCGCGAGTGCCACCCGTTGTTGCTGCCCACCCGACAGTTGGTGCGCGTACCGACCCCCGAAACTGGCGAGCCCCACCATGTCGAGGGATTCGGATGCCCTGCGGCGCCGGCTCGCCGCATCCACTCGCCGCATCCGCAGCCCGAATTCCACGTTCTGCAGAACCGTCATGTGCGGAAACAGTGAGTACGCCTGGAACACCATGCCGATGTCGCGTTTGTTCACTGGCGTGTTGACGACATCGGTGTCGTCGATGCGGATCTGACCCTCTGTGACCGATTCGAGCCCTGAGAGCGCACGCAGCACCGTGGTCTTGCCGCATCCCGACGGGCCGAGAAGTGCGACGAATTCACCGGGAGCCATCGACAGATTGACGCCATTCAGCGCGCGCTGGTTGGCGTAGTACTTGACCACATTGCGCAGCTCGACGCTGGCTCCGTCGACGGGCGTCGGCACTGAAGCCCGAGTGGTGGCGGGTGATTCCTTGGTTTTCATGCTGACCTCCGATTGCGGCCCAGGCTTCCGAGCCGACCGATGATGAGAAGCAGTACGAACGCGAAGACCAGCGCGAAGACTGCGAAGATGACGGCCACATACGGGTCGGTGTGTTGCACGAGTACGAGTGCCGTCTGAAAGGTGTTCTGACTGAGAAAGGAGGCAATCGTGTACTCACCAAGCACCACAGCGATCGTGATGAAGCATGACGACAGGATGCCCGACCGCAGGTTCGGCAGAATGACCCGCCCGAGTACCTGCCCCCAGCCCGCCCCGAGCGAGCGCGCCGCCTCGGTGAGGGTGACGATCTCGATCGCAGCGATGTTGGCTGCGATCGGCCGGTACGCGTACGGGAGCACGATGATTCCCACGGCAAATGAGAGGGTCCAGGGGTTGCTGCCGAACATCCGGGCGACCACCGAGTACACCGGGATGAACCCGACCACCAGCACGATCGACGGAATGGTGATGGGAATAATGCAGATGAACTCAAGCACACTGCGAAGTCGCGGGTATTTCAGTTCGACGAGGATCATGGTCGGCAGCAGTAGCACGAGAACGATCAGTACCGTGACGACACAGATGCCGATTGAGTTCGTGATGCCTTGGAACAGCACATCGTACGTTCCCGCACGCCCCGCCGTGAAGATGGCTGCGTAGTGCGAGAAGTCGTACCCGCCCGTCTGTCCGGCGCGCAGTGAGAATTCGATCATCGCAAGAATGGGAATGACGAAGAGGGCCGCAGCGACTCCCAGAATGATCCACCGCGTCACGCGGCGGGGTTCCGCAGAGAACGACGCGGCGCTCATCGGCGCCACCTCGATGCGCGCCGCTGCAGAGCCGTATAGACCGACATCAAGACAATCATCACCACAACCATTCCGAGAGCGAGTACGCCGGCCACGTTCGCAACTCCGACGATCGTCTCGCTCGTGAGTTGCTGGCGAATGGCAAGCGGAATGATGCCGCCCTGCGAGATCAGCGCCGCCGCCGTGGCGTAGGAGGAGAACGAGTTGGCGAACAGCAGAATCAGGCTGCCGAAGAAGGCGGGAGCCAGAATCGGCATGCCGATGCGGGTCCAGTACGTGAACCGGGTGCCGCCGAGGGTGGCGTTCGCCTCTGCCCACGTCGACTTCAGGCCCTCCATGGCGGGCATGAAGGTGAGCACCATCAGGGGCACCTGAAAGTAGAGGTACGGGATGACCAGCCCAGGTACCTGGTAGAGAAGCGGGCCGCTCCCGTTGAAGCTGTTGAAGACGTTCGTGGTGAGCCCGAGCGATATGAGCCACTTCGTGAGCACACCCTGCGCGCCGATGGTGGCGATGAAGGCGAAAGCCAGCATGACTCCGCCGAACTGGGCGAGCACGCTGCTTGCTGAGTCGACGGTTGACCGTAGAGCCCTGTCGGCTTTGGTGCCCAGCAGAGCGAAGCAGATGAGGGCTCCGAACACGGCTCCGAGAATGGATGTCACCGCCGAGATCCAGAGCGACGACCAGAAGTTGTTGAGAATCGCCGGGTTGGTGTACGCCGAGAAGTTCGACAAGGTGAACGCGCCGTCGGCGTCGAAAAACCCGCTCGCCACGGCGAGCACGGCGGGAATCGCCAGAAAGAGAACGACGTAGGCGCCGAATGGCACCAACCCCAGCCAGGTGAGACCGCGGCGCCGAGGGGTTGCCTCAGCGCCGCGAGTCGTTTCGGCTGGCGTTACGGGTGCAACGACAGTCGAGGTCATCGTTCCACTAACCGATCGCCGCAGCCCAGTTGGTCTTCAGGAGACCTGCAGCCGCGGTGGCCTGCGTCGCGGTGAGCTGAACGAAGCTCGCCGGAGGAGCCCCGACGGCAGCGAGAGCGGCAGTGTCGACCGTCTTGGCGGTCTGCATCGCGGTCAGCGTCGAGGGGAAGGCGCCAGCGGCGAGGTACAGGTTCTGAACCTCGGGGCTGTAGATGTACTCTTCCCAGAGCCGGGCGGCTGCGGGGTGCGGTGCGTCGGCGCTGATGGCCTGGTTGTAGTAGCTCCCGAGCGCCGAGCCGGGCAAGATCACTGTCTTGTAGTCGGGGTTGCCGGTCGAACCGCCAGCGGAACCCCAGGCGAGGTTGTTGTAGCTCCACTGCAGCACAACAGGGGTCTCGCCCGAGGCGACGGTTGCCTGCGTCGGGGTGACGGCGAGAAAGTTTCCGGCACCCTTCAGGCTTTTGAAGAAGTCGATGCCGGGCTGAATGTTGTCAGCGGTGCCACCGTTCTGCAGAGCCGCGAGGTACACAGCGCTGGCCGCTTCGTTGGCCTGGGTGGGGTCGCCCTTGATCGCGACCTTGCCGTTGTAAGCCGAACCGAGCAGGTCTTTGATCGAGGTGGGGGCCGTGGTGATGACCTTTGAGTCGTAGCCCACCGACATGAGGCCGGTGTAGTCGTAGTACCACTTGCCTGAGGCGTCTTTGTAGTCAGCCGGAATGTCGGCCCAGTTGGCGACCTTGTAGGGTGCGACAAGGTCGAGGTTCTGCTGCAGCACTGCGGTACCGATGTCGAATACGTCGGGTGCCGTCGACTGGCCCTTCTGGGCCTTTGCTGCTGAGACCTCGTCGGCGCTGGAGCCGTCGGGGTTCGCCGAGTTGATCTTGATGTTCGGGTACTTCGCCTGGAAGCCGGCGATGATCTTCCCGTAGTTGGCCCATGACGGCGGAAGCGTGATCACGTTGAGCGCGCCTTCCGCATTTGCGGCGGTCACAAGGGCGTCCATTCCGCCCACGTCTGCGGCGCTGGTTGCCGTCTTCGCGCTCGTTTCTGACGTGCCCGACGGTGTGCTCGATCCCGCGCAAGCGGTGAGTGCGAGTGCGGTTGCGGCAACAAGGGCCGCTCCCGCGATGAAACGTTTGCTGTTCACTGTGTCCTCCTGGTCGACCGCACGGCCGTTCGCTCTAGGGCAAGCAAACAATTCTCAGGCGCCGGGTCGATCATCTGATGCTGCTCTCTGGCGGTGTCGCGCAGGCTCTGTAGAGATGAACGCTTGGCAAAGCTCCGCAGACCACTCGTTCCTGACCGCCTCGAGGGTGTACGTTTCCTCAGACTCACGACTGAAGGGCCCCGCATGCCACCCGCACAGAGCGAAAGCGACACGAATACCGGGCTTCTGAGGCGCGACTGGTCTGACCGACGGGCTCCGGATGATCGCGCCCTCCTCGAGCGCGACTCTGCTGTCTACCTTCACCAGGCGGTCTCGACGCCCTGCCTCACGAGCATCGCCGGGGCCGAGGGGGTCCACCTCATCGCGACCGACGGGCGGCGCTACCTCGACTTCCATGGCAACTCGGCCCACCAGATCGGGTACGGGCATCCGCGTCTTGTCAGCGCGCTCACGAAGCAGCTCGTCGATCTGCCGTTCGTACCGCGTCGGTTCACCAGCCCCGTGAGCACCGCGTTCGCCGAGAAACTCGTCGAGGTGACGCCCGAGCCCCTCACCCGTGTGCTTCTGACGACCGGCGGCTCTGACGCCGTCGAAGTCGCCCTGAAACTCGCGCGCGCCAAGACCGGTCGCTTCAAGACGCTGTCGTTCTGGGAGTCGTTTCACGGGGCAGGTTTCGGCGCTGCGAGCGTCGGCGGCGAGCAGCTGTTTCGCTCCGGGCCCATCGGGCCACTGCTGTCGGGCACCGAACACGTGCCGCCGATCGGCTGTTTTCGTGCTGCCTTCGGCGCCTCGCACCGTTTCGACGAGCCCCACACCCCCGACTGTGGCCGGGAGCTCGCACGCCTCATCGACTACACCCTGAGGGTGCAGGGCGATGTCGCGGCGGTCATCGCCGAACCGATGCGTGCGACACCCGAGATGGCGGCACCGGGTTTCTGGGCATCCATTCGCCGCAGTTGCGACGAGACAGGTACGGTACTGATCTTCGACGAGATTCCCACCGGCCTCGGCCGAACGGGGCGCATGTTCGCTTCAGAGCACGAGGCAGTGGTGCCCGACATTCTGGTGCTCGGCAAGGGGCTCGGTGGAGCGACGATGCCGGTCGCTGCCGTCGTGGCGCGCGAAGAATTCGACGTGGGCGGGAGCTGGGCCTTCGGCCACTACACACACGAGAAGAACCCTCTGATGGCACGGGCCGGCCTCACCACGCTGCAGATCATCGAAGACGAAGGCCTCGTCGAGCGGTCGGCGCGGCTCGGTGAGCACGCGCTTGAACGCGCCCGCGGTCTCGCCGCGACCTACGATGTCATCGGCGACGTACGCGGGCGCGGACTGATGCTCGCCCTCGAGATCGTCGACCCGAGCGACCCGAGCGCGCCAGCCGGCCCCAGCCACCCGAGCGCGCCAGCCGGCCCCAGCGCCCCTGCCGGCCCCAGCGACTTCGCCAACAGGCCGAGACCAGCCCCAGCCGTCGCCGAAGCCGTGATGTACGCCGCCCTCGAACGCGGCCTCAGCTTCAAGACCACGATGGGGTCGATTCTCACGCTGGCGCCGCCCCTCACCATCACCCTCGATCAGCTCGATGAGGCCTTCGACATTCTCGACGCGAGCTTCGAAGAAGCGGTGGGCTGAGGCGGGCCGCTCCTCAGCCCGGTCGTCTCACAAAGTCCGTCTCACACGAGGTCGTCGAGCGTGCGCACGGCGACGCCGAACGAAATGGTCATGCCCACGCCCGACGTGATCGACACCGCCGTGACGTTCGGGGCAACTTCGACCGCCAGATACGGCTGGCGGCTGCTCGAGGCATACACGCCCTGCCACCGTTCGACGACCCGAACCTCATCGACCCCCAGCACCTCGCCCACCGAGCGCAGCAGCAGCTCAGAGGTCGCCTCGGTCGTGAACGCGTCGAGGGTCTGGTCGTACACGTGGCTGTCGCCCGCGATGATCGACCCATCCGGGCGCTGGGTGAACATCACATTCGCACCGATCGACACCAGGTCGCCGTGCTCGCTGAGCATGGTCGAGCGCAACTCGCCCGCTGCCGCCGTCTCAGAGAAGGCCGGGTAACGCAGCATCGACGTTCCGGTCAGCACGGCCGGAGAGATTCGCCGGCCACCGGGCGCCTCGATGAGCGCCATCTGCAGCCCGCACCGCTCGATCGCGAATTCGGCGGCGACGTCGGGGTAGAGATAGTCGAGGTTGTGTCCTGCGCACACGATTGTGCGGGCCGCGCGAACGGCGCCCCGGGAGGTGCGTACGAGCCGGTCGTCGCCGTCGCCTGAACTCCCGAGGTACGAGGTGCGCCACCACACGGTGACGCCGGGCTGCGCGCCAAGCCAGCCGGCGAGGGTGCCGACAGCCTCGCGCGGGTCGACACGCACATCGTCCCGCAGCAGTGCTCCGCCCAGAATCCGCGGCCCGCCCGATGGCGCGTCGCCATCATCTCGGCTCAGAAGCTGCAGGGCTCCGGATGCTCCGACAAGCTCTACCTCGCCCCGCTCGCGTGACGCGCTGAGCTCATCGAGCACCGCAAGCTCCTCGCCGCTGCGGGCCACCGCCAGGGCTCCCGACGTCGTCGACCAGAATCCTGCCACCTCGCTGAAGTGCAGCCACCGCTCGCGCGCAACGTGGGCCAACTCGAGCAGGTCGCCCGACTGCGCCGTAATGCAGCAGTGCCCGAAATTCTGCACAGACGCTCCCACCGCCCGGCTGTCGCGATCGATGATGAGTACTGTCAGCCCGCGCCGCTGCGCTTCGGCCGCATGGGCGAGCCCCACGATTCCGGCACCGACAATGAGAACGTCGCACTCGGCGATCGCAGAAACAGTGGTCACGGTAACCGAGACTGCGCGGTGCCGAAACTGAAGTCAAGCCGAACCGGGGGCAGCGGGCATCCGGCCACCCGGCGTTCACGACCCGTTCAGACGAAGCTGCTGAAATGGGCGCGCGCGGGCCGACCGGTCTTCGCTGAAGGGCAGTGCCACAGCATGATCGAACTCGTCGCATTCGACATGGCCGGAACCACCATCGACGACCATGGGCTCGTCTACGTTGCGCTCGCCGATGCCGTCGTCGAGACCGGCGCGTCGCTCGCCGACGACGATCTGCAGAACTGGATGGGAACCGACAAGGTCGCGGCGATCACTGCTCTGATGCGGCTCGGCGGTGTCGAGCCCGAAGCACCGCGGGTCGCGGCAGCGTTCGACCGTTTCAAGCAGATTCTCGGGGACTCCTACCGTGCACACCCGCCGGTCGGGCTACCAGGCGTCGAAGAGCTGTTCCGCCAGCTCGCTGCCAGGGGTGTCGCGGTGGCGCTGACCACGGGTTTCTCCGACGACGTCGCTGGCCCCCTGTTGGAATCACTCGGGTGGAGCGCCGGCTCCGGATGCTCGCACCTCCTCGATGCGGTCGTGACGACGTCTCACGTGGTCCGCGGTCGCCCTGCGCCGTACCTGATCCATCACGCCATGGAGAGGGTTGGCGCGGCCGACGTTTCCACCGTGCTCGCGGTCGGCGATACGGTCGTCGACCTCCTCGCGGCTCACCACGCCGGCGTGCGGGGCATAGGAGTGCTCACCGGAGGCCTTACGCGGGCCGAGCTCGCCGAGCATCCGCACCACGCCATTCTCGACAGTGCCGCCGACCTGCTCACCCTCTCCGCCCTCTTCTAACCCACCCACCCACCGGCTGTCCTTCCTCGCTCTCGCCCCTCGCCTCTCGCACCCGCCCCGCCCCCGAAAAGGTGCGGGTTTCGTACGCCTGCGTGCCCGAGAACCGAGTAAAACCCGTACCTCAACTCCGGGGGTGTGGTGAGGCGGGAAGAGAAACCTCGGGTTCGGGGGAGTTCGCAGAGTGGCGGGTGCCGACGTGCCCCAGCACCGCCACCCCCACCGTGATCAGCGCCGACAGCGACACCCCCCAGCCCAGACCCAGCCGCAGCAGCAGCGCTCCCACCGCAGCTCCCGCCGCGATCAACACGATTGCCGATCCCCGCCGAATCCACGGCTGCCCCTTGCCGCCCGCCAGCCTCGAATCGGCCGCAAACCCGGTGATCGTCGACGTCACCACCACCGTCGTCACGTCTTTCACCGCAATGTGCCGCGCCGTTCCCGCCTGAATCCCCATCGCCAGCGCAAGGAAGAGCGTGACGACGTACTCCTGCGGCTTGGGGGGCGTGCCGCCGAAAACCATCAGCGTCACCGCCAGTGCCACCATGAGCACCGCAACCGCGGTCAGCAGCGAGGTGCTCCGATGCGTCCACCCCTTCGTGATCGGCCGCAGAACCCGGCCGGCGATGACCGCGCCGAGCATGAAGGAGAGCAGCGCGATGATGGGCCCAATGATGGGCAGGCCATCCCCGCCGGCCAGCGCCATTCCGAGAATCACCACGTTGCCGGTCATGTTCCCGGTGAACACCCGGTCGAGCCCGAGGTACCCGACGGCGTCGACGACCCCGGTGGAGAAGGTCAGGGCGAGCATCAGAGCGAGATGCAGATTGTCGGTGTTGGTGCCGAGGCGTCGAAGCACGGGAATTCCTATCGAGGGAGGGCTCCCGGCGGCGACGGGAGTCGGCGGCTGCCGGTACTCTCGAAACGTCGACGGAAGGCGTATCTGACCATGATCCTTGACCCACTCCAGCCCGGGAGCGGTGCGATTCGCTCACAACACTATCTGCCTGCGACCGGCGGCAATGTTCTGTGGGGGCGCCTCCCGTGCGCCGCCGACAGCGCAGTTCTCGACATCGATTCGGGCGACGAGGTGACCATCGACACCCTCAGCCACGAGGGCATCCTCGAAGACCAGGGCCGCGACCCCCGCCGGTTCTTCAAGGCGAACGGCGTCGATGCCCATTTTGTGCTCGACGACGCCATTGCCATCGCGGCCTCCGACTACCCCCGCGACCGGGCAGTCGACGGCCCGCACGTGGTCACCGGCCCCATCCGAGTCCGTGGCGCGAAGCCCGGCGACCTGCTCAAGATGACCCTGGTCGAAGCGCTTCCGCGCGTGCCCTACGGCGTCATCTCGAACCGCCACAGCAGGGGGGCGCTGCCCGGCGAGTTCCCGCAGGGCCTCGAGTCGGTCAGCGTCTACTCCGAGGTCGATCTCGACCCTGACGGCCGCCAGGTGGGCACGCTGCCCATCGTCGCGGGCGGCCCCCCGATAGTGCGCTTCCCGCTTGCACCGTTCCTCGGCATCATGGGCGTCGCCGTCTCGGGCGACACCCGCCCGCACTCGGTTCCGCCTGGCTCCCACGGCGGCAACATCGACATCAACCTGCTGACGGCCGGCAACTCGCTCTACATCCCCGTGCAGGTCGACGGCGCCCTCGCCTACGTCGGTGACCCGCACTTCGCCCAGGGCGACGGCGAGGTTGCCCTCACCGCAATGGAAGCCTCGTTGCGCGTCACGGTTCGATTCGAACTCGTCAGCCAACCGGATGCCCTGCAGCAGTTCGGGCACCTCATCGGCCCGCTCGCCGAAACATCCGAGTTCCTCGTGCCCACCGGCATGAGCGTCGACCTCGACGAGGCCGTTCAGCACTGCGTGCGGGCAGCCATCGGGCTCCTCGGCGCTCGCTACCAAATGGATCCGCATCTCGCCTACGCCTACCTCAGCGCCGCCACCGACTTCAACATCTCGCAGGTCGTCGACATCGTGAAGGGCGTGCACGCGCGCATCCGGGTCAGCGACTTCGCCGGCCTCGACCTGCACGCACAACGCGCCCGCTAAGAACAGCACGCCTGCCACAGTCGACCCGCCCACCCGTAACCCATCTGAAACATATGTTGCATATACTGAGACAGTGAAACAGTCGACTCAGGCCATCAATCCTCCCGCGCGTCTCCTGATGGGCCCCGGCCCCATCAACGCCGACCCGAGAGTGCTGCGCGCCATGTCGGCTCAACTGCTGGGCCAGTACGACCCCGCCATGACCTCGTACATGACCGAGACCATGGGGTTCTACCGCGACGTGTTCAAGACCTCGAACGAGCAGACCCTGCTCATCGACGGAACCTCCCGCGCCGGCATCGAGGCCGCCCTCGTGAGCATGATTGAGCCGGGCGACCGCGTTCTCGTGCCCATCTTCGGCCGGTTCGGGCACCTGCTGCGGGAGATCGCCGAGCGCTGCGGCGCCGAGGTGCACGTCATTGAGCGCGAGTGGGGCACCGTCTTCACCCCCGAGGAGATCGAACGGGCCATCCGCACCACCCGCCCGAAGATCCTCGCCGTCGTGCACGGCGACACCTCCACCACCATGGCCCAGCCGCTCGACGAGCTCGGCGCCATCTGCAACGAATACGACGTCATCTTCTACACCGACGTCACAGCATCCCTCGCCGGCAACACCTTCGAAGCCGATGCGTGGGGCCTCGACGCGGTCACCGCCGGCCTTCAGAAGTGCCTGGCCGGCCCCTCCGGTTCGGCGCCCGCCACGTTCTCGCCTCGCGCGGTCGACCTCATCAACTCGCGCAAGAGCATCGAAGCGGGCATCCGGTCGGCCGACGACGAAGTCACGTCGAGCCCCATTCGCTCGAACTACTTCGACCTCGCCATGATCTTCGACTACTGGGGCCCCAAACGCCTCAATCACCACACCGAGGCCACGACCATGCTCTACGGCGCACGCGAATGCGCGAGGCTGTTGGTCGACGAGGGCATCGACAGTGCTGTCGAACGGCACCGGATGCACGGCGGCGCCATGCACGAAGGCCTGCGCGGCCTCGGCCTCAGCGTCTTCGGCGACGAATCGCACCGCATGAACAACGTCACCGCGGTGTACATCCCCGAAACGGTCTCGGGCGACGCCGTTCGCGCTGAGCTGCTCGACGACTTCGGCATCGAGATCGGAACCAGTTTCGGCCCCCTGCACGGCAAAGTCTGGCGCATCGGAACCATGGGCTACAACGCTCGCAAAGACACCGTGCTCACCACCCTGTCGGCGCTCGAGCAGGTGTTGCGGCGTGCCGGCGCGGCGCCGACCGCAGGCGGGGGAGTGGGCGCTGCCTACGACTTCTACGCCGACGAGGCGCGCGATGCGGCCGCTGCCGACGCTGAGGCGGAGGCTGACCTCGACGCGGCTGGCGCAGCGCTTGCGGCGGGCGTGCCCGCGTGACAGCTGTTACTGCCGCTGCTGCCGCTGCCGGCGCGAACCACGACGCGTCTCCCGCCGTCATCGACCGCACTGGCGCGCTGTCGATCCTGGCCCGCTGCGACGAGCTTGCCGCCTACTCGACCCTGCCGAACGGCTTGATTCGGCGCGTCTACCTCACCGACGAGCATCGCGCAGTGAACGCGCTCGCCGCAGGCTGGATGCGTGAGGCCGGCATGACCACCTGGCAAGACCCGGCAGGCAACCAGTGTGGTCGCCTCGAAGGCCGCACACCCGGCCTGCCCGCCCTCCTGCTCGGCTCGCACCTCGACACCGTGCCCTCGGCCGGGCGGTATGACGGAATCCTCGGAGTTCTCACCGCCATCGCCGTCGTCGACCGCCTCAATACCCTCGGCATCGACCTGCCGTTCGCCCTCGAGGTGGTCGCGTTCGGCGACGAGGAGGGCACCCGGTTCGGCCGGGCCCTGCTCGGCAGCCGCGCCCTCGCCGGAACCTTCGACCCTGCCTGGCTCGACCTCACCGACGACGATGGCATCACCCTTCGCGACGCCTATAGCGCCTTCGGCCTCGACCCCGACGCCCTCGCGCCGGCGACCGACTCTGCGCTCTTCCGCGGCGCCGCTGCCCGCCGCCCCGAAGACCTCGTAGGCTACCTCGAAGCCCACATCGAGCAGGGCCCGTACCTCGAAGAGGCAGGCCAGCCGCTCGGTATCGTCTCCTCCATCGCCGGAGCCCGCCGATTCGCCATCACCGTCACCGGTGTCGCCGGACACTCCGGCACTCCCTTCGATCGCCGCCACGACGCCCTCGCTGGCGCCGCCGAAATCGTCACCCTCATCGAGCGCACCGCCCGCGACGCTGGCCTCATCGCCACCGTCGGCCACCTCGAGGTCTTCCCGAATGCCGTGAACGTCATCCCCGGCCGCGTCGACCTGAGCCTCGACCTGCGTGCCGCATCCGACTCCGATCGCGACCGTGTCTGGACTGAGATCGACGCCGCGATGACCGCCCTCTGCAGTGCCCGCGGCCTCACCGTCTCCGTCACCCAGACCCACAACGCTCCCGCCGTCGCCTGCGCACCGCACCTGCGCGCCGCTGTCGCCGCCGGCATCCGCGCCGCAACCGCTTCGCCCGCCGAGCCACTCCTGCTCCTCAGCCGTGCCGGCCACGACGGGATGGCCGTGGCCGACGTCACCGACATCGCGATGCTCTTCATCCGGTGCCGCGGCGGCGTCAGCCACCACCCCGACGAACACGTCACCCCCGCCGACGTCGCCGTCGCCACCGATGCTTTCGAAGCGGCCATCCTCTCCTTGGTCACAGCAGCCTCCTGATGCCCACCACCCGCTCTCCGCGACGGCTCTCGTCGACTGCATCCGCGACAACGACTCCACCCGCGCCCCCGACGACCCGAGCCGCGCGGCAGCGACGGCAGCGACGGCCGCACCCATGAGCACCGCACCCATAGGCGAGCGCATCGACGAGGCGTACGTCGACCTCTCGCCCCAAGAGCAGCGCGCGGCCGACTTCATCCTCGCCCACCTCGCCGACCTCGCTGTCTACAACGCCACCGAACTCGCGCGCCTCAGCGGCGTCTCAAAGGCCACTGTCAGCCGCCTCTTTCGCCGCCTCGGGTTCTCCGACGCCAAGGAGGTTCGTGCCCACGCTCGTATTCTCCGCGCCGAAGGAGTTCCGCTCGGCGGAGCCTCAGCCGCCCTCACCGCTCACCTCGCCCAAGAGCAGTCGAACATCCACCATGCCTTCTCGTCCGCTAACGTCGAGCAACTCACCCGCGCCGCAGCGCTCATCGCCGCCGCCCGCCGCGTCGTCGTCATCGGACTCCGCAACTCCTACCCCGTCGCCCTCCACCTTCGCCAGCAACTCCTGCAGGGCCTCGCCGACGTGCGCCTCGCGCCCCAACCCGGCCAGTCGATCGGCGAGGAACTCGCGGGCCTCGGCCCCACCGATGTAGCCATCGTCATCGGATTCCGCCGCCGCCCCGACGGTTTCGCCCGGATTCTCGATGCCGCACACTCCGCCCGCGTGCCCATCGTGCTGCTCGCCGATCCCTCCGCTCGCCGCTTCTCCGACCGCGCTTCCGCCTGGCTCGAGTGCCCCGTCGACTCCGTCTCGGCCCTCGACAGTTACGCGGCCGCCAACAGCCTCGTCTCCGTGCTGGCCAGCCAGACCCTCGCCGTGGCCGCCCGCACCTCCCGAACTCGCATTGCCTCCATCAACCGCCTCTACTCCGACCTGCACGAGCTCGAGTCGCCCTCAGGCTGATCGCCGCCCGCCCGCGCTACCGTTCTGGCGACGCCGGCCGGCTGTCGACGTCTTCGCCGCTCCCGAGGTCGCCGCACTCGACCGAGACAACCCCGTTCGCCCGCAGATACGCATTCGCACCGGTGTCACCGCGCACCTGCTCTGCGATCGACGACCAGTGCGCTCTGCCGATGAACACCGGATGCCCGGGCCGCCCCCCATACACAGCCCTCACCAGTTGCGCCTCGACCTGCCCCGGGTTGCCCCCACTCAGCGACACGGCCCGCGCAGCCACCCGCGCGACGGCGTCACTCCCCAGATCGGGCAGATCGACCAACGTCACGACCACCCCCCTCACGATCACGCCCGTCATCGAGCCATGGCCCTCGACGAACGCAGACAGCCCCTCCCGTAGCGACGCCGACATGCCGTCAGCCCAGAGCTCTGCACAACGCACCACCACTCGCTCGTCTCCGGCGAATGCGTCGCGAACAACGCGCTCGACCGCATCGCCAGAAGCCCCTGTCACCACGACCACGGGTGAGCATCCGGCCGCCAGCAGCACCCGCACTCCGCGAACAACCCACGTCTCGTCGTCGCGGTCGCCGTTTTCGATGCCGCTCAGGGCCCCGGTGCCCGCGCGGCCCGGCTCGCCCCGTATCAGCGCTTTAGGCTGCCCCATTCGCCGGCCCGCCCCCGCCGCAACCAGCAGGCCACCGATCTGCTGCGCGTCCATCCGCCTATCGTAGGCTGCCGCCCTCCCGCCCTCCCACTCCGCCATCTTCCGTCCACACCACACCGCACC
>NZ_QYRT01000044.1 GCF_004923255.1 Subtercola vilae | reverse complement strand
GACTCCCGCCTCCTCGCCCCGCCCCGCCCCGACCGGGGCTAGGCGGAGGTGGCGTGGGATTCGAGGAACTCGAAGACCTCGCGGTCGTCGACGCCGGGAAACTTGCCGGAGGGCAGAGGCGAGAGCACATGCGCGTGCAGGCGCGCGCTCGGCCAGGCGCTGTTCGACCAGCGTTCGACGAGCTCGCTCGGCGGGCGTTTGCAGCACGACTCGTCGGGGCAGCGCGAGACGGCCCGCTTCGACGTGTCCCGGCCCCGAAACCACTTCGCATCGGCGAACGAGGTGCCGAAGCTGATCGAGAACTCCCCCGCCGACGTCGTGCCCGTCTGGGTTGCGCACCAGAAGGTGCCGGCGGGAGTGTCGGTGTACTGGTAGAACTCCGTCGACCGGTTGGTGCGGCTGAGGGCGACGCGTGCGGCCCAGTTGCGGCAGACGAACTGCCCTTCGACGGCTCCGGTCACGTCGTGCGGTAACGGCAGGGCATCGTTCTCGTAGGCCTTCTGGATGGCTCCGTCATCGGTGAGGCGGAGGAAATGCACGTTGATGCCCAGATGCGAGGTGGCGAGGTTGGTCATCCGGAGCGCAGCCGCCTCGTGGGTGACACCGAATGCGTCGCGAAAATCTTCGACTGATAGGTCGCGGCGCGCTTTTGCTGCCGACAAGAACTTCACCGCTGCGGTCTGCGGCATGAGCGAGGCGGCAGCGAAGTAGTTGATCTCGAGGCGCTGCTGCAGGAACTCGGCATAGTTCTCGGGCGGCTGATGGCCGAGCACACGGTGGGCCATCGCCTGCAGGGCCATCGATCGCAGGCCGTGGCCGCCCGGAATCGAGGCCGGCGGCAGGTAGATGCGCCCGCTCGCCAGATCGGTGACCGACCGGGCGGAGTGCGGCAGATCGTTCACGTGGATGAGGCGAAAGCCCAGGTCTTCGGCGAGCAGGCTCACCGTTCGATGGCTGAGCGCTCCACCGGTGTGCCCCACGCGTGCGAGCGTCTGCTCGACGATCTTCTCGAGATCGGGCAGGTGATTGTTGTTCTGCCGCATGGTGTCGCGCAGCTCGGTGTTGGCACGCCGGGCCTCTTCGGGCGTCGCAATCGACTCGGTGGCCCGGCGCAGCAGCTCACGGTGCAGGCCCACCAGCGACTCGAGCGTCTCCTGGGGCAGGTTGCGGCTCGCTGGCACTGTCGGCAGCCCGAGTGAGGCGTACAGGGTTCCGTTCTGTGCGCGAGCGAGTTCGATCTCGAGCGCAGTGCGGGCATCCGGAGCCTCTTCGGAGAGAAGCTCGGCGAGGGTGACACCGAGCTCGGCAGCGAGCGACTGCAGAAGAGAGAACTTGGGTTCGCGGCGACCGTTCTCGATGAGCGACAGCTGGCTGCCGACGACTCCGGTGCGCTCGCCGAGTTGGTCGAGCGTGAGCCCGGCAAGCTTTCTGAAGTGCCGGATGCGGCGACCAAGGGTGATCAAGTCGATTTTGGTGGGCAACTTTGCCTCCTGTAAAGAACAGCCGATCTTTCACGATCGATTTCTAGAATGTAGCCCAAATAGCGGGGAAAGTGGAGGAACAGCCACAAAATACTTTTTCTCATACCCTTAGGAGCCGCCATGAGCATCCTCGAATCCACACCGGCCGACCTTTCGTGGACGCGCCGCGCCGCGCTGCACGTCGTCGAAACCGCCCCGACCACAGCCCCCATCACCACACCTCGTGCACAGTCGCCGAGCGTGACCGACTGGGTCGCCGAGATCAGCGCGCTCACCGAACCCGACGCCGTGCTCTGGTGCGACGGCTCGACCAAGGAATGGGATGACCTCACCAAACTCATGGTCAGCCAGGGCACCCTCATCAGGTTGAACCCCGAATGGCGCCCGAACAGTTTTCTGGCGCGCAGCGACGCCGCCGATGTAGCCCGGGTCGAAGACCGCACCTTCATCTGCTCGACCGAGCAGATCGACGCCGGCCCCACCAACAACTGGCGGGCGCCGGCCGAGATGAAGGCCGAACTCAGCGCACTGTTCGCCGGCAGCATGCGGGGGCGCACGATGTACGTCGTACCGTTCTCGATGGGCCCGGTGGGAGGCGCTCTGTCTCAGGTGGGGATCCAGATCACCGATTCGCCGTACGTTGTGGCGAGCATGGCCCTCATGACCCGCATCGGCACGGCCGTTCTCGACACCATCACCAGCACCACCGAGTGGGTGCCGGCGCTGCACAGCGTGGGGGCTCCGCTCGTCGCGACCGCCGCCGATGGCAGTGTGACGGTCACCCCCGACGTCGCTTGGCCGCACAACCCGCTGAAGTACATCGCGCATTTCCCCGAGACCCGCGAGATCTGGTCATTCGGCTCGGGTTACGGCGGAAACGCTCTGCTCGGCAAGAAGTGCTTCGCGCTCCGCATCGCCTCGGTGATGGCCCGCGGTGAGGGATGGATGGCCGAGCACATGCTGCTCGTCAAGGTCACCTCACCCGAGCAGAAGGTCTACCACCTCGCCGCCGCCTTCCCCTCGGCGTGCGGCAAGACGAACCTCGCCATGCTGAAGCCCACCATTCCCGGCTGGAAGGTCGAGACGATCGGCGACGACATCGCCTGGATGCGGCCCGGCCCTGACGGCAGACTCCGAGCCATCAACCCCGAACGTGGCTTCTTCGGCGTGGCACCTGGCACCGGCCTTGCCACCAACAAAACGGCGGTCGACACCATGTGGGGAAACACCATCTTCACCAACGTCGCCCTCCGTGACGACGGCGATGTGTGGTGGGAGGGTCTCACCGAAACGGCCCCCGCTCACCTCATCGATTGGCAGGGCAACGACTGGACGCCCGACTCCCCCACCCCGGCCGCCCACCCCAACGCCCGCTTCACCGTTGCGGCCGACCAGTGCCCCTCGATCGCGGCTGAATGGGAAGACCCTGAGGGCGTTGTGATCGACGCCATCCTCTTCGGTGGCCGCCGCCCGAGCACGGTGCCGCTGGTAGCCCAGGCCAAGAACTGGGCCCACGGCGTGTTCGTGGGCGCCACCATGGCCTCAGAGACCACGGCGGCCGCTGTCGGCGCCGTCGGGCGTCTGCGCCACGACCCGTTCGCGATGCTGCCCTTCGTCGGCTACAACATGGCCGACTACTTTCAGCACTGGCTCGACATGGGCGAAACGCTGGGCTCTGACGCGCCGGCCATCTTTCAGGTCAACTGGTTTCGCAAAGACGCCGGCGGCTCGTACCTCTGGCCCGGCTTCGCCGAGAATGCGCGCGTGGTCGAGTGGATCATCCGACGCCTCGAAGGCGATGTCGCCGCTCGCCAAACCCCCATCGGCGGGCTGCCGCTGGCGCACGAGCTGAACGTCGACGGCCTCGGCCTCACCCGCGACCAGCTCGACACACTGCTGGGCCTCGACGCCGAGGGGTGGGTCATCGAAGCCGATGAAACCGAACGCTACTTCGCCTCTCTCGGCAGCGACCGGATGCCCGCCGCCCTCACCGACGAGCTGACGCGGTTGCGCGGGGGGCTCGCCAAGCTCCTGTCGTAGGCGGGCCCACCCATCTGTACTGAGCCGCGGTGCGAGATCTGGCACCGCGGCTCAGTCGCGCCGGAGGTCAGTATCGAATGGCGTCGATCACCTTCACACGAACCGCGACGACGGCCGGCAACAGCCCGGCGATCGCGCCGACCACCACTGCCGCAGCCAACCCGAGCACAGCGGCCTCGACAGGAAAAGGCGGCACATCGGAAACCCCTTGGGCGATGGCGCCCTCGACCCACGGGCTCTTCACGATCAGAATCGACAGCATCACCCCCGCCACACCGGCGGCGACCGTTGCCACCACGCTCTCCATCATCACCGCGAAGAACACCCGCCGGGCGGTCGCGCCGAAGCTCCGCCTGATACCGATCTCCTGGATGCGCTGCCGTACCGTCACCAGCGAGATGTTCACCAGCCCGAGCGCGCCGAGCAGCAGCACCAGCACCGCCACCCCGCTGATGACGAGTTTGATCGGCAGAAACGGGTCGTCGCCGTTCGCCGCATAGTCTTGCCGGTTCACCTGGGCGGTGGCGCCCTCGCCGAGCGAGGCGCTGAAGTCTGCCGTCAGCCGTGTCGTCAGGTCTGCCGAGAGCGCGGGCGGTACCCACATCTCGTACGACGGGTAAGAGGGGTACGACGCATCCGTCGTCAGCTTGTCGGCCAGCTGTGTATAGGCATCGTTCAGCATCATCATGCTGGGCTGGCTCTCCCAGCTCTGCGACGCGGTGACCCCGACGAGAACCGCAGTGACCGGCTTCGACCCGGCCAGCGTGACCGTGGGGTGCGTGCTGAGATCGGGTGAGCCGAGCCGGGCGTAGAAGATGTCGTTCACGATCAGCGCGGGCGCGAGCCGCTGCGCGTCAGCCTCGCCGAACCACGAGCCCTTCGAGACGGTGACCCGGTGCATGGTGCCGTAGGGCTGGTCGACGAGCATCGCGTTCACCACGCTGACGCCGTCGATGAACTGGATGCTCAGCTGCTGCTGATTCACCCGGCTGGCGTACCGCACGCCGTAGCGAACGAGCGCCTCGTTCCACGTCTTGTCCATGACGGCGGCCGAGGGCGTCGACCCGTCAGCCGTGTACGCCGACACGTAGAGGGTCGCCGGCCGGCCGCTCGAACGCTCACTGGTTTCGATGGTCGCCTGCTGCGCGATGTTGCCGAGCGCCACCACACTGGTCAGCGCACAGACCGCCACAGCAACGCCGATCAGCGAGAGCAGCACCCGCGTGCGGTGGATGCGCAGTTCGGCCCATGCCTCGATCACGCTGCCGACGAAGGCAGTCAGAAGACCTTTCACAAGAGCACCTCCGCCCACGGCACCAGCACCCCGCGTTCCAGCCGAAAGCGCCTCGTCGCGAGTGCCGCGATCGCCGGGTCGTGCGTGATCGTCACCAGCGCCGCACTCGACGCCGTGGCGATTTCGTCGAGCAGGGCCATCACCGACTCGCCCGTCTCAATGTCGAGCGCACCCGTCGGCTCATCGGCGAGAATCAGGCGCGGCCCCCGCACGAGGGCGCGCGCAATAGCCACGCGCTGCTGCTCACCGCCCGAGAGCCGGTCGGGAGTCGACGCCAGCCGATGCCCGAGCCCGACCCGTTCGAGCATGGCGGTCGCGATGGACCGCCGGCGCCAGAACGCAGACCCTGTGTCGTAGAGCAGTGGTGTCATCACATTCTCGAGCGCCGTGCGCCCCTGCAGCAGGTTGAACTGCTGAAAGATGAATCCCACATCCCGACCCCTCGTGACGTCGCGCTGGCGAGCAGAGAACTGCCGGGTCGGTGCGTCGTCGAAGAAGATCTCACCCTCGGTGGGTGAGTCGAGCAGGCCGAGCAGGTTGAGCAGGGTCGACTTGCCCGAGCCCGAGCGCCCGACGATCGACAGGCGGTCGCCCACGTCGACCACGAGGTCGACTCCGTTCAGAATCACGAGGGGCCGATCATCCACTCGGGAGACGGTTCTGCCCACACCCCTGAGCTCAAGAAGCGCCACGGCTCAACCCGCGATCGCAGCGCCGGAGCCGCCGACACTGAAGCAGTTCGGCGCGCCCCCGCAGCCGTCGGCCGGGGCGGCGGCGCCGGGAACGAACTGCAGAACGGTGTCGCCCGCAGCGAGTCCCGAGACGACCTGCACCTGCGTGCCGTCGGTCAGGCCCAGGATGACCGGCCGCTGCTCGGTCGTTCCGTCGGGTAGCACGAACCATACGTTGCCGTTGACCGCGGTGCCCTCGACGGCTGTGGTCGGGATGACCAGAACGTTCTCGGCTTTGCCTGCCGCGATGGTGACGTCGGCCGCGAGGCCGGAGAAGACGCGCACGTCGACGGGAACACTGCAGCGGAGGGTGTTGCCCGAGCCGCCGCCGCTGCTGCCACCGCCACTGGTTCCGCCCGGCGCCGAGCCCCCGCCAGACCCAGACCCGCTCGAGTCTGCCCCGGCCAGCGGGGTGACGATGCTCAGCCCGGTGCAGGTGAACGGCGCCGGCCCGCCCGTGATGGCGACCGTCGCCTCGGTGGGCTGGCTCACCAACCGGTACTGGTCAGCCGCGTTCAGCGAACCCGTCACCGAGAAGGTGGGCGGTGCGATCTGCCCGGCGATGTCGCCGATGGCCATCGACTGCCCCGCCAGCACGGGCAGTGCGCTCACGATGCCCGCACTCGGTGCCTTCACCGCAACGTAGGTGATCAGGGGCTTTCGCGGTGTGGAGATGGTCGAGCCGTCGGGCCCCGCCGTTTCGAGCGGGTCGCGCGCCGTCTCGACCTTGATGTCGAAGATCGTGTCGCCGGGCGACACAGTCGCGCCGACGGCCACGGAGACCTCGTCGACCACGCCGATGGCCGTCGCCCTGATCGGTGTCGCGGGGTCGGCGCTGATGGTCGCTTTCAGCGTCACATCGTTCGAGACCGTGCCCGTGGTCACCACTGATTTCGGTTCGGTCAACTGGCCGGTCGGTACCGCCGGGTCGGCGATGGCCTGACTATCGGGAAAGAATGCCAGCTTGCAGAGTGCAACGGCGATGGCTGCCACGACGGCCAACCGGATGATCGGAAAAACCCATTTGCGAACAATACCCACGGTGGCACCTTCGTGTCGGCCCGGCAGTGCGAGCGATCTGCAGGACGCCCCCAAGCCCTGGAGCCCCCGCCTGACACCATGAGTATATTCACATGCAACGACAGGGCACTGTTTCGAACCCGTGAGTTCGGGCATCCCGTCACCCGCCGGGTACAGTGGGGTCAGTTCACAAAAGGCACCTCACTGACTCGGTGCCGCCCATAGCGCCTGGAGGGCCACCATGACCGCGAACGTTCCCGAAAAACCCGCGCTCGAAGGCCTCGAAGGCAAGTGGGATGAGCTGTGGAGCGAACGCGGCACCTACCGCTTCGACCGCGCGCTCGCCTCACGCGAGAACATCTACTCCATCGACACCCCGCCGCCCACCGCCTCGGGCTCGCTGCACATCGGGCACGTCTTCTCGTACACCCACACCGATGTGGTCGCCCGTTTTCAGCGTATGCGCGGCAAGAGCGTGTTCTACCCCATCGGGTGGGATGACAACGGTCTGCCCACCGAGCGCCGTGTTCAGAACTACTACGGTGTGCGCTGCGACCCGACGCTGCCGTACGAGGCGTCATTCGTGCCGCCCTACGAGGGCGGCGACAACAAGAGCGGCAAGGCGGCCGACCAGAAGCCCATCTCCCGCCGCAACTTCATCGAACTCTGCGAGCGCCTGACCGTCGAAGACGAGAAGCAGTTCGAAGCGCTCTGGCACCGGCTCGGGCTCAGCGTCGACTGGACCCAGACCTACCGCACCATCGCCGACTCGTCGATGCGCGCCAGCCAGCTGGCATTCATCCGTAACGTCGAGCGCGGCGAGGCATACCAGGCGCAGGCTCCCACGCTCTGGGATGTGACGTTCCGCACTGCCGTCGCGCAGGCCGAGCTCGAAGACAAAGATGTGCCGGGGGCGTACCACCGCATCGCGTTCCACCCCGAAGACCCGAACGGAACGCTCAACAGCACAGACATCTTCATCGAGACCACCCGCCCCGAGCTGCTCGCGGCCTGTGTGGCGCTCGTCGCTCACCCCGACGATGAACGCTTCAAGCCGCTCTTCGGCACGACCGTGCGCACCCCCCTCTTCGACGTCTCCGTGCCGATCGTCGCCCACCACCTCGCCCAGCCCGACAAGGGCGCCGGCATCGCGATGGTCTGCACGTTCGGCGACCTCACCGACGTGATCTGGTGGCGTGACCTGTCGCTGCCGAACCGCGCGATCGTCGGCTTCGACGGGCGCATCATCAGCGAGGCCCCGGATGTCATCACCAGCGAGAGCGGGCTCGCCGCGTATGCCGAGATCGCCGGCAAGACGATCTTCTCGGCCAAGCAGACGGTTGTCGATCTCCTCCGCGCCTCAGGTGAAATGATCGGTGACCCGAAGCCGATCATCCACCCGGTGAAATTCTTCGAGAAGGGCGACAAGCCGCTCGAGATCGTCTCGACGCGCCAGTGGTACATCAGAAACGGTGCGCGCGACGAGGTTCTGCGCCAGCGCCTGCTCGACATGGGCGCGGAAGTCGACTGGCACCCCTCGTTCATGAAGGTGCGCTACGACAACTGGGTCAACGGCCTCACCGGCGACTGGCTCATCTCCCGCCAGCGCTTCTTCGGCGTGCCGATTCCCGTGTGGTACCCGCTCGACGGCGACGGCAACCCCGTGTTCGACCAGCCCATCGTGGCGTCTGAGGCGTCGCTGCCTGTCGATCCGTCGACGGATGCCGCACCCGGCTACGACGAATCACAGCGCAACACGCCCGGTGGTTTTGTGGGCGAACTCGACGTGATGGACACCTGGGCGACCTCCTCGCTCACCCCGCAGCTCGCGGGTGGATGGGAGCGCGACCCCGAACTCTGGGCCCTCGTCGCACCCTACGACCTGCGCCCGCAGGGCCAGGACATCATTCGCACCTGGCTCTTCTCCACGCTGCTGCGTTCGGCGCTCGAAGACGGCCGCACGCCGTGGAAGCATGCTGCGCTGTCGGGGTTCATCGTCGATCCTGACCGCAAGAAGATGTCGAAGTCGAAGGGCAACGTCGTGACACCCGCCGACGTGCTGGAGACCCACGGGTCTGATGCGGTGAGGTACTGGGCGGCATCCAGTCGCCTCGGAACCGACGCAGCGTTCGACCCCCAGAACCCCACCCAGATCAAGATCGGCCGCCGGCTCGCCATCAAGGTTCTGAACGCCGCGAAGTTCGTCTACGGCTTCGAGCTGCCCGCCGGGCAGGCCGCCGTGACGCACCCGCTCGACCTCAGCATGCTCACGCAGCTCGATACGGTCATCGTGGCCGCCACCGAGGCATTCGAGAGCTACGACCACGCCAGGGCTCTCGAAGTCACCGAAACCTTCTTCTGGACCTTCTGCGACGACTACCTCGAACTCGTCAAGGAGCGCGCCTACAGCGCGGCGGCCGACCCGGCAGACAAGGCTTCGGCCGTGCTCGCACTGCAGGCCGCGGTCGACGTGCTGCTGCGCCTGCTGGCGCCGTTCATTCCGTTCGCCACCGAAGAGGTGTGGTCGTGGAGCCACCCCGACGGCGGCTCGGTGCACAGCGCGCCCTGGCCCACCGGCGTGACGGGTGGTGAGGGCGCGGCGTTCGCTCCGGATGCCGCACCCACCCTACCCGCCCACGGCACCCTGCTCGGGCTCGCCGGCCAGGCACTCGTTGCCATCCGCCGCGCGAAGACCGACGCCAAGGCCTCGCAGAAGACCCCCGTGTCGTCGGCCACCATCGAAGGCCCGCCCGACATCATCGCCGAGCTCGAGCTCGCCGCAGCGGATCTCCGCGACGTGGGCCGCATCGAGACCCTCGTCTTTGCGCCAGCAGCTGAGCTCGCCGTGCGCGAGATCGTGCTCGGTGGCGATAGTGTCGGATAACTATTTGCACGACTCCTGGCTCAACGACAACCGAAGGTGACCGACAATGACGTTGACAATCCGCCCCATCACCGACCGCGATTTCTTTGCCTGGTACGACCTCTACGTGGCGTACGGCCAGTTCTATGAGACCCCGATCGAGGGCGATCGCGCCGTTCTGGTGTGGAGTTGGCTCACCGACCCAGCGCACGAGACCGAGGCGCTCGTAGCCGAAGACGACGGCAAGCTGGTTGGTCTCGCGCACATCCGCGAGTTCGCCCGCCCCCTGGCCGGTGGTCGGGGGCTCTACCTCGACGATCTCTTCGTCGCTCCGGATGCCCGGGGTGCCGGTGTCGCGTCGGCCCTCCTCGCTGAGATCAAGGCCCTCGCCGCAACCCGTCACGCGAACGTCGTGCGCTGGATCACCGACGAGAAGAACGAAACCGCCCGTCGCCTCTACGACACAGTCGCCAACCGCACCACCTGGGTCACCTACGACCTGCCCGTTTAGCCCTATTGGAGCCCCTCGAATGATCTCTGTTGGAACCCGCTGGTCAAGCGGCGACGAGCCCCCCGCTCGCCTGCCGCAAGCCGTCATCGATGCCGTTCTCGACGTCGAAGGCGAGCTGGCCGAGCAGAACGTCGACACCACCATGTGGTACTGGACTCTGACCTGGCTCGAGTCGCGCCCCGTGGTCGAGTTCGACGACGGCACCCGCATCGACTACGACCCCGACACCGACGAGGCGACCGTGTCGCAGTCTGACGACCTGACCGACGACTGATTCATAGTTGACTTTTGCTCGTATCTGGCTGAAGCTGGCGGTATGGTTTATTCGACCCTCCCCGCGACCGGCGCCTCCCCGGCCAGCCATCAGAGGCGACATCCGCTGAGCCGCCGGGCGCGCGTCGGCGCGTTGGGTGCGGGTGCACTGAGCCTCGGGCTCGTGGCCCTCGGGGGCGACTTCATCGCTGCCGTGCTCGGCCAGCTCGCCTTCTTCTACGGGGCGACGTTTCTCTTCGACGGCATGCAGACTTTCGATTTGAGCGACCCGTCGGTCGGCATACCGGCCGATGCCGCAACCGTGTTCGGTATCTCACCCGTGGTGATCGTCGCGGCGGGCGCCTTCATCTCAGCCCTCGGTGTGGTATCCGGCATCCTGCTGCTGCGGCGCGCCGGCACCCACCGACCCATCGCCGTCACGCTGGCGTCGCTCGCCATCTCTGCCGTGCCGCTCACGATCGGTGCGGCCCTGTCAGGCGTGCTCGCCATGCTCGCCTTCGGTGTTCTCGGCTCGAGTGACGCCGGCGGTGACTCGTACGTGGTCGTGGTCGGGGTGGCGGCGGGCATCCACGTGGCCAGCGCACTGCCGCTCGGCGCCCTCGTGTGGTGGTGGATGGCCGCCACCTTCGCCCGCGTCGGTGCCGCCTTCACCGAGCTGTCGCACTTCGCGCACCCCGACGGGCTCGTCGCCGGGCCACCCGCGGTGCAACCCGCGATGCTACCCGCCGTGCTGCCCGGAGTTCTGCCCGCCGTGCTGCCCCCGCCTACGAGCGCCGGGGTGTCACAGCCCAGAGCATGACGGCGCCGCCTGCGAGCAGGCCCCAGAACGCCGACCCGATGCCGATGACGGTGATGCCCGAGGCTGTGACCAGGAACGTCGCGGCGGCGGGGATGCGGTGGGCGACCTCGTCGATGGCGTTCGAGAGCGCCGAGACCAGCGCGCCGAGCAGCGCCAGTCCGCCGACCGCGGTGATGAGAATGGGCGGCGAGGCCGAGATGAGGGCAGCTGCCACCCCTGCTGCGAGCCCGAACGCGATGTAGACGAAACCGGAGGTGAACGTCGCGATCCAGCGCCGGGAGCGGTCGGGGTGGGCATCCGGGCCCGCCATGATGGCAGCGGTGATGGCGGCCAGGTTCACTGCGTGCCCACCGAACAGCGCCCCGACCGCGGTCGCGGCACCAGACGCGACGAGAACGGGCCGCGGCGGCACGGTGTAACCGAAGGTCGACATCACCACGAAGCCGGGCACGTTCTGGCCTGCCATCGTCACAATGAAGAGGGGAAGCCCGAGGCTGACGATGATGAACGGGTCGAACGTGGGCAGCACAAAACTCAGCTCGGGCGCCAGCGTGGTGGAGGCGGCGGTGAGCCATCCGGTGCCCGCCGTGATGCCGATGCCGATGGCCGCCACCGCCATCGCCGCCGGAACAGCCCAGCGCGGCGCGAGCCGTAACAGCAGCAGCCACACGACAACCACCGGCACAGCCAGCGCGGGAATCTGCACGACAGCGAGCACCGGAGCGAGGCAGATGGGAAACAGGATGCCCGCGAGCATGGCACTCGCCAGCGACTTCGGTATGCGGGTGATGGCCCGCCCGAGCGCTGGCCAGAGCCCGCACAGCACGATCAGCAGGCCACACACCACGAATGCCCCGACGGCGGCCGAGAAGTTGTGGGTGGTGCTTGACGCAGCGATGAGCAGCGCCGCCCCCGGGGTCGACCAGGCGAACGAGATGGGCATGCGAAAGACGCTGGCCAGCACGATGCAGAGAATCGCGACCGCGAAACACAGTGTCAGAAGCCCAGAGGAGGCCTGGGCATCCGTGGCCCCGACCGCATGCAGGCCAGCCAGAACGAGGGCGAACGAACTGGCGAAACCTGTGATACCGGCGACGATGCCGGCCGAAATCGGTTGCGCGAACCCGCCCCGATGCCGGGTCGCCGGATGCTCGCTCAGCTGTTACCCGCTACGCCGACTTCTCGACGCGGCGCGGTGCCTCGCGCGGCACGATGGTGGGCGCCGCGTTCGAGATCACCGAATCGCGCGTGATGATGACCTTGGCGACCTCGTCGGTCGAGGGCACCTCGAACATGATCGGGCCGAGCACCTCTTCCATGATGGCGCGAAGGCCACGGGCACCGGTCTTGCGCAGCACCGCGAGGTCGGCGATGGCCTCGAGGGCATTCTTCTCGAAGTCGAGTTCGACCCCGTCGAGCTCGAACATGCGCTGGTACTGGCGAACGAGGGCGTTGCGCGGAACCGTGAGGATCTGCATGAGAGCGACCTGGTCGAGAGGGGTGACGGTGGTGACCACGGGCAGTCGACCGATGAACTCGGGGATGAGGCCGAACTTGTGCAGGTCTTCAGGCAGCACCTCGCTGAAGAGGTTGATGTCATCACGCTTGGAGTGCAGCGGAGCGTTGAAACCGATGCCGCGCTTGCCCGAACGTTCGGCCACGATCTCTTCGAGGCCGGCGAATGCACCCGCGACGATGAAGAGCACGTTGGTCGTGTCGATCTGAATGAACTCCTGGTGCGGATGCTTGCGCCCGCCCTGCGGCGGAACCGAGGCGACCGTGCCCTCGAGAATCTTCAGCAGCGCCTGCTGCACACCCTCGCCCGACACGTCACGCGTGATCGAGGGGTTCTCGGCCTTGCGCGCGATCTTGTCGATCTCGTCGATGTAGATGATGCCGGTCTCGGCCTTCTTCAC
Source organism: Subtercola vilae (assembly GCF_004923255.1). Lineage (GTDB taxonomy): Bacteria > Actinomycetota > Actinomycetes > Actinomycetales > Microbacteriaceae > Subtercola > Subtercola vilae. Next base: position 16,732 of record NZ_QYRT01000044.1, on the reverse strand, counting down.
ATCGAAGTCGGCGGCCTGCAACAGTTTCAGAAGAATGTTCTCGACGTCTTCGCCGACGTAGCCCGCCTCGGTGAGCGCGGTGGCATCGGCGACGGCGAACGGCACGTTGAGCTGCTTTGCGAGCGTCTGTGCGAGGTAGGTCTTGCCGCAGCCCGTGGGGCCGATGAGCAGGATGTTGCTCTTCGCGATCTCGACCTCGTCGGCCATGGCGTCGGCCGACGTGAGAGTGTTGCGCGAGCGAACACGCTTGTAGTGGTTGTACACGGCGACGGCGAGCGAGCGCTTGGCCTGCTCCTGGCCGATGACGTACTCTTCGAGAAAAGCGAAGATCTCTTTGGGCTTCGGCAGCTCGAACTCGCTGGCCGCCTCTTCGCCGGTCTCAGACAGGCGCTCTTCGATGATCTCGTTGCAGAGCTCGACGCACTCGTCGCAGATGTACACGCCGGGGCCGGCGATGAGTTGCTGAACCTGCTTCTGGCTCTTACCGCAGAACGAACACTTGAGCAGGTCGGCGCTCTCCCCGATGCGTGCCATGTTCATCCTCCTCGTAAAAACCTGTGACGTCAGCCTAACCCGTGCCACCGACGCTCTGGGCCATTGCGCCGGGCACGGCCACAAGTTGTCACAGTAGTTCGGCACAGAGACAGAGAACGGATGCCCGCTGTCGGGCATCCGTTCTCTGAAGTGTTACTTCTTTACCTATTTGACGAGCGCAGGCAGGTTCTTGCGCGAGGTGAGAACCTGGTCGATGAGGCCGTACTCCACCGCGTCAGCAGCGCTGAGGATGTTGTCGCGGTCGATGTCTTTGTTGACCTGCTCGGGCGTGCGGTTCGAATGGAACGCCAGCGTCTCTTCGAGCCACGTACGCATGCGAAGAATCTCGCGCGCCTGGATCTCGATGTCCGACGCCTGGCCGCCGCCCTGCCCACCAGCGGAGGGCTGGTGGATGAGAATACGCGCGTTCGGGAGTGCCAGTCGCTTGCCGGGCGTGCCAGCCGCGAGAATCACGGCGGCGGCCGAAGCAGCCTGCCCAAGGCACACGGTCTGGATGTTCGGCTTGACGTACTGCATCGTGTCGTAGATGGCCGTCATCGCGGTGAACGAGCCACCGGGTGAGTTGATGTACATCTCGATGTCGCGGTCGGGGTCTTGGCTCTCGAGAACGAGCAGCTGAGCCATGACGTCGTCGGCCGAGGCATCGTCGATCTGAACACCGAGAAAGATGATGCGGTCTTCGAACAGTTTCGCGTACGGGTCTTGGCGCTTGTACCCGTAAGCCGTGCGCTCTTCGAAGGTGGGGAGGATGTACCGGTTCGAGGGGGTGGTGCCGTTCCCGTAAGGGGAAGCGATCGGCATTCCGCCGAAGGTGGGGGTTTGCATGGATTCGTCTCTGTTCTTGGGTTGTCGCGACTAGTTGGATTCGGAGGGAACGGAGTCTTCGACCTCGGTGCCGCCGCCGCCGGCGACGTCGGAGGAGAACTCGCGAACATAGTCGACGAAGCCGTACTCGAGGGCTTCCTGCGCGGTGAACCAGTTGTCGCGGTCACCGTCGATCATGACCTGCTCGGGGGTCTTGCCGGTCTGCTCGGCGGTGAGCTCAGCCATGCGCTTCTTCATGTCGAGGATGAGAAGGGCCTGGGTCTGAATGTCGGCCGAGGTGCCACCGAACCCGCCCGACGGCTGGTGCAGCAGAACGCGGGCGTTCGGTGTGATGTAGCGCTTGCCCTTGGTGCCGGAGGAGAGCAGGAACTGCCCCATCGAAGCAGCCATGCCGATGCCCACCGTGACGATGTCGTTCGAGACGAACTTCATGGTGTCGTAGATGGCCATGCCTGCGGTGATCGATCCACCGGGTGAGTTGATGTAGAGGTAGATGTCGCGCTTGGGGTCTTCTGCTGCAAGAAGAAGAATCTTGGCGCAGATCTCGTTCGCCATGTCGTCACGAACTTCGGTGCCGAGCCAGATGATCCGGTCTTTCAAGAGTCGTTCGAAAACGCTGTTTGGCATCGCCATATCGGCCATGTGTGTCGCTCCAATTCACTTGCGGTACTTCGAATGTACTGGAGCCTTCCCGCCCACATGCCTCTGTTCGCTGGGGGCAGACTCCGGGTACGGATCCGCCGAATCACGCTCGGCCGGTTGCACCGATGTTGCGAGCGAAAGTCGAATGCCGCAAGATCTCGCTGGGCGTGGTGTCGACGGCAAGGCGTGCCGCAACAGCCGACGTTTTCGTACGGCCCCAGGCTATGGTGACATGCAAGAGGGCGACCTCGTCACTCCGAAGTGCTGGTAGCTTCCAACCGATCCCGTCTGCACCAACCGGAAGAGTCGATGCCCCGGCAAGGCCCTGAAGCATCCAGTCGGTCACGCCCATCTCGTCGTGGGCTGTCGTTTCGTCAGGGTCATCCCACCGCCGCGGTAACCGCCCGTCTACAGAGGAACGCAGGTAGAAATCGAGGTCACCGCCGCCCACAACCACGGTCACCCCCTCTGCGCGAAACTCGCGGAGCGCGAGCATTTCGCCAGATGCCAGTCGCGAATCGGGAGGCGTCGGGTTGAGGGAGGCACGCATCTCGAGGGGTCCCGAATCAGCTCGCGCGGTAAATCGGGCCACGATACCCCACGAACCCTCTGCCCCGATCGGTACGTCATTGAGATCGTAGGCAAATCGTGTCGTCGGCAACGGCACCCGGTAACTCTCCACGCGCACGTTCTCAACAAACCGCCAATCGGAATAGATCTCGCGGTGGTGCTTCAACTGGCGCAGCGGAGTGCTCGCGAGGGTGACCCCAGCAACCGCAAACGACAGGCGCACCTCGCCCAGCGGGGTGGGAGCCCCGATATCTTCTACATCGCGCACGACAATGATTATATGAGGTTTACTTACTCATTCACGCACGTACCAGACGGGTACGAAAAAGGGCCCCACGGATGATCGTGGGGCCCTTCTGCGGTACAAGCGGCACTCGACGCTCGGCGCCCGGCTCGCTGTGGCTGGTGCTTAGTGCGAGTGGCCCGCGTGGTCGTGACCCGCGTGCTCGTCTTCGTCATCGGCGCCACCGTCGACAGCCACGAAAGGCTCGTCGGCGTCGCGGGTGATCGAGGTGAACTCGGAGACGTCGACGACCTTGCCGTTGGTGTCGGTGACGACGGCCTTGTCGAGAACGATGGCGAGAGCCTTGTTGCGGGCGACCTCGCCGACCATGGCGGGAATCTGGCCGTTCTGGTCGAGAACCTGAACGAACTCCTGCGGCTCCATGCCGTATTGGGCAGCGCTCTGAATGAGGTACTGGCTCAGTTCGTCTTGGCTGACCTTGACCTCTTCTTTCTCGGCGATGACGTCGAGAAGAATCTGGGTCTTGAAGGTGGCGGTGCTCGACTCGACGACCTCGGCGCGGTGAACGTCGTCTTCGAGACGGCTCTCGTTCTCGAGGTGACGGTGCACCTCGTCTTCGATGAGCTTCGGGGGCACAGGAACCTCGACAAGGGCAAGCAGTGCGTCGAGGGTCTTGGTACGGGCATCCGTGACCTGGCCGAACGACTTCTGGCGCTCGACCTGGCTGCGCAGGTCGACCTTCAGCTCGTCGATGGTGTCGAATTCGCTCGAGATCTGGGCGAAGTCGTCGTCAGCCTCGGGCAGCTCGCGCTCTTTCACCGAGTTGACGGTGACCTCGACGAGGGCGTCTTTGCCGGCGAAGTCGCCGCCGAGAAGGGGAGCCTCGAACGTGGTGGTCTCGCCAGCGGTGAGCGAGTCGAGAACCGCGTCGATGCCTTCGAGCAGTTCGCCCGAACCGACCTCGTACGAGATTCCGGTCGCGTTGTCGACCTCGACGCCGTCGATCGTGGCGATGAGGTCGAGCTGGGCGAAGTCGCCCGTCGTGATGGGGCGGTCGACCGTGACGAGGGTGCCGAAGCGGGTGCGCAGGCGCTCGAGCTCAGCGTCGACCTCTTCGTCGGTGACGTCGAGGGCGTCGACCGTGACGGCGAGACCCTCGTAGTTGGGCAGGTCGAGTTCGGGGCGAACATCGACCTCGATGGCGAGTTCGAGCTCACCGGAGAAGTCTTTGTTGCTCGGCCATCCGACGATGTCGGCCTCGGGGCGGCCCAACGGGCGCAACTCTTTCTCGGCGATGGCCGCACGATAGAAACCGTCGAGCCCGTCGTTCACTGCGTGCTCGAGCACGGCCTCCTTGCCGACGCGCTGGTCGATGAGGGGCGGCGGCACCTTGCCCTTGCGGAAGCCGGGAATGTTGACCTGCTCAGCGATGTGGCTGTAGGCGTGGTCAATGCTGGGCTTCAGTTCTTCGGGGGTCACGAAGATAGCGAGCTTGACGCGGGTGGGGCTGAGCTGTTCGACCGTGGTCTTCACGTTGAGAAATCTCCTGAGAATTGAAACTGATCTACGACGGTTACAAGATGTGCGTGTCGGGGCGACAGGATTCGAACCTGCGACCTCTCGGTCCCAAACCGAGCGCTCTACCAAGCTGAGCTACGCCCCGGGAAATAACCTCGGTAAGTCTAGTGCACACGATGTGAGCACAGGATGTGAGCCCAACCTGTACTACGCTGTTCGAGTGCCCTCGGGTGCGCGGGGATGTAGCTCAATGGTAGAGCCTCAGTCTTCCAAACTGATCACGCGAGTTCGATTCTCGTCATCCCCTCCCTGATAACCCATTGCACAACCCCTGTCGGCACGGTTCACCCGTACGTAGCCTGATTTCATGGTGAAGACGGCGTGTCTGGTGGCAGGGTGCGGCAACAGTGCCGATGACGAGATCACGGTCAATTCGCACGGCATTCTGCTGGCGTATGCGGCCTGCAGCGACCATGCCTGTGAGTTCAGGTGGGGTCGGCAGCTGCCCGGCGACGAGGTCGCGGCTCGGGGGCTGTTGGGCATCCGGAACTGAGGCCTCCTGACATCGGTTCGCTGGCGCTCCCCGATCAGAAAACGGCTCCCACCGGGCCAGACGAAGGTTAACCTTCCCTTCGTTAGTGCAGCCTGTGCTTGCTTGCGCGCCTCTCTGAACTGAGTAACGTTGCGCTCATCACCTCGCCCGATGAGGACCATGTTTAGAAGGGAGACGTCATGTCAGACGTTGTCACCACCATCACGAGCTCGGCCAACCCCGATGTTGCTGCCGCTGCCGCTCAGTTTCTGAGCCAGGTCGTCATCGACTCGCAGGCCCTCGTCATCAACGGCAAGCAGGCCCACTGGCACGTTCGCGGCGCGAACTTCATCGCCGTTCACGAGCTGTTCGACGAGATCGTCGAACGCGCTGAAGACTACGCCGACACCGCCGCTGAGCGTGTCGTCGCCCTCGGCCTGCCCCTCGACGCCCGCATCGGCGCCGTCGCGGCGAACACCACGCTGCCCGAGCTGCCGGCCGGGTTCCAGCCCGCCGAGGTCATGATCGGTTCGCTCGTGAACCAGATCGACGCCCTGCTCGTCGGCGTGAACAAGGCCATCAAGGAGCTCGGCGCCATCGACGCCGCGAGCCAAGACGTCGCCATCCAGATCGCCCGCAGCCTCGAGAAAGACCGCTGGTTCCTGTTCGCTCACATCAGCGCAGTCTGATTCGCGTCTTCACTCGTGTGGCGCTCGCGCTGCCTGCGTGACGTGCACCACCTGCACGACCACTGAAAAGGGCCTCCTAGGAGGCCCTTTTTCGCGTTCGGGCTCTGCAATCGCCGCCTGTTCTGCACATGAGCGGTTCCGGATGCCCAGAAACTGATATTCTCTCAGCATGATTCCCGTTCCGACGCCGCGCAGGGGTTCGGCACCAGCGCTGCCCGCCACCACGCCCCTGCCACCGGCGGGGCCGGGGTCTGGCCCGGGCCCGCTCGGTCGCCCCGGGCGTCCGCGGCGCCCCGGGCGCGTCATCGCTCTCGTACTGGCTGGCGTGGCCGCGCTGCTGCTCGCTGTCGGCGCCATCGTCGTGTTCGTCCTCCACATCGACCCCGTACTGGTCGGTCTGGCTGCCCTGGTTCTGGTGCTCGGCGGCACCTCCTTCGGCGCGCGCCTGCTGCCCCCGATCATTCCGGGCATCAGGCTGCTGCGCTCGCTCATCGGCCTCGCCGCCACCGCCGCACTTGCCGCCGGCCTGTACTTCTACGTCATCCCGCTCGCACAGCACGGGGTCTCGTCTCTCACCGGCGGCCAACCGTATTCGAACGCTGGCCCGCATGCCGCCGGCCCTGTCACCAAGCCTGCTCCCGCCACCGCGACCATCGTCTACGAGGTGACCGGAACGGCGCCCTCCGCCGTCATCACCGAGTTCCCCTCGCTCGACAGCACCTCTGGGCCCAATCCGTCGGGCCCCCAGCCGATCCCCTACTCGCGAACCATCACCACGTCGGCTCTTTCGCAGCCGATCTTCCTCTCCGCCACCGTGTCACCCCAGCTGACCGGTGCCGCCACCGATCCCTCCGACCCCGCAGAGACCCTCTCGTGCCGCATCACCGTCGACGGAACCGTCATCGACCAGCAGCGCGCCTCCGGCCCCTACGCCCTCGTGCACTGCTCCGCACAGCCCCCGCTCCCCTGATTCCCACCCTGCCGTAACCCCTGGGCTAGGAGGCGGCCCAGGCGCCGAGGTGGGTGGTGCGACCAGCGAGGAAGGTGGCCGCGACGGGCATGGTGCGCAGGCGCTCGGGGTCAGCCGTCAGAGGGTCGAGCTCCACGATGGCGAGGTCGGCGGGCAGGCCCACGCCGATGGTTCCGACGCCGTTTGTCGCCGCGGCCAGAGCAGCGAGCGCCGAGAGACGCTGCTCGGCATGCCAGGCCGGGCGCCCGTCGCGAGAACGCGAGACGGCGGCCGAGAGGCTGATCCACGGGTCGAGCGGAGCCACGGGGGCATCAGACCCGAGCAACAGTGCGGCTCCGGATGCCCGCAGGCGCTCAAAGGCGAACGCTCGGTCTGTGCGGCCAGCCCAGTACCGGTCGGCGATGTCACGGTCATCCATCGCGTGCTCGGGTTGCACGCTCGCCGCCACACCGAGGGCCGCGAACCGTTCGAAGTCGGTGTCGGCGAGCAGCTGCGCGTGCTCGATACGCCCCCACGGCAGCACTGCTCCCCCGGCGATCGACGCCGGAACCGCGGCGCCCCACCCTCGTGTGAGGTCGGGCGTTGCGAGCACGCCGGGCCCCGGCGCTCCCGCGGCAACACCGGCAGCGGCGGCAGCAGCAGCAGCAGCAGCAGCAGCATCCGTCACTGCGGAAGCATCGCCTGCCGCGAGGGCCTCGAAGGCGTCGAGCGCCAAGCGGTTGGCGTGGTCGCCGATGGCGTGCACGGCGGGCCTGAGCCCTTGGGCGGTGGCGCGTCGGAGCAACGCGAGCAGGGCATCCGGAGCCACCGTGAGCATGCCGTGCGAATGCCCCGGGCTCCCATCGACACCGAAACCAGCACCAGCAGCAGCGCCAGCGCCCGCAAACCCCGCATACGGCTCGAAGCAGTAGGCGGTGCGGGTGCCGAGCGACCCGTCGGTGATGACCTTGAACGGCCCCACGCTGAGCAGCCCGCCCGTCTTCGGGATGACGTCGCCGGTGCGGAGCCCGCGCTCGGCCGCGAGCGCGAGGTGCTGCGAGTAGATTCCGAACGCCACGCGGAGGTTCTGCTGGCCGGCGGCGATGCGGCGGCTCCAGTCGGCGTAGTTGTCGCGCATCTCGAAGTCGACGACGCCCACGACGCCCAGGGCGGCAGCGCGCCGGCCCGCGAGAGCGGCGAGTTCGTCGGCCTCGTCGTCAGACACATCGTCGAGTTCACGGGCGATGCGAAAGCAGTCGTCTTCGACCAGATGGCCCGACGGATGCTCGGCCAGCCCGTACTGCCTGAGAGCCGCCGTGTTGAGCCAGCACGAGTGCAGGTCGTTGCTGAACAGAACGACCGGCTGCGCTCCCGCCGCCGCATCGAGCTGCCCCCGGGTCAGTTCGCCCGCCCAGAGCGCATCGCGCACGCCGTAGCCGATCACGGGCCGCGCGAACCGGCCGGCGAACCCCGCACCCGGCAGCCGTGCGCCCACGAGCTCTGCGCGTTCGGTCGCTGGGTCGCCCGGATGCACAACCTCAGCCACCCGCACCGCGACCGCTTCGGGCGAGTGTGCCGCCCCGAAGTCGAACCGACGCCCGAGCAGCGACCACTGCGTGAAGTGCACGTGGTTGTCCCAGAGCCCCGGGATGAGGTAGCGCCCCTCGAGCTCGATCACCCGAGAAGAGTTCGGCGCCGCGACGATCCCCGTCGGCACGATGGCCCGGATGCGCCCGTCGGCCAGCAGCACGTCGAGGCTGCCGTCGTGGCCGGGCATGCGCCCGCCGGTGAGGAAGACGTCGTCGGTCACTCGGCACCCGACGGCGTGGCAGCAGTGGGCAATTCATCAGCGGCAGCGGCAGCCTCCGACGGACCGGCAGCGGTGGGCACGCCAGCGTAGCCGCCACCCACCCCGCCCACCGGGTGTACCCGCCGCATTTCGGCGGCGAGCTCGGGCTGGCGGTAGTTGTCACCCTCGGTGAGCTCGTGGATGATGCGCTCCACCGTCTCGGCCGGCCTGTTCTGGCTGAGCTTCGACTTGGCGTCGATGCGCGTGGCCGTGAGGCGAAAGCCCACCGTACCGGCGCTGATGCGCCGGGCGTAGGCCGCGTTCTCGAGCGTTCCGGCCATGCGCCGTGGCTCCGGCATGCGGTCTTCGAAGTGGTCGACCAGGCGCGCGAGCACCGTGAGGTTCTCGTCGTCGGAGAGAATCTCGGGCACCCCGTGCAGGTGCGCCACCACGAAGTTCCAGGTGGGCACGGCGGGGTTGGCGTCGTACCAGCCCGGCGAGATGTACCCGTGGGGCCCCTGGATGATCACCAGAACCTCATGCTGCCCGAGTTCGTGCAGCCGTTCATCCGGCCGCCCCACGTGGCTGAGCACCGCGATGCCATCAGCTTCTTCGTCGAGCACGACGGGATAGTGCGATGCCACCAACCCCGTGCTGGTGTTGCTGACGAGCGTCACCCAGGGGTTCAGCCGAATGAGACGGCGAATCTCCTCCGTGTCGGCCAGGGCGAAACTCGGGTTGGTTCTCATGAGCCGAGGTTACTCGGTCACGCTTGGTCGTTCGGGCACCAGTAGAGCTTTCGTGACGCCATCAGCTCCATGACGATATGCGTTGAGCAGACCCGGCAGGGTAATCCCTCACGTTTGTATACCCAGTAGCGGTCGCTGCGATTCAACCGCGCTGCCGCCTCAACTTCGGGGGTCTGGCCATCCATCGTCAGCATCATGCCGGTACGGATGCCGATGTCGAGCAGGTAGACCCAGTCGCGCCAGAGGGCACGCACCTGGTCTTCGCTGACATTCTTGCCCGGGGTGTGCGGGTTCAGGCGGGCACGAAACAGCAGCTCGGCGCGGTACACATTGCCGATTCCGCTGACGATCGACTGATCCATGAGCAACAGCCCGACGGGCGTGGGCTTCGTGCGGATGCTCGCCACGAACCGGTCTTCGGCCTCGGGAGTGTTGTCAGTGACGGGGTCGGGCCCGAGCCGCGCAAGCACGGTGGCGACCTGGTCGGCGCCGATCACCTCGCACGCGGTGGGGCCACGCAGATCGGCGACCGTTGCGTCGGTCATCAGCCGCACCCGCACGGCTCCGACCGGCGGAGGCGGAAACGATTCGAGGTCGACGTCTTTCGTGTTCTCGGTCTCGGCCATGCGAACGGCGCGCCTGAGCCTCGGCGCGCCCATGCTGCCGAGCGCTTCCGACTCAGAGGTGATCGGCGAGACGGTGCCGAAGAAATCCCAGGCGCCATAAATGCCGAGGTGGATGCGCAGCCACAGGTCATTCTCGAACCGCAGGAACATCTGTTTTCCCACCGCACGAGCCTCGACCAGCGTCAACCCGTCGATCTCGGCCGCACCCTCAGCGAAACGGCCCTGCGGGGAGCTGGCGGCGACTCGGTGACCGACGAAGTCGCGCTCGAACTGAAGCGCGATACGGTGAACGGAATGGCCCTCAGGCACGGCGTTGCTCCCTGGTTCAGTGGTGGTGGTTCAGTGGTGGTGGTTCAGTTGCTGGCGGTGATCACGTCGGCGCCGACGTGAATGCCCGCGATGGCGCCCGTCGCCTCATATTCGGCCAGCTGGGCGATGCGCCGTGCGTGCCGCTCTTCGAACGAGAACGGTTCGTTGATGAAGGTGTCGATGAACGCAACGGCCTCGTCGACCGTGTGCTGCCGCGCGCCGATCGCGATGAGGTTCGCATCGTTGTGCTGGCGGGCCAGCAGGGCGGTGGAGTGGCTCCAGACCAGGGCCGCACGGGCGCCGTTCACTTTGTTCGCGGCGATGGCCTCACCGTTGCCCGAACCACCGAAGACGATGCCGAGTGCTTCGACGCCGGCCCGCTGGTCGCGCACCACGGCGAGCGCCGCATTGATGCAGAACGACGGGTAGTCGTCGATGGGGTCATAGTCGGTGGGGCCGTGGTCGATGACCTCGTGCCCGGCCGCGCTGAGGTGGTCGAGAAGGTGCCGGCTGAAGTCGAGCCCCGCGTGATCGGTGCCGAGGTGAATGCGCATGGGGCGAGTTTACAGGCGGCATGCCCGGCGACCGCTCGCTAGGCTGGTTCGGAGCATTCACGCGCCCGGCGCCCACAAGGCTGCCAGAGCGTGCCGCAAAGATCACAACCAGTATGGAGAACATCAGTTGCCTGGAGAAAACCTCACCCGCGTCGAAGCCCAGCAGCGTGCCGCGCTCATCTCAGTGTCGAGTTATGACGTCACGCTCGACGTCACTCAGGGTCCAGAGACCTTTCTGAGCACCACCACGGTTCGTTTCACGGCCTCGAAGGGGGCATCCACTTTCATCGATGCCATCACGAAGAACGTGCGCTCTGTCGAGCTGAACGGGCGGGCACTCGACGCCGCAACCGTCAGCGACAACGTGCGCATTCAGCTCGATGACCTCGACGACACGAACACGCTCACGGTCGTGGCCGACGCCCTGTACACGAACACCGGCGAGGGCCTGCACCGCTTCGTCGACCCGGTCGACAACGAGGTCTATCTGTACAGCCAGTTCGAGGTTCCCGACTCGCGGCGCGTATTCGCCGTGTTCGAGCAGCCCGACCTGAAGGCCACATTCACGTTCACGGTGACCGCGCCCGCAGCGTGGCAGGTCGTCTCGAACTCGCCCACCCCCGAGCCCGTCTCGGCCGGCGACGGCAGTGCAACCTGGAGCTTCGAGACCACTCCGATTCTCTCGTCGTACGTCACCGCCATCGTGGCGGGGCCCTACGCGGTCGTGCGCAGCGAACTCACCTCGAGTGACGGCCGAGTGATTCCGCTGGGCGTGTTCTCGCGTGCCTCGCTCTCGCAGTACATGGATGCCGACTACGTGTTCGAGAAGACCCGCCAGGGCTTCGAGTTCTACGAGAAGCGCTTCAACTACCCGTACCCGTTCGCCAAGTACGACCAGCTGTTTGTACCCGAGTTCAACGCCGGAGCCATGGAGAACGCGGGCGCGGTGACGTTCACCGAGGCGTACGTGTTCCGCTCGAAGGTGACGGATGCCGTGCGGGAGCGCCGCGTCGTCACGATCTTGCACGAGCTCGCGCACATGTGGTTCGGCGACCTGGTCACCATGAAGTGGTGGAACGACCTGTGGCTGAACGAGTCGTTCGCCGAGTACATCTCCACCCTCGCGACGGCCGAGGCCACCGAGTGGCACGGCGCCTGGGCGACCTTCGCCTCGACCGAGAAGAGCTGGGCCTACCGCCAAGACCAGCTGCCCTCGACGCACCCCATCTTCGCCACCATCAACGACCTCGACGATGTGCAGGTGAACTTCGACGGCATCACGTATGCGAAGGGCGCCTCTGTGCTCAAGCAGCTCGTCGCCTGGGTGGGACAAGAGCAGTTTCTCGCCGGTGTCGGACAGTACTTCCAGAAGCACGCCTACTCGAACACCGAGCTGAAAGACCTGCTCACCGAGCTCGAGGCCACCAGCGGTCGCGACCTCTCCGAGTGGTCGAAGCTCTGGCTCGAGACGGCTGGCGTGAACACGCTGCGCCCCGAGATCGAAACCGATTCTGACGGGGTCATCACGTCGTTCGCCGTGACCCAGACCGCGATCGAGGCGTACCCGACCATCCGGCCGCACCGCCTGGCGATCGGGTTCTACAACCTGCACGAGGGTGCCCTCATTCGCAACCACCGCGTCGAGCTCGATGTCGATGGGGCCAGCACGACGGTCGACGAGCTCGTGGGGCTGTCACGCCCCGACCTCGTGCTGCTGAACGACGACGACCTCGCCTACGCGAAGATCCGTCTCGACTCCCTGTCTCTGAACACCGCCATCGAGCACCTCGCCGCAATCGAAGACGGGCTCGCCCGCTCGATCGTGTGGGGCTCGGTGTGGGATGCGACGCGTGACGCCGAGACGCGCCCCCGCGACTTCGTGCAGCTGGTGCTGGGCAACGTGGCGACCGAGAGCGAGAGCACCACGCTTCGCACCGCCCTGAACCAGCTGGTGCTCACGGCGAACATGTACGTGGCTCCCGCAGCGCAGAAGGAGACGACCGCCCTGGCCGCCGACGAGCTGTGGTCGCTGGCCCGCAACGCGGCGCCCGGGTCAGACGAGCAATTTCAGTTCGTGCGGTTCTTCGCGGCCGTCGCCACGAGCGAGGAGACACTCTCAACAGTCGCCTCCCTGCTGAGCGGCGAGGTTGCGCTTGAGGGCCTGGAGATCGACACCGATCTGTCATGGGATCTGCTCATCGCACTGGTTGTGGGCGGGGCGGCTGGCGAGAGCGAGATCGCTGCGGCACAGGCGGCCGACAACACCGCGAGCGGTGCACAGTCGGCGGCGAGCGCGCGGGCCTCGATTCCGACGGCCGAGGCCAAGGCAGCGGCGTGGGCATCCCTCGTCGACAGTGACGACGCGTCGAACCTCATTGTGCGGGCCACCACGGCGGGCTTTCAACGGGCCACCGACGAGTCGCTGCTGCAGCCGTACATCGCGAAGTACTTCGAGGTCGTCACCGACCTGTGGGAGAACCGCTCGTACCAGATCGCTGCGACGCTGATCACGGGCCTGTACCCATCGGGCCTCGCCGGCCAGGAGCTGCGCGACGCCACGCAGGCATGGCTCGACACCGACCCCGAGCCCGCGGCGCTGCGCCGTCTCGTGGTCGAGAACCTCGCTGGTGTCGACCGCGCACTCGCGGCGCAGAAGCGCGACGCCGAGTAGGTTCCCGGCCGCCGAACACCACCGAACACCACCGCTGAGCGGCGTTCTCCCCCGGGAGCGCCGCTCAGCTTTCGGTGAGGCTCGGTCACTAGAATCGTGGGTCTATGAACGAATTCTTCGTCAACGTGGGTCAGTTCTACGAGTCATTCAAACCCCTGATCAACATCGTCGCCATCGTGGTCGGTGCCCTGATCATCCGGGTCATCCTGCTGCACTCGGTCGACCGTGTCGTGAAGCGCGTGGTCACCGGCGTGAAGAAGAAGCACGATGCCGCAGACACCCAGGCACTCATCGCCTCGCCCATCGCTGCCGTGCGAGTGGTGCAGCGCACCCGCACCATGGGCAGCGTTCTGTCGAACTTCATTACGTGGGCCATCGTGGTGTTCGCATTCATCATGATTCTGAGCGAACTGAACTTTCAGATCTCCGCGCTGGTTGCCTCGGCCGGTGTCATCGGGGCCGCGCTCGGTTTCGGCGCGCAGAACATCATCAAAGACATGCTGAACGGCCTCTTCATGGTGGTCGAAGACCAGCTGGGCGTCGGCGACGTGGTCGACCTCGGGCCGGCCACCGGCGTGGTCGAGGCCGTCGGAATCCGCGTCACCACCCTGCGCGACGTCAACGGAACCCTCTGGTTCGTGCGCAACGGCGAGATCACCCGCGTGGGCAACATGTCGCAGGGCTGGGCACGGGTCATCATCGACCTCGCCATTCCGTACGACACCGATGTCGACGCCGTGCAGGAGAAGATGCTCGAGACCGCGAACGAGCTGGCCGCGAGCCCGAAGTGGCGTTCGCGGGTCATCGAGAAGCCCGAGATCTGGGGGCTCGAAAGTATCTCGGCCGAGGCACTTGTCATTCGCCTGGTGGTCAAGACCCGAACGAACGCCAAAGACGATGTCGCCCGCGAATTGCGCATGCAGTTGAAACGCGCGCTCGACGAGATGGGGGTCAAACTGCCCTCGCTGAACAGCATCGTGCTGACGGGGTTCGAGGGTGCTGCATCCATCGCAGGCGCACGCGCACCCCGAACCGGGCCCACCAGCACGGTACCCGAGAGCACGGTGCCCGCCGACACCCCGCCCGTCAGCACCCTGCCCGCTGCCACTCGCGCGCCGCGCGCCCCGCGCCGAGGCACCTCCACTGCCCCGACGCGCGCGAACCGCTCCACTCCCCCGAACAGCGAGGCCTGATACCGGATGCCCGAAGACACTGCCCTCCCCACCCCGCCGCCGCTCGGGCTCATCCCCGTCGTACCCACGGCATCGGTGCCCGCGAGCTCTGACGGGGTGACGTTCTACGATCAGCTCGGAGGTCGACCCACCTTCGAACGCCTTGTACGCGAGTTCTACCGCGGGGTCGCGGGCGACCCCGTTCTCGTGGCCATGTACCCCGAAGAAGACCTCGAGGGAGCCATCCAACGCCTCACCGGGTTTCTCGAGCAGTATTGGGGCGGGCCCACCACGTACAGCCAGCAGCGCGGCCACCCGCGGCTGCGTATGCGCCACAATCCGTTCAAGGTGAACCCCGATGCGCGCGACCGGTGGCTGACGCACATGCGGGCGGCCGTCGACTCGCTCGAACTGCCGCCGCTGCAGGATGCCACGCTCTGGGACTATCTCGAACGTGCTGCGCATGCGATGGTGAATACGTTCGACGAGTAGGCGCCGCTCGGGCGGCAGCTTGGCGGCGACACAGACAACGAAGGAGTTTCTGAGATGGCCCAGCACGCCAGCGGTACCGCCTCGACCGACGTCATCATTGTGGGTGCCGGTCTCGCCGGCCTCGTCGCTGCCGCCGAGCTCGTCGACGCGGGCAAACACGTCACGATCGTCGAACAGGAGCCTGCCGCCTCCTTCGGCGGCCAGGCGTGGTGGTCGTTCGGCGGCCTCTTTCTCATCGACAGCCCCGAACAGCGCCGCCTCGGCGTGCACGACTCGCTCGAACTCGCCCGCCAGGACTGGTTCGGCAGCGCCGGGTTCGATCGCGCAGAAGACTACTGGCCGAAGCTCTGGGCCGAGGCCTATCTGCAGTTCGCTGCCGGCGAGAAGCGCTCGTGGCTGCACCAGCAGGGCGTGCGGTTCTTCCCCATCGTGGGTTGGGCCGAGCGCGGCGGCTACACGGCCAACGGGCACGGCAACTCAGTACCCCGCTTTCACATCACCTGGGGCACCGGCCCCGGCGTTCTCGCGCCCTTCCTCGCTCGTGTCGAGCGCGGTGAGGCGAACGGTCTCATCACCGTGCTGCACCGGCACCGAGTGGATGCCCTGACAAGCACCGGCGGAACGGTCACCGGCGTTCGCGGCAGCATTCTCGCCGCGAGCGACGCAGGGCGCGGGGTGACGAGCACGCGCGATGTGGTGGGCGAGTTCGAACTCCGAGCGTCGGCCGTCATCGTGACGAGCGGCGGAATCGGCGGCAACCACGAGCTGGTGCGTCAGAACTGGCCGAAGCGCATGGGGCGGCCGCCGGCATCCATGCTCTCGGGCGTACCTGCCCACGTCGACGGCCGGATGCTCGGCATCACTGAAGCGGCCGGGGCCCGGCTCATCAACTTCGACCGCATGTGGCACTACACCGAGGGCATCACGAACTTCGACCCGGTGTGGCCGCAGCACGGTATTCGCATTCTGCCGGGGCCCTCGTCACTCTGGCTCGACGCGACCGGAAAACGGCTGCCTGTGCCCCTGTTCCCCGGTTTCGACACGCTCGGCACCCTCGAACACATCGTGGCGACCGGCTACGACTACACGTGGTTCGTACTCACGCAGAAGATCATCGAAAAGGAGTTCGCGCTCTCGGGCAGCGAGCAGAACCCCGACCTCACGAACAAAGATCTGCGCCTGTTGGCCGCGCGCGTCGGGCCCGGCGCCCCCGGGCCCATCGAGGCGTTCAAGAAGCGGGGCGTCGACTTCGTGGTGGCCGACACGCTGTCCGAGCTGCTCGCCGGCATGCAACGGCTCTCGGCGGGGCCCGGTGACGCGCGGCTCGATGAGCAGCTGGTGGAGAAGGAGATTCGGGCGCGTGACCGGGAGATCGGGCATCCGTTCACCAAAGACGCACAGATCACCGCGGTTCGGGGCGCCCGAAAATACCTCGGCGACAAGCTCATCCGGGTGGCGTCGCCGCACGAGTTGCTCGACCCGGCCGCGGGGCCGCTCATCGCCGTCAAGCTGCACATCGTCACGCGCAAATCACTCGGTGGAATCGAGACCGACCTCGCAGGTCGTGCGCTCGGCGCCGACGGCTCGCCCGTGCCGGGGTTGTACGCAGCCGGCGAGGCCAGCGGCTTCGGCGGCGGCGGGATGCACGGCTACCGCTCGCTCGAGGGCACCTTTCTCGGCGGCTGCCTCTTCTCCGCCCGCCAGGCCGCTCGCGCCGTTGCCGCGGCCCTCTGACCGCCGCTGCTCGGCGCCCTGACTTCATCGACTCGGCGAAGTTTGCGGGTGTCTGGCCGTCGCACCCGCAAACTTCGCCGAGTGGATGCGGTGGGCGGGGTGGGGGGCGGGG
>NZ_QYRT01000043.1 GCF_004923255.1 Subtercola vilae | reverse complement strand
CGGTACCGTCGTGAAATTCTGTGCCCGAGACAGCGACCCATCCCCCAACTCCGCCCGGGACCTCTCAGCCACCTCCCCCGCCAACCGCACACGCAACCCATCCACTAACCGGCCCAGCTTCTCTGCGTCTGCGATCCGTGACAACAATGCTTCATCGGCAAGCCCGAAGGGCGCGGCAGCCCCACACCACCCCGCCACAACACCAACCACCTCGTCAAAGGCAGCCGCGTCAGCAGAGAGGGAAGTGGTGGGCGATTCGTTCATGACCCAAGTCAACCACCAACCACTGACATTCACTCAACATTTAGGGCCCAAATCGACCCCCACAAAAAAGAATCTCAAAAAACTTTTGAGAAAGATTCGAATGCCTCATATTCATACCCGGTCGTGCTCTGCGGATGTATCTTGACCCCAGCACCGGCCACCGTCATCGTCACAGTCGGGGCCATACCCCGGGGAGTGTCGGAGCTGCGGCGTAGAGTTCTGCCCATGATTCAGTCGATAGTTCCGCCCTATCTGTTGGCCCGCATCGCCCAGGCCGGCGAGAGCGCGATGCCCCGTGCTGCCGCTGCTGCCGAACGTGCCTTGGTCAGCGACATACCTCTGCGCGACGCGCGTGAAGCACGCTCGGCCTCACCGCACACAGCCCCAATCAGGGCCGTGCCCAGCTCGCCCACCGCAGGTACGCCCCATAACCTCACCCGAGCGCCTCAGCCCCACCGAACCGTCTTCGATGCCAAGAACAGCGAAGACCTGCCCGGCACGCAGGTACGGGTAGAGGGCGGCCCGGCCCCGGCCGAT
Organism: Subtercola vilae; assembly: GCF_004923255.1. GTDB lineage: Bacteria > Actinomycetota > Actinomycetes > Actinomycetales > Microbacteriaceae > Subtercola > Subtercola vilae. The sequence goes on along the minus strand of NZ_QYRT01000043.1, from coordinate 29,763 downwards.
GCAGCTGCGAACGAGGCATACGATGCCCTCGGCGCCACCTTCGCTCTCTACCAAGAAGCGTTCGGCCGAAACTCCATCGACGACAAAGGGCTGCCGCTCCTCGCCACGGTGCACTACGGGCACGACTACGACAATGCCTACTGGAACGGCGAGCGAATGGTCTTCGGCGATGGCGAAGGCGAGGTGTTCGGGCGGTTCACCGCATCGGTTTCGGTCATCGGCCACGAGCTCACGCACGGTGTCACCCAGTTCACTGCAGGGCTCGCGTACGAGGGCCAATCGGGCGCGCTGAACGAATCGTTCTCCGATGTGATGGGGGCACTGGTCGAACAGCATCTGAAGAAGCAGACGGCGGCCGATGCATCGTGGCTCATCGGAGAGGGCTTGTTCACCGCCGCGGTGAAGGGCAGGGCGTTGCGGTCGATGCTGGCTCCGGGAACAGCGTACGACGATCCGGTGTTGGGCAGAGATCCTCAGCCCGCAGACATGGCGCACTATGTCGAAACGAGCGACGACAACGGCGGCGTTCATCTCAATTCGGGCATCCCGAACCGGGCCTTCGCGATTGCGTCGACGACTCTGGGCGGTTTCGCTTGGCTGAGTGCCGGGCAGGTCTGGTTCGACACCATCACCGGGCCGCTTTCACCAACTGCCGATTTTGCCGAGTTCGCAGCGGCCACCGTCACGGCCTCGACGAAACGTTTCGGCGCCGACTCGACCGAGACGAGTGCTGTTAGCGCCGCCTGGGCGAAAGTGGGAGTCTTGAGGGGTGATTCCGCCCACTGACCCGCAACCCACGTTGACGGTCATCGTCGTGCGCTCGGGCGGGTTCGCGGGACTGAAGCATAGCTGGCAGGCCTCCCCCAGCACCGAAGACGAGTCTGCCCGTTGGTTGAGCCTGTTGGGCGAGCTTCCCTGGTCGACACAGGCACCGGATGCCCGGCCGGCCGCCATCGAACCAGACCGTTTCGTCTACCGAATCCGCGTGCTGTTGAACGCTCAGGTCGAGCACGAGGCGACGGTACCCGAGAGCGCTCTGACCGGGCCATGGCGCACCCTCGTAGAGAGCGTGCGCGACGCGGCAGACAACCCGACGCCAGCGCAGAACCCAGGCACCGACGCTTAGAGTAAAGGTGGGGCTTGCCCCACCGACCCGATGCGCCATCTTCTACCAGCAAACGGAGAATTGATCACTGTGCTACCTCTGAAACTCGGTTACAAGGCCTCTGCCGAACAGTTCGCACCGCGCGAACTCATCGAACTTGCGGTGTCAGCCGAAGAGCACGGCTTTGAGAGCGTTGTGGTCAGTGACCACTTTCAACCGTGGCGGCACACCGGCGGTCATGCCCCGTTCTCTCTGGCGTGGATGACGGCGGTCGGCGAGCGCACCTCAAAGGTTCAGATCGGCACCTCGGTGATGACGCCGACGTTCCGCTACAACCCGGCCGTTCTGGCGCAGGCCTTCGCCACGCTGGGTTGCCTCTACCCGGGGCGCATCATGCTGGGTGTCGGCACGGGCGAAGCGCTCAACGAGATCGCCACGGGGTTCCGCGGCGCGGGCGCGCAAGACTGGCCCGAGTTCAAAGAGCGCTACGCGCGGCTGCGCGAGGCGGTCGACCTGATGCGAGCACTCTGGAGCGAAGACCGCGTGAACTTCGATGGCGAGTACTACAGCACGCATGACGCGAGCATCTACGATCGGCCCGAGGGGGGCATCCCGGTGTACATCGCCGCCGGCGGCCCACTGGTGGCGGGCTACGCCGGCCGCGCGGGTGATGGCTTCATCTGCACCTCGGGCAAGGGCATGGATCTCTACACCGAGAAGCTACTGCCGGCCGTCGAGGCGGGCGCCGAGAAGGTCGGCCGTGATGCGTCGAGCATCGACCGGATGATCGAGATCAAGCTCTCATACGACACCGACCCGGCCGCCGCCCTCGAGAACACCCGTTTCTGGGCACCGTTGTCGCTCTCGGCTGAGCAGAAGCACGACCTCACGGATCCGATCGAGATGGAGAATGCGGCTGACGCCCTGCCCATCGAGCAGGTCGCCACGCGCTGGATCGTTGGCTCCGACCCCGATGAGACTGTCGCGAAGATCAACGAGTACGTGGCCGCAGGCTTCAACCACCTCGTGTTCCACGCCCCTGGCAGCGACCAACGCCGCTTCCTCGCCGACTTCGAGCGAGACCTGGCACCGCGGCTGCGCGCCTGACCGCTGACACAGAAGTCGTCGCTGACACAGAAGCTGCCGCTGCCGCGCAGAATTCACCCATTCGGGAACGAATCCTGTGCGTCAGGGGTTGAGAAGAGCATGTCACTTGCTCTCTCGATTCTTGATCTCGCACCCATCGCCGCCGGTGAAACCGCGCGCGAAACCTTCGCCGCGAGTGTGACCCTCGCCCAGCACGCCGAGAAGCACGGCTACACGCGCGTCTGGTACGCCGAGCACCACAACATGGCCACGATCGCCTCGAGCGCGACGAGCGTGCTCATCGGCCACGTCGCCGCGCAGACCTCCACCATTCGCCTGGGCTCCGGCGGCATCATGCTGCCGAATCACGCTCCTCTCGCCATCGCCGAGCAGTTCGGCACCCTCGAGACGCTGTATCCGGGCCGCATCGACCTCGGCCTCGGGCGCGCTCCGGGCAGTGATCAGCTCACCATGCGGGCGATGCGCCGCGACGCAACGTCTGCCGACACGTTTCCTCAAGACGTTCTCGAGCTGCAGGGGTATCTGAACGGTGAGTCGGTGATCGAGGGCGTGCAGGCAGTGCCCCGGGCATCCACTCGCGTGCCCCTGTACATTCTCGGCTCGTCGTTGTTCGGTGCGCAGCTGGCCGCGGCCCTCGGCCTGCCGTACGCTTTCGCGTCGCATTTCTCACCGGATGCCCTGCACGAAGCCGTGGCGGTCTACCGCCGTGAGTTCGTTGCCTCCGAACAGCTCGACACGCCGTACGTCATCGCCGGTGCAAATGTCATCGCGGCCGACGACCCGGCCGATGCCCAGCGCCAGTTCGACGTCACCCGCCGGGCCAGGGTTCGCGGAATGCTTTCGCGCGGCCCTGCCACGCCCGACTACAGCGACGAGCAGATCGACGTTTTTCTCACGACGCCCAATGGCCGCCAGATTGCGAACATGATGCGGTACTCGGCAGCGGGCACGGCAGACGACGTGCGCGTCTTTCTCGAGAACTTCGCGTCGTCGATCGATGCCGACGAGCTCATCGTCGCCCACCAGTCGCCCACGATTGCCGACCGCCTGCGCTCCGTCGAGTTGACCGCGGGGGCACTGCTCGGAGCAGCCGTCTGAGCAGAACCTCGGGTCTGAGCGCCGTCAGGAGTCCGGGCGCCGTCAGGAGCCTGAACACCGTCAGCGGTCTGTCGAGGCTTACGGATGCCCTGACTCTGGCTGAATCCACATGGTCAACCCTGACTGCTTCAGCCGCTCGACGGTGTCGTCAGCCGTAGCCGGCCGCCCGTAGAGGTAGCCCTGCGCGTGCTGGATTCCCAGATCGAGCAGGGTCTGGTGGCCGATCTGTGTCTCGACCCCTTCGACAATGGTCTGCATCTCGAGGTCGGTCACCAGGTCGGCCACCGAGCTCAGAATGATCTTGTGACGGTTGTTGCCTTCGTCGGCGAGAAACACTTTGTCGATTTTGACCGTGTGAAGCGGAAGACTCAGCAGGGCAGCCGCGGTCGCATGGTCTTGGCCGTAGTCGTCGAGAGCGAAGTCGATACCGTCGCGGGTGAGTGCCGTCATGTGGGCGAGCGACGCGGCGTCGAGGTCGGCGATCGATGCTTCGGTGAACTCGAGCCGCAGTTTCACTGAGGGGTGAGTACTCTGCATCAGTTTGATGTGCTCGATGAGTTTGATCGAGGCAATCTGGGGCGCTTCGATGTTCACGTGCAGAGTGTCGGCGTGAGGCTGAATCGCAAGAAACGATTCCATTGCCTCGTAGGCCTCGCTGATGATGTCCATCGTCAGGGCATCGAGCAGACCGTGCTCGCGGGCCTCGGTGATGAGCATCGGCGGGCTGACGTTCACACCGTCGGGCGTCACCAGGCGAGCGAGTGCCTCGTAGCCGACGATGGTCTCTGAGTCGAGTTTCACGATGGGCTGGTAGACCACGAATACGGAGTGGTTCTCGATACCGGCCAGGATGTCTCCCGGGTAGAGCGTTGGAGGAGCTGGCTGGCCGTACGCGTCGAATCCGACGAGTGGTCGAGGCGGCAGCATGCCGTGCATACGCACAGTGTTGCGGCCCGCCTTTTTAGCGGTGTAGAGCACGCGGTCGGCAAGCTCGAACAGGGCCGAGATGTCGCTGGCCGTCGCGCCGGCGCCCACTGCCCCGCCGATGCTCACGGTCACTCGCGGTTCGACCGTCGGCTCAGCGAGCTGGCGGCGCAGGCGCTCCGCCAGCTGGGCGAGCTCGTCGGCGGCGGCCACGACCGCGAAGATGGCGAACTCTTCTCCGCCGGTACGAACAGCGAGGTCGTTCTCTCGAATCGTCGCCTTGAGCGCCAGAGCCGTGCGCTGCAGAACCTGGTCGCCGGTGCGGTGCCCGAGTCTGTCATTGACGGTCTTGAAGTGATCGAGGTCGAGAACGAGGCAACCCAGCAGCCGGCCGGTGCTCCGAGCAAGCGCATCGAGCCGCGGTACTTCGAGTTCCATCCCCCGCCGGTTCAGAAGGCCTGTCAGCGGATCAGTGTGCGCCAGCGTGATTGCATCGTCGCGAGCGAGTTCAAGAAACTGGCGCAGCCTGATGATGAGAAACACACCCGTGACGACGAGGCCCAGGTAGATCAACGCAGGGGCAATGGGCGTCGAACTTCGAAGCGCCATCACCACCAGGGCAAGCACGGTACCCACGACCCCGATCACGGTGCCGGCGCGGTATTCGTCGAGCGCGATCGCCGACATGGTGAGCCCGAGCAGCGAGAACGACGCAATGACGGCCAGGTCTGACGAGGTGACAACCAGAGCCACGAGAGACACAGCGAACATGGCGGCCACGATGAGCACGCGCCCGGGAATGTGAGAGGTGAGGTCTTGTTTTCGCACCTGGAATGACACGATGAGCGAAACCAGGCCAATGGCACCGAGTACGAGCCGCACCCAGTCGGGCTGAATGTCGACGAACAGAGCAAAAAAACCGTACCGAACGCCGGTTTCGATGGCCAGAATCTGCACCACGCGTGACCGAAAAGCGAATTGGGCCCTGTCTGTGGTGTCGCTCACGATAGTGCCCTCACCTGTCGACCCGATGCAACTGCCCGCGATACAGCACTTGCTCTGTCACCACGGTATCGGTTCGTCGTCATGCACGCGATATTGCGGCTTCACTGCAGCAGATTTCTAGCGGAGACTTGACAAATGCCAGAGTTGCCAGAAGTTCACGCCCTCGTCGCCGACCTCGGTGCCCGCCTCATCGGGCGTACCGTAGACCGCGTCGACATTCTGTCGTTCGCGGCGCTGAAGACGTTCGATCCGCCGGTCTCGGCCCTCTCCGGGCACACCGTCGGCGAGGTCTCCCGACACGGAAAATTTCTCGATCTGCGCATCGGCGACCTCCATCTGGTCATCCATCTCGCCAAGGCCGGCTGGATGCGCTGGCGCGACACTCCCCCGCCACCACCCAGCGGCCGCCCGGGCAAATCGGCGCTCGCTGCGCGACTCGTGCTCGATGACGGCACCGGGTTCGACATCACCGAGGCGGGCACAAAGAAGAGCCTCTCGATCTCGGTCGTGCGCGAGGTGGTTGACGTACCCGCAATCACGCGCCTGGGACCCGACCCGCTCGACCCCGGATTCACGCTGCCGGTGTTCGCGGGCATCCTGAGCCGTGCCGGGCGGTCGCAGATCAAGGGTGTGCTGCGCAACCAGTCCGTCATCGCGGGCATTGGTAACGCCTATTCCGACGAGATACTGCACACTGCCAAGATGTCGCCGTTCAAGCCCGCAATGATGAGCGACGACGAGGTGGCCCGGCTGTTCGACGTGCTGCAGTCGACGCTTCGTGGCGCGATCGCCAGGGCCGACGGGTTGGGTGCCGCCGACCTCAAACGGGAGAAGAAGGTGGGTATGCAGGTGCATGGTCGCACGGGTGAGGCGTGCCCGGTGTGTGGTGACACCGTTCGCCAGGTGATCTTCGCCGACTCGACCCTGCAGTACTGCCCGACATGCCAGACCGGCGGCAAACTGCTTGCCGACCGGGTGCTGTCTCGGCTGCTGAAATGACCAGCCGAAGAGGGTGAGTGCCGCCGGAGAACCCTGCCTGCGATTTCCTGTTCCGTCAGCCCGGACAGGAAATCGCTTGGCTCGTCGAACGTTGTGATCGGCGCTTTTTCAGAGAAGGCCTCGAGTTATCAAAGAATCAGAGACGCTCTCCACTGTGCTGCGAATCAGAAGAGTTCGAGGTAAAGCCTCGGCGTGGGTTGAACAGGGAGCAGATATGCCACCCCATGCTGCTTCCGCGTAAGCGGTCAAGCTCGCGTCGAAAACAGTACCACACTTCACGGCGCACCGTGCAATCGCAGCGCGCGTTCGAGTGTGCCGTTGCCCCAGAGGCGTTCGCCGTCGGGGTGGTCGCTGACCCGGGTGAGGGTGTTCCAGCTGTCGAAGAGGGCCGCGCGGGCATCCGTCGGCGCCGTGACCAGCAGGTACGCGCCCCTGGCCGTCAGTGTGCCCAGCAGGCTCTTGAGCTCGCGGTCGGTCAGGGCATCCGGCGCCGCGGTCGTGTCGACGAGAACGAGGTCTTCGTCTCGTATCTGCGGCACGAGCTCGAAGGCCGGTACCGACGACAGCCGCACATCTCTGTCGGCCAGCAGCCCGGCCAGCGCCCGCAGATTCGCCTCGTCGAATGCCACCGGCGCCTGACCGAACGACGCCGTCGACAGGCCGCTCTCATCGACCGGGTAGCCCCCGCCAGGGTTCGTTGCCGTGAGGTACACGAAGCGGGCGGCCCGCTCGATGAGAGTCTTCTGAGGCAGTTCACCCTCGGCATCCCACCTCCGTACGGCCGCAAAATGGCCCGCGCTGTGCAGGGCGCGGTGCTCCCTCATGAGCGCGATGAGGGCCTTGCTCTCGTATTGCACTGCCAGCCAGACGTCGACGACGTGTTCTGACGGGCTGTTGAGGGTGAACGAGGCTTCCGGATGCCCCTGCATCAGTGCGATCGCCGACGCGCCGCTGCCCAGAAAGGGCTCCACGTACCCACCGAACCACTCGGGCGAAGAAGGCACCACAAAGTCAGCCACTCGCCGCTTGCCCCCGAAGAGATAGGGCGGATTGATGCGTTTGACGCCGGAGCTCATGGTTTCACTCTACGAACTGCGGTCAACGCATCACCCCTTGGGATATCGCAACATTCTTCACGCCTCGTGTCCGAGTGCTGCTGACAATTTCGTCATAATCGCACCAAGTTGACGCACCTGCGCGGGAGTGATCTGATCGAAGACGAGGTGGCGAACGCGGGCGACGTGACCCGGAGCGGTAGCGCTCACCTTTTCGACACCGAGCCTGGTGAGCGTGGCGAGAGTAGAGCGTCCGTCAGTGGGATCAGGACGGCGAACGACCCAACCATTCCGGTCGAGCCTGTCGATAACCTTCGAAAGGCGCGGAAGCGTGCTGTTTGCCACTCGAGCCAATTCACTCATCCGCATGGTCTTTTCTGCCCGCATGCTGAGTGCGGCCATGACGCCATACTCGAAATTACTGAGGCCTGCGTCGGCTTGCAGTTGTTGATCTAGCGCCGCTGGTAAGCGCATTGCTGTTGAGAGGAGTGGTATCCATGCTGCAGCCTCCAGGTCGGTCAACCATCGGGTTTCACCTTTTTGCATTCTTCTAGTCTAAGTGAAAACACCCGCCTTTTACTTGACAAGGCAACAAACAAGCTCGATGATATTACTTGCCCGTTCAACCAATAGGTACTCGAGCTATTTGCTCGGGTCTTTTAACCATCTCGTTTATGAAACAGCGGAGTTCCCTCATGCTCATTGTCTTTTGGATAGTCGCCGCCCTGGCTGCTCTCGCCTTTCTCGCCGCAGGTTTCATGAAACTGTTTCGTCCCGCACCTGCACTGAAGCACGCCGGAATGGGTTGGGTCGATGATTTCGCCCCTCCCGTTGTGAAGCTGATCGGCCTCGCCGAAGTGGTTGGCGCTCTTGGGCTCGTACTCCCACCGCTGACGGGAATAGCGGCCGTGCTGAGTCCGATAGCAGGTCTTTGCCTCGTTGCCCTTATGTTCGGTGCGATTGTCGTCCACATTCGTCGCCACGAATCTGTTGTCGCTCCGATCGTGCTCGCCATCGTTGCGTTAGCAACCGCCATCCTTGGCTTCATCGTGGTTGTCCGTTAGCCCGACACAGGAACGCCTCTCGCCTGTCGAGTGGGTGGGGCACGGGCATCCGGCCGTCTTCGTGACGACCTCGGTTGACGAACGGCTCACAAAGTTCATCAACCGAGCGACGGCGGGTGACCGTTCCCGTGCGCGTACGCCTTCATCCAGCGCCGCCGGGCCACCGCCATAACGAGCAGAAGCACGCCGAAGCCGGCGAAGATGATGAAGAGCCCCACCGCGAGCGCGATGGTCACACCCGAGGCATCGGCCAGAAGCAGGGCAGCGAACAGTATGCCCGCCACAATGAGCAGCGTGCCCGTCACCGCCTCGCTGGCTGGGCTCTTCAGGGTAATTTTGAACCGGCCCGCTGGGTCGTTCTTGCTCATCCAGGCGAAGGGCTCAGGCGGAACAGGTGGCGACGGCACGCTCGGGGGCACACTCATGCGCCGGGCAACCGAACGAATTCGGCGAGCCTACCGACGAGCTCAGCGGTGCCGACGTCATCGCCCGCGTCGCCGATGAAACTGTTCGGATCGGTGTTGCTCGGCACATCGGCGACCTGCCAGGCCTGCGGTTCAGCAGGTCGCCCTTCGGCCGCGCGAACAAACAGATGGTTCTTGGCCGAACCGGCTGTCTCTGTGCCCAGGTACGCCGTACCCAGAGGGCGACGGGCCCGGTTGCTCTCGATGAGCTGCGCGAGAACTGCGCTGTCCGCCGCTGCGGGGTCTTTCACCACCATGACCCACGTACTCATCGCGGCGGGCTGCAGGAAGACCGAGAGGGCGGGTGACTGAAGATACAGTGCCGCCTCGGTTCCGTCATCGTTCACCAGGGCGATCTCTGTCCAGCGCACGGCCGTCTGCAGAACCGCCGTCAACAGACGCACGGCACCCGAAGCGATGAGAACGTCTCCTTCAATGCTCAGTTCGCCGCGTGCCAGCAGGCTCGAGGCGCCCAGCGCCGCGATCTGGTCGGTGAGAAATGCTTCGTCGATCTGCAGAAACGCAACGGCCTGCTGCCGTTGCACCCCGTCGGTGAGCGAGACGGCGTAGGCGACCTCGGCCGCACCGAAGGTCGCGGTGTCGCCCTCTGGCGCGGCGGAGGGCGCCTCTCGGGGGGTGTGCCACGCGGTCGTGGTGTTCGTCATGGGCTGCTGCTCCGTTCGTGGTCGTGCGGGTTCATTGGGGTGCACGTTCGTGATCGTCTTCATCCGAACGGCCAGAATTTCTTCGCCGTCTCGGCCACGCCGTCAGCGAAATCTTCGGCACCGTGGGCCACCGCCTCGGCCCCTGCACCGATGGCCTCCCCCGTGGCGTGAGCCGCTGTGCCGATGGCCTCCCCCGTGGCATCCGCTGCATCGTGAAAGACGGGCACATTGTCGTAGAGCGCCGCCCCGAGGGCCATGCCGCCCGACGCGAGACCGAGCGCGAGGTCAGCCGGCGGCGGTGTGACGAGGGCCGCGATTCCGAGCCCCGCCGCTACACCGTCGTACCCTGCCCTCCCATAGTCTTTCTTTGCAATGTCGGTTCCCACGCTGACCACGCCGAGCACCGCTCCGACGGGGCCGAGCACCTTGCCAGCCGAACCGAGAAACTCGGCGGCCGACCCCACCTTGCCTGCGAGCGCGCTGTCGCCGAGCACGTTGCTGAGTCCCTGCGTCAGCTCGCCCCAATTCTCGCCGCTGAGAAAATCGTTCAGTGAATTGAACCCCGAGGCGAACTTGTTGAAGTTCAACGCCCCCTGCAGCGAGCTGAATTCGCCGCCCAGCCGCAGCTGGGTGAGGCTGTTGAACAGATCGACGACAGCGAGGTCGTTGAACACGCCTCCGGTTGCCAATAGCCCAGGGTTCGTCAGAAGGTCTTTCAGCAAGCTGTTCTGCGTGGGGCTGAGCCCCGGCACGGGGGCCGTGCCCCCACCCGCGCCACCCGAACCCGAATCTGACCCCGGCCATCCACCCGCCCCACCATTCGAACCACCCGGCAGGCCGGATGCCCCGTCTGCGGCACTCGCATTCTCCTGTTGGGCGGCGTTCTGCACGAGCGCTGTCGCGGCAGCAGAGAGAATCGAATTCGCACCCAGTAGCGAGCTTCGGTGGGTGGTGTTCCAACGCTGCCGAAACCCCTCGGCGTCGGGGCCCTTCCAGGCTTCAGTCGTGTTGATCTGCACGGTCAACGTGCTCAGAACGTTCGCCAACTGCGCCGCCGTGGCGCTCATATCTTTCGCCAGAGCGCGCAGTTCACCTGCGTCTGCTCCCCATACCCCTGACGTCATCGCTGCCGCTCTCCCCTGGTGTCGCTTCGTCACTCCACCCTAACCCTGTGAGTTCTGTCTCCACAGGCCTCTCAGGAGTAGCCTTTGTGGCACCGAGTGCATCAAAGGCAAGCGCGCCCGTCCTTCCGGTGGGTGCATCAACGACAAAGGAGTCACGATCATGGGTCTACTCGACGGCACGGTAGTTTTCATCACCGGCGGAGGGCGCGGCCAGGGCCGCGCGCACGCCATCGTCTCGGCCAGGGAGGGCGCCGATATCGTGTTCGTCGACACGACCGCGCCGTTCGCCACGGTTCCCTACGCCCACACGACCGCCGACGACATCGCCGAGACGGTCAGACAGGTCGAAGCGCTTGATCGTCGCGTTCTGAGCATCGAAGCGGATGTTCGAGACCAAGACGCTCTCGATTCCGCTGTCGCCGCGGGCATTGCGGAGTTCGGCAAGATCGACGCCCTCATCGCCAATGCTGGCATCTGGACCCTCGGGCCCGTGCAGGAGATGACCCGCGAGACGTGGCAGGAGATGATCGACATCAACATCACCGGCGTCTGGCAGTCGGTGAAAGCGGTCGTTCCGCACATGATCGAGCGGCAACAAGGGTCCATCGTCATGACCTCATCGGTGAACGGGCTCGAAGGAGGGCCGTTCTTCTCGCACTACACCGCCGCGAAGTTCGCGGTCGTCGGGTTCATGAAGGCCATTGCTGTCGAGTTGGGGCCGCAGGGCATCCGGGCCAACACCGTGAACCCGGGCACGATTCTCACGGGCATGACGAACAACCAGCAGGGCTACGACATGATGGCCGGCCACCCGGGCGGCACACGGGAAGACCTTCTGGCCGCCGGTCGGTCGTACGGCATTCTGAAGGGGTCGGGCTTTTTAGACCCCGAAGTCATCGCCAACGCGGCACTGTTTCTGAACTCGTCGCTGGCCTCGAACGTGACAGGCATTTCTCTGCCGGTCGACTCTGGGCACCTGGCCATGGCGGGGATAAACATGGATCCGAAGCAGTAGCGGGCCCTCACTACCGCCGAAGGGGTGATCTCTCGTCAGAGAGACCACCCCTTCGTTCTGATCGCGGAGATTCTTGTTCTGAACCTGCTACTTGGCGAGGAAGTCGAGCACCTTCTCGTTCCAGGCCGCGGCGTGGCTCACCGTGACGCCGTGCGGGGCGCCGGCGATGACCTGCAGCTCACTGCCAGCGATGGCAGTGTGAGTGCGTGCGCCCGATCCTTCGAACGGAACGGTTCCGTCACCGTCGCCGTGAATGACGAGGGTGGGCACGCTGACCTTGGTGAGGTCGTCGCGGAAATCGGTGGTGGCGAAGGCGGTCATGCACGCCAGTGCGGCAACCTTGCTCGACTGCAGGGCCTGAGCCAGGGCATCCTGCCGCTGCTGTTCAGTGACCTTCAGCACGCCGTCGACCGAAAAGAACTGGGTGGTGAAGTCGTCGTAGAACGACTCCTGATTTGCCGTGAGACCAGCCGTCATCTGCGCGGCGGCAGCCGCTGTGAGCGGGCCGTCTGGGTTGCCGGGTGTGTTCAGCAGGTACGGGGGCACGGCAGAGGCGAACACCACGCTGTGAAGGCGCTCGGCGCCGTACTTCGAGAAGTAGCGGGCCACTTCGCCGCCACCCATCGAGAAGCCGATCAGCGTGACATCGGTCAGGTCGAGCTCGGTCAATAGCGTGTGGAGGTCTTCGGTGAGCGTGTCGTAGGTGTAGCCGGTGAGCGGCTTGTCACTGCGGCCGAAACCGCGGCGGTCATACGTGATGACGCGGTAGCCGGCCTCCTGCAGCACCGGCACCTGCTCAGACCACGACGCGCCCGACAGCGGCCACCCGTGGATGAGTACAACGGCCCGGCCCGATCCGCCGGTGTCGTCAACGTGGAGGTTCGTGTTTTTGAAGAGCCCATGGTGGGCGGTGATCTCTGGCATTTTCGAAATCCTTTCAGAGTCTGCCGACGTGGCAGAGGCATCAGTGGTTCTTCGAAAAAGCCTGCCGTGCGGATTGGTCGCGCACCTGGGGGTTGACACAGCATGAGGTCACCCCGCCCTCAGCTGGTTGAGTACCTGCAGGGCGAACTGGCGCCCGAGTTCGTACACCGCGTTTGCCGCACGGTTGAGAACAGCCGGCTTGGGCTCCCGGCGGGCGGCAACGCAGTGCCGTATCCCCACCCACCCGACATCGAGCCTATTTCGTGACGTGCAGCGCGACCATGAAGACAAAGTACGCTCCGGCGAAGATACCTACCATTCCGATCAGACAGCCGATTGCTGCGCGGTGGATACGACGTTTGGGATGCTCCTGTGGAGGTCGCGGTTTCGGCAGTTGTGTTGCCGCGTCGAGTTTCACACGACGAGCCTCGTTGATCAGTTCTCGTGTGCCGCACAGGAGCGGGTCTAGTTTGCCGCGATCGAACTGATCCTCTATCAGGATCGCTTCGTCGAGAGTCATCGCGAGCGAATCCGTGTTGTTCATGGTCGAACTCCTTCGTGCGCGATTACGTGATCTTCCGACTGGCTACATCGGCTGTTGGTGCATCGGGTGCGTCGCGGAGCGGGCCGACACCGACGGGTACGCCTGCCTCGGGGTGGTTGAGGTCGAACGCAGGCGATTCAGAGCGAATTCGGGGAATGGTTGTGAAATTGTGGCGCGGCGGAGGGCAGGATGTTGCCCACTCAAGTGACCGACCAAACCCCCAGGGATCATTGACGGTGACTTTCGGTGACTTCCGGGTGAGGTACACGTTCAGAAAGAAAGGCAGCATGGAAAGAGCGAGAATCGCCGACCCGATGGTGGAGATCTGGTTCATCCAGGTGAAGCCATCGACGGCTGAGTAGGTGGCGTACCGACGTGGCATGCCGACAACGCCGAGCCAGTGCTGGATAAGGAACGTGGTGTGGAAGCCGATGAACAGAAGCCAGAAGTGCCACTTCCCGAGCTTTTCATTCAGCATGCGGCCCGTCCACTTGGGCCACCAGAAGTAGAAGCCGCTGAACATAGCGAAGACCACCGTGCCGAAGATCACGTAATGGAAGTGAGCGACGACGAAATACGTATCGGTCACATGGAAGTCCAGGGGCGGCGAGGCAAGAATGACCCCCGTGAGACCGCCGAATGTGAAGGTGATCAGAAAGCCGATCGCGAAGACCATCGGAGTCTCAAAAGTCACAGATCCGCGCCACATCGTGCCGACCCAATTGAAGATCTTAACCCCGGTCGGAACGGCGATCAGCATAGACATCAGCGAGAAGAACGGCAGTAGAACAGACCCCGTCGCATACATGTGGTGCGCCCACACGGTGATCGAGAGCGCGCCGATGGAGATGGTCGCATAGATCAGGGTCTTGTAGCCGAAAATCGGCTTTCTGCTGAAAACGGGAAACACTTCCGACACGATGCCGAAGAAGGGCAGAGCGATGATGTAGACCTCGGGATGGCCGAAGAACCAGAACAGATGTTGCCAGAGCAACACACCACCGGTCGCTGCATCGTAGATGTGGGCGCCGAAGACCCGGTCGATGCCGAGGCCCGCCAATGCGGCCGCGAGCACAGGGAAGGCCATCAGAATCAGAATGGATGTTACGAGAGTGTTCCAGACGAAAATCGGCATCCGGAACATCGTCATGCCTGGAGAACGCATGGTGATGATCGTGGTGATGAAGTTCACTGCTCCGAGGATCGTGCCGAACCCACTGAGCACGAGACCGAAGACCCAGAGGTTCCCTCCGTCTCCGGGTGAGAACGTCGCACTCGATAACGGCGCGTAAGCGAACCAGCCAAAAGAAGCCGCGCCCTGAGGGGTGAGGAACCCACCGACGACGATGGCGCTGCCGAAGGTGTACAACCAGAACGCCAACGCGTTCAGTCGCGGAAAGGCGACATCGGGGGCGCCGATCTGCAATGGCATCAAGAAGTTGGCGAACCCCGAGAACAAGGGTGTGGCGAACATCAACAGCATTATGGTGCCGTGCATGGTGAAAAGCTGGTTGTACTGGTCTTTAGTGGCGAGAAGTTGTGACCCGGGCTCGAAGAGCTGAGCGCGAATGATCAGCGCCATCACGCCGCCGAAACAGAAGTACAGGAACGATTCGATCAGGTACATGTACCCGATCACCTTGTGGTCGGTCGACGTGATCCAACGCACAAGAATCCCCCTGTGGCGGATATCTTCCGGTTGATCCGGAACAGCTTGCTCAGAGGTGTTGGGCTGGACGGTTGCGCTGGACATCGGTGTGCTCCCCGGTTAGTGCATTCAGTGATGCAACCAAGCTGCTCTAATTCACGATATGATGAATTTATAAAGTCAACACTACAGGAGAGAAATGGAAGTCGAAAGCACACCGGTGGAAGCCCCGATCGGCTCCACCGCGATGTCGCTGGAGTTTCGAGTTGATGAAGTCGTCACATCGTGGAAATCTAGCCCAATGGATCAATTCGCTACTACGCACCGGCCGCTCTATGAAGTGAAAGCCAACCTCTTCAAAGGGCTTGCGCATCCCGTGCGGATACGTGTGCTTGAAGTGTTGTCGGCATCTCCAGACGTTTCAGTATCTGCCCTTCTCACAGATACCGGATTGGAAGCCTCCCACCTGTCGCAACACCTTTCTGTCTTGCGTCGGCACAACCTCGTGGTCGCCGAAAGAAGGGCGAGTCAGGTGTTCTACCGGCTCGCGTACCCTCAAGTCGCCGACTTGCTCGCTATCTCGAGAGCGCTGCTCGTCGAGATCCTGCACAACACGCAGCAACAGTTGGACTCCACAGTGAACCTGCCCGGCATCCCCGTTTCCCACGCCGTCGATGACGTAGGCGACGTCACGTGATGCCCGCCCGTTATCTTGGCTCCCTGCTGCCCAGCTGGAAGGACTACCGGTCAGTCAAGCGCACCTGGCGGGCAGACCTCGTTGCCGGAATCACCGTGGGCATCGTCGCTCTCCCGCTGGCATTGGCGTTCGGAGTCAGCTCGGGTGCCGGGGCAGAGGCGGGGCTTATCACTGCCATCGTCGCCGGAATCGTCGCCGCGGTGTTCGGCGGCTCCAACATTCAGGTTTCTGGTCCCACCGGCGCGATGGTCGTTGTCCTCGGCCCCGTGGTTGCAGCCCACGGCGTCGCGGCGGTCGCCGTCGTCAGCCTGATGGCCGGAATCGTGGTCACCGCTGCCGGCGTACTCAAAATAGGCCGTGTCGTTTCGTACATTCCGTGGCCCGTGATCGAAGGCTTCACCCTCGGCATCGCAGTCATCATCTTTCTCCAACAAATACCTTCAGCCGTAGGTAGCAAACCCGGAGCCAGCAGTAATGCGGTCGTCTCTGCGGTTCAATCGTTCGCCCACGTCAACCCGGCAACCGTGGTCTGGCCGATCCTCTCGGTACTGCTGGTCGGCGTGATCATGATCATCGCGCCGAAAGTCAATCGCCAACTCCCCGGCTCCATCATCGCGATCATCGTCGTTGCCATCGGTGCCGCACTCCTGCACCTGCCGCTCGCTCGCATCGGGTTGCTACCGGGCTCGTTGCCGACACCAACGCTGCCAAGCTTCGACAACGCCGGCGCGCTGATCGGGCCCGCCTTCACCGTCGCCGCGCTGGCCGCGATCGAGTCATTGCTCTCCGCTCGGGTCGCGGCCTCGATCTCGGATACCGGCCCATACAACGCCGACCGTGAACTCGTCGGTCAGGGACTCGCATCGATTGCCTCCGGATTGCTGGGAGGCATGCCCGCGACCGGCGCAATCGCTCGCACTGCCGTGAACATTCGATCCGGCGGCCAAACCCGAGTCGCCGCCATTGTTCACGCCCTCGTACTTCTCACAATCGTCTCTCTCGCGACCGGGGTTGTGTCACAGATCCCGCTCGCCGCACTTGCCGGCGTGCTGATGATCACCGCCGCCCGCATGATCTCCATCGCCACCGTAAGAAGCGTTCTCGGATCCACCCGCTCCGATGCCATCATCTTCGCCATTACGGCGATCATCACCGTCTCATTCGACCTCATCACCGCAGTCGGAATCGGAATCGCGGTGGCAGCGTTCTTCGCGCTCCGCGCACTCGCAAAATCCGGCGGCGTGCACCGGGAAGAACCCCCCAGCCCCGCGCAACCCGAAGATAGACACATCGCCCTCTTCCGATTGGACGGCGCTCTTTTCTTCGGTGCCGCCGACCGAATGCTCGAGCGCGTGACCAGAATCAGCGACGTCACTGTGGTCATCATTCGCATGTCCCAGCTCCAGGTACTCGACGCCACCGGAGCCCGGGTTATCACCGAAATGATCCGGGGGCTGGAACGCCGTGGAATCACTGTGCTCATCAAAGGCATCCGGCCTGAACACCTTCGGCTCGCGACCAGAGTCGGCGTACTCAGCGCGCTGCGCGACCACAAACACCTCTTCACCAGCCTCGATGACGCCGTCGAGCATGCCCGCGATCACGTCAGGCGGTCAGCGTTCGAGACTGCGGCCTAGAGACGAAACTCCCAGCGGAGCCAAATACCTTCCACCTGAACGGCGACATTGCTCGACGCTACGCCGAGTCGCGCCACACCACTTCGGTCTGCAGCAGGGTTCCGCCGCTCGGGCGCGGCCCGCCCCTCAGCTGGTTGAGTACCTGCAGGGCGGCCTGGCGCCCGAGTTCGTACGCCGGTTGCCGCACGGTTGAGAGCATGGGATGACATCTGATGGCCCACGAGCTGTCGTCGAAGCCGACAATTCCCACGTCTCCCGGCACGCTGCGGCCGGCGTCTCGCAACACGTCCATCGCGCCGGCAGCCACGGCGTCAGACGCGGCGAACACTCCGTCGATGGCAGGCTCCCGTCGAAGGAGCTCCCGCATGCCTTCGGCACCAGTGTCGTAGGCGTACAACGGATAGTCGACGACGAGAGAGGGGTTGAATTGTTTGCCGAGAGCTTCAATGAAGCCCGCCAGACGGTCTTGACCCGAGTCGCGATCCAACGCCGCGGCAACCATACCGATTTTGGTTCGGCCGGTGTCTACCAGGCGCGTGGTGATCTCCCGGGCAGCCGAGAGATTGTCGATGCCGATGAACGGAATCTCGGGAGCGTTCGGCGGATGCCCGACGAACGCCGCGGGAATGCCGAGCTCTGCGACCGCGAGCGCAATCGGGTCGCCAACACGGGCAGACAGGATGATCGCTCCGTCGACGAAGCCACCGCGCAGATACTCGGCGACTCTCTCGCTGTCACGTACGGAGTCGAGAATGAGCGTGACCATCTGGTAGTCGGCTTCAGAGAGCACAGCGTTCGTACCCAG
The DNA here is from genome assembly GCF_004923255.1 of Subtercola vilae. Taxonomy (GTDB): domain Bacteria; phylum Actinomycetota; class Actinomycetes; order Actinomycetales; family Microbacteriaceae; genus Subtercola; species Subtercola vilae. Next base: position 11,883 of record NZ_QYRT01000043.1, on the reverse strand, counting down.
CAGAATGTTTCCGATATTGGGGTCTTCGAGCACCAGCGAATGAGGCTCGTGCACAATGAGCGCGATGGCGCCTGAGCGCTGAGTGACAAGATTTCGGGCCGCCGTGTTGCGTACATAGCCAACCTCGCGCACGGCAGCTTCGACGGCTTCACGGGCGCGATCGGAGACGTAGGGCTCGCCGTTCAGAACCCGCGAGACGGTGCCGCGGGAGATACCAGACACGGCTGCCACGTCATGGATCGTCGCTCTGCGAGGGAGCGACCTGTCACGTGCCATGGGAGTCACTGTACCGCCTCGAACCAATAAAATTTGACATCGCCGCACGTCTCTGTTTATGGTTGGGAACGTTCACAGAGATCACGCCAGCGGCATTCGCCCCGGTGCTCTGTGAACCTTCACAGTGCTGCCCTCTCGCTGTCTGTGTCGCCGCTCTCACGCCAACGAAGTCGAGGAACCAGTGAACTCAACCGAAGCCCACCGCCCCAGCCCACTCGGGCTCGGCACGGACGGTCTCGTCTTCGGTTGTGACTACAACCCCGAGCAGTGGGGCAAAGAGGTGTGGCGCGAAGACGTTCGCCTCATGCGTGAAGCAGGCGTGAATCTCGTCGCCATCAACATCTTCGGCTGGTCGCACATCGAACCCCGCCGGGGCGAGTTCCACTTCGACGATCTCGACGAAATCATCGCGCTTCTGCACGAGAACGGCATCGGCGTCAATCTCGGCACTGGAACATCGTCGCCTCCGCCGTGGCTCACCACGCTGCATCCGGAGATGCTTCCTCAGGTGAGCGACGGCACCACCCGATGGCCGGGTGGTCGCCAAGCATGGTGCCCCAGCTCACCCGTCTTTCGAGAGCACGCCATGACGCTCGTTCGGGCAACGGTCAAACGGTACGGATCGAATCCTGCAGTGGTGCTCTGGCATGTGTCGAACGAGCTCGGCTGCCACAATGCTCTGTGCTACTGCGACGTTTCTGCGGCCGCCTTTCGTGTGTGGCTCGAGCGCCACTACACGAGCATCGAAGCCCTGAATGAGGCCTGGGGTACCGCGTTCTGGAGCCAGCACTATGCACAGTGGTCAGAGATTCTGCCTCCGCGTGACACGCTCTCGTTCATCAACCCCTCGCAGCAGCTGGACTTCTTTCGATTCAGTTCTGATGAATTACTCGATTATTTCCGCGCAGAAGCGGAGATCATCCGCTCATCGAGCACTATTCCAGTGACGACGAACTTCATGGTCACGGCTCACATCAAAACGCAGGACTACTGGCGCTGGGCCCCCGAGATGGACATCGTCGCGAACGACCACTACCTCGACCACCGTTTGAGCGTTCCGCACCGCGAACTCTCGTTCTCCGCCGACGCGACCCGCGGGCTCGCAGACGGCAAGCCCTGGTTGCTCATGGAGCATTCGACGAGTGCCGTGAACTGGCAGCCGCGAAACCGCGCGAAGGCCCCGGGCGAGATGATGCGAAATTCCCTCACCCACGTCGCCAGAGGGGCAGACGGCGTCTGCTTCTTTCAATGGCGGGCGTCGGTGAAAGGAACCGAGAAGTTCCACTCTGCGATGCTTCCCCACAGCGGCACTGACAGCAGGGTCTGGCGCGAAGTCGTTGAGCTCGGCGCTCTCATGCACCGACTCGGCGAAGTGGCAGGTTCTGTCGTTCGCTCTGACATCGCGTTCGTGTTCAGCTGGGAAGCGTGGTGGGCCACCGATCAGGAGGCGCATCCGTCGACTGACCTCCATTACCTCGAACAGGTGCACCAGACGTATGAGGCCTTGCTCGCCATCGGTGCCACCGTCACCATCGTCGCACCCGGCGCAGACCTCACCGGCTACCGGCTTGTCGTCGTACCCAGCCTGTACCTGGTATCGGACAGTGACGCTCGCGTCGTCACCGACTTCGTCGCAAACGGTGGTCACGCCGTGATCACCTTCTTCAGCGGTATCGTCGATGAGCACGACGAGGTGCGCCCCGGCGGCTACCCGGGTGCGTTCCGCGCGGTCACCGGCATCTCGAGCGAAGAGTTCTACCCCATCGCCCCGCACGATTCGGTGGCGCTGAGCGACGGTGGCACAGCCTCCCTCTGGACAGAATTGCTGCACCTCGAGGGCGCAGAATCGACCGCAACCTACCTCGAAGGGCCGTTGATCGGCGTCTCGGCTGTGACCCGCAACGTGTTCGGCAAAGGAGTAGCGCGCTACCTTGCCACGAGTCTTGACTCGATCGCCCTCGCCGAAGAGCTCCACCGCGCGGTCTCCGAATCCGGGGCAGTGGCCGTCGCGCCCGTCACCGCTGGGGTCGAGGTTGTTCGCCGTTCAGGGGCAGAGCACGACTACGTTTTCGTGATCAACCATACGAACTCTGATGTCGAGCATTCGATTGCCGGATACGACCTCGTCACCGAGATCGACATCGTGACCAGAGGCGTCGTCGCCTCAGGCGGGGTACAGATCGTGCGCCAGAAAAAGGAGACATCATGAGCACTTCGGTTCTGTCTGGGGTGGCGCCAGCGCCAGCCGCAGCGCGCATCAGGCCCCGAAAGCGGCTTCGCAACAAGCGAGCTATTGCCATTCTCATTCTGCCGTTCGGGTTGTTGTTCGCAGCTTTCTACCTCGTACCAGTGATTTACGCGGTGATCCAGTCGCTGCAGGTCATCCGGCGCGAAGGTACGTTCGGCGTGCCCCACCTCGAATTCGGTGGCCTCTCGCAGTACTTTCTCGTCTTTCAAGACGGCGAGTTCTGGTCGTCGATTCTGAGAGTGCTGGCCTTCGGCGTCGTGCAGGTGCCCATCATGCTCGGGCTGGCGTTGCTGTTTGCCCTCCTCTTGGACTCACCGCTGGTAAAGGGCAAGAAATTCTTCCGGCTCGCGTTCTTCGCCCCCTACGCCGTGCCCGGTGTCATCGCCGCGATCATGTGGGGCTACCTCTACTCCCCCTCGCTCTCTCCCTTCTCATTCGTCACCTCGCAGGTCAATCTGCTCGACGGCGGCACAGTGCTCTGGGCGATCGCGAATGTGGTGACCTGGGTGTACGTGGGTTACAACATGCTCATCATCTACTCAGCGCTGCTCGCCATTCCAGGCGAGCTGTATGAAGCTGCCCGCCTCGATGGCGCCTCTCAGATGCGTATCGCCTGGTCGATCAAGATTCCGCTCGTCATGCCCGCCATCGTGCTGACCGCCGTCTTCTCTGTGATCGGAACACTGCAGCTCATCACCGAACCGCAGGTGTTCAAACAGTTCACCTCATCAATCACGAGCACGTTCACTCCGAACCTTCTCGTCTACACCACGGCCGCCGTACCGAACCTCAACCTCGCAGCGGCTTTCTCGGTCGTACTCGCGATCGCCACGTTCATCCTGTCGTTCGCAGTTCTGCGACTGACCCAGCGGAGGGCAGCACTGTGACCACCTCGACCTCGACCCTGAAACGCGCCCGCGGCTCTCGTGGCGCCCCTCGGGAAAGCCGTCTGTCCCGAAGCGCCGCCATGGTGATCATGGGCGCCTTCACGCTGTACTTCTTGCTGCCCATCTGGTGGCTGCTTGTGTCGTCGACGAAGACTCTCGGCAACTTCAACTCCACGTTCTCACTGTGGTTCACGCCGAGCTCGCTCACCGATATCGGCAACAACGTGGTGAAACTGTTCACCTACAACGAAGGTGTCTTTCCGAGATGGATGCTCAACAGCATCGTCTACGCAACGGTGGCCGGTGGCCTCGGCACAATTCTCGCCGCGATGTGCGGGTATGCTCTCTCGAAATACCAGTTCCGCGGTCGGGAACTCATCTTCAACACCGTGCTCGGCGGTGTACTCGTACCCGCCACGGCGCTCGCGTTGCCGCTGTTTCTCATCTTCAGCCAGGTGCAGCTGACCAACACCTTCTGGGCGGTCTTCCTGCCCAGTCTGGTGAGCCCGTTCGGCGTGTATCTCAGCCGCATCTACGCGGCCTCGAGCGTGCCAGACGAGATCATCGAGGCCGCCCGCATCGACGGATCAGGTGAGATTCGAACCTTCTTCACTGTCGCTGTGCGTCTCATGTCGCCCGCCCTCGTGACCATCTTCCTGTTTCAGTTCGTGTCGATCTGGAACAACTTCTTCTTGCCGCTCGTCATGCTGCGCGATCAGACGCTGTTCCCCGTGACGCTCGGTCTCTACACCTGGAACTCGCAGGTGAGCCAGATACCCGACATCCGCACCCTTGTCATCGTGGGCGCGTTGGTGTCGATCGTTCCTCTTCTCGTCGCATTCCTGAGCCTCCAGAGATTCTGGCGCAACGGACTGGGAGCCGGAGGACTGAAGTAACACGCCAGAGGAAGCAGCACTAAAACAACGGCGTTTGACCGTGACCGGGAACCCTTCTCCGTCACAACCCTCACTGAATGGACAATCACATGGCACTGAAATACATTCGCGTGGCCGCAGTCGCGACCGCAGCGATGCTCGCCCTCGCGGGCTGCTCGGCTGGAGGGTCAAGCGACTCCTCCAGCGCCGCAGCCTCTGACTGCGCCGCTTCAACCGGCAAAGTCGACCTGAGCTTCACCACCTGGGTTCCCGGGATGGACAAGGTCGTCGACATCTGGAACAAGGCCAACCCGAACATCCAGGTGACCGTTTCGACCGTGCCCAACGGCAACAGCGGAACCTACCAGAACTTCTTCACCCAGCTGAAGGCCGGCAACGCCCCCGACATCGGCCAGGTCGAATATGACACCCTGCCCGCTTTCCGGGTTCAGGATGGCCTCGCGAACATCGCCGCGTGCGACGGTGTTCAGGCAGCGAAGGCAGACTTCTCTGACGGCCTGTGGAATCAGGTCACCTTCGGCGAAGACAACTCGGTCTACGCGATTCCGCAAGACTCGGGCCCCATGGCGCTCTACTACCGCAAAGACCTCTTCGAGAAGAACAACATTCCCGTTCCCACCACCTGGGACGAGTACGCCGCTGACGCGGTGAAGATCAAGGCGCTCGGCGCCCAGATCACCAACTTCCCGAAGGGCGATGTGAACTGGTTCGCCGGTCTCGTGTCACAGGCCGGCGGGCAGTGGTTCAGCACGGCGGATGGGAGCTGGAATGTGAACCTCACCTCTGACGCTTCCACGAAGGTCGCGAACTACTGGCAGGGGCTTCTCGACAAGCAGCTCGTTTCGACCATCCCCGGCTTCACCGATCAGTGGAACAACGCCTACGACACGGGCGCCGACTGGACGTGGGTCTCTGCGGTCTGGGGCGCCAACACCATCTCGAGCGGTGCACCCAGCACCTCCGGCGACTGGGCCGTGGCACCGATGCCGCAGTGGGGCACGTCTGCTGCGACTTCTGGTGCATGGGGCGGCTCGTCGAGCGTTGTCTTCAAAGGTTCGAAGCACCCCGCCGAGGCAGCAAAGTTCTTGCTGTGGCTGAACACCAGCACCGAGGCGCTCACCGCACTGAACACCGAGGCGAACCTGTTCCCCGCCAGCAGCACCGGCGCGACGCTTCCCGCTCTGTCTGAAGGCGTACCCTTCTACGGCAACCAGAAGATCTACCAGCTGTTCTCAGATCAGGCCAAGGTCATCAGCCCGTTCACGTGGGGCCCAACCATGACGCAGACCTACAGTGATGTCTCCGACGGATTCGCCGCAGCAATCGGTGGCAGCGGTACGTTGCTTGATGCTCTGAACTCAGGGCAGACCAAGACGATCGCCGCCCTCAAAGCACAGTCGATCCCCGTAAAGTAAACCCATCTCAACCGTCATCCACCTCCGCGCCGCGGGCACCAGCCTTGTGCTGGATGCCCGCGGCACGGCCGTGCCATCGTTCATACACTGGGGCGCAGATCTCGGCGAGCTGACAGCCTCGCAGCTCGAACAACTCGCCGACGCCCAGATACCGGCGTCATCGAACGCTGCCGTCGATTCTCCGATCCGCCCCCTCATCTTCCCGATGCTCGACACCGCCTGGCTGGGTCGGCCGGCGCTCTCTGGCAACCACCCGGTGGCCCCGTTCGAACTCGTTGCGGTCGATACCGGTGATGCGAGGGTCGTGCGGTTCACGCTCACCAGCGCTGTGGTCGCTGCCGCCCATGCTGTCACTCATGCCGACGCATCCGCTGCCACACCCACCCACACCCCGTCACTCGAAGTGACCGTCGAATTCCAGCTGACCGCCGAAGGCCTGCTGCGCACCCGATCGTCTGTCGTCAATCGCTCGGCTCAGGCATTCGAACTCGATGAGCTCAGTGTCGTACTACCCTTGCCCGCCCGCGCAGCAGAAGTACTCGATTTTTCGGGGCACTGGGCAGGCGAACGCCGCCCGCAGCGCACGCCTCTTCAGCACGGAGCGTGGCTGCGGGAATCGCGTCACGGCCGGCCAGGCCACGACGCATCCTTTCTCACGATCGCCGGCACCCCCGCTTTCGGTTTTCGCCACGGCGAAGTGTGGGCTGTGCACCTGGGCTGGAGCGGCAGTCAGCGCATCTGGGTCGAACGCCAGATCTCTGGAATCTCCCTCATCGGCGCCGGTGAACTGCTCGCACCACGCGAAGTAGTGCTCGGTCTCGACGCGAGCTACACCAGTCCGTGGGTCTCGGCCGCCTGGTCGCGCGACGGCCTCGACCCCGCTTCGGCTCGTTTCCACCGTTTTCTGAGACGCGAACACGGGTTCGCCGAACGGGCCCACCCGGTGATTCTCAACACCTGGGAGGCCGTGTACTTCGACCACAACGAAGTCACCCTTCGCCGCCTCGCCGATGCGGGCGCGAGAGCGGGTGTCGAACGGTTCGTTCTCGACGACGGCTGGATGTCTGGCCGCACAGACGACCAGCGCGCCCTCGGCGACTGGGCTGTCGATACCGAACGCTGGCCGAACGGCCTCGGCCCGCTCATCGACTACGTCATCGGTCTTGGCCTCGACTTCGGGCTCTGGGTCGAACCCGAGATGGTCAACCTCGATTCACAGCTGGCGCGCGATCATCCGGAGTGGATCCTCACAGAACCGCACCGATCAACACCGTTGCTCGCCCGCAACCAGCTCGTAGTCGATCTCACCAATCCCGACGCATTCGCTGCCATCTTCGCCGCACTCGATGCCCTGCTCAGCGAATACGCCATCAGCTACCTGAAGTGGGATCACAATCGCGACCTACCGGTGACCCGCTCCCATGAGCAGACGCTGGCCACGTATCGCCTCATGGACGTGTTGCGGCAAAGGCACTCTGGGCTCGAAATCGAGTCGTGCGCTTCTGGTGGGGCTCGCATCGACCTGGGCATTCTCGAACGCACAAACCGAGTGTGGGCCAGCGACACGAACGACCCACTCGAACGCCAGTCGATCTACCGCTACTCATCGCTGCTGCTGCCGCCCGAATTGCTCGGCGTGCACCTCGGTGCACCCACCGCTCACACCACAGGCCGCACCCACGCACCAGCATTCCGGTTCGCAACCGCGCTCTTCGGGTGGGCCGGCATCGAATGGAACCTCCTCGAGGCCACCGAACACGAGCTTGCCCAGGTGGCGCGCTGGCTGACCGCCTATAAAGAGGTGCGGCCGATCATCCACTCGGGAACTGTCGTGCGGGCCGACCGGGCAGATCCCGCACTGTGGGTGCACGGGGTCGTCAACAGCACCCAAACCGACGCCGTCTTCGCCATTGTCGCGATGGCGGCGCAACGGGATGCCCTGCCAGACCCTGTGCAACTGCCAGGCCTCGACCCCGAGACCAACTACACCGTGTCGGTACTCGACATCGGCGCAGAACCCCGGTACTTCGCCGCGGTTCTCCCTCCGTGGCTTCTCGGCGGCTCACTCACGCTCACGGGTCGGGCTCTCGCAGAGGTCGGCTTCGCCGCGCCCCCGCTCGCCCCTGAGCAGGCGATCGTGTTCAGGGTGACCGCGCAATAGTTGACCAACCCACGGGTGTCATGGGTGCCAGCGAGCGAAATCTGCAGCGCTAGTCGATGATGCCGGCCCCACCCACATTCGCGAGGTGTCGGCCGGTCGCTCGGGATCGTAGAGAACGAGGGCAGCATCTCCCGTCAGAGGGAGATCGTGGCGCTTCCATTGCCCGCTCTTCGTCACCCAGCGATCCACGCCGCCCGCATCGGCGAACTTCACCGTCAGCTGACCGATGAGGCCGCCAGAAGACGGGTCGATCTGCGGTATCTCGACGATCACACCAGCCGCGATCCGCCCGTGCGTCACGAGTTGGCCAAGCACGTCGAAGCGCGATCGCCGGCGCATCCGGTTCGTGACCCCGACCCCGAACATCGCTGCCGCAACCGCAGCAGCGCCCACCGGGACAAGCCACAGCGCGCCCGCGTCGGCGAGCGACGCTGTGACCCACCACGCGCCCAGAGAAAGGCCGGCGAACAAGATGGTGCCGGGCCCCACGCGCCTCGAGAGCACCGCCACCCGCGATCATGACGAGCCCGACCACAATGGCCACGGCTGCGGCTGGGGATCCGATTCGCGCAACTTCACGGCTCCGACGCGCTTCCAGTGGATCTACTGTGCTCATGTCGGTCCTCCGTATCCCGGCAGCCCTACCAACGAACTATATACAAAGGGGCAATTGGGAAGTGCCGATCTCAGTGTGTCATCACGGGAGGGGTCTGTGTCAGAGCCGCAGTCATGGTGCACCACTTTTAGTGGCCGCACACAAAAGCAGAAGGGCCCGCTCAGTGAGCGGGCCCTTCTTTGCAGTGGAGCTAAGGAGATTCGAACTCCTGACCTCCTCGATGCGAACGAGGCGCGCTACCAACTGCGCCATAGCCCCGAAAACTGCTTACGAAGAGTATCACGAGACGGTGCCGCAATTGAAACCGAGACCCTCGAACCTCAGACCTGACGGCCCTTCGGCATCTGCGTGAGCGCTGGGTCTTTCTCGGCGAGAGAACCGATGACCGCATCGATGTGAGTGAGCACCTCGGACGGCAGCGAGACACCGGAGGCCTCAGCGTTCGACTTCACCTGCTCAGGCTTTGACGCACCGATGATGGCCGACGCCACGTTGTCATTGCTCAGTACCCACGCGAGCGCCAGCTGCGCCTGGGTGAGGCCGAGCTCGTCGGCGACAGGCTTGAGGCCTGCCACAGCGGTGAGTACATCATCCGTCAGCCAGCGCTTGATCATGTCTGCGCCGCCGTTGCTGTCGGTAGCGCGGCTGCCTGCGGGCAATTCGGCGCCGACGGCGTATTTGCCGCTCAGTACGCCCTGTGCAACCGGCGACCAGACGATCTGCGAGATACCGAGCTCACGTGAGGCCGGCACCACCTCAGCCTCGATGACCCGCCAGAGCATCGAATACTCCGGCTGGTTCGAGATGAGCTGGATGCCCAGCTGCTCGGCCAGCGCGTGGCCCTCCCTCAGCTGGGTGGCGTTCCATTCGCTGACACCGATGTACAGCACCTTGCCCGCACGCACGAGATCAGCGAACGCCTGCATGGTCTCTTCGAGAGGCGTCTCGACGTCGTACCGGTGCGCCTGGTAGAGATCGACGTAGTCAGTCTGCAGTCGCTTCAGCGACCCGTTGATCGACTCGGTGATGTGCTTTCGACTGAGGCCGGTGTCGTTGTGCCCCTTCGGCCCCGTAGGGCCGTAGACCTTCGTGAAGATCTCGAGCGATTCGCGGCGCTCGCCCTTCAGCGCGTCGCCGAGCACAACCTCAGCCTGGGTGTTTGCGTATACGTCGGCCGTATCGAAGGTGCTGATGCCTACGTCGAGTGCCGCGCGCACGCAGCTCACCGCCGCGTCATTCTCCACCTGCGACCCGTGGGTGATCCAGTTTCCGTAGGTGAGCTCTGAGACCTTGAGGCCACTGTTACCGAGATATCTGTACTTCATGAAGTTGACTCCTCGTGTCTGGGCGGCTGCGATGCCTCCCACACACAAGTTTAGTTAGGGTGCCGCAAGCACATTCACAGCGAATTGTGCGTCACGGCGAGAATGCCCTGGGCGCAACGACTAGCCCGCGCGACGCCTCGCCAGAACCTGATCGACGTCGAGCGACCCTGTGGCCGTGTCGTCGACGATGCCCATGCTGCTGAAACGGCTCGGGATGCCCGACCTCTGCTCTTCGCGGGCAGCCACGTTCGCAGCAGGCTCAGAAGCACTGGCGGGTACAGCAGCCGGAGCCGTCGCCGCCCGCAGTGCGCGCTCCGACGCCGCCGCCGCCGCGAGCAACGCTTCTTCGGCCTGCTGCGCGGTCTGCTCGGCGTACCCGATGACGGGGGTCGCCGCTACGAACCGGCGTTGTCCGGCGTAGAGCGGCTTGGGGAGGGGCACCGGGGTCCACCCTGAATCGGCGGAGGCCTCAGCGAGGGCCGAGCCTGAAGGAGCAGACTCGTTCAGCGCGTCGAACGCCGCGAGAGCATCCGGAGCCCCCTCAACAGAGAGGAGGTCGGCGCCGTCGAACACGCCAGAACCGTCGGCGTTCAGACGCGAGACGCTTGTGAGCGAAGACCCGTAGACCGGCAGTTTGATGGCCCGGCCATCGCGTGCCAATCGGCGCAGCCGCGTGAGGCAGAGGGTCGCAGTGACAATACCCACTACGAGCACCACCCAGGCACCGTTGACGGCGATCTGGATGCCGCCGAGCACGGCGACGACGAGGGCGAGAACCAGAACGGCGCTGGTGACAGCGCGAGCCCGGCGAATTTTGGCCGCGGCAAGAAAGGCGGGAGGAGTGTTCTGCACGGTGACTTTCTTCAGAAGGCGCTGTTGCTCCACTACGCTTCGCGCGCTGGCCTCTGCCCGCACCTCGTCGGGAGCTTCGGCGGTCTCGGCGAGAATACGGAGCGTCTGCTGCAACCGCACGACATTGCGCTCTGTTGCAAGGTATTCATTGCGTCTGAACCAGGTGGGGACAAGGTAGATCAGCCAGAGCACGGCTGCAAGGCCGACGATGAGGCCTCCGCCCAGCCAGTCTGATGTCATGGGTCTACGGTATGAGGCTCACAGCAGAATTGGTTCCAAGCGGGGGGCGCGTGTCGCAGGTGCAGAGCCCCTGTTCGGCACACATTCGGCCGAGTCTCGGAGCACGCGCGCGATCTGGCGAGGCGCATGACCTCAGCGCAGGCGCGTGGCGATCGGCGTCAGCGCCTCGAGCCGATCGGCTTCGGGCACGCTGCCATGGCCGGGCGGGATCGACGCCTCTTTCCAGCGCCTCAGCACCCCCACCGGCAGCTCTTCGCCCACCAGCGCGAAACAGAAGTGGTCGCGCCAGTCACCGTTGATGTGAATGTAGCGCCGCCGCAACCCTTCATACCGAAACCCGAGCTTCTCCACGACCCGCAGGCTCGGCGCGTTCTCGGGCCTGATGCAGATCTCCATGCGGTGCAGCCCCACCGAGTAGAAGCAGTGGTCGGTGGCCAGCGCCACAACGGTTGGCGTGATGTTCAGACCGGCAAACCGCTCAGCCACCCAGTACCCGATGCTCGCCGATGAGACCGAACCGTAACTGATCGACGACACGTTCAGCTGACCGGCGATCTCACCGTTGTACTCAATGACGAATGGCAGCCCGAACCCCGCCCGTGCATTCTGTTGCAGCGACCGGATGCTCGCCCGAGTGTCGAACGACATCGGGGCGTTCGGGCTGGTGGCCTCCCACTTGCGCAGCCACGCCCGGTTCGCAATGAGCTCGTTCTCGAGCGCCTTAGAATCGCGGATTCGTATGGGACGAAGCGCAATGGCACCGTCGGCAAGGCTGGGAACGAACATACGCAATGATAGGCAGCACGCGACCCCTCAACAAAGCCGACTGCGCTTCACAATCCTTCGGCGAATTCTTTGATCCAGGGGCGGAGGTCGGGGCCGAGGTCTTCGCGGTCGCTGGCGAGTCTGATGATGGCTTTGATGTAGTCGAGGCGGTCGCCGGTGTCGTAGCGTCGGCCGCGGAAGA
>NZ_QYRT01000042.1 GCF_004923255.1 Subtercola vilae | reverse complement strand
GCCTTCCTCCCCATCAAAGGCAAAGGCCCCTCAGACTGGTCCTACTCCTGGGTACCCGTCGTCGGCCCCATCATCGGCGGAGTCATCGCCGGCCTCGTCGCCGGCCCACTCCTCCCCATCCTCACCAAGTAACCCACAACTGAAAACTAACGAAGGAGTTATACGCCCATGAGTGAGCAATATGTCATCGCGATCGACCAGGGAACGACCTCGTCGCGCGCCATCATCTTCAACCACGAAGGTGCCATCGTCAGCACGGGCCAGAAAGAGCACGAGCAGATCTTCCCAAAGGCGGGATGGGTTGAGCACAACCCCAAAGAGATCTGGGACAACGTTCGTGAGGTCATCGGCCAGGCCCTCTCCAAGGCCAACCTGACCCGCCACGACATCGTGTCGATCGGTATCACCAACCAGCGCGAGACCGCTGTGGTGTGGGACAAGAACACGGGCGAGCCCGTCTACAACGCGATCGTGTGGCAAGACACCCGCACGCAGTCGATCGTCGACCGTCTTGCTGGCGACGAAGGCGTCGAGAAGTACAAAGACATCGTCGGACTGCCCCTGTCGACGTACTTCGCCGGCACCAAGATCGTCTGGATCCTCGAGAACGTCGACGGAGCGCGTGAGCGCGCCGAGGCCGGCGACCTCATCTTCGGCACCACCGACACCTGGGTTCTCTGGAACCTGACCGGTGGAGTGGACGGCGGCATCCACGTCACCGACGTCACCAACGCGTCACGCACCATGTTCCTCGACCTCAAGACGCTCGAATGGCGCGACGACATCCTCGCCGACTTCGGCGTGCCGAAGTCAATGCTCCCGACGGTGAAGAGCTCCTCCGAGGTCTACGGCGTCGCCAGCGACAACTCGCTGCTGCGCGAGGTGCCCATCGCGGGCATCCTCGGCGACCAGCAGGCTGCCACGTTCGGCCAGGCCGCATACGGCAAGGGCGAGGCGAAGAACACCTACGGCACCGGTAACTTCATCATCTTCAACACCGATACCGAGATCGTCAAGAGCGAGAACGGCCTGCTCACCACCATCGGCTACAAGCTCGGTGACGGCGAGACGCACTACGCGCTCGAAGGCTCGATCGCTGTGACCGGTTCGCTGGTTCAGTGGCTGCGTGACAACCTCGGCATCATCAACTCGGCGCCCGAAGTCGAGACGCTCGCCAAGACGGTCGAAGACAACGGTGGAGCGTACTTCGTTCCCGCGTTCTCCGGTCTGTTCGCCCCGCACTGGCGCTCGGATGCCCGTGGTGCCCTCGTGGGCCTCACCCGCTATGTCAACAAGGGTCACATTGCTCGTGCCGCCCTCGAAGCCATCGCGTTTCAGACCAAAGAGGTCATCGACGCGGTCAACGCCGACTCCGGCGTTCCGCTGACGGAGCTCAAGGTCGACGGTGGTGCCACCTCGAACGACACCCTGCTGCAGTTCCAGGCCGACATCCTCGGCGTGCCCGTGGTTCGCCCGGTCGTCGCTGAGACCACCGCGCTCGGTGCGGCCTACGCTGCGGGTCTCGCGACCGGCTTCTGGTCGAGCCTCGACGACCTTCGTGCCAACTGGCTCGAAGACAAGCGTTGGGAGCCCAACATGGACGAAGACGAGCGCGCTCGCCTCTACCGCAACTGGAAGAAAGCCGTCACGAAGACCCTCGACTGGGTCGACGAAGACGTCAAGGAGTAGCATTCAGCTATAGAGAAGGGCGGGAACCTCACAGGGTTCCCGCCCTTCTTCGTTGGCGAGTTGGTGCGTTGGTGCGGACTACTCGGGCAGACGCCGCACGCGTCGAACCACGAACGCAGCGAAACCGAGCGCCGCGAGGATGAGCCCCACTCCCCCGGCCATCACGTAGCCCGCCGCCTCGGCGCCCGTGCTCGCCAGGTGCGAGCCGCCTGTGCCGGAACCGTCCGTGCCACTGCCTCCGCCGCCTGCCGTCGTGGCCGTGGCCGTCGCTGTGGGCGCCAACGGGTCGACCTGTGGCGACGTGCTCGGGTTGGGCGTGACCGGTGGCGACGTGCTCGGGTTGGGCGTGACCGGTGGCGACGTGCTCGGGTTGGGCGTGGTCGTCGCAGCAACGGCGTCGATGGTGAGGTCGAACGCGACGTTTTCCTCAACACCATCTGCGGCGACGATGAAGAGCGTCACCTGGTAGTCGCCCGCTGCCGTCGGTGTTCCGGTGATGAGCCCTGACGAGCTGATCGACAGCCCCGGGGGCAGCGGCGTCGTTGCTCGGTAGGTTGGAATACGCGGACCCGTGCGAAGGCTTGGCACCTGGTACGAGTATGGCTCACCTACAGTGCCCGATTGCAGAGCGACCAGGGTGGAGATGCTGGGATCGGGCGTGTCGGTCGCAACGGCCGTGTCACTCGGCACCGGCGTGTCGGTGCCCGAGTTCGCAGCAACAGAATGCGCAGACACCAGCTGCGCCGGCTGCGCCTCAGCCATTGAGGCCAAACCGAACGTCGAAAGACCGACAAGGCAGGCGGCAACAACAACGCCGCGCACCACAATAGAAGAAGAAGTAAATATGATCATTGCTCAATGATAGGCAAGAGCCGTACCATTGAGCAATGCTCACACGTGAATCACCGGCCTCAGGCCCCGATCAGCCGCTCGGCCAGGTACCCCTGCAGGCGGTCGAGTGACACGCGCTCCTGCGCCATCGAGTCACGCTCGCGAATGGTCACAGCGTTGTCGTCGAGCGAGTCGAAGTCGACCGTGATGCAGAACGGCGTGCCCACCTCGTCTTGGCGGCGGTACCGGCGGCCGATGGCCCCGGCGTCGTCGAAGTCGACGTTCCAGATCTGGCGGAGGTCGGCTGCGATCTTCCGCGCGAGCGGCGACAGCGCTTCGTTTCGTGAGAGCGGCAAGACGGCGGCTTTGATGGGGGCGAGCCGGGCATCCAGTTTCAGAACCGTGCGCTTGTCGACCCCACCCTTCGTGTTGGGCGCCTCGTCTTCATGGTAGGCGTCGACCAGAAAGGCCATCAGCGAGCGTGTGAGGCCGGCTGCGGGCTCGATGACGTACGGCACCCAGCGCTCGTTGGTGGTCTGGTCGAAGAACGACAGGTCGGTGCCAGAGGCCTTGGAGTGCGTCGTGAGGTCGTAGTCGCCGCGATTCGCGATACCCTCGAGCTCACCGAACGCGGAGCCCGGGAAACCGAACTTGTACTCGATGTCGACGGTGCGCTTCGAATAGTGCGACAGCTTCTCTTTCGGGTGCTCGAAGAGGCGCAGGTTGTCGGGGTTGATGCCGAGGCCGGTGTACCAGGCCAGGCGCTCGTCGATCCAGTACTGGTGCCACTCTTCGTCGCTGCCGGGCTGCACGAAGAACTCCATCTCCATCTGCTCGAACTCGCGGGTGCGAAAGATGAAGTTCCCGGGTGTGATCTCGTTGCGAAAGCTCTTGCCGATCTGGCCGATGCCGAACGGCGGCTTCTGGCGCGACGAGTTCAGCACGGCGGCGAAGTCGACGAAGATGCCCTGGGCGGTCTCAGGCCGCAGGTACGCGAGCCCCTCCTCGTTGTCGACTGGGCCGAGGTAGGTCTTCATCATTCCCGAGAAGTTCTGCGGCTCGCTCCACTGGCCGGGCTCCCCGGTGTGCGGGTCGCGAATGTCGGCCATGCCGTTGGGGGCTGGATGCCCGTGCTTCTCCTCGTACGCCTCCAACAGGTGGTCGGCGCGGTAGCGGCGGTGCGTGATCAGCGATTCGACCAGCGGGTCGGTGAACACCTCGAGGTGGCCGGAGGCCTGCCACACCTGCGGCGGCAGGATGACGGCCGAGTCGAGGCCCACCACGTTGTCTCGGCTCTGCACCATGTGCTTCCACCACTGGCGCTTGATGTTCTCTTTCAGCTCGACGCCGAGCGGCCCGTAGTCCCACGCAGATCGCGTTCCACCGTAGATCTCGCCGGTCGGGAAGACGAACCCCCGACGCTTGGCCAAGGCGATGACGGAATCGAGCTGGGAAGCGGGTGACATGTGGGGGCTCCAGAGTTCTCCGCACGAGCGGTACTGCCCGTGCATGGATCAGCGACAATTCTAAAGGAATCACACCCGTGCCCGATCTCGCCTCACGCGACGCCTCACCCCACGGCCTCCGCGACCTGACCGGAGACGCCGAAACCTGGCTGCGCAGCGAGGGGCTGCCCTTCTTCGTGCAGCCCCGCAACCGGGCATCCTTTCTGGTACCGCGCATCTCCCCCTTTCTTGTCTTCGTGCTCTTTCTCGATGTCGGGCGATGGATGCTCGGGCACTCGAACCTCGTCATCGTCGACGACAGCCCGTTCGTGGTCGCCCTGGTTCTGCTCACCGCACTCACCCTGTTCACTCTGTTCGTCGCCGTTCCCGCCGCCGCGTTCGCCCTGACCGCCCGCCTGCTCCGCCGGCACCCCCGCCCGATGCGGCTCGCCGGCTGGCTCGTACTCTGTTACTACCTGCTCGTCGACCCGTGGGTGGGCGCCGATGCCGCTGAAGGCCTGCCTCTCGCGGGCACGCTGGTGTCGGCCGCCGTTGCCACGGGGGCCCTCGCCGTGACCTGGCTCGGTGTCGGCGCGCTGGTGAGCTGGGCGATTCGCGCGGCCGTTCGCCGACTCAGAGCCCTCGGCCAGATGACGACGCGCGCCCTTCCTCTTCTGATGCTCGTCGTGGTGCTCGCCGTCTTCAACCGCACCCTGTGGGAGGTGACGAATGCCATGCCCGCCGCGCGTCTGGCCGGCGTGGTGCTCTTCTTTGTGCTGCTGGGCCTGCTGTTCATCGTTCCCGTGACACAGAGTGAGATGCGGGGGCTCGACGAACGCATCGGTACGGAGGAGAGGGCCACGCTCATCCGGAGCACCCGGCTCAGCGCACTGCTGCCGTACATCGCGGAGCCCGGCCCGCCGCTCGGCCGAACCGAACGACTGAACATCACGCTGGTGCTCGTGCTGGCGCAGGGCTTTCAAGTGGCCATTGTGGCGAGTGTCGTCTGCGTATTTCTCACGGTGCTCGGCGAACTGGCCCTCAGCCCCCAGGTTCTTGAGGCGTGGCTCGGCGTACCGGCGTCACAGATCGAGCTGCTCGGGCTCTCGTTCACCCTCAACATCGCCGTACTGAAGACGGCCGTGTTCCTGAGCTGCGTCACCTCTCTCAACTTCATCGTTTCTGCGGCCAGCGGAGCCGCCTACAAATCGGCGTTCTACGACCCGCTCTTCATCGGTGCGCACACCGCCCTTGCCGTGCGCTCGGCCTACCTCGCGCTGCAGGCCTCCTCTCGGCCAGATACGCCCGGCGAATGCGATAAACTGCAAGTTTGACCTGCAATTGCCAAGGTGTAGTGTCGTCACTCGTGACTAACGAACCCAAGTCAGCGAAACGCTGGATCATC
Source organism: Subtercola vilae (assembly GCF_004923255.1). Lineage (GTDB taxonomy): Bacteria > Actinomycetota > Actinomycetes > Actinomycetales > Microbacteriaceae > Subtercola > Subtercola vilae. Next base: position 26,049 of record NZ_QYRT01000042.1, on the reverse strand, counting down.
GGCGAACCGCTGCCTAGCCACAAGCTCGAAGGGCAACTTCTGCCCAAGCGCCTGGCGCTTCCCATCTTCGCCAGCGACCCGTTGTCGAGCGTGGCCTATGCGCCGCAAGAACTGCTCATGATCCTGCTCATCGGCGGGCTCGCGTTCTTCTCCTTCGCGCCGTGGGTGGCGGCGGCGGTGATCCTGCTGCTCGTCGTGGTCGTGGCTTCGTACCGGCAACTCGTGAAGGCGTACCCCTCTGGCGGCGGCGACTACGAGGTCGCCCACAAAAACCTCGGCGAGAAGGCCGGCCTCGTGGTGGCCTCGGCCCTGCTCGTCGACTACGTGCTCACGGTGGCGGTGTCGGTGGCCAGCGGTGTTGACAACATCATCTCGGCGATTCCCCAGCTGAACGGCTTTCGGGTCGAGTTGGCCATCCTTTTCGTCATCCTGCTTGCCGCCGTGAACCTGCGCGGGGTTCGCGAGTCGAGCAAGGCGTTCGCCATTCCCACCTACGTGTTCGTCGGCAGCGTGATGCTGATGATCATCGTCGGTCTCACCCGCACCGCGCTCGGCGGAGCCCCCGTGGCCGAATCGGCCGACTACGGGGTGAAGGCCGAAGGCCTGGGGCAGGTGGCGGTCATCCTGCTGCTGCTGCGGGCGTTCTCCAGTGGATGCTCGGCCCTCACCGGCGTCGAAGCCATCGCCAATGGCGTTCCCGCCTTTCGCCGCCCCAAGATTCAGAACGCCCAGAAGACCCTCGTGCTGATGGGCAGCATCGCCATCACCCTGTTCGCCGGGCTGGTGGCACTCGCGCTCATCTCCGGCGTGCACTACGCCGAGAATGCGTGTGACCTGATCGGCATGCAGAACTGCGCCAGCACACCGCAACGCAGCCTCATGGCGCAGGTGGCGTCGAGCGTGTTCGGCAACAACTCGATCATGTTCTACATCATTCAGGCCGCGACGGCCGCGGTGCTGCTGCTGGCAGCCAACACCGCGTTCAACGGGTTCCCCCTGCTCGGGTCGGTGCTCGCGAAAGACTCGTATGCGCCGAAGGCCATGCTCACACGGGGCGACCGGTTGGTGTTCTCGAACGGCATGATTCTGCTGGCACTCGCCGCCGCCGCCATCCTGCTGGTGTACCAGGCGTCGCTGACGAACCTCATCCAGCTGTACATCATCGGGGTGTTCGTATCATTCACCCTCGGCCAGACCGGCATGATCGTGCACTGGGTTCGGCTGCTGAAGTCGGGGGCGCCCGATCGTTCGGCGACCATCCGGAGCCTGACCATCAACTCGTTCGGCGCACTGCTCACGGGCGTGGTGCTCATTGTCGTGACCATCACGAAGTTCACGCACGGGGCGTGGCTGGTGTTCGTGATCATGCCGATTCTGTACATCTTCATGCTCGGCATCAACCGGTACTACCGAGACGTGAGCAAAGAGATCGAAGTCGACCCGGTGACCACATTCGGTGCCAAGGGCGACCACGCCATCGTGCTCGTGGGGCGCATGCAGAAGCCGGTGCTCAAGGCGCTCGACTACGCCATTGCCGCGCGGCACGACAGCCTCGAGGCCGTGCACATCTCGATCGACGAAGACCAGACCCGGCAGCTCGAGAAAGACTGGGCGCAGCAGAACATCGTGGTGCCGCTGCGCATCATCGACTCGCCCTACCGCGACGTGGCCGAGCCGCTCTGCGGGTACATCAAGAAGCACCGCCAGAAGTTCGGCGCTGAGGTCGTCACCGTGTACACGCCCATTTATATCGTGGGCCACTGGTGGGAGGGGCTGCTGCACAACCACAAGGCGCGTCGGCTCAACCGCCGGCTGATGCTGGTGCACGGGGTGGCCATCGCGCTCGTGCCGTGGCTGCTCGACTCGACCGAGCTCATCTACGGGCGCCGCTCGCGTCCGGTGCCCGGCCAGGAGCGGCGAGGTGAGCCGGTGCGGCCCGTTCCGCGGGTGCACACGCCCACGACGCCGGGCAACGAGCAGTGGCCGCTCGACTGAACGGTGGCCGCGCGCACCGTGAGCCAGGTGCGCAGTCTGTGTAATCGTGCAGTTGCGAGGGCAGAATGCGCGGTCGCTCAACTGCTTCGGCGCGCAGGCGGCTCGGGATGCTGTGTGCGGGCTGTGCAGGCGCCATTGCCGCAGCTGGAGTGCGGCATCCGGAGCCGTATGGGCACGATCGCGCGCAGAGGAACGCCAGATACCGCGTGCTAAACTCACATGTAGTTTTTCAGGTATTCAACTCATCCGGGTGGCGTAATCCCCCGGCCCGAAAGGTGAGGGGGTCACGCATGGGGCGCGGCCGTCAAAAAGCTAAGCACACGAAGGTGGCGCGCGAGCTGAAATATTTCAGCCCCGACACCAATTACAGCGCGCTCGAACGCGAACTGGGCACGCACGCGGAGCCCGATTTCGCGGCCCTCGCCGCCAAGTACGACACCGGCGACTCCGACGACGAACTGGGTCTCAGCGACACGCTGGGTCTTGATGACGACGAAGACGATGACGATGACCTTCCTGGCGTCTACCTGCCGAACGACGAGCAGCGGCGCGCCTGAAGCGACCTGTTCGGCTGAGCACCTGTTCGGCTGGGCACCTGTTCGGCTGAGCGCGGCGGCTTTCAGTCTGTCGGGTGACCTGAGTTTTCGGGCCCTCTGACTGCGGTCGTATCGGCCTTGGTGAGCGCGGGATCGGTTGCAGTGGCGGCGGGCGCAGCCTGGGGCTCAGAAACCTCCGTCTCGGGGGGCGCGGTCTCGGGGGGCGCAGTCTCGGGCAACGCAGTCTCGGGCAACGCAGTCTCGGGCAACGCAGTCTCGGGCAACGCAGTCTCGGGTAGCGCCGTCTGGGCCTGAATCTCGGGGGGTGCGTAGCCGCCCTCGATACGCTCGATGCTGACGGTGCGTGCGTGCCTGCGGGTCGAACGGTCGATGAGCAGTGCCACAACGGCACCGAGCAGCATTCCGCCGATGATGAACAGCAGCGCCAGGAACCCGAAGATCTGCGCAGCGTTGAAGCCCTGCGGCTCCGGAAAGCTGAACGTCAGCACGAAAGCCACGATCACTCCGACAATGGCTCCGAGCACCGCGAAGCGGAAGTAGCGGGGTGAGCGCCGAATCGTGACGGTGTCGTCGCCGGCCACGGTCTCGGTCTCGGAGTCACCCGCGTTGGAGTCGTCGGTCGGAGTGCGGTCGGGATCAAGAGGAGTGGTACTCACCTCTCCATTGTCGCTCACCCGGCCGGAGGGGCGCCGCACGCGAGTTTCGCCGCGGCAGCGGGTTGGCATCCGCGACACTGTCGTTGCGGGTCAGCCGGCACGCAGTGGGTCGCTCTGGGCGATCCCTCAGCGCGGAGTCGGGACGGGCATCCGGTGACCGCACCCGCGCGCGGAGGATTGGGTCAGCGCAGGGTCGGAATGGGGAGATGGCCGGTGAGGTCAGCGCGCTGGCCGGAGGCGTGCACGCGGCCCGAGGCGATGCCGTCGGCCCAGGTGAGGGTGCCGGTGGCGAGGGAGAGCCAGGTTCGGGCGTCGGTCTCGACGACGTTCGGCGGGGTGCCGCGGGTGTGCCCTGGGCCTTCGATGCATTGCACCGCAGCGAACGGCGGAACCCGCACTTCGACGGTGTTGCCCTTCGCGCTCTCGGCGAGCACCTGAAGCGAATAGCGCACGGCGGTGGCGAGGGTGGCGCGGCTCACCTCGGTGGGTGGGATGCGGGGGTCGGCGTCGCCTGCGCCAGCCCGAGGGCGGGCCTCGGCGACCGCACTGCGGCCCTCGGCATCGGGAATTCGCGCTCTGACCACCCCTCAAGGCTAGCTCTCGCGCTGGGCTCAGTCGAATACCGGGTCGAGCCACACCGAGGGTGCGGTGGGTGTTCCGCCGATGGCACAGTGCACCGCACGGGGCCGGATGCCCGGGGCCGCGCCCCGCGAGGCGTCAGGCATGCCGGCAGCGGCGACCGAGATCGAGACCAGATACATCAGATACCTCGAGGGCGTGGCTGCGGGTGCGGGTGCGGGTGCGGGTGCGGGTGCGGGTGCGGGTGCGGGTGCGGCAGGATCTTGCAGCAGAAGCACCTCGTCGTCGAGCACCGGAGCGAGGTCTTCGTCTGAATAGGGTGTGCCGGGCATTGTGGCGGCAGCGCGGCACGCGACGAACAGCGACGCGCGCGACCAGCCGTTCTCGAATGTCTCGGCGCGCGGGCCGAGTGTTGCTCCTGCAGCGACACAGACGATCACCAGAAGGCTGACCCCGGGCATCCGGGCCCGGCTCGTGAGAGCGGTGCGGAGAAGTGAGACCGGCGTGCGGGTCTCACGTGTTCGCATGAGTCTCACTTCGTGGGGCGGGGATGGCACGACCAGAGCTGGCAGGCGGGCGGAGTGGTTCGCGAGGCGGCGCGTGGGGTGGAGCGCCGCCCCGCGAAGGAGTGTTCGTGCGGCGAGAGGTAGGGGGTGCCCGCCGCCGCACGAAGGGTGTTCGTGCGGTGGGGGTAGGGGGGTGCCCACCACCGCACGAAGGGGTGTTCGCTCGCCGACCGGCTGGGGGAGCCGCCCGGCGAGCGAAGGGTGTTCGTGCGGTGACCGGTAGGGGGTGCCTGCCACCGCACGAAGTGTGTGGTGCCCGTGCGGCGGGAAACTCGGGGGGAAACTACCCGCCGCACGAAGCGCGTGAGGCCTGCAAAGCGCCTCACATAGAGAAGAGAGTCGCCAACGGCCTCCGCATTACGCGACTTTCGAAAAAGTTTTCAGAAATGTTTGAAAGCCCGATGGCCGGTGGCCGGGCGAGGGCCGGGCGACGGTGGGGCGCTCACCCTAGAATCGTCGAGTGAAGATTCTTGTTCTCGGCTCCGGTGCTCGCGAGCACGCCATCGTCATCGCACTGCTCAGCGAGGCCGGGCGCGGGGGCGAGGCGCATGAGATCGTGGTCGCTCCGGGCAACGCCGGTATCGCGGCCGACGCGCCCGTCGCCGATCTCGACCCGACCGACCCGCAGGCGGTCACGAACTTCGCCCTCGAGCACGACATCCAGCTCGTCGTGGTGGGCCCAGAGGCGCCGCTCGTCGCCGGGGTCGCCGACGCCCTCCGCACCCGCGGCATCGCCGTGTTCGGCCCCGGCAAGGCCGCCGCCGCGCTCGAAGGCAGCAAGACGTTCGCGAAGCGCATCATGGATGCGGCCGGTGTTCCCACCGGCCGTGCCCTCCGCGCCGCCACGACCGCCGACGTCGAGCGTGCCCTCGACGAGTTCGGGGCACCCTACGTGGTCAAGGCCGACGGTCTCGCCGCCGGCAAGGGAGTGCTCGTCACCTCCGACCGCGCCGCCGCCCGCGCGCACGCCGGCACCTGGCTCGCTCACGGCGACGTGCTCTTCGAAGAGTTCCTCGACGGCCCCGAGGTCTCGCTGTTCTTCCTCAGCGACGGCCACACCGTTCTGCCGCTCTCGCCCGCGCAAGACTTCAAGCGCCTGCTCGACGGCGACGAAGGCCCCAACACGGGCGGAATGGGCGCGTACTCCCCGCTCCCGTGGCTGAACGACGAGTTCGAGAGCGAAGAAGACTTCGTGAACGAGGTGCAGGTGTCGATCGCCCTGCCGACCATTCGCCAGCTCGCGCAGGAGGGCACGCCGTTCATCGGGCTGTTGTACTGCGGGTTGATCCTCACGAACGACGGAATCCGCGTGATCGAATTCAACGCGCGCTTCGGCGACCCCGAGACCCAGGTGGTGCTGCCTCGGCTGGTCACCCCGCTCAGCGAGCTTCTGCTCGCGAGCGCGGCCGGAACCCTCGCCGGGCATCCGACACCCGTCTTCTCACCCGACAGCGCCGTGACCGTGGTGCTCGCGAGCGAGAACTACCCCGAGACTCCCCTCGTGGGCCGCGAGATTACTGGTCTCGACGAGGCCGCGCGCGTCGAGGGCGTGCACGTTGCCCATGCTGCGACGGCGGTTCAGGATGCCCGTCTCGTCTCCACCGGAGGCCGCGTGCTGAGCGTGGTGGCCCTCGGGCACGGTTTCGGCGAGGCCCGCGCGCGGGCGTATGAAGCGCTCGGGCGCATCACGCTCGCGGGGGCGCAGTACCGCACCGACATCGCCGCGCGGGTTGCGGCGGCCGAAGGTGGCGCGGCGGGTGATGCCGCGGGCGTCAGCATCGGCGGCGTCGGCGTCGCTGGATTCAGCGCCGGTGTAGGTACGGCGAGTGGCGTCGCTGCCGCGGAGACCAATGCTTTTGGGGGCGGTGTGAGCGAGCAGACTGCCGCACCGATCGACGGCTGGCGCCATGTGTATTCGGGCAAGGTTCGTGACCTGTATGTTCCGGCTGGCGCCTCGTCGTTGGCCAATTCGAGTGCCGTGCTGGTCGTGGCGAGCGACCGGGTGAGCGCGTTCGACTTCGTGCTCGAACCCGGAATCCCCGGCAAGGGCGAGCTGCTCACCAGCCTCAGCACGTGGTGGTTCGACCAGCTCGACGGGTTCGCGAACCACCTGATCGCGCGCGCTCCGGGCGCCGCAGGCACCGCAGACACTGCAGACACAGCAGACACAGCGCGCACCGAGCCGACCGCTGCCGCCGATACCAGCGCCACCACCGCCCCGGGCACCACCGCCATCCCCGCCGTACCCGCAGGGGTCGCCGCGCGGGCGATGCTCGTGAAGCCGCTCGACATGTTCCCGATCGAGTGCGTCGTGCGTGGCTACCTCGCCGGCAGCGGCTGGGCCGAGTACCAGGTGAGCCAGAGCGTCTGCGGAGTCAGCCTCCCGGCCGGCCTCAGCGACGGCGACCGCCTGCCCGACCCGATCTACACGCCCGCCTTCAAGGCCGAGCAGGGCGAGCACGACGAGAACATCACCTATGAGCGCACGGTTGAGCTGGTGGGAAAGCAGGTCGCGGCCGAGCTGCGACGGCTGTCGCTCGAGGTCTATGCCCGGGCATCCGGAATCGCCGAAGCTCACGGCGTGATTCTCGCCGACACCAAGTTCGAGTTCGGCGCCGACCGTAACACCGGCGAGATCACGCTCGCCGACGAGGTTCTCACCAGCGACTCGAGCCGGTTCTGGGATGCCGCGGCCTACGACTCGGGCGAACGCACCGCGAGCTTCGACAAGCAGATCGTGCGCAACTGGCTCGCCGCGAACTGGAACAAGCAGGGCACTCCCCCGCTGCTTCCCGCCGCCGTCGTGGCCCAGACGGCCGCCCGCTATCGCGAGCTGATCGCCCGACTCACGGCCTGAGGCCGGGGCCCGCGCCGCCATCCTGCGACTGACAACGCACTCGGCGGCCCCCGTTCAATCCGACCCGCTGAGGGCGGCGGTGTGAACGAGGGCCGCCGATTCAGTGATCTTCGGGTAGGGGGTCAGACCGCGTACGCGCCGACCAGGCGCACGGCGCCGCCGTTGACACCCTTGGCGCCCTGCTCGAAGCCGGTGACGTCGCGGGGGGCGGTGCTGACGGCACCGACCTGCCAGGTGCGGATGCCCGCCGCCTCGATGCGCGCCGCGACAGCCGCTGACTGCGCGGCCGAGACGACCGCGATCATGCCGATGCCGAGGTTCCAGGTGCCCTCGGCGCTCTCAAGGGTGGAGCCGGCCCAGTCGCTCAGCACACAGAAGACGGGCAGCGGCGCCCAGGTCGAACGGTCGACCTCGACCCACGAGCCGATCGGCAGCACCCGCGCGAGGTTCGCCGCGATGCCGCCACCGGTGACATGGCTCAGCGAGTGGATCGCCCCGGCGAGGGCCGGGTCATCCAGAACCGCCAGCAACGGCGAGGTGTAGAGCCGGGTCGGCACGAGCAGCGCCTCACCGACCGTGACGCCAGCCGCGCCGGCAGCACCGGCACCAGACCCGCCGCCCGCCGCCTCGCCGCTGAGGTCGGCCGAGACGGAGGTGTAGGAGACACCCGCGCCGGCCAGAATGTGGCGCACGAGGGAGAACCCGTTGGAGTGCAGCCCGCTCGACTCGAGCGCCAGCACCACGTCGCCATCGGTGACGCGCTCGGGGCCGAGCAGGGCATCCGCCTCCACGACACCCGTGGCAGCACCGGCCACGTCGTAATCGTCAGGCCCGAGGAGCCCCGGATGCTCGGCCGTCTCGCCCCCGACGAGTGCGGTGCCCGTGGCAGAGCATGCCCGCGCGATGCCTGCGACGATGTCGGCGATGCGGGCCGGAACCACTTTTCCGCACGCGATGTAGTCGGTCATGAAGAGGGGCCGGGCGCCGACCACGACGATGTCGTCGACCACCATTCCCACGAGGTCTTGCCCGATGGTGTCGTGCTTGTCGAGCGCCTGGGCGATGGCGACCTTGGTGCCCACGCCGTCGGTCGAAGTGGCCAGCAGGGGCTTCGTGTACGACTTCAGCGCCGACACGTCGAACAGCCCGGCGAAGCCGCCGAAGCCGCCCACCACGTTGGGGCCGTGCGTGGCCGAGACGGCCGCTTTCATCAGTTCGACCGCCAGGTCGCCCGCGTGAGTGTCAACGCCGGCTTCGGCATAGCTGTTCGTCATGCGTCCATTGTCGCAGCCCCCGCCGCGGCGTGCGTGGCACGCAGACGAGGGTCGTGCGAGCGACCGGGCCCGGGCATCCGGTGCCGCCGCGGCCGTAGACTAGAGAACGGCCTATTTCTCTACCCGTCTGGAGCCCGCCTGCATGTGCGGCATCGTTGGCATCGTTTCGTCTGAGCCCGTCAATCAACTCGTCTACGACTCGTTGCTGCTGCTGCAGCACCGCGGCCAAGACTCGACGGGCATCGCGACCGCCGACCGTGACACCTTTCACGTGATCAAGGCGAAAGGGCAGGTGCGCGAAGCTTTTCGCACGCGCGACATGCGTTCGCTGCTCGGCACGATGGGCCTCGGTCACGTGCGCTACGCCACGCACGGCAATGCCGCGAGCGAGCAGGAGGCTCAGCCGTTCTACGTGAATGCGCCGTACGGCATCATCCTCGTGCACAACGGAAACCTGACGAACACGCGCGAACTGACGCAAGAACTGTTTCACATCGATCGTCGGCACCTGAACACCGATTCTGACACCGAGCTGCTGCTGAACATCCTCGCGCACGAGCTCCAGGCGCAGGTCTCGGGCCTCGACCTCGACCCCGAGCAGGTCTTCACCGCAGTGTCGCGCGTGCACGAGCGCGTCGAAGGTTCGTACGCAGCCATCTCGATGATCGCCGGCCACGGGCTGCTCGCGTTTCGCGACCCGTTCGGCATTCGCCCGCTCACCATCGGCAAGCGCGTGCTCGAGTCGGGCCGCGACGAGTGGGTCGTCGCCAGCGAGTCGCTCGTCATGGAGAGCCTCGGCTACGAGGTCGTACGCGATGTGGCACCGGGTGAGGCCGTCTTCATCTCGATGAGCGGTGAGATGTTCTCGAAGCAGTGCGCTCCGGATGCCCGGCTGATTCCCTGCGCGTTCGAATTCGTCTACCTCGCCCGCCCCGACTCGGTGCTTTCGGGCATCTCGGTCTACGAAGCCCGCCTGCGTCTCGGAAACCGTCTCGCCGACACCGTCGCCCAGTGGGCGCCCTCTGGCGACATCGACGTGGTCATGCCCATCCCCGACTCATCCCGCCCCGCCGCTATGCAGGTGGCGCAGAAGCTCGGCATCGAGTACCGCGAAGGGTTCTACAAGAACCGCTACGTTGGCCGAACGTTCATCATGCCCGGCCAGGCCGTGCGCAAAAAGTCGGTGCGCCAGAAGCTGAACGCCATGTCGACCGAGTTCAAAGGCAAGAACGTACTCATCGTCGACGACTCGATCGTGCGCGGAACCACCTCGAAGGAGATCGTCGACATGGCCCGCCAGGCCGGCGCCAACAAGGTCACCTTCGCCTCGGCCGCGCCGCCCGTGCGCTTCCCGCACGTGTACGGCATCAACATGCCGTCGCGTGACGAACTCGTCGCTCACAATCGCAAGATTCCCGAGATCGCGGCGTACATGGGCGCCGACCACCTCATCTACCAGGAGGTCGCCGACATGCAGGCGGCTATCATCGAGGGCTCCTCAGTCGAGTCACTCGAGATGAGCTGCTTCACGGGTGACTACGTCACCGGCACCGTCACGCCCGAGTACCTCGCCTGGGTGGAGCGCACGCAGAACTCGTAGGCGCCCGCCCGCCGCCTCACCTCCCTCCAATTTGGAGTTCTGGAAGGCGAGGGCAGGCGCGAGAGTCAGGCCAGGGCGGGGGCCGGGAGGTTCGGGGCCCAGCCGAAGGCGGGGGCCACGTGCAGGGCGATCTGCTCGAGCAGGTGCGCGTTGTAGTCGACGCCGAGCTGGTTGGGAACGGTGAGCAAGACGGTATCGGCCGCCTGAACGGCAGCGTCGGCGGCGAGTTCAGCCGCGATGACGTCGGGTTCACCGGTGTACGAGCGCCCGAACCGGGCAAGACCGCCGTCGAGGTGGCCGACCTGGTCTTGCGCATCACTGCCAGAACCCGAACCGAAGTACCGTCGATCGAGGTCAGTGGTGATCGGAATCACGCTGCGCGAGATCGACACCCGCGGCTCGCGCTTCCAGCCCATCTTCGCCCAGGTCTCGCGGTACAGAGCGATCTGTTCGGCCTGCAACTCGTCGAACGGGATGCCCGTGTCTTCGGTGAGCAGCGTCGAGCTCTGCAGATTCATGCCCTGCTCGGCCGCCCAGACGGCGGTCGCGCGGGTGCCTGACCCCCACCAGATACGGTCGCCTAGGGTTGGCGACTGCGGCTCGATGGCGAGGGGCGTGGTGGAGCGGCTCATCTGAGGGTTCGGCCGGGCAACGCCGGCACCGGCGATGGCGGCGCGAAAGATCTCGGTGTGCTTGCGGGCCAGGTCGGCATCCGTCTGCCCCTCGGCGGGCACGTAGCCGAACAGCTCCGAGCCGCGGAGAGCAGTCTCGGGCGATCCCCGACTCACGCCGAGCTGCAGTCGTTCGCCACTGATGAGGTCGGCCGCGGCCGCATCCTCAGCCATGTAGAGGGGGTTCTCGTACCGCATGTCGATGACCGCGGTACCGAGTTCGATGCGCGACGTGCGCGCACCCATCGCGGCGAGCAGCGGAAACGGCGAGGCCAGCTGCCGGGCGAAGTGATGCACCCGAACATAGGCTCCGTCGATGCCGAGTTCTTCGGCAGCCACGGCAAGGTCGATGCTCTGCAGCAGCGCGTCTCTGGCCGTGCGCGCCTGTGAGCCGGCCACCGGCTGATAGTGGCCGAACGACAGGAATCCGATGCGTTTCTTCATGACCGGTACAGCGCCGGGAAGGGCCGGGGTATTCCCATTTGAATGCATTTGCATACAGATGGGAAGCACCCCGACCCAGCGGTTCGATGACCTCCGAAACTACACGCCCGTGGTTCGGCGACGACGACGCAGGCTCAGGATGCCCACACCCACCAACAGCAGGGCCAGCCCACCCCAGAGCGGGGTGACGTCGGCTCCGGTCGAGGCGAGAGACCCGGCCGCTCCGGCCGACCCCGCTGCCGCGGAGTATCCGTCACAGTTCGTGCTGGCTCCGAGCGGCGCGCTGATCGTGAGGGAGTCAAGGGCCTGCCCTGCGGTGTAGAAACCACCGAACGCGGTGGCTCCCGATGCGGTGAGCGTGGTGGGGGCATCCACCCACCGTGCTCGGCCGTCGGTGAGCTGAGCTGAGGCCGACGACAGGTCGATGCTCGCCAGGCTCACGGTGCCGTTGACGCCGGAACCCTGCAGAGCCTTCGAGGCGACATCGGCCACGAGCACGGCCGAGGAGGCCGAGAGAATCTGTACCCGCGGGTTGGCGATGGCCAGGTCGAGCGCGCCGGCGTGGCCGGTGAAGTGCACCGACCCGCCGAACGAGACGAGGCCGCGCGAGTCTGACGCGTTGAACGTGCCGGTTCCGCCCGACCAGGTGAAGCCGTCACCCGCAGAGACTCCGCTGGTGGCGATGGCACCCTTGGCGATGGGCCCCGTGATGTAGCTCACGAAGCTCTGCTTGACACCCCACGTGAGCGTGGCGCCACTGACGACCTGAGCGACGCAGACCGGCTGCACGGGGGCGGCCACCACGGTGCCGTCACCCGTGAGAACGGGCTGCAGCGGCGTGGGTGCGGTGGGCACGGTGAGGGGTGGCGTGACCACGGGGGGCACCACGACCACGGGTGCGTTGAGACCGTAGCTGAAGCTCACCGGGTCGGTTGCCACGCTCTGGTACTGGCTCCATCCACCCGGCTGAAGCACCGACGAGAAGATGCCGGAGAGGTTGCTGAAGACCAGGCGGCCATTGGCATCGGTTGTCGACGACGAGTCTGCCAGCGTCGCAACGTCGATGCGGGCGAGGCTGCTGAGCCCGACCGTGTCAGACGTCGAGGTCTCGGCGCTCAGCACGACGGTACCGTCGGCCGCGAACGTGACCCACGGGTTCTGCAGGGCGATGTCGAAACCGTGCGAGGCGTTCGCGAAGTCGACCGAGCCCTGGTATTTCAGGGTGCCGACGCCGGTGGCCGGGTCGTATTCCGCCGCCGGCCCAGTGGTCGCTGCCAACCCGGCGGAGCCGGCTGACCCCGCCGGCGCCTGGCTGAACGAGAACCGCCCGTCAGCGCCGACCGTGGCGCCGCCTGCTGCGGTGACGGTCGCGCCGAACATCTTCAGGTATGTGCGCCACGAGTCTTTGAATCCCCAGACCAGCGACCCTGCCGTGCCGACCGGCTCGGTGGGAGCCACCGCGGCCGTCCACTGAACCGCGAGAGGCGACGGCGGCTTGGTGGCCTGCGCTGCCGAAGTGCCCGAGCTGTAGTAGAACGCGCGGATGCTCGTCGGCACCTGGAGCACGAAAGCGTTGCTCCACGCGTTGGTGTAGGCGACTCCGGCGGAGACCGACCAGGTGCCGGGGGCGGTGGTGCCGGCGAAATCGAGGGAGTAGCTCGTCGAACCGGTGGTGCCGAACGTGGGCAACACGGCCCCGGTGAGGGTGGCGACCACGAGGCGGGTGCCCCGGGCATCCGGAGCCGCACTGGTGGTGACGGTGGCCGACCATGCTCCGGCTCCGCTGGCGTCGACCGCGAGGCTCGGGTCGGTGAGCTGAACCCACGCGTCGGCGATGCCGGGGTACGCGAGAACACGGATGCTGCCGGTGAAGTCGATCACGGCGGCCCCCGAATCGTAGGTGGCCGTGCCGCCGGTGAGCGCGAAGGTCTGCCCGTTCACGGCGACGTTTCCCGTGGCCGTTTTGACCCAGGCGCTGCTGTAGGCCGAGTAGTCCCAGTTCGCCGAGATGCCGGCCAGGGTCTTCGCGTCGCTGCCGGGCGCCTGCACGGACTTCACTGTCGTGTCGACCACGCCGTAGTTGGCGGTGGTGGTCACCGTTGAAGCGATGAAGGCACTGCCGGCGGCGGGAGCGAACGCTGCCGTGAAGGTGTGGCCTCCCGCCGTGAGAGCCGTGAGAGGCGTGAGAGGCAGCGTTGCCACGCCGCCGGTCACCGGCGCGGTGCCGAGCGAGACGGGGGTGGCTGTTCCGGTGGTGACGGCTTTCACGTCGAAGAACTCGACGGTGCCCTGCGGCGTGGCCGCGGTGCCGGCGGGGGCGGGCGGGGTGACCGGGGTGCCCGTGGAGGCCGGGGTGGCGGTGGAGGCCGGGGTGGCCGGAGCGAGCACCACCGTCGCGGTCAGCGTTGTCGCGCTGCCGAGCAGAACGGGCGCGGCGGGGGTGAGGGCGAGAGTGGTGACCGTGGCAACCGGAGTGACGACCACGGGTGCGTCCGTGACCGTTACGACGTGCGCGCCAGAGGTCGAGGCCGAGTATGCCGAAGTGTCGGTCGGCGTGAACTCGGCGGTGTAGCTGTGCGTACCGGTTGTGGCGACCACCGTGGCGCTGGCCGAGCCGGCGGTGTCAACCGCGACCGGCGAAGGCAGGGCATCCGTGCCATCGACGAATCGAATGCTGCCGGCGACGGCGGGCGAGACGCTGGCCGAGAGAGTGATCGTGTCGCCCTCGGTCGCGGCAGCCGGGGTAGCCGTGAGCGTGGTGGCGGTGGTCACGACCACCGGAGCAGGGGGTGCGGCCTCGAAGGGCAACGAGAACGACACCGTGTCGAGTGCCGCACCGACCGTGTAGAACCCCCCGAAGACACTGGCCGACCCGGGGCCGGCAGCGGCGGCGACACCGCTGAACGAAGCGACGCCGTCGTTCACACTGTTGGTACCGGTTGTCAGGTCGAGCGTGGCGAAGACAGCTGTTCCGCTGGCGCCCGCGCTGTCGGTGTAGTCGAACGAGAGGTTGCCGGTGGCAGCATCAGTGAGCGTGAGCTCGGGGTGCGACAGGGTGATCGAGATGTGGTGCGCCGGCACGGTGAAGGTGATCGCGCCGCCGAAGCTCACATCGGCAGCCCCGGTTGCCTCGTCGTATGAGCCTCCCGTCGAGCCGCCCCAGCCGTAGGGTGCGGGTGAGGCGCTCGAGCCGTTCGCGAGCGCGACTGATCCGCCGAAGCCCGACACATAGTTTCGCCATGAGTCTTTGATGCCCCAGGTCAGCGAAGCACCCGACACGTCGCCGGTCGAGGCGGTGGTGGTGGCGGTGGCGGTCAGAGCAAAGCCGAACACGAGCATTCCGGCGAAGAGAACGAGCGCCACCAGGGCACTCAGCGGTCTGGTGAGGCGACGGCCCCAGCTGTTTGTCACGATGCGGATACTCCTGGTCGGTGAGGGGGTGGCAGGGGGTGGCGCGGAGGCACCGCCCCCACATCTGTGAAGAAACACAGGCAGCGCTCCGCAGCCCTGACACTAGCGCAATTTAGGTAAGGCTTACCAAACTTTATTTAGGGTAACCTAACAGCGTGATCTTTCTTCATTGCACCACGAAGCCCGTGTTTCCGCGGATTCTGCTGCCCATCCTCCTCGCCGCCGCTCTCGCGGTCACCGGATGCTCGGCGCCTGCCCTCGGTTCCGGCACGTCAAGCGGCGGCGGTTCTGGCACCGCTTCATCGTCAGAACCCTGCTCCTCAGCTCCCGCCGCACAGGTTGCTCTCAGCCAGCTTCACCCGACCACGCCGCCGCGCGAACTCACCGGCGCGTCGACCGCCTGCCTGCCGAGCGAGAGCATCGCCGCTCTCACGCCTGCCCCCACACCGCAGCTGCCCACCACCGTCGTCGACAACCAGGGCACCACCGTCACCGTCACCGACGCGAGCCGCATTCTGGCGCTCGACGTCTCGGGAACGCTGGCTGCGACCGTGTTCGCCCTCGGCCTCGGCCCGCAGGTGGTGGGCCGCGACATCTCCACTGGGTTTCCTGAAGCCGCCGCGCTGCCGGTCGTGACCCAGGGCGGTCACCAGCTGAGCGCCGAAGCGATTCTGGCGCTCGCCCCCACGGTGATCATCACCGATTCGTCGATCGGCCCATGGGATGTGCTGCTGCAGCTGCGCGGCGCCGGTATTCCGGTGGTAGTTCTCACACCCGACCGCTCGATCGACAACGTGGGCACCATTGTTCAGGGCGTGGCCGATGCCCTCGGAGTGGCCGCGGCCGGAGCATCCGAGACCGCGGGCGTTCAGAAGCAGATCGCCGCGACGGTCAACGACATTGCGAAACTCGCCCCGACGGCGAGCGCCGACAAGGTGCGCGTGATGTTCCTCTACGTGCGCGGCTCGGCCGGGGTCTACTACATCTTCGGCAGAGAATCGGGTGCCGACGCCCTCATCACGAGCCTCGGCGCCATCGACGTGGCGGGCGAGATCGGTATACAGGGCATGCGACCGATGACTGCGGAGGCCGTCGTGGCTGCGGCACCCGACGTGATTCTCATGATGACCAAGGGGCTCGAATCGGTCGGCGGGGTCGAGGGGTTGATAGCGGCGGTGCCGTCGGTCGCGCTGACTCCCGCGGGCGAGAATCGGCGCATCGTCGAGATGAGCGACTACGACATTCTGAGCTTCGGTACGCGCACGCCGGCGGTGCTCGACGCGCTGGCGCGGGCCCTGTATGCGCCGGGCGGCTCGGGCGCTGGGGTGGATGCCCAACCGAACCCGAGCACCTCGTGACCCGCCGCGCCCTGCTGTTCACCGGGCTCGCCGCGGCCCTGGTGATCGTGGTCGTCTTCTCGGGGGCCACCGGGCAGCTGTCGATTCCACCCGGGCAGGTACTCGGCTCACTGCTGCACGCGGTGGGCCTCGATATCGGCCCCCTGCCCGCACTCGGGCAGGGCCACGAGGCGCTGTGGAGCATCCGGTTTCCCCGCATCGCCCTCGCCGTTGTGGTCGGCGCCGCGCTCTCGGTGAGCGGGATGCTCATGCAGGCGATCTTCGGCAACCCCCTCGCCGACCCGGGTGTGGTGGGCGTCTCTGCCGGCGCGGCCGTGGGCGCTGCAGCGACCATCGTGCTCGGCTGGTCGTTTGCCGGCGACTGGACCATCGCCCTCACCGCCTTCACCGCCGGCCTGCTCTCGACGTTCGTCGTCTACGGCGCGGCCCGGGCGGGAGGCAAGACCGAGGTCGTCACGCTCGTGCTCACGGGGGTCGCCGTCACAGCCGTCGCCGGGGCCGGGCTCGCTTTTCTGCTGTTCTTCGGTGACAGCCAGGCGCGCGAGGCCATCGTCTTCTGGCAGCTCGGCAGCCTCAACGGAGCCCTGTGGCGCGACGTCTGGGTCGTCTTGCCGGTGGCGCTCCTCGGAATCGTCGCGGCACTCGCGCTCTCCCGCCGGCTCGACCTGCTCTCGCTCGGCGAACGCTCGGCGCGACACCTCGGGGTCAACGTCGAACTGCTCCGGGTTGTCACCATCGTGCTGGTCGCCCTGCTCGTTGCCGTGGCGGTAGCGTTCACCGGCATCATCGCGTTCGTGGGGCTCGTCGTGCCGCACCTCATGCGCATGATCATCGGGCCGGCCCACCTGCCGCTCACCATCGCGAGCGCCCTCGGCGGCGCTCTGCTGCTCTCGACCGCAGACCTCGCGGCCCGCACGATCGTGCCCTACGCCGACCTGCCGATCGGCATGCTCACGGCTCTGGTCGGTGGCCCGTTCTTCTTCTGGCTGCTGCGCCGCACGCGCGCACGATCGGGCGGGTGGGCATGATGGTCGGGCGGGGGCTCGAGGCAGTGGGAGTGTCGCTCGCCATCGACGGTCGCACGATTCTCGATTCGGTGTCGCTCGTTGCTGCACGCGGAACCGTGCACGCCCTCGTGGGGCCTAACGGAGCCGGTAAGTCCACCCTCCTTTCCGTGCTCAGCGGTGATACCGCGCCCGCCGCAGGCGAGGTACGGATAGAAGGACGACCCCTGGCCACCTGGCCGCTGCGCGAACTCGCACGCCGCCGCGCGGTGCTGCTGCAGCAGAACGCGGTGTTCTTCCCCTTCACCGTGCAGCAGGTCGTCGAGATGGGGCGCGCACCCTGGCGAGGAACTGTCTCGGATCATCACGACGAAGCGGCCGTAGCCGAGGCGCTGGCGCTGGCCGAGGTCGACATATTCTCTGAACGGCATGTACCGACTCTCTCCGGAGGAGAACGTGCCCGCGTGGCCTTCGCCCGCGTGCTCGCCCAGAGCGCGGGGATTCTGCTGCTCGACGAACCCACCGCCGCCCTCGACCTGCGGCATCAGGAGCACGTGCTCGGAGTCGCCCGCACTCGTGCCCGCTGCGGCGACGCCGTGATCGTCGTGCTGCACGACCTGACTCTCGCGGCCGCGTTCGCCGACACCGTGACCGTGCTTCAGGGCGGCCGCGTCGCAGCGACGGGCGGGCCCGACGCGGTGTTCACCTCCGACTTGCTCACTCAGGTGTACGACCACCCCATCGAGGTGATCCGGCACCCCCGAACCAACGCCGCGATCGTGCAGCCGGTGCGCTGAACTGCTGCCCCCACCACAGAACCTCCAGCTCCCAGAAAGTCAGTCATGGCACTCCTCCCCTCGGTCTTCCGCCTCCCTCTCGCAACGCGCCTCCGCGCCACGCTTCTGACCGGCGCCCTCCTCGCCACCCTCGTCGCGACAGCATCCACCGCACCCGCACCCGCGCACGCAGCCGACACCGCGACCGTGCAGGTCACCCTCACTGCCGACGCTGCTGTGACGAACACGGTCTACACCGACGAGACCACGGCGCTCAGCGTGTCGGGTAGCGGATTCCAGTCGATCGAGAAGGGGTTCGGCGGTATCTACCTTCTGTTCGGCTGGGTCGACCCCTCGGGTGCCTGGCAGCCGAGCAAGGGCGGTGCCACTGGAGCCACCTACCGCTATGCCATGGACGACGAGTCGAAACCCGCCGGCTACCAACAGTTCATCGCCTTCCCCGGCTCCACCACCGAGGCGAGCGCGAGCGGCGGCGACATCACCGCCGATGGCAGCTGGGCCACGACCCTCACGGTCGCCGGTTCGAGCTTCGAGGCCACCGACCGTGACGGCAACGCGACAACGGTCGACTGCCTCGCCTCGCAGTGCGGCGTGATCACCATCGGCGCCCACGGCGTTGCGAACGCGAACAACGAGACCTTCACGCCGGTGAGCTTCGTTTCGTCGGCGGCGATGACCGCCTCCGCCTCCGAAACTTCTGCCCCCACCGCCGTGCCTGTTGCCACCGGCACACAACCGGCCGCAGCCATCGCTACCGCAGACACCTCAGCGGGCGCCAAGCCGTCGAGCGCCACCGGTTGGATGCTCGGCTCCGCACTGGCGCTGCTGGCCCTGCTCGGCATCGGTACGTGGGCCCTCGTTCGCCGTCGTCGCGCCGCTACCCCACCGGCCGACAGCTGAACACTCGCGGGCGCCTCCCCTGTCGGAATACCCCGACCACCGCTATGGTTGTAGCTACAATGAATGGCTCCCTGAACAGCACCGACCTGCTCGCCGCCAGCACCGGCATGGGCCCGGTCACCCTTCGCGTCGGCAACCTCGACGCCGAGATCGCCTACTACCGCGACGGCGTCACGCTCGACGTTCTGAGCCACGAAGGCAGCATCGCCGTGCTCGGGCGCGGCAGCACCCCCGTACTCATCCTCGAGCACGCCCCCGAGCTGGCGAACGCGGCCCCGCGGTCGGCCGGTCTGTACCACACGGCCATCCTCTTCGAATCGCGCGAGGCACTCGCCGCCGCCATCTACTCGGTGGCGACCACGGCCCCCGGAACCTTCACCGGCAGCGCCGACCACAAGGTCAGCATCGCGTTCTACTTCACCGACCCCGAAGGCAACGGGGTCGAGCTGTACTGGGATCGCTCCCGCACCGAATGGAGCTGGGTGCACGGCCAGATCGAGATGGCCACGCTCTACGTGGATCCGAACGAGTTCCTGCAGAAGTACCTCACGGAAGAGACGGTTCAGAACCCAAGGCTCGGCGGAGCATCCGTCGGTCACGTGCACCTCTCAGTGGGTGACATACCGAGCGCCAAAGAGTTCTACGTGCGGAGGCTCGGCTTCGAGACCACCTTCGAAATTCCCGGCAGTGCGTTGTTCATCTCGGCCGGCAAGTATCACCACCACATGGCGATGAACACCTGGCAGAGCGCTGGAGCTGGCAGGCGCCAGCTCGCCCTCGGCCTCGCGCAGGTCGACATCGTGGTGCCTGCCGTCACCGACCTCGGAGCCCTCGAGGAGCGCCTCACCCACTACGCAACCCCGTTCGCCAACGACGGTCGGGCGCTCGTCATCGAAGACCCCTGGGGCAGCCGCGTTACCGTCTCGACCGAGCCGCTGACCCCCGCCGCGTAGCTCTGGCTCGGCCGGCTGACGCGTGCGTCAGGCGAGCAGGGCCTCGACCCTCGCGACGGTGGCGCGCCAGAGGGGCGACGCCGGATCGATGATGGCGAAGTGGTCGCCGGGGGCTTCGAGGAGTTCCGGATGCCCGAGCTCGGGTCGCGCCGACACCCTCCTGTTCATCGCGATGAAGTCGGCCGAATCGCCGGTTCCCTGCACCAGCAGCCACGGCGCCCGGCGGCGCTCGAACCGCGCCGGATCTGCCGCCGCATACCGCCCGGGCACCTCGTCGGGAGTGCCCCCCAGCGCCATCACAACCGCGTCGCTGCTCAGCCGGTGCTCGACGGCGTAACCGAGGTCGACCACGCCCGCGAGCGAGACGGCGAGCGCGATGGGGGGTACGAACGGGGGCGCGAACGCCGGTGCCCCCACAGGCGCAGCGCCTTCCGGGAGGGCGTCACCCTCCGCCTCCGCGAGTTCGAGGGCGAGTTGGCCGCCCGCCGAGTGACCGAACACGACGAGGGGTACGCCCGCGTCGAACTGCGGCAGACCCCGAAGGGCACCGAGGGCCGCGTCGAGGTCTGAGAGCGTGGCCGGCCAGCCATGGGCATCCGGCCGCCGGTATTCGGTGTTGAAGACAGCCCAGCCGCGTGCCACGAGATCGGCGGCGAGAGGGCGCATCAGGTCGAGGGTGTAGGCCGAGCGGTAGAAGCCTCCGTGCAGCAGCACGGCGGTGGCGACCGGTGCCGGTGCACCGAGAACAGGTGCGCGCCACTCGGCGAACTGGTCGGGGTCGGTGCCATACGCGACACGCGTGACGGCGGGTTCGGGCGGGGGCTTTCTCCATCGCACGGCTCAGCGCGCCTCGTCGTGCGGTGCAGCGCCGGCGTCGCCCGACCCGGCGGCAATGTGGGGCTCGGCGGCAGTATGGGGCTCGGCGGTCGCCGCACCAGCCGCCACGTCGCCCGCCCGCGGCCGCTGCACCTCGAGCGGCCCGGTGAACTGGCTGCCGCGGAGCTCAGCACTGGCGTCACCGCTGAAGAGGGCATCCGGAGGCGTCTTCGATGGTACCGACGCCGAACGCGGCGCATCTGACTCGAGCGGCGTCTCGGAGAGCTCCACCCGCGTGTGCGGAACCGTCTGCGGCGACACCTGCTGCACCCAGCTCACCATCTGCTCCCGCACGTAGCAGCGCAGGTCGAACAGCGTGGGTGCATCGACAGCCGTGACGAGAATGCGGATGCGCACGTACCCCGCCACCGCGTCGGTGACCTGCAGAATGGCCACCCGGTCATCCCACAGCTCGGTCTTCGCCATGACCCGGTGCAGTTCGTCGCGCATCTCGTCGGGCTTCACGCGCCAGTCGAGGTCGAACTCCACCGAGCCCATCAGCTGGGAGTTCTTGCGGGTCCAGTTCTGAAACGGGGTGGTGGTGAAGTAGGTCGAGGGCAGAACCATTCGCCGGTCATCCCACAGGTGCACCACCACATATGTGAGTGTGATCTC
Organism: Subtercola vilae; assembly: GCF_004923255.1. Lineage (GTDB taxonomy): Bacteria > Actinomycetota > Actinomycetes > Actinomycetales > Microbacteriaceae > Subtercola > Subtercola vilae. The sequence continues at coordinate 4,936 of NZ_QYRT01000042.1, read as the reverse complement.
TTCGATGCGCCCCCACTCGGTTTGAACGATCACCACGTCGTCGATGCGAATGGCATCACTGAACGCCAGCTGCACCCCGGCGAACACGTTCGCGAGTGTCGACTGCGCCGCGAGCCCCGCGACGATGGAGATGAGCCCGGCCGACGCGAGCAGCGACGCTCCTGCCGCCGATACCCCCGGGAACGTCAGCAGTATCGCCCCGAGCCCCACCAGCACGGTCGCGACCACGGTGATGCGCCGGATGATCAGCACCTGTGTGCGGAGGCGCCGGGCGTGCCGATTGTCGGGCACATCGGTGCGGTACCGGGCGAGCCCGAGGTCTTCGAGGAAGATCGCCAGCGCGCAGACGAGCCAGGCGCCCGCCGCGATCGACAGCACCAGGAAGGTGTGGCTCAGAACCTCACGCCACGCGGGGTCGACGCTCGTCGCCTGCAGCGCCACCCAGAGTGCGACGACGAGCAGAAAGATGCGAAACGGCCTGCGGGCACGGCGGATGAGCCGCACGGCCCACTCTTTGCGACGGCTGATGCGGCGCACGATGAATGCGGTCACGGCGGTGACCACCACCGCAACGACTACGGCGATCAGAACATAGACAAGGGCCTCTAACCACGGCATGGTGCCCACACTAGAGAGAAAGTCTGTCAAAAGCTGCAGATCGTCAGATCATCGCCAGCCTGTGTGCGGCCCGAACCTCGACGCGCCACGACACTACCCACACCGCCAGCGCGCAGAGCGCGAGCCCCGTCGCCACCACGCCGGCGAGCGACATACCACCGAGGCCGTACGCCACCGGCCCGAGCATCGCGCCGAGCGACCCGCCCAGAAACACGCTCACCATGAACACCGTGTTCGCCTGGGCCTCTCCACCCGGGTTGGCAGTCATCGCGCGGTTCTGGTTCGCCGACTGCGCGCTCTGGTTCGCCCAGGTCAGCACAAACACCGAGATGCCGAACAGCACGCCCTGCCCTTCGTCGAACACCACGGTCACCGTCGCGAAGACCAGGAGCACCAGAAAGAGACCGCCCACCCGGGTGGCCCCGAACCGGTCGACGAAACGCCCACCGAACGGGGTGATGACGCCAGCCGCCAGCCCCACGAGGCCGAACAGCCCGGCTTGGGCGACACTCCACCCGTAGAGCGGGCCGGTGAGGTGCAGCACCATCACTGTCCAGACCGTATTGAACGTGGCGAAGGCGAAGAAGTGCATGGCCGACGACAGTCTCAGGGCACGACTCGTTCGGGCGAGCCGAAGAGTAGACAGCAGCAGAGAACCGTAGGTTCTGCCGAGGGCGCCGAGTGCAACATCCGACCGCAGAGCACGACGGAGGAACGGAATGGTCGCCGCGACGCCGAGCGCGAAGATCACCATCACCCACCGCCAGCCGAGCGGGCCCACCAGAAGGCTTGCCACGATGCGCCCGCCGAAGATGCCGATCAGCAGCGCCCCGAGCAGCACGGTCGTCGTCGACCCCGAGCGACCGGCCGGCGCCAGCTTGTTCGCGGCCGGAATCGTGAGCTGCGCGATGTTCGCCACCAGTCCCACGACCAGAAAGCCGAGCGCCACACTCACGATCTCTGGCAGCACGGCGGTCAGCAGTAGCGCCGACGCGAGCAGGATGAGCTGCGTCGTTATCTGCCGACGCGGCTGAATGCGGTCAGACAGCGGAACCAGCAGAAAGATACCCACGGCATACCCCACCTGCACCGCGGTCGCCGTGAGACTGGCCATGCCCGCTGGCACGCCGAGCGTGGTCGCGAGGTCGGTCAGCATCGACTGCGGCAGGTAGATGGTGCTGACCGCGGCGGCGGCCGTTGCGGCGAGAACCAGCAGCTTCAGGTTCCACGAACGGGCCTGCTGTTTCACGGGGTCTGTCACGGGGTCTCCGGATGCTCGGGGCTGGCATTTGGCGGTGTCGGCCCCTTTGCCGGCTCCCACCGTACAACGCAATCGACTCTGCAGAGTTTGCGGGTGCCAGGCGTGCACACCCGCAATTTCTGCAGAGTCGAATTGGTGTGGTGAGGTGGTGCGGTGGTGCGGTGCGGCTAGACGGTGAGGTTGACGGCGGCCGCGGGTTCGGCGTTCAGGCCGGCCGCGTTCGGCGGGGCGACCTCGGAGTCGATGTCTCCCGCAGCGAGGGCAGCCTCGACGCGGTCGCCGAGGGTCTGGTCGACGTTTCGCCAGTACTGCAGGGCGCGTGCCTTGATCTCAGGGATCGTGACCTGGCCCACGTGGCCGGCGATGTTCGCGACCAGACGGTCACGGGCAGCGTCGTCGAGCACCTCGCGAACGAGGGTTCCGGCCTGGCCGAAGTCGTCGTCTTCGGCGTGCAGCGTGGCTGCGGTGCGCTGCAGCTCGCCGTCGTTCTGCCACCCAGCGGAGTCACCGGCGGCCTCGGGTGAGGCAGCGGGGCCACCCACCGAGTTTGGCGCGTACACGGGCGTCGACGGTGCATTGAACGCGTAGCGCGCGGCGCCGTCTTTCGAGTACGAGTTGACCGGCGCAGCGTGCGGCGAGTTCACCGGCAGCTGAGCGTGGTTCGTGCCGACACGGTACCGGTGGGCATCCGCATAGCTGAAGATGCGCGCGAGCAGCATCTTGTCAGGGCTGGCTGCGATGCCGGGAACGAAGTTCGAGGGGGCGAAGGTGGCCTGCTCGATCTCGGCGAAGTAGTTCTCGGGGTTGCGGTTCAGAGTGAGCGTGCCGACCTTGTGCAGGGGGTAGTCGGCGTGCGGCCAGACCTTCGTGAGGTCGAACGGGTTGAAGCGATAGGTCGCCGCCTCGGCGTACGGCATGATCTGCACCGAGAGGCTCCACGACGGAAAGTCGCCGCGGTCGATGGCCTCGCCGAGGTCGCGGATGTGGAAGTCAGCGTCTTCGCCGGCGATGGTGTTCGCGGCTTCCTGGCTCAGAATCTCGATGCCCTGGTTGGTCTTGAAGTGGTACTTGACCCAGAATCGCTCGCCCGCGGCGTTGATCCACTGGTAGGTGTGCGAGCCGAAGCCGTCCATGTGGCGCCAGGATGCCGGCAGCCCACGGTCGCCCATCAGCCAGGTGACCTGGTGGGCCGACTCTGGGCTGAGCGACCAGAAGTCCCACTGCATGTCGTTGTTGCGCAGGTGGCTACCCGGCAGACGCTTCTGCGAGTGGATGAAGTCGGGAAACTTGATGCCATCGCGAATGAAGAACACGGGGGTGTTGTTGCCCACGAGGTCGTAGTTGCCCTCGGTCGTATAGAACTTCAGCGCGAAACCGCGGGGGTCGCGCCAGGTATCGGGGCTGCCCTGCTCGCCGGCCACGGTGGAGAAACGTGCGAGCGTCTCGGTGCTGACACCGGGCTGGAAGAGCGCAGCGCGGGTGTACGCCGACACGTCTTCAGTGATCTCGAGGGTGCCGAATGCGCCGCCGCCCTTGGCGTGAACGATGCGCTCTGGCACCTTCTCGCGGTTGAACTGTGCCAGCTTCTCGAGCAGGTAGTGGTCATGCAGGGGGATGACGCCGTCGGCGCCGACGCTCTGCGAGTGCTCATCGCTCGCAACGGGCGCACCGGAGTTGGTGGTGGTGTGGTTCTGCACAGTGTCAGTCATAGTGTCTCCTTCGGTTTCAACTGTTCTAGTCAAGCACTTGTTTTGACTAATTCATAATAAGGATCGCTCGGGCGTGCCCTGAAGGGGGGTCGAGGCGGGGCGCGGCGCGGGTCAGGTGCGGGCCAGGCGCAGGCCCGGCGCGGGCGTGAGTGCAGCAGGCGTGCGGGGTTGAGCGGCTAGAATCGGAGCATCCGTTCGCCGAACTCTGGAGTCTCCGGTGCCCACAATTGTCGTAGAAGTCATGCCCAAAGCCGAGCTGCTCGACCCGCAGGGCAAGGCCGTCGCCGGCGCGCTCGCGCGTCAGGGTCGCTCGAAGATCACCGGCGTTCGTGTCGGTAAGCGGTTCGAGATCGAGGTCGAGGGGCCTGCCACCGACGAGATTCTCGCCGAGGTGTCGGTTCTGGCCGACGAGATGCTCGCCAACCTCGTCATCGAAGACGTGATCAGCGTGCACTTCGCCGGTGCCGACGGGTTCGGGCACGACGCCGAGCACGACTTCTCGACCGGAAACGTGACGAACGACACGTCGTTCGACGAGGCGTCGACGCCCGAAGCGCAGGCAGAGATCCTCAAGGGAATCTCCTAATGGCTCCCCGTATCGGCGTGGTGACCTTTCCGGGGTCGCTCGACGATCGTGACGCCCAGCGCGCCGTGCGACTCGTCGGCGCTGAGGCCGTGCCGCTGTGGCACGGCGACCACGACCTGCACGGGGTCGATGCGATCATCCTGCCCGGTGGGTTCAGCTACGGCGACTACCTGCGCGCGGGGGCCATCGCGAGCCTGTCGCCCATCATGTCGGAGGTCATCGACGCGGCCGGGGCCGGCATGCCCGTTCTCGGCATCTGCAACGGTTTTCAGATGCTCGCCGAGGCGCACCTGCTGCCGGGCGGGCTCATTCGCAACGACCACGGCAACTTCATCTGCCGCGACCAGCGGTTGCGCGTCGAGAACACGTCGACGGCGTGGACCTCGGCGTTCGCCGACGGGGCCGAGATCACCATCCCGCTGAAGAACGGCGAGGGCGGGTTCATCGCGTCGGCCGACACCATCGCGCGGCTCGAGGGCGAAGGGCTCGTGGCGTTCCGGTACCTCGAGGTGAACCCCAACGGCTCGATGAACGACATCGCCGGGCTGACCAACCCCGCCGGCAACGTGGTGGGGCTCATGCCGCACCCCGAGCACGCTGTCGAAGAGGGTTTCGGACCCGACACCTCCTCAGCCATGCGCTCCGGCACCGACGGCCTGCTGCTCTTCACCTCCGCGCTGCACTCCCTCCTCGCCCGCGCGTAGCCCCCGCGCTTCCCTCCCCGCGCCCTCCCGCGCTGCTCGCCAAGCCGCGCTCCGCACC
>NZ_QYRT01000041.1 GCF_004923255.1 Subtercola vilae | reverse complement strand
GTGCGGTTGCCGTCCATTCCCGCGGCCGCATTCACCCCGCAGCCACCGGATGCCGCGAACCCGTAAACGAGACTGTGCCCGGCCGTCTGCGCGGTGGTCAGCCGGCCCGCGGCGTCGTACCCGTAGGCCGAGGTTTGCGCGGCCGTGGTGCCATCTTTGGTGGTGTCGGTCAGGATCCGGCCCGACTCCGATCGCGCCACTGTGTCGGTGAGGCCGGGCTGCCCGGCGATGAAGCTCCATGCCATGCTGCTGCTCGCGCCGACGCTGTTGCGCGTGAGCGCCAGCGCCGATCCGTTTCCGGCCGCACCCGCCCCTGCCGGGTAGCTGACGCCGATGAGCTGGCCGGCGTTGATTCCTGCGGTTTTGTCGCCATAAGCGGGAACCGCGATGACGGCGCCGTTAGCGGTGATCTGGGCGACTTTTCCGTCAGGGTCATAGGTCGCCGCCTGCACCGATGGGCTTGTCGATCCGTTCGCCAGGGTCGAAGTCGAGATGACCTGGCCGATTGCGTTGTAGGTCGGCGTCGTCACGGTGTTCCACACGTCGGTATAGTTCACGGCTCTGCCCAAAAGGTCTGAGGTGCCGCTGATTTTGCCTCCGGTTGTGGTGGAGGCGATGGAGTCGTCGACGACGGAACCTTTGAGCGGGTTGCCGGTCGCCGCACCGGTGTCGGTGAACGAGACGGTCACCGTTCGCGCAGGCTGACCACCGTACGCGGGATACACCGTTTTGATGGCCCGGTTGCGACTGTCGTACGTGATGCACTGCCAACCGCTGTCGGCCGAGGCCTGGGTCCCAGCGATCCGACTGTAGCTGTCGTACACGACGGAAGCGGCCGTGTTTCCGCCGCCCGCGGTCGTCGGGGAAGGCGTGCTCGTTGTTTGCAGCATCCCGTACTGCGGTGTGCCGAGCGGTACTCCGCAGACGGGTGTTGTGAGGGCGGGTTTGTATGAGGTTTCGTAGCCGGAGGTGTTCGAGTAGTAGCTGTACGTCGATGCGGCAAAAGCCGCACCCGTCGCGGTCGCAGCAGGCAGGGTCTTCCCCGCTCGGCGCTGATACCCCGCAGCAGTTGTCTCGTACGTGGTCGTGGTGGTCAGGTTCAGCGTGCCGGCCCCGGGGTCGATGGTGTTGGTGGCGGCCATCCCGAGCCACGGGCTCGAACCGTACGTCGTCGAGGTCGTGAGCGATGTCACGGCGGTTGTGCTGACTCCGGTTGTTCCGGCGGGCACTGCGTCGTCGGTTTTGCTGGAGGTAGCGAGCCCGTAGTCGGGGCTCAGCGCCTGGTGCGGGATAACTTGGTAGTTGGTGGTGCCGGGCAAAATCCAGGTCAGGGCGAGGTACGCGCCCGGGCCGGCCTGGTTTGCGTAGTCGAGCCGTACCGGGAGTACCGTGCCGGGGTCCTTGATCGTGACCATTCCAAGGGGTGACCAGTGAATACCGGAGCTGATGTTGTCGTTGAAGAGCAGGGTGTTGTCGACCCAGAGTACGGTGCCATCATCAGCCAACGTTTGCAGCGTGTACGTGCCGGCGGTGGGAAACGTGATCGTGCCCGTCATACGCGCAGACCACGACGCGGCCGGGATCCCGGGCATCGGCGAGCTGGTGTTCCAGTCCATGTTCACGTCGCCCGCGGTCGCCGTGCCGGGGATACCCAACGAGTACGCCTTCGGAACACCGGTCCACGACGGATTGTCGTAGTAGGTGCTGTTCAAGGCCTGCAGGTTCTCGTCATACCCGGGGTGTTGGTAACGGTGCTGTCACCAGCCCCAATGGGGGTTCTCGCTCGAGGTCCCGGTCGGTTGCGACTCGGGATAGTGTCCGAGTATGGACTCAGCCGTTGTTGATGTTGATGAGTTGGTCGAGTTCTGGACTCTGCTCGAGGTCGATCGTGAGCTGTTGATCGGCAAACGTGGTGCCACGGCCCTGGGTTTCGCGTTGTTGCTCAAGCACTACAGCCGGCATGGTCGGTTCCCGCGTGGCCGTTCAGATATGCATGATGTCGTGATCGATTTCGTGGCCCGCCAGGTTGGTGTGGACGGTTCCGTGGTCGGGTCCTACGCGTGGTCTGGCAGCACGATTGAGTACCACCGTGCCCAGATCCGCGCTCACCTTGGCTTCCGAGTTGCCACTGTTGCGGATCAGGAGGTGGGGACTGCCTGGCTCGCTGTGAACGTGGCCCACGCCGAGCGGCGACCCGAGCGCGTCAGGGAGGAGCTCCTGGCCCATTTCAGAGCGCAACACATCGAGCCTCCCACTCCCGGTCGAGTGCTGCGCATCGTGCGTTCAGCCTTGCGCGCGGCTGAACAGGCCTGGTCGCTACAGATCTCGCAGCGTCTGGATCCGCCCACGGTGGGTCGCCTGTTGAATTTGCTGACGCCCGAGGAGGGTACCGTCGAGGACGGAGTTGGCGAGTCAGGTACCGTTCTGGGGTCGATCAAGTCTGCGCCGGGCAACGTGAGCTTGGAGTCGATGATGACCGAGATAGGTAAGCTTCACGCGGTCCGTGCCGTGGGGCTGCCTGTTGATTTGTTCGCCGACGTGGCGCCGAAGGTTCTGGATGGGTGGCGGGCTCGGGCCGCTGTTGAGGCGCCTTCGCATCTGCGCCGGCATGCTCAGCCGTTGATCCTGACCGTGCTCGCGGCGTTGGTCCATCAACGTGAACGGGAGATCACCGACACGCTGGTGGAGTTGCTGATCGCCACGGTGCACCGTATCGGTGCCCGCGCAGAGCGGCGGGTCACCAACGAGTTGATTAATGCGTTCAAACGAGTCACCGGCAAGGAGAACATTCTCTTCTTGATCGCTGATGCAGCGTTGGCGAAGCCCGACGGGGCGGTGCGGGAAGTGGTCTTCCCTGCCGTGGCTGGCGGCGAGCAGACGCTGCGGGAGCTGGTCCACGAGTTCAAGACGAACGGTCCGGTGTATCGGCGCACGGTCCAGACCACGTTGCGGGCTTCATACACTGGGCATTACCGGCGCGGCCTGATCGCACTGCTGGAGGTGTTGGAGTTCCGAAGCAGTAACACCGCGCACCGCCCGGTGATCGATGCCCTGACGCTGATCAGGCGGTATGCCAAGACCGCCAACCTGACCTACTACCCGCTCGGGGAAACGGTCCCCGTCCATCGCGGTACCGCCGGAGACTGGTCGGACCTGGTCTACCGCACCGACACCCGAGGGCGGGGTCGGGTGGCCCGGATGGTCTATGAAGTGGTCACATTTCAGGCGTTGCGGGAGCAGTTGCGGTGCAAGGAGATCTGGGTGGTGGGCGCGGACTCCTGGCGTGACCCGGATGAAGACCTACCCCAAGACTTCGAGCAGCGGCGCAGTGAGAACTATCGAGAGCTGCGCAAGCCACTGGATCCCACTGTTTTCATCGATGATCTGCGACGGGAGATGACGGACGCCCTTACCGCGCTAGATTCTGCGGTCCCGTCGCTTGACTGGCTGAGCATCACCGATCGGCCCTCGGGTGCGATCACGTTGACGAAGTACGAAGCGGCCCCCGAGCCCCGCAATCTGCGACGCGTCAAGGACGAGGTGCAACGACGGTGGGGCACGATTGCGCTGGTCGACATGCTCAAGGAAACGGTGCTGCGCACCGGCTGCCTGAACGACGCCACCGCCGGAATCGGCACCCTCGACGTCGAGGTGTTGGCGGAACGGTTGATGCTGGCCATCTACGCCTACGGCACCAACACAGGTATCCGCGCGGTCGCCGCTGGCGGCGGGCATGGCCACACCGAGGATGAAATCCGTTACGTCCGGCGCCGCTACCTCACCCGCGACACCGCGCAGGCCGTCGCGATTGCTATCGCCAACGCCACATTCGCGGCGCGCCGCACGAGCCTATGGGGTGAGGGCTCCACTGCGGTCGCATCAGACTCCACACACTTCCGTTCCTACGATCAGAATATTTTCACCGAGTGGCACTCCCGGTACGGCGGGCGCGGGATACTCATCTACTGGCACGTCGAACGAGGGTCAATGGTCGTGCACTCCCAAACGCTACGGGCTTCCGCCTCGGAAGTTCACGCAATGATCGAGGGTGCGATCCGGCACGGCACGACGATGAAGGTTGAAGGCAACTACGTCGACACCCACGGCCAGTCCGAGATTGGTTTCGCCATCACCCGACTGCTCGGCTTCGACCTGCTGCCACGGATCAAGCAGATCAACAAGGTCCGCCTATACCGGCCGGCCACCGGTCAGCCCGACGCGTTCCCGCAACTCACCCCCGCCCTCACACGTCCGATCCGCTGGGATCTCATCGAGCAAAACTACGACCAGATGATCAAGTACGCGACCGCAATCAGACAGGGCACCGCCTCAACCGAAGCAATCTTGCGCCGCTTCACCCGCTCAGCCTCCCATCCCACCTACCAGGCGATGCTGGAAGTCGGGCGGGCACAACGCACCATCTTCGTCGCCCGATTCTTGCGCAGCCGCGAACTCCAACGCGAGATCACCGAAGGACTCAACATCGTCGAAGCATTCAACGGTGCGAACGCGGTCATCTACTACGGCAAGGGCGGTGAGATCGCATCCAACCGCCAAGACGAACAGGAAATGAGCGCGTTGTGCCTGCGGATTTTGCAAGCCGCTCTCGTCTACGTCAACACGCTCATGCTCCAAGACGTACTCGCCGAAGACGCCTGGGCCAGCCTGCTCACCACCGAAGATCGCCGCGGTCTCACCCCACTTTTTTGGCAGCATGTGCTCCCATACGGCGAAGTGAAGCTCGACATGACCACACGCCTCAGCATCCGAACCACCGAGCCTACCAGCAGCCCATAAGGCGGATCCTTCGACGTGTCACACATTCGCGAGTCAATCCGTTCACAGAACGTAGAATAAGTGAGTGGATAAGTGACAACCCGCGATGATGTGCACCGGCAATCGCAGGTTGTCACGTATTCGGTCGTATAAATGACAAGGAGGTGCCGGGGTGCTGGTCGGATATATGCGGGTCTCCAAAGCAGACGGTTCCCAGAGCACCGATCTGCAGCGCGACGCTCTCCTGATAGCCGGGGTCGATTCCGAGCAACTGTATGAAGATCACGCGTCCGGGCGAAAAGATGACCGTCCACAACTGGTTGCGTGCCTGAAGGGCCTCCGAGCAGGCGACACGCTCCTGGTGTGGAAGCTGGACCGGCTGGGCCGAGACCTCCGCCACCTCGTGAACACGGTGCACGATCTCACCGACCGCGGGGTCGGTCTGAAAGTCCTGACCGGCGAAGGTGCGGCGATCGACACGACAACGGCATCAGGGAAGCTCGTGTTTGGGATATTCGCAGCCCTTGCCGAATTCGAACGAGCGCTGATCTCTGAACGAACAGTTGCTGGCCTCAACGCCGCTCGTTCCCGCGGCAGAAGCGGCGGTCGGCCATACAAAATGACCGCCGCGAAAGTTCGGCTCGCGATGTCAGTGATGGGCCAGAAGGAAACCCACGTAGGACAACTCTGCAAAGAACTCGGCATCACCCGGCAGACCCTATACCGGCACGTTTCACCTACCGGCGAGCTTCGACCGGACGGAGCCAAATTGCTATCCAACAAGAAGAGCCAGGCCAAGTGAGAGTGAAGCTGAGAGCAGAAACACTGCCGGCGATCACGCTGGTAGCCTGATTCCTTCGAGACGTAGTCTCGGAGTCCTAAAGGTCGAGAAATGACACGAGCTGACGGCCAGATTTCGGAACACGCGATGGCGAGGGGTGGGTGTCCTCGACAATACGGAATCCGGTACCCATCGAAAACTTCTCGAAGTCCGCTGATGAGGCGTTTTGACGTCTTCGTTTTCCGTGATCAGCGGTGGTGGATCCTCGAAATTCCTGCACTCGGAACGATCAGCCAAGCCGAACGATACTCCGACGTACCCTCTACCGCACGGGACCTCATCGCGATCTGGCTCGACGCCCCCGCAGGCACTGTGCCCACCCCGCGAATCATCCGCCGCACCGGTCCGAGCATGTGATGCTCAGGCTTCCCGCACCGGCTAGCAGTGTTTCGATCCGCCGAAAGCATATGCTCATCGCCTACCCAGGGAACATCTCGCGGAAGCGTGCGTATGCGGCCGGATCCGCGGCGAGCTCCATCGCGGCACGCTGATTGCGAAGTCCCTCAAGTTGAAGCTCTTTACCTGCCTGGCTTTGACCTTCTATCGCGTCCTTAACGCGTTTCGTCAGCGGAGCCCCAATACCCTGCCGGAAATTGAAGCCCACAAGCTGCAGAACATTCACGGTCTCCACGGATAACAACGGTTTCAATGTCTGAATCTGCATCTTGATCTTCTCGCCGCCGCCCTCTTCCCCCATGCCGTCCGCTACCTCTTCCAACAACGGAACTACGGTGTCGGCGATGTATCGCACGTCTCCAGGAGTAAGTTGCTGGGCCACCAGCTCTTGTTGATACGACTGAGCGATGCGAGTCAGCTCGTTCTTATCCGCAATGAGAGCGGAAACGATCTGTTCCAATGCGTCGATTTGCTCACCCGCGGATTTGGACGCTCGCATCGCGCCAATCTTGTCCGTGATGGCCGACGCCGTATTTCGGGTAGCACTCGCCGCCAGCTGAATACCGAGGTCGATCAATTGGGGTGTCAACTCATCCATGATCCCAGCATCTCATTGAAGTCTCGCGGGGGTCGCTCAAAACTTGGGAGATCGAACCCAGCTAAGCCGCGCCGGAGGCAGTTGAGTTGCCGGTCGATCACCGGGCGATCAGTCATGCGATGAAGACGGACCTGCTCAACGCATGTTCCTGCGGCAACCAGTACTCGGTATTGACCTAGGGTTACTGCACGTGTAGGTTTTCTCTGACAGGTGGAGGTGATGAATGGCCGCGTTGAGCCAACGTCTAGCCGCTATCGCCAGCCCGCAACGTATGCGAATCATTGCTGAGTTGATGACCGGTGAAACACATGTGAGCGAACTGGCTCGTCGTGTGGGAATGTCGCGCGCCCTGCTCTACATGCACCTCACCAAGCTCCAAGAAGCCGGATTTATTCACGGACATCTTGCGCTGTCCGAAGACGGTAAAGCGCTCAAGCTCTTCGAACTCAGCGACTTCAGTATCACCATCACACCAGCGTCGATCGCGGCGGCCCTCCCCGAGGAGAACGAACAATGAACACAATGCTGAATGCAAGCGACTGGTCAAACGTGGGCGCGGCCGGCTGGATAATTCCTGTCGTTGCGATCATTGGTGGGCTGACGTGGTTGACCCTGTCCGCCTATTGGAAGTACCGGCAGCGCACATCCGAAGTTGCGAGCCCGGAGTTGCGCAAAGCACTGGACGCGAACACCGAGGCCAGCCGGGCTGTCCTGGCGAAACTCGACGCACTCGACCACCGCCTAGCTAGCGTCGAGAAGACACTGACAGACATCCCCTAATCTCGACGCCGCGCCGAGACCTACACGCTAAGAGACCGCCTAACGCTCGCTGCTCCCGTGAGCACAACAGATAATTGAATGGTGAGTTTCGCAGCCCTCTCCTTGGACGATGTCGACGGCGTGAGCGGATTCCTTCGCGAGGCTGACCTGACGCTGGCTGGCCTGGATGAGCCCGCATTGAACCTCTGGCTCGAGCGAGATGCCGACAACGAGATCATCGGCAGCACGGGATTCGAGCTAAGCAACGACCGTAAACACGCGTTAATACGCAGCGTCGCGGTCGCGCCCCACCACCGCGCAGCCGGAGCAGGCTCGCGGCTGGCAAGGTATGCGATGGGCCAGGCGTCCGGGATGGGAGCGACGCGAGCGTGGCTTTTTTCGCGCCGGTCCGGTCCCTTCTGGCAGCAGCTTGGATTCGCAGGTGCGGACAAGTACGAGTTGGCGGCTGCTCTGCCGGAAACGCATCAGGTACGCCTCTTCGTCGAAAGTGGGCAACTCGAACGCGAGGTTGCATGGACGCGGTCGCTAGGAAGCGATGCCCGCTGAGGGATTGACTACAAGACCAGTTCGGTTTCATAGAGGCTGGAAGCCAGCTGACGTTCGCTGTTCGGCGCCGTGACCGTGACATCCCGAACGTGTTTGAAGCCTTGGCGTTCGTAAAACTTTCGCAACCCTGGGTTATCGGTCGCGCAATCAAGCCGCGCCAAGCGCGTGCCGCGAAAACAGTCCATCCGCAGGCGAGACCGCAGCCGACACTCAGACCACGACCAGACGCCCCCATTGGGGCTGGTGACAGCACCGTTACCAGCACCCCTGTTCGCCGAAGACTATGTGTACGAATCCCAGCACGGTCACGTGCACGCAGCACCAGCGTTCGTTGGCCGCGCCGCGGTACCGAAAACGATTGGGTGGAAACAGGTATTCATCGAAAACCCAGACGACACCGACACCGACACCGACGATAACGCCGCCGGAGATGGCGCCGCTAACACGTCCGGGCTGGGCACCCACGCGTCACCGTTCGTGTTCGAGGGCAAGAACAAGAAACCGGAACACCCGAGCATGACGTGGCTGATGAAACAGCTCGAGAAACGTGACGTCGGAACCGGTGCGACCCGCACCTCGACATACGCCGAGGTCACGAAAGAACCAAGCGACGCGAACAAGTACCCGCTGATGAAAGACCAGCGCGGGAAAGTGACACTAACAAATTTCGGTGAGATGTCCTACCGTCTACTGCCCGGAACACGGATCGGGGATCTAGGAGCGACAGAGCACATCTACCAAGAAATGCAGGCCGTCGCGGACGGCACACGAACCGTTGAAGAAGTCATCGCTGTGGTCGCGTCCTGGGTCATCGAGGACATCGCCCAAATGAAAACCAACGCCGCCCTCATGCGCGACGCCCTCGGCCTCACCACGGCAGAACCCAAAGAACACGCCGAGGGTCATTGGGTGCCGGCCGGGAACCGGCCCGTCAGGTTTTCCAGAGTATGGAGCGGACACCGTTTCACAGACCAGGAATGCGCCGCGCTCCTCGCCGGTCAAGAGATCACGATCACCGCGGTATCGGAGAAAAAAGTACAAGCCCGCGCCGCGGACCCCACCTTCACCGTCCGCGGCACGCTCGCAGAGAAAACATTCGACGGCCGGAAAATGATCGGTTTCGATCCTGTTTTCGGGAACACAGACACCGCCGGGAACCCAACACCACCAGACAGCTGGTGCGGACACGTATTCACCCAGGCCGAGAAAAAAGTTCTCAGCACCGGCGGAGAAGTAACCGCGACCGACTTCATCAGCCAAAAACGCACCCGCTTCACTGCCGCCGTTCACTTCGGTCAAGACGGCGACCGCTGGAAAATCATCCCCACATTCACCCCGAGACCAAAAACCCAAAACAAACCACGAAGGAGCCAACCCACGAAACGGCATAAATGACACGGCGAGATATCCGCCATTCGCACCAGGGAACACCCCCGCGTGCGCGGCAGGCCAGACCTCATCCTGTCAGCTATCACCAACCCTGGCGGGAATGCCCCCCGCGTGCGCGGGGAAGAGATCGGCCACGCCTTGCGTGTAGCCGCCCTCCATGGGAACACCCCCGCGTGCGCGGGGAAGAGCTGGTAGCGATCGCGCTAGTCGCTAGGGATTCAGATCATTTGTATTCTGCGTGAGGCCGATCCGATGGGTAACGGTCTTGATCTTGCTGAAGGGCACCCATGACGGCGGGATATTTGCCACGAAAGGTCGTAGAACCCACCGAAGTAGACCTGCAATGAAGTTCACATCAAGCCATCCCAGGAACCTTCCGAGGCCAACTCCCCGCCAGAGCATGTACGGGGATGTGCATAACCAGACGACGATTCCCCCTGGGACCAGAATCCACAGGAAGAGTCCTCGAATCATGAGAAACAATAACGTGCCAAGCGCGCTCAAACCGGCCGGATTCAATAAAGCCCTCCCAAGAAATTCTCGATTTTGTCCAATTGCGGTGCAATGCCCCCAAAAATTTCCAAGCCATACTTCAGACGTTCCGGCTCGAGCACCATTGGCTCGGCAAACGCTTCACTTAGCTGATTGGAGCCACGATACATTCGGAAGCCGCCAGTAACAACGTTATATCCGCCAAATAGGATGCTGACGACTCCTACGGGAGCGCCTACTACCGTGTCCGCGGCTCCTATTCCAGCCGCGATGCCCTCCAATCCGGTCAACACTTTGTATCCGCCATAAATAATATTGAACCCTCCGGAAACGAATTTGGGGTTCGGGAGGTTGTAAGGCCCCTGCTTTGACTCTCGCATTCGCTCTGCTGCAGCTGGACCATTTCTCAGCGATGTTGCCAAGGGATCATTACCGACCGCGAGGCCGGCCATTAGTGCCGCGTAGGAGCAACCCCCACAGTCCTGTCGGTTGCCGCTGAGGTCGGTTTTGTTGATGGGGTCGGCGGGGTAGTTGTAGGGGTTGGCGTTTCCGCCTTCGACGGCGTCGGTGCTGAGGAATCGGCCGAGTGCTGCGATGTATTGGCGGGCGCCCATTTCTGTGGTGGCGATGGTGCCTTGGTGTTCGTAGAGTTTCGCGTTGCTGCCGAGCCAGCCGTAGTCCGCGGTTCCAGGGAGGTTGTTGGGGACGGTGTTGTCGCTGGTGGTGGTGCCGATGACGCCGGTGGTGCTGATGGGTTGGCCGTAGGGGTCGTATCGATACTGGGCTGACCGGGTCGCGGTTTGGGTCGCAGTGATGATGGTGTCGCCGTGGATGTTCGGATACGACCAGGTCTGGTTCCCGGTAGCAGGAATCACGAGCGATACTCCGCCGGGGAGGGAGAGCATCCGCTGGATGCTGCTGGTGACACCGTCCTTGATCTGCGCAGGTGCGTCGCCGCCGCCTGCGTAGAGGTAGTAAACAGTGGAGGTGCCAGTTCCTGCGCCGGTGCCAGGGACAAAGGTGGTGCGTGAGATGATCCGATTGGTGGCATCTCGGGCGTAGGTGATGGTGGTGGTGTCGGCCAGGGTGGTTTTCATGTGCCGATCCACGGCGTCGTAGGTGAGGGTCTGGTCCGCGAGTGTTGTCGTGTTGCCGTGCGAGTCGTAGACGATCTTCGCGGCCGAAAGGGAAGCGTTGGTCGTATCGGCGCCGGTGACCGGGTTGGTGACGGTGGTGGAGGTGAGCCGGTCGGTGTTGTCGTAGCAGTACGCCGTCGATGTCGTTACCGCACCGACCGTGTCGGTCATGGCTGTCCGGTTCCCGTCCAGGCCTGCGGTGGCGTTGGTCCCGCATCCGCCGGTGGCGGCGAAACTGTAGGTGAGGGTGTTCCCGGGGATTGTTGCTGTTACGAGCCGGCCTGCGGTGTCGTATGCGTAGGTCGAGTTCGCTGCTGGGGCGGATCCGTCTTTGGTGCTGTCCTGCACGATCCGGCCGGACTGTGACCTGGTGACGGTGTCTGTCATCGTGTTCTGGCTGGGGAACGTCCAGGACAGGCCAGTTGTCGCGCCGACGCTATTTCGGGTGATCGCCGACAGGGCGGAACCGTTACCCGCGTTGCCAATACCTGACGGGTATTGCACCGAGCTCAACAGTCCAAGTGATGTTCCGGTGGTTCCGTATGTGGGTACCGCGATGACATTGCCGCCATCGGTAACTTGCGTCACTTGGCCCTCGACGTTGTATGCGACTGCCCGTACGGGCGAGGCTGCGGCGCCGTTGGTTGTGGTCGTCGAAGACGTCGCCTGTCCGAGCACGTTGTACGCCGTCGTTGTGAGAGTGTTCCACACGTCGGTGTAGGTCAGAGTGCGTCCGAGGAGGTCCACGGTCGCCGTGATCTTGCCGGCCGTCGTGGTCGCACCGAGACTGCTGTCTGTGACCGAGCTGGTCAGTGGGTCGTTCGCGGCACCGGTGTAGCTGTTCGTGACCGTACGGGCTGGCTGGCTGCCGTAAAGCGGGTATGTGGATGTTAGGACTCGGCTGCGGGCGTCGTACGTGATGCAGGTCCAGTTCGTGTCAGTAGAGGGCTTCGTGGCCGCGACCCGGCCGAGCGCGTCGTAGATGACCGACGATGTGACAGCCGCACCCGTGTACGGGGTCGGGGTTGTCGTTTGCTGGAGCATTCCGTATTGCACGGTCGTCACCGGCACGCCACAGACCGATGCCGTGAGCGCCGGGCTGAATGCGGCACCGTAGCCACCAGTGTCGGGGTAGTACGTGTATGTCGAGCTGGCGTTGGCTGCGCCGGATGCGACCGCGGAGGGGAGTTTTTTGCCCGTTCGTCTGAGATATCCGGCGCTGGCAGTCTCATAAGTGGTCTGCGTGGTCAGATTCAGTCCGGCCGGGTCAATACTTGTCGAAGCGGTCATGCCCAGCCACGGGTTTGCTCCGTAGTTCGTTGACGTCGTCATCGCAGGCGCCGCAGCGCCAGTGATACCGGCGGGTACTGCGTCGTCGGTGGTCGTTGACGTGGCGAGGCCGTAGTCGGGTTTCAGATCGGCGGCGGGGATTACTTTGCTACCGGAACCGTCTGGTGGCGTCCAGAACAGTGCAAGGCTCGCGCCTGGGCCGGCTTGGTTGGCGTAGTCGAGCCGGATCGGGAGGGTGGTCCCTGCGGTGATGCCGGTGAGAGTTCCGACCGGCGACCAGTGCGCAACGCTGTTGATGTTGTCGCTGATCTTGATGACGTTGTCGATCCACAGTTGGGTGCCATCATCGGCGACGGTCTGGAACTGGTAATCACCGGTGTAAGGAAACGTTATCGTGCCGGTGAGACGCGCCGACCACGACGCCGCTGGCACGCCCGCAGCCGGCGAGGTCGTGTTCCAGTCCTTATTCACGTCCCCGGGGTTCACTGTGCCGGGGATCCCGAGACTGTACGCCTTGGGTACACCGGTCCAGTTTGGGTTGTCGTAGTAAGCGACGTTCAGGCCCTGTAAGCCTTCGTCGTACCCGGTATGGGTGTGAGTTGTTGTTGTCGCACACGACGAGGTCGGAGTGAGGCCAGCCGTATAGCACGGTGTCGGTGCCGGTCCGTAGCTGTCAGTTGCCCTGTTCCGCCCGTCGTACAGGGTGGTGGTTTCAAGTCCTTGTGGGCTGGTTGTGGTCAGTGGAAGGTCTTGAGCGGTGTTCCAGGTGCTGGTGCTGGTCAGCCCAGTCGGGGAGGTTGAGGTTAGGGTGCGATAGGCGCTGTCGTAAGTGACTGTTTGCGCGTGTCCCGTACCGACGCGGGTGTTGGGGAGCGGAACGCCTGCACTGTCGACAATGTCGACGTACGTTGTTGACGCTACTGCTGGGGTAAGCGTGTCGCCGTAAGTATATTTCTTGGTCGGTTTTGATGTCGTCGTCGCTCCGTCCGGCGCTGGTAGGGCGACGGTTGTTGCGCGGCCTGAGGTGTCGTAGGTGAGGTCAGTCCGGTTCGCCGTCCCGGCGGTGCGAGACGCGTTGGCGAGGAGCCAGTCGTTTTGGATGATGTTTCGGATCGTGGCCACTTGGCCGGCGGATGTGTAGGAGAACGAGGATTGAGCGTTGCCTGGGTTGGTGATGCGAACGAGATAGCCGTTGGTGTCGTATTCAACGTCTGTCATGTCAGCTGCACCAACGACGTGGCCCGGGTAGATGATGCGGCACAGCAAGGGCCCGGTGATCTGCGCCACCGCCGCGCTGAACGCGGCTGGATCTGTTTTACAGACGCGACCGCTGACTTGATCGCCTGCGGCCATGCCAACGGATGCTGGGGTGTCGGTGGTGTAGATGAACTGCACACTCCGGCTATACACGGCAGGGGTTGCGCCGTTGCTTGAGAGCCGGTCGCTGATTTTGTCCACAGCGCCTGTATCGGACCGGAAGGTCACTACGGGGGCCGCGGGTTTTAGGGCTTCCTGCGGGCTTGAGACTTGAATTACTGCTCCGGCGCTATTGAACAGATACGTCGTGCCGACTTCGTCGGTGAGGCTGACCTGCCCAGAAGCATCGAGTGCGAGAACGCCATCTTCTCCTGCGGGTGGGGTGTATCCGCCCGTGGTTTTCTTTATGTACGAGTGGGTGGCCCCGGAGTTGTCGGTGAGGACGATGGAGCCTTCGTTGACTTTGGCGTTGGAGTAGAGTCCGTTCGGTCCCGCGATCGGGGTGGAGCTTGACCAGCCGATGGGGAGGGTCGCAACGGATCTGGTGAACCACGATGCGGGCACGGCTGTGCCGGGCCCGGTGTCGCCGTGTTTCCGGATGAGTAGGTGTACTTGTGCCCCGCCACCGTTTTCGTAGTACTGCACCTTGATGGGGACGGGTGTTGTCGACAGGGACGTTTGAGAACCCCAGCCTGCGATGGCGGCGTCTGTCCACTGATCGACGACGGTCGAACCGTTGATATAGACGCGCATTCCGTCGTCACGCACGTAACCGATGTCGTAGCTGGTTGATGTTGCGTCGGGTGAGCGGATGAAACCGGTCCACTGGGCCAGGAACTGGTCAGAGTTCACCCCGGCGGACGGGGATCCCGTGTCCCAGTTGAAGTCAATCACCGGGTCGACCCTGGTGAGGACTTGTTTGGCGGTGCTGATGTCGTTCCAGGTACCGGACGTGCTCGCGTTGAAATAGGTCGCGTTCAAACCCGCGTTCGAGGTCGCCTGGGAGTTGTAAGAGAACGACATCCCCATCGCGCCTCCCACGGTAGACACGGTGGGCGAGGAGAAGGCCATGTTCACGTTGCCGCTGGCGAGGTTCACGCTCACCGGCCCTGCCGCGTCAGAGGGCGACGGCCCACCGGAACCGAGACGTTTGTTCACGGTGAAGGTTTTTGTCCAGAACGGGTCAAAATCTCCGGAGCCATCGTGGGTGCGTACCGTCCAGGTGTACGTTCCGCCGTCTTGCAGCGAGCTGTCCGGTGGCGTCCAGGTGGTTCCGGATTGCCAGCCAGAGCTGACGACCGCGCCGTTGATGGCGTCGGTACCGGTCGCGACCTGAAAATTGAACGTCGTTCCAGCCGGCGGTGCTGCTGCGACGCTGAATTGTGGTGTCGGGGTGACAACGATTGCTTTGTCGGCGGGAAGGGCAGCGTTTTTGTCTGGGATCACCGGGTTGTCGGTGGTGAAACTGTAGATCGGGGTGTTTGGCCAGACCGGGTAGGACGGTTCGTAGTTGTAGTAACCGTCCCGAACCCACGACCGCCAGTAGTAAGTCGTATTGGGCTGCAGCAGATTCTTGGGGACGGTGAACGCGCCGTCTTGGAGCCATCCGGTGTCCCAGAGGGTATTCACGTCTGGGTTCGGGTTCGTGCTAAGCCTGATGAGGCGCCCCATTGGAGAATCGGTGGGGTTCGTTTCCCCGTTCACCGCCATGACCGGTGTCAGGGACTGACTGGTGGCGCCGTCTGCTGGGACCGGTGACGTACCGACGCCTGGGTAGTCTTTGTACCCGACGTAGAGGCGGGTGTCGAAGACTTTCAGGGTGTACTGGCCGGGGGTTTCATCGCCGCCGAAGAAGAACCCGTATCCTGTGGTGCCACTGCGCACCCAGTCGGCGATTTGATATCCGATGCCGGTAGTCGTCGGGTCCGTGTTGCCGCCGGTGTTGTTGTCTACGGTGAGAGAACTGAGTGCCGCGCCACCACAGTTCGGACCGTCACACGTCGCAGCATCTACCGCGCCGCCGTGCGGGTCCTGACTGTAACCGTTTGAGACGGCAGTGACGGCGATATAGCCGCCGACGATCTGCTTGCCGAAGAACTGTTCGTAGTTGTAATGCACGACCGAGCGCCACACACCGTTACCGTTCGAGTTGCCGACCCAGAGGTGATTGTTGGTGTTCGTGAGGTTCGTGTTCACGCCATCTGTCGTGCGAAATGCAAGCGTTCTGTCATTGTCAGCGGACCCGGTTGATGGGTCAACCGAGACCGGGTACACGCGAGCAGGGTCGTTCACCCAGGCCGAGTTCGGGGCGACGTTGATCAGGTAATTGTCGCCCTGTTTCAACAGATTCAACCGCACGGTCGCCGAGGCATCTGCTTTCTTGTCCGTGCCGGAGCTGTCCCACATCGTGGGCGCGGGAACAGTGAATGCCGTCTCACCGAGAGCATCCTTGAACGTGATACCGCCGTCAGCGTCCTTCACGGCGGTGAGGCCCGGCGCGTTGACCTGCCACGTCCACATCGGTGCGGTGTCTGGTTTGCTGTTCAGTCGGAGAACCTCGTTCACGCCCGCGTCTGTGACGTCGTAGACGAGGTCGGTGTTCGTGAAGACGTTTTTGTACTCAAGATGGTTCTTCGTGTTCGACCACGGAGACAAGTCACGTTCAAGAACCGAGTGCGCAGCGCCCTGCAATCCGAACCCGAGAGTGGCACCGTCTTTCGTCATCGTTACAACGTTGGCGTCGTCGGCGTACTGCGAGAACTCTGGATGCAGCGGGTGCACCGCGACTTTCGCACCGCCCTGGCCAAGCCACGAAAACGCACCGGTCGTAGACAGGTCCGTTTGAATCGGTACCCACGCATTGTTCTGGCTTGGGTCCTGCACGTTGATCGGTGTCGGTGACACTGCCTGGATTTTCATACCCGCGGGGCCGGCGTAGGTATCGGTGAACTCTGTGGCCGCCAACACCGGCTTACCGGTCGGATCAAAAGACTTAACCGCCGCATCGCCAGGAGTAGTCGCTGGGTCAGTAGTCGACGCGGGAGAGGGCGTATCGACAGGCGGGGCAGCGGCCGGTACCGATGTGTCAGGCACAAGCGCGGACGGGGTCGGTAGCACAGGCGTTTGCGATTGCTCCACCGGTGCCACCTGCGCGGAAGCTGTCGGGTCTGGCGCGGGAGTACTATCATCCGCCTGTGCAGGAGACACCAACCCGAGAACAAGAATGACAGACAATACCAGCGACGTTGCCGTCGTAATTACAGGTCGAAACGAAGCCACAGTTCAAGCCCCAACTGACAAAAGTCACCCCATGGCCCCCACAATGGGTCCCCTGAAAGTGACCTTAGGGCACACATACACCTGTGCCGCGCCAAGCTCTCTCCTGAGTCAGCCAGGCTCAACTTTTAATGGTGTCCCCATTAATGTGGACACTATTCCATGATTGAGGCAGCTCTATCCCTGAAATGCGCGGAAGTGCGTAACCGACCTACGGTGACCCCAATATCACTATGATGTAAAATCGCACAGAAAAAAGGGAGATTTAACACCATACTCATAGCTTTGCGAAGGCCCTGACTGGGTGCCAGGAACAATCGCTACCAAACGAACTCAATGAAGAACTCCGTCCGGCCTTCCGCTCCGGAATCGGCGACGGACTGAGAGGTGACGATAAGCCTCACCGCAGGATTGGGGTGAGGGTCAATAGCCCGTATTGGAAAAATCGTTCGGGCGGTGGTGGCTTCAAACCCACGCCCGCGTGCTGTAAAGAGTTGTCTGTGCGTAGGTGAGGGCCATTTGTGCTGCTTTGCTGGCGAGCAAGGCGTCAGGAGCGACGCAGGAGCGCAGCCAGTGCCCGATGTCGGCATTCAGGTAGCCAGCGAGCGTGCGAAGGTCCTCGAGCAGGCTTATTGGCGTCTGACGGATAAGCGCGCCGGTGGCATCTCGCTGGCCCGGGTGCGGAAAGCCGAAGAGGATCGACTCCCGATGCGCCATACGGTTTCTGGCCCACCGGGCACGCCGTGCGAGCAGGCCGATGTCAGTCCGGGTAGCGGTGCCGGCGTTCGGGAAAGCATTAACCAGTGCGGACTGCCAGAGGTGGGTGTCGTAGTCAGCTTTGCGCGCAGACGGCGTTCCTTCTTCGATGAAGCCGCCCGTTTCCAGAAGGTATGTCCATGTGCCGAAGTCCATTTCAGCGACGACCTTGCCCGGAGACGGGCTTTTTCCGAGGTATTTGTGCACCTTCGAGATTTGGCCACGAGTTCTGTCGTCGAGTTCTGATCGTTGGGTGTAGTACCAGTTCACGCCGTACACGGCTGTGAGGCTTTGGTGCATCTGCTCCCGCATGAGCACTTCTAGAGCTGCGACGATCTGCTGCATTGCGGCGACTAGTTCCATCTCATACAGATAAAGGCTCAGCCCTGAGTTGGTGTCTCCTCCGAACACTGAACGGTATGGACGAAGGCGGGATACTGCCAGAGTCTGAGTGAGAGCTGTGCGTTGGTTAGCGTCGGGTTGGCTGATCATCGAATGCGGCCTAAACTAAGGTCATATTCCCCTTGGGGTTCGGAAGTCGTCTCGGTTCGCCGCGGCGGCTTCTTTTTTGTCCACTCGCCGATGGCGTATGGCAGAGCATCGCCTCGGTCCGTGAGCGTCAAGTCCAACATGCACCCAGCATACACTCAGGTAGTGTACAGATTCAACTCGGGTTGGGCATGGCCTGACAGCAGGGCTACTCCGCATCACCCGGTAGACCGCGGATGGACCGAAGGCGATACATATCTCGATCGCGTCTCGGATAGTGAACCCACGGAGGGCGGTCAAATTCGGTCATTTGTGATCGGCGCACCCACCAGACGCGTAGCTGTACCCAGTACATGCGGTCGGCACTAGAGTTTTGCTGAGGCTTCCCTCCAGCGGTCACGGTGTACGGATTCGGGAACTTCCACAAGTAGACCCGAGCACGACAGACGTGAGAGACCAGGAAACGCCATTGGCCGATCTATCGATTCGAAAAGTCCTCGAACAAGTTCAGAGTGGGCAGCTTCGCATTCCGGCCTTTCAGCGTGGCTTTGTCTGGGACGCGGATCGCGTTGCTTATCTTATGGACTCCATCCATAAGGGCTATCCATTTGGGGCGTTGATCCTCTGGCGCACAAAAGAACAGCTCAATTCCGAGCGGGATCTTGGGCCCTTCACATTGCCAGATCGTGAAGATGAATTCCCGGTCGATTACGTTCTCGATGGGCAACAGCGATTGACGTCAATTTTTGGCGTATTCCAGTCAGAGATCGCTGCCAACGAGGGTCACGACACGAATTGGACAACGGTCTACTACGACTTTGACGCCGAAAAAGACCTTCAGGAGTCCCAGTTCTACGCGCTACTTCCTGATCAAGTGGATCTGGTTCGACATTTCCCGGTCGGGAAATTTTTCGACGTCGCTGGCTACCGTGCTGCGACGCAGCATCTCACGCCCGAACGTTTAGAGGAGATCGATCATGTGCAGGCGATATTTAAGGAGGCCGCGATACCAGTCCAGTTAATCGAAACCGACGATCGTGCGAAAGTGGCCATCGTCTTCGAGCGAGTGAACCGCCTCGGCGTGGAGCTTGATATATTTCAGCTTCTGTCTGCTTGGACGTGGAGCGAGGAGTTTGACCTTCAAGACAAATTCGCTGACCTAGCAGAAGACCTCAAGCCCTTTGGCTTCGCAGCGGTGGGCGAAGATTCTAACCTCTTACTTCGTTGCTGCTCGGCGATCATCGGAAGTGATGCATCATCCTCAGGTCTGCTCGCTTTGAATGGTGCCGAGGTGCGCGATCGATTCGATGAGATCATCAGCGGCATCAAGGGTGCAGTCGATTTTCTGCGCTCAAATCTTCACGTAGAGAAACTTGAGAATCTCCCTTATCCGACTCTCATTGTGCCTCTGGCGGTCTACTTCGCAGCAAAGGACTCCAAGACGGTCTTGGTATCCGAAGCCCAGCGGGCAGAAATGGTGAGATGGTTCTGGCGCGCTTGCTTCTCCCGCCGATTCAGTGCGGGTGTCCTGCGAAATCTCAATCGCGACGTTGGAGAAGCGAAGAGACTTCGGACATCCGAGAAGCTCGGATTATCGGAGATTCCATGGTCGATCGACAAGGAATTTTTCATCGACAACCGATTCACGGTGAGCTCTGTAGCAACGAAGACTTTTATTCTCTTGCTCGTCCAGTCCAACCCCCTAAGTTTCGTTTCCGGGTCGCGCGTTTCTCTTGGAGAAGTGCTGCGGCATTACAACCGGAAAGAATTCCACCACCTGAACCCACAGAAGTTCCTCAAAGGGGAAGGTCGCGACAGCGCTGACATTAATCGACTCGTGAACTTTGCGATTATCTCGGCCGCGGACAATAAAGCTCTCGGCGGTGTCGCGCCAAGCCGGTACAGAGCGAAGTTGCCAGCGTCAAAGCTAGGCAATATCCTCAATTCTGCTCTGTGCCCACCTAGCTTGTTCAACGACGACTACGGCACATTTATTGATGAGCGGAGCCTACTGCTCTGGGGTGCTGCGAACGCTCTCGCCGAATAAAAGCAATAGCCCGAGGCAAGAGCCTAAGCGTCGTAATTTCCGCGACTAGAGTCTTGATGAATCTGTAGGTTAGTCCATCTAAGGTGTAGCCCAACTGGGCGTCACGCATGACCCGTCCAGCGTGTCTAACTAGGGTCCGATTCTGATTGATGGGCACTGGTTGGTGCCGCTTCTAGGAGTCCAACTAGACAGCGGACCGCGCCTCTCATAAGGAATGCTCCCGATCGTCTCTACCCGCTTCCCGGCTGAGGTTGTGGGAGAATTTGGGGATGGCGGCAGGGGTGAGGCTAATCGGTCCGGCGGTTCTTCGGGTGAGGGTTCATTTGGTCGGTAGCGATCCGGAGATTTGGCGGTTGTTTGAGATCGACGCGGATCTTCGTCTGCCTGAAGTGCATGATGCGCTCCAGACCGTGATGGGTTGGGAGAATAGTCACCTCCACGAGTTCCTTGATTTCGATCCCGATCTGTACGTGAACGTCACCCCGATGCGGCCGCGACGGTGGGCGTCAGCGTTGCTCCGTGAAGACGATGATGAAGGCTTTTACCTCGCCGAGGAAGATTTCGCACTCCGCGCCGTCCTCACCCACCAGGTGCCCCTGTTCTACGTGTACGACCTCGGTGACAACTGGTTGCATCGGCTCGACCTCATCGAAACCCTCCCGAAAGCACCCGGCGAACCCTCGGTCACGGTGATTCGGGGCGAGCGGCGTTGCCCTATCGAGGACAGCGGTGGTGTTGACGGTTACGACCACATCCTCCACGTGCTCGAGGACCCCGCCGACGACGAGCACGACGACCTGAGCGAATGGGTCACCAGCATGCATAACAACCCCGGACGCCCGTTCGATGCCACCAGGTACGACACCCGAAGTGTGAACCAGGCGCTCCGGCGCGAAGTCCCGACAGGAAACACTCGCACCCAGCGAAAATAAAGACGCACCTATTGCACTAGTCGCTGAGGGCTCGTGATCTTCTGTAGAACGTGGCTCGTGACATTCCGAGATCCCGGGCTGCTTGCGCGGCTGGGTCTCCGCCTTCGACGAGGTGGATGGCGCTTCGGATTTGGCTGTCGGTGACGCGTTGGGGGCGGCCGCCGAGATTCTTCCCCGCGGCACGCCGTTTGCTGACGGAGTCAAGGATTCGTTCGCGTTTGATGTCGTGTTCCATCTGCGCGAGAGCGGCCATGATCGTGAATAGCATCGATCCCATCGGGGTCGACGTGTCAACGTTTCCTCCCCCGAGGTTCAACACTCGGAGCCCGGCGCCGCGGTCTCGGAGGCTTTGAGCGAAGTCGAGCATGTTCTGCGTCGACCGGCCGAGCCTGTCCAGGGTCGTAATCACCAGGGTGTCCCCCACCTCCAGTGCGTCAAGGGCACGGTCAAACTTCGGCCGGGAAACGCGAGCACCCGAAACACCCTGATCGACATACAGATCATCACGCCGGACACCGGCGGCGAGCAGGTCAGCTTCTTGCCGATCCGTTGATTGTGGCCTTGTCGATACGCGTGCGTACCCGATCAGTTTCGTCATTCCGCTCCAGGCGTCTCGTAACCAATGGTGAGTACAAAGATCTAAGCACAAAGTTTCGACACATAGTTACAAGAATCGCCGACCCGCCAAATACCGGCGAACTGACCCACCAGTTTTTGCGACCGACGAGACGCCTCACAACCGTAGGGTTGTAAGACTGCCCAGATATTGGATTGCTCGCGCCTAAATGACAGCGGGCGATAGAGTTCACACCTACCGACCTCTTGCGTCGCGCTGGGGTTAGGAATTCAGCTCTTGACTACCAGATTCCACATATTGAGGCGCAAATGGTTGATCCAAATCTTGTCGAGGTAGCTTTGGAGCGCGTTCAAGGGACCATATTTGAGACCTTCACGAATGAGTTCTTCCCGCCGCTGCTAGGTGCAGACTACTCACCACTCGGAGGAATGCACGACGGTGGTGCCGATGGTTTCGGGGGAGACATAGTCCATGAACGACTGGGTCGCGCCGGTGTCTTCTATCAAGCCAGCGTTCAAAAAGACTCCAAGGCCAAGATTCGAAGCACTATCGCCCGCCTGCGAGACGTCGGCCGCAAGCCGACGGCCCTGACGTACTTCACATCCCAAACTGTGCCCTTTATCGATGTTCTGGAAGATGAGTTGGGCCAAGAACTGGGCGTAGTCATTCGGATCAAAGATGGCTCATACATTCGCGCGCACGTCAACGATCATCAGGGACTGATTGCCGCCTTTGAACGCCACCTACTGCCTCTGACGACGTTTCTTTCCAAGGTGGGCGCAGCAACGCTGATCTCTGCAAGCCGTCACGTTTCTAGCCCCGCTGTCTTTGTCTTCCTACGCCAGGAAGTCGACAAGATGGACGGAGATCTCTCTCTGGTGAACGCGATCACCGACAGCTTGGCGCTTTGGGCTCTTGAAGGCACCGATCCCGACGCAGGGATAATGATGGGCAGCGACGAGGTGACTGCGAAAGTGACAGAAGTGCTGCCCTCGGCTAGGTCTATAGTCTCCAGGCGTATGCAGAAGCGCCTCGAAGCTTTGTCGTCCAAAAACTACCCCGGGGGCCGACAAGCCAATTTCCACAGAAACGACAATAAGTTTGTTTTACCGTGGGAAACACGACGTCGGATCACGGGCGAGAATCAGGACGACGAAGCCCTGAGGATTCGCGTCTTGCGTAGCTTTGAGGATCGTACTTCCGCTCAATATCCTGACTTTGAGCCTCAGATGGTCGACCTGGTGGCGAACGTAGTCTTACGGGCGATGCAGTTCAGCTTCGAGCAGCAAGGATTGGAGTTTGCGCACTTCATGTCCAGCGAAGGCAACGTGGAGTACCCACAAATGGCCGACGCTGTAAGAGATGCGCTGGCAGCCAACAATGTCTCTGGAGACCTATCAGTTCAAGTCGCCGCGGCATCGCTTGAGGTTGCTCGTCGATGCATTTATTCCGGCAACCACGATGAAAGAGAGTACCTAGGTCGACTCGCGAGGACATACTCGTTACTTTTCACACTAAATCACGAACCTCGGCTTGTCGAATATTTTGAGCAAATGGCGTCTGACTTCTATTTGTACGTGGGGACGGACATGATCTTGCGCGCTCTCAGTGAGCGTTACCTGCCAGTCGAAAGCCAGATGTGCCGGAACATGCTACTGATGGCTGCGCAGGGCAACGTGAAGTTGGTGCTCACCGAACCGGTGCTGGATGAGGTACTCGCCCATTTAAGAGCGTCTGATCGTGAGTTCAACAACTTCTACGTTGGCGTCGAGCATCGCATGACCCCGGAAATGGTGCGGGAAATACCGAAATTACTTGTTCGGGCATATTTCTATAACCGGTCTGAAGAAGGAGGTCCGAGGAACTGGCCAGCATTCGTCGACCAATTTTGCACACATCGTGAATTATTTCGCGGCCCGGCGATCGAAGAGCTTCAGCGCTACTTGATGGCTTCTTTTCACATGGAGTACAGGTCTCGATCCGACCTGGAAAAGCTTGCCGATCCTGTGAGCGTCAAGAAGATCAAGGACCAGCTTGTAAGCGCGAAAACTGACGAACGGCTTGCAGAAAACGATGCCCTTCTAGCAAGCGCCGTCTATGGACATAGGCACCGTGAAGGAGAGTCCTCGAATATTTCTGCGTTCGGATACAAGACCTGGTGGCTCACCAATGAAACGACCATCCTCCGCTTCACAAAGCTTCTCGAGCTACGGAATAACGGAGCGCGCTACATGATGCGACCCGACTTTCTGCTGAATTTCTTTAGCTTTGCCCCCTCAACGCTAGAGGTTCGCCGCACGTTTGCTAATGTTTTTCCCTCAACACTGGGGGTCCAACTTTCTCGAAGGATGGACGAAAAGGCCTTCCACAAGATCATGGACGAGGTGAAGGCGGCTGAAGGGTTCGAGGAGGGAAGACGGCTCGCGGTCATGGCTTCTTGCGCGGATAAACTAAAAGGCGACTTTGAGCGTCGTTACATCACTGGAGGCTCGTTCGACCCAGACGTACCAGCAAGGTCTGTCACCTAAAGGCAATTCGAGCAAATCCTGGTGCCTGTCTCATAACCGAAATGCGGCGAATTCAGGTGGTGGTTGCAACACCGGTTTGATTTGACTGGTTCGAGAGTAGCGCGGTGAGGACTTCTGCGGGGGTGCGGTAGCCGTGACGTTTCCGGGGCCTAGCGTTGAGTTCCGCGGCGACGTTTTCCAGGATCCCGGGCCCGTGGAATGACAGATCGGTGCTCTTCGGGAAATATTGCCTCAGCAGTCCATTCGTGTTCTCGTTGCTACCCCGTTGCCAGGGCGAGTGCGGGTCGCAGAAATAGATCGGCATTCCTGTCGCCATCGTGATCTCTTGGTGTTTGGCCATTTCGCGTCCCTGGTCCCAGGTCACGGACCGGCGCAGCTGCTCCGGGAGGGTGTTCATGGCCTCGATCATCGCGGCAGAGACGGTCGCGGCGGTGTGATCCCCGGGTAGATGCAGCAGCATCACAAACCCGCTGGTCCGTTCGACCAAGGTCCCGATCGCGGATCTCGTGGACGTTGAACCGATGATGAGATCACCTTCCCAATGACCTGGAACAGCGCGGTCCTCGACCTCGGGCGGGCGGTCGGAAATCATGACCATGTCCTGGAACCGTCCGGGCCTTGGGCCGTCTGGTTTCTGCGGGCGACGCCTGGCGCGCCCAGTCCTCAAAGCGGTAGCGACTTCCAGCCGCAACGAGCCGCGGCCCTGAACATAAAGCGCCTGATAGATCGTTTCGTGGGACACCTGCATCTCCGGATTCTCTGGATGCTCAAGCCTCAACCGGCCCGCGACCTGTTCCGGGCTGAACCGTTCGGTGAGCATCGATATCACCTGCTCCCGTAACGCTAACCCGTCCAACTTCCGCGCTCTCGGCCGGCGAGTCCTCGCCCACGTCTGCTCGTGAGCGAACGAGGGCACGTACCGGTCATAGACACGGTTTCTCGCCACCTCACGGCTGATCGTCGACGGCGCACGGCCAAGCACAGCAGCGATTGCCCGCACCCCTTGGCCGCGGGCGAGCTGGAAACCGATCTCTTCCCGCTCCCGCAACGACAACGAACCGGCACGAGTGACAGCGGAATTCTGAAGAGGAGATGGCAGCACCTGCCGATCTTCGCCGAGCCACCGATACGCGGTCGCCCGCGACACACCCGCAGCCCGCGCAGCGACAGACGTCGGCAGCCCTGCGTCCATTCCCTTCCAGAACGACAAACGAACACTCAACGGTGACCACGGCCTACCCATCGACAACACCCCACGAAACTCAGGGCGTTGCACTCACCACCTGAATTCGCCTGCGTAGGGTTACAAAACGGGTCTTGGGATGTCTGCCTGCGCCTATAGAAAGACGCACGCAAACCCCATTGTTTTCCGTAGCGCTCGTATCGGGTGACAACAGCGTAAGACCACATTTGCGAACCTAAGCACCCCAGCATTCCAATCAAAAAACCGGACAGTTGTTGGGACACTGTATTGGACATTTAGGGGTATGGTTAAAGCATGACGGTCCCCACACGCGCCTATGAGTCCTCTCACGAGTGGCTTACATTCAAATTTGACCCAGACAAGCTCAGTTCAATCGCATGGGCGCATCTAGGCGAAAGTTATTCCAAGTGCCAGCACTTGTCGGGCACCCCGTTGCAGCCGATGGTCGCGATGCACTTGTCGGAAGTATTCCTCCGCCGCGGCGCACTGGCGTCGGCTGCCATCGAGGGAAATACCCTCAACGAAGAGCAGGTTGAGGACATCGTCGTCCGTAAGAAGTCGATGCCTGAGTCGCAGCGTTACCAGGAACAAGAAGTACTAAATGTCATAGAGGCTTTGAATCAAGTGCGCGAGGAAGTTGCCGCCACCGGGAAATTTCGCCTCTCGCCAGAGTGGCTTAAGCAAAAGCATGCAGTCCTGATGCAGGATCTCGAACTCGAAGACCACGTCGTCCCTGGCGAGTACAGGACCGTTCAGGTTGGCGTCGGCAACTATCGAGGAGCCCCGACTGAGGACGTCGACTACCTCGTCGACCGACTCTGTAGCTGGATCAATGAGATCATTGAGCAGGCTGAGAACAGCAAATCTCTAGACCAGCGATTCTTCTTGTCTTTCTTCGCGGCGACCCTGAGCCACGTTTATGTCGCTTGGATCCATCCTTTTGGTGATGGAAACGGCCGCACAGCTCGCCTGGTCGAGGCAGCCATTCTGGCTAACTCGCAAACGGTGCCGTGGGTGAGCACAACGGTCCTCTCGAACTACTACAACAAGACGAAGCCTCGCTATTACTCCCGTCTTGACGCTGCCTCGCGAGCTCGGGACCTTCCGGGATTCATTTCTTACAGCGCGATCGGTTTCCGGGATGAGCTCCGCGAGCAGATCGTCGAGGTTCAGTCGCAGCAGCGGAGGGTCGCGTGGATCAACTACGTCCATGAGAGATTTGGGCACGAGCCCAACACAGACACTGCAAAGCGCCGCCGAGAAGTGGTTCTTTCATTTCCTCAAGGGGGCGAGGTCCAGAAGAAGACCATACGACTGCTAACACCGGCGATCGCCGTTATGTATGCCAACGCCAGCGACAAGCTATTCAACCGCGACCTAACGAAACTGAAGGAACTCGGGCTCCTCCGCGAAGTTGGGCGTGGTCGCTTCGTGTCAAACATCGCCCTCATGGACGCTTTCATCCCCAAGCCAGAATTAGGTGTGGTGCTTCCCATCGTCGTGCGCCAAAACGGGTCAGGCGATGATGAATGACGATCGTCAGACGCAGATTTATGTCTTCTGTTGGACTGAAACATTTGATTCTACGGACCGCAAGCAGGCTGCAAGTGTTTCGCAACCTAGGTGCCTCGTAACCCATGGGATCCAAGACGATCCCGGCTCTATATCGCGACGCGAAGCGATCACAGAACACCGCCACGGAATGATCAACTCCACACCCGGGTGGCTCCTCGCCTATCTTTGACTGATCAGACCCTGCCGGCCCCGCGCCTGTTCGGGATGATGGCGTTGATAGAACTGATGATGTCGATCGTGCCTACCCGGCCGCGTGCCAGTAGGGGGCCGAAGGGAACTGCATCTTTCGTGACGACGATAGGCAGGGTTGACAGCTTGCCGGCGATATCAGCGGTGATGATCATGGCTGAATACGGTAGCCGGTTCGGGACGAAGACCATCCCAAGCTCGCACCGATGAACGTCTGCAGCCAAGATTTCTAGCAAAAGGCTCGGATTTTTACCGCCAGCCCAGATTGATATCGAGGTCTCACTTACGGTGAGTGAGAAGAAGTATTTGAAGCGTGCACCCGTCATGTCTGTTCGTGAACCAACATCGTCCTTCCCGAGTGCGCGAGACAGAGCACCATCGTTTCGGATTGTGTAGATCGAACGTTCCGGGAATTGCTTCGATAGCTCGGTATTACGAATCCAGGCGTTGATTGCCATGATGGCTAGGACGGCCTCGATCCCGACCACGAGCACAGGGATTCCTACAAATATGCAAGTGAGAATGACTTGGTCACTGCTTTGTCTGCTGAACTGGAAGCGAACAACCTCAGCAGCGATAAGAGCAAGAAGGAAGACCATTCCGAGGATGAGAGTTGATACGCTTTTCGCACGATTAGCTGTTTTAATGTCACCGACGGCGAACAGCTCTACTTCTTTGCGCATGGCTCAGTTCCCCACCGAGGTGGCGTAGTTGGTGGCGTCGAATCCGAGTAGCGACCAATCAAACGTCTTGCGCTCGATGATCTGCGCGGCTTTTCCGAAGCCGAAGCCGAAGCCGAAACCGAAACCGAAACTAAAGACTCCCATGCCGCAGGCTTTCATGTCATTGATGGAGCACGAAATAAGTGTTGAGGCAATATTCGCGGTTATGGCGATCGGTTCTGCAATTGCTGCAGTCGGTGAAAATACCATAACTGCAACTTGGGCAATGATCGCGACGGTTGCTAAACGTAGGCCAAGCTCCGAATTCTCGACCGACCCCCGAAAGGGGCTGCTGCACGAATATATGACAGTTTCGAGTGACACGGCGAGTGTGGCAGACCCTGACTTGCTGTAGGCAACTACTGCATTGAAGCTTGTACTGTCCCAGCCAACGAGCCGGGCCACGCCGTTATCGGACTGCCAGCCCAAATCGTGTTGACAAGCTATCAACCATCCTATCGACGCCTTTCCGACCCAACGGGCGGAGTGCCAACCACGAACTCGTAGACCGTGCCGGTACCATCGGCAGCTGAATGAGGCCGCTTGATCGAGAGATCGTGAATTGGATCGCCGCGAACGGGATCGAGTTCACTGTAACGGAGGTTGCACCGATCGCCACGATGTCGTGTGACGGAATTGTCAGTGCTGGGCTGTCGGTACTAAGTTTTCCCCAGAGAGCTAGTTCACCATCATGGATAGTGAGAGTCAGATGGTATCCGGTTGTCGGCGACGTGCCTGTGAGTTCGTACAACGCGGCTTCGAGGGGTCTGTCCTTTCGCACGGTCGTTACAAACGCATTCGGGTATCGGGTTCGGAGCTCTTGCTGGCGTCGGAATGCCGCAGCTCCGAGAAGGTTCACGACGACAATGAAAACGACTAATACGACAGCGATCACGACGCCACCAATCAGGAGCTGCGACCCGAGCTGGCTGCTGCCCATCTGTTGCAGCCGTTGAATCTGCAGGAAGATGCCCCCCACAAGCAGTAGTACTCCGATCGCCACCCCACGACCAATCTGAACAATTCTTTTCATGGCTGGTGCTCTACTTCTTGTCTAGTTGGTAGCCGAATAGTTGTATTCCAAGGGTGAAAACCCACTCTCCACTAACGACGCCCACGCCACCACCCAAACCGCCGAATGCAAGAAGGAACAATCCCAGCTGGCAGGATCGGCCCACCCCGGCGCTGCAATCCAGAGCCACTGCGACAGATCCCAGACCGACCGCGGCTTGTGCGGCGGGTATCGAGACTTCTGGCGCCCAAACGGCGGTCACTACCGCTACACCTTGGACGCCGATGCTGGCCCAACCGACTACAGCTGCTGCTGATTTTATTGATTCGACCTGTCGCAGTTGATCGGGAACGCGGGTGGGCTTTGGCAGATATGGGCTCCATCCGAATCTCGTCTTTGCAAAGCTATATCCGTAGTAGGCGCTACGTTGAGTTGCAATGGCACCCACGTTCGGGCTGAATCCGTAGGCCAGGCTTGCAACATAGGAGTCGGGACTCATGTCGCCGGTGAGGTCGAAGTGGTTGATCGGGTCGCCCGGGTAGTTGTATGAGTTGGTGTTGCCGCCCTCGACGGCGTCGGTGCTGAGGAACCGGCCGAGAGCTGCGACGTATTGGTGGGCACCCATTTCGATGGTGGCGATGCTGCCTTGGTGTTCGTAGGGTTTGCTGCTGGCGCCGACCCAGGCGTTGTCTGCGGTGCCGGGCAGGTTGTCGGGCACGGTGCTGTCGCCGGTGGGGCTGATGGGCTGGCCGTAGGGGTCGTAGCGGTAGAGCGCCGACCGGATGCCGGCCTGGGTGGCGGTGACGACGATGTCGCCGTGGATGTTCAGGTACGACCAGGTTTGATCCCCGGTCGCGGGGATCGTGATGCTCACCCCGCCGGGGAGGCTGAGCATCCGGCTGACCGTGCCGGTGGTGCCGTCTTTCACCATGACGGGTGAACCACCGGCGGCGTAGAGGTAGTACACGGTGGTGGTGCCAGTGCCCGGCCCGCTGCCGGGCCCGACGGTGGTGCGCGAGATGACTCGGTCGGTGGCATCGCGTTGGTACGTGATTTGGTGTGGCCGCCGCAACGCCCCGAGTTCAACCAAGGGTTAGCCATTTTTGTGACGCATTAGATTGAAATGATCAACAACTGTCTGTGCAGCTTGCATCGAGACGGGCTTTAGAGTTCCTCGCAATATTTGAAACTCAATACGATCTTCATAAGATTTGAGGTCGACCTGAAGGAGCTGCCGACCATAACGCGAACTCCGCGTCACCGATCTGATTTCGTGCCATTCGAGAACAATCAGGCGCTGCTCCGACGAGAGACGAAGGGGCCACCAAAATTCAATTCCGATTTCCGAAGCAACGACGTTCAAATTTCCCAAGGCGCCGAAGCGCATGAGCCCTGACGACAATCTGGACTCGAACAGCCGGTAAGAGATTGAGTCGCATCTGGTTACAAATCCCGGTGCCGAGCGAGCCTTCCGCACAGTCGAACGAAGTCCGCTTGCCCGAACATGTATGCGATATGCCATCCCAGCTAAAAATGCCAGAAAGATCAATACCCCCGACGCCGATAGCCCAATCGGTGTCTCTGAAAGATCGCGCCCTTGATACGGGTACATCCCCAGAATGGCAGCTGGAATGACAACAGCCAATCCAATGAGGATTACCCATCCGATCACACTTCCCAAGCGCGCCAACCAGTACATAGTCATCGACGTATCCTCTGATTCACCATTGCCATCGAGGCCACCCCTGTGGGATGAGGAACGCGCCGCCCACAAGCGAGGAAAATACTGGGCCAGCAGGCGTTCCACTGATTAGAAATCCGAATCCGTTTATCCCGATACCCGTTATGCAGAGAGTGTCGAAAGAATCCATGCACCCTGCTGCTGTACCGACCAAACCGATCACCGTTCCGACCTTGTTTAGAAGGATGGAAGTGGCTTCCAACGCGATAGCGACAGGGGGTACTTCTGCCGATTCTAAGGCAACGAAACCTAATGCTGCGCTTCCAAGGTTGAATACTTCTGAAACCCAAGCAGCATCGACGGAAATGGTTTTGAGTGAGGCATGCAAATGCTGACTCGCCTCCGCTTCGGCGTACTTTAGACCGCTCATTCGAGCGGCTGTACTGACTGTGCCCATGGTGTTGAGGCTGCTTCCGCCGCCGGTTTGGGCGTTGTGGAAGTCGCTAGCGAGCTTCGCGCTGCTCCGCCATTGCTCGACTAACACCACCACCGAAAGTGCGCCACAGCCGTTAGCGTTACAGACCCATCAACGATCATTTTCCCCTAGACGGGCC
Source organism: Subtercola vilae (assembly GCF_004923255.1). GTDB lineage: Bacteria > Actinomycetota > Actinomycetes > Actinomycetales > Microbacteriaceae > Subtercola > Subtercola vilae. Next base: position 2,852 of record NZ_QYRT01000041.1, on the reverse strand, counting down.
AGTTCATTGTCGTGGTCTGTTGCGTCAGATCGTCAACTCAGAAGCTTGGCTGCCAGCCCGATCGTCAGACAGACGGCACTAATAATTGTCACGACCCGTTCGCCAGCGGAAAGCCTGATCCCAGGCTTTCCGCTTCGAGTTGCCACAGCAATAGCTGGTATTTGAGATCCATCGCCCGAGAGTCGATCGTGCCGTTGTTCAGGGGACAGATACGGCTCCCCGGGTTGGCGCAGCAGTCGGAACGTAGCTGGTTCAAGTTCTTGCACATCTTGGTGCGCGTCACGCAACGTGGTGTAACCGTTCTTCACCTCCGAGATCTCTCGCACGTTTGCAACTAGCTTCAGCGGCGTCCAGACAAGCGGAATGCTGAGTGCACAAGGCAGCCCAACAATGATTGCCGCGATACCCGTGGGCCCGCGCTGCCCGAAATCAATGAAAGCCAGGATCACCGCGACGACGATACCAATGGCCAAATATCGTCCCAACTTCAGCGCTAAGGACTGGAGCTCGAATGCGGACCGACCGCGTACGTAGGTTAGATTCATTGCCGATTCCTACGGCTGGTAATGGGGAAGATCGGAATTGGCTAGGCCAAAGGTCGCCGACGAAGCGCCTCCCATTGCGCCCCAGTCGCCAGCGAAAGCATCAAGCGCTTTTTCCCCATCACTTGTGGCACGGAACAAGCGGGCCGCACCCCCCACCCCCGGCACTAGTGCGACTGCGTCCGTGCCGCACGCAACCCATTCGTTATTTCCGTCCAGACTGCGGCCACAATCAATCATCAGCGTTATGCTACCCGCCCCAAATGCGATGGGTGCCGCGAATGGAGCAGCGACAGGTACAAAAGAGGCGATTGTGGCGACCAATGAGATCGCGTTCCAAATCGATGATTCCGCCTTGCCATAAAAATTCCAGTCGGTATGACCGGTGAAGGGCATCACTGCCTGAAGCGTGGTGGAGATAATCGAATTTAGCGTTACTCGAGCATTAGGAGTGAACCCCTTTAAATAGATGCTGCTTCCGCCGCCGGTTTGCGCGTTGTGGAAGTCGCTGTAGTAGGCCTTGTTCACGCTCGCGGAGCCCGAGTCTTGCCGGTTGCCCGAAAAATCGAAGTGGTTGATCGGGTCGCCGGGGTACGTGTACGAGTCGGTGTTGCCGCCCTCGACGGCGTCGGTGCTGAGGAAACGCCCGAGCGCAGCGACGTATTGGCGGGCACCAATTTCGATGGTGGCGATGCTGCCTTGGTGTTCGTAGAGTTTGCTGCTGGCGCCGACCCAGGCGTTGTCGGCGGTGCCGGGGAGGTTGTCGGGGACGGTGCTGTCGCTGGTGGTGGTGCCGATGATGCCGGTGGGGCTGATGGGCTGGCCGTAGGGGTCGTAGCGGTAGAGCGCCGACCGGATGCCGGCCTGGGTGGCGGTGACGATGATGTCGCCGTGGATGTTCGGATACGACCAGGTTTGGGGCCCGGTTGCAGAGATGGTGACATTGACGCCTCCCGGCAGGCTCAACATCCGGCTCAGCGTGCTCGTCGAACCGTCTTTCACCATGACAGGTGAGCCGCCGGCGGCGTAGAGGTAGTAGACGGTCGAGGTACCAGTTCCGGTGCCAGTTCCAGGAACGACCGTTGTGCGGGAAATGACTCGGTCGCTTAAGTCGCGTTGGTAGGTGATGGTGGTGCCGGCGGTGAGGCTGGTTTTCATGTGCCGGTTCGCGACGTCGTAGCTGAGGGTCTGGTCGGCGAGGGTGGTGGTGTTGCCGTGGGAGTCGTACGCGAGCCGGCCGGCCAGGAAGCCGGCATTGCTGGTATCAGCACCGGTCACGATGTGCATAACCAGATAACGATTCTGACGGGAACGGTCCCCCTACTCAGAGCACGAATCCCTTCGACAACCCGGTCGTTACGAGAAGAAGAATGGCACCAACGAAGCAAAAATTCACCCATACCGGAATGAAGAAGAGCAGGCTGCGAGGATCTGGGGATGGCTTGAAGAGCAGCTTTTCATCGGCGCGTCTCTTTTCCTCGGCGCGTCTCTTCCGCTCCGGGCGACCCCTCATCCAAATGCCGAAAAGAACTAAACCAATCAGAAAAATGACCGATGAGGCTGTGACGCCTACCGCATTAAACCCTTGCACCCTTGTCATACCCTTCGCCGCCATTTGCACGCATCCGTCTGCCCGTCGCAGTAGGCAATCTCTGGAACCGGGCCGCGCAACCTAGCTAACGTTATTGCGGTTCGCCACTTCCCGCAGAGCTAGCAGTATGCCGCCGATAGACACACCCATCAGAGCACAAACAAGCCCGACGATGAAGGCCACGGCCGCGATACCAGAACCCAGGTCTGTGGCGCCGGGTGCCACCAGACCGAGCCGGTTCGATGCGATGATGTACAGCACCGCAAGCACGAGCAGGACGGCGCCGGCCGCCGCGCCCCAAAAACACAGTTTGATTCCCACTGACCGGTCCTCCGAATTTGTCTCTAGTCGAACTGTTAGTTTTGTTCCGTCTAGTAGGGGTCGACTCACGAACGCCGTCAGCGAGCCAAGCTCAGACTGGCGCCACGGACTTAACGCTCAATCCTGTTCCACTCCTACCAAGACCCCAGCTGGCGTAGCTGTTCTGGTCCGTGGAAACGGCACAAGGGAGAGACTATTGCCGGCGCAGAGTAATGCAAGCATCGCTAATAGACCGGAGGGGGTCTGGGCTACGCCTGGGCTACGACCCCGTTGTTGATGCCAACTGAAGATAGGGCCAGTTCTGCTAACTGAATATAGGGCCACCAACCACTATGGAAGGTGATCACTTTGGATGATTGGGCAGAGATTCGTCGGTTGCATGCGGCTGGCGGGCATTC
>NZ_QYRT01000040.1 GCF_004923255.1 Subtercola vilae | reverse complement strand
CGCACGAAGCGCCCGCCCGCCGCCCGCCAGCCCACACGCACACACGCACGAACCGAAGGAACCCCGTGACCGCACCCGCCCGCATCGACCTCACCCAGCGCCTCGCCGGCAAGGTCGCCGTCATCACCGGGGGAGCCAGTGGCATCGGCCTCGCCACCGCCCGCCGTTTCGCCGCCGAGGGCGCCACCGTGGTCATCGCCGACCTCGACGAGACCGCGGGCACCCTGGCCGCCACCGAGGTCGGCGGCCTCTTCGTCCCAGTCGACGTCACCGACGAAGCCCAGGTCAACCACCTGTTCGACCTCACGAACGACACCTACGGCTCGGTCGACATCGCCTTCAACAACGCCGGCATCTCGCCGCCCGACGACGACTCCATCGAGACCACCGAGCTGCCGGCATGGGAGAAGGTGCAAGACGTGAACCTGAAGTCGGTGTACCTCTGCTCCCGCGCGGCGCTTCGCCACATGGTGCGCCAGCAGCGCGGATCGATCATCAACACCGCCTCGTTCGTCGCCGTGCTGGGCTCTGCCACGTCGCAGATCTCGTACACGGCGTCGAAGGGCGGCGTGCTGGCAATGACCCGCGAGCTCGGCGTGCAGTTCGCGCGCCAAGGCATCCGGGTGAACGCGCTCTGCCCCGGCCCTGTCAACACTCAGCTGCTGCAGGAACTCTTCGCAAAAGACCCCGAGCGCGCCGCCCGGCGCTTGGTGCACATCCCCACGGGCCGGTTCGCCGAACCCGCCGAGCTCGCGGCGGCGGTGGCGTTTCTCGCCAGCGACGACGCCTCGTTCATCACCGCCTCGACGTTCATGGTCGACGGCGGCATCAGTGCGGCCTATGTCACCCCGATCTAACGGGGCACCGGATGCCTGACATCACCCACTTTCGCCCGGTGCGCGGCGGCAACGTGTTCGAGGAGACCGTCGCGCGCCTGCTGCAGATCATCCGCCTCGGAATCGTCGCGCCTGGCGGCGTGCTGCCCCCTGAGCGCGAACTGGCGACCCTCTTCGAGGTGAGTCGCGACACCGTTCGCGAGGCGATCGCCTCGCTCACCGGCGCCGGGTTTCTCCTCGCGAAGCGCGGCCGCTACGGCGGCACCTTCGTCTGCGAGCCGCTGCCCTCGGCCGCGGCCGACCGCGCGCGAGCCGCCGCCAGCACCACCGCGACCACCACCGACCCCGCCCACGTTGGCACTCAGATCACCGATGTGCTGATCGTGCGCGAGGTTCTCGAGGTCGGTGCCGCCCGCGCCGCCGCCGAACGCCCTGTGGGCCCGGCAGAGTCAACCGAACTGAGACAGCACCTGCTCGCCGTCAGCTCGGCTGCACCCGACGACTACCGCCGCCTCGACTCGCGACTGCACCTGGCATTCGGCGAGCTCGCCGGATCCTCGTCACTCGTCACACTTCTGGCCGAGAACCGTATGCTCGTCAACTCGCTACTCGACGGCATCCCGTTGCTCGCCCGCAACATCAGCCACTCGAACGATCAGCACGAGCGCATCGTCGCGGCCGTTCTCGCCGGTGACCGCGAGGCCGCCGGCCAGGCGATGCGCGAGCACCTTGCCGGCACCGCTGCCCTGCTCCACGGCTTTCTGGCCTGAATCGATCAGACCAACCGGCGAACCGGCTACGACCGACCGAACCCATTACCGCCCGAACCCGTGATCGACCGAACCCGCGATCGCCCGACCTACTACTCTCCGAGCTCCCGCGCCTCACGGTCATCCTGAAGCACGCTTCCCACGGCGAGTGCCACGGTCAACGCCCAGCTCACCCACATGAGCGCGAGGCGCCAGTCACGGGGGCCGCGGCGGCTGGTCTGGATCACGGCGAACCCGCTGGCGATCGCACCGATGACACTGCTGTTGAAGATGAACTTGCGCATGGCAGCCTTTCAGTTTTGTTCAACGTTAGGCCATTCGCCGCCACCGCAGAGAGGGCTTTCGGGCTGCGCTATTCTGCGGCAGACTGCCGTGACTTCAGTTCGGCCTTGTCGGCTTTCTTCTGCTTGCGCTTGCCGAGCGCCTTGGGAGTCTGTGCCCACTCGCTCTGCCTGCCGAATGCCAGGGTCTCCCGCAGCAGGTGCAGTCGTTCGCCTTCGGTCTTGGCCTTGCGAGTGTTCACCTCGGCCACGACGCTGCCGTTCCAGTCGTTCGCTGCCAGCAGCGCCAGCACCTCGCGAACCGGCTGGCCACCGTACCCGGGCAACAGGTGCTCGTCGAACACACGCCCTTCGTCGAGCGATCCCGAGCCGTCGCAGAGGTGAACGTGCCGCAGCCGCGGGCCGAGCGCCAATGCCATCTCCAGCGAGTCTCGCCCCGAAAGCGCGGCGTGCGAGAAGTCGAGGGTGACAGCGTCGCAGTCCATCACCACCGGATCCCAGCCGGGCGAGTACGCCTTCAGGCTCGACCCCTTCACCTTCCACGGAAACATGTTCTCGACGGCGATCTCGACCCCGTGCGTGGCCGTGGTCTCCCGCACGATGCGCAAGAAGTTCTCGGCGTAGCCCGACTGCCATCGGAATGGCGGATGCACCACCACCGTCGTGGCCCCGACCTCGCGAGCGAGTTCGGCCGACTTCTCGAGCTTGACCTGCGGGTCGCGGCCCCAGACGAAGTGCGTGAGAAGAAGTACCGGCGCGTGGATCGACAGAATCGGTATCTCGTATCGTTCCGACAGCGCACGAAGGGTCTCAGGCGCCTGCGTCACCTCGTCGCGCGTGACCATGACTTCGACCCCGTCGTACCCGGCCAGCTTGGCGTGACGAAAGCCCTCTTCGACCCCCAGCGGGTAGACGCACGAGGTGCTCATACCTATTCGAATCATCTTTCTGAGCCTAAACCCGTAACCTGAGTAGTGGGTAGGGAAAGGAAACACCATCACTTCTGAACGCACATCCGGTACCGCTGACGGCTCGTACAAGCTCGTCGTGGTGTCGAACCGTCTTCCGGTCGACAAAGTCGTCGAAGCTGACGGATCGAGCGAATGGCGTGTATCGCCGGGGGGATTGGTCACTGCGCTCGAGCCCATCATGTCGGCGAGCGACGGCGCGTGGGTGGGCTGGGCGGGTATCGCTGACGACCACAGCGAGCCGTTCGAGCATGACAACATCTCGATCGTTCCCGTCACGCTGTCGGCGGAGGAGATCGAGCTCTACTACGAGGGATTCTCGAACGACACGCTGTGGCCGCTCTACCACGACGTCATTGCCCCGCCCACATACCACCGCGACTGGTGGGAGTCTTACGTGTCCGTGAACCAGCGCTTCGCCGATGCCGCCGCGTCGGTCGCCGCCAGCGGTGCCACGGTGTGGGTGCAGGACTACCAGTTGCAGCTCGTACCGAAGATGCTGCGGGAGATTCGCCCCGACCTCGTCATCGGTTTCTTCAATCACATTCCATTTCCGGCATATGGCATCTTCTCGCAGCTGCCCTGGCGTACCCAGGTGATCGAAGGCCTTCTCGGCGCCGACGTCATCGGCTTTCAGAGAGTGGCTGACGCCGGCAACTTCAGTCGCGCGGTGCGTCGCCTGCTCGGCTACACCACCAAAGGCTCCACCATCGAGGTGCCCATAACCGACGTCTCCGAGGTGCAGGGCGCCCCGCACCGGGCGAAGACCTCGCGCCGGGGCCACCAGGTGCGCACCGTCACGGCCCGCGCCTTTCCCATCTCCATCGATGCCGCGAGCTTCGAAGAGCTGGCTCGTACCCCCGCGATACAGGCCCGTGCCAGGGAACTCCGCCACGAACTGGGCGATCCAGCCGTGGTGATGCTCGGCGTCGACAGGCTCGACTACACCAAGGGCATCGGCCACCGCCTGAAGGCTTACGGCGAACTGCTCGCCGACGGCAAGATCAGCGTGGCCGACGCCAGCCTCGTGCAGGTGGCGAGCCCGAGCCGCGAGCGGGTTCAGACCTACATGACGCTGCGCGACGAGATCGAACTGACCGTCGGTCGACTGAACGGTGACTTCAGTACTATCAGCCACACGGCCATCAGCTACCTTCACCAGGGCCAGCCCCGCGAGGAGATGGTGGCGCTGTATCTGGCTGCCGATGTCATGCTCGTCACGGCCCTGCGCGATGGCATGAACCTCGTTGCAAAAGAGTACGTCGCCACCCGATTCGACAACGACGGAGTGCTCGTATTGAGTGAATTCGCGGGTGCGGCCGATGAGTTGAAGGCCGCGTTACTGGTGAACCCACACGACATCGGCGGGCTGAAAGAGGCCATCATGAAGGCCATCGGCATGCCGAAGCACGAAAAGTCGAGGCGCATGCGGAGCCTGCGCAAACGGGTCATCGAATACGACGTCGCGCGCTGGTCGAAGAATTTTCTGGGCGCGCTCGCCGATCAGACGTCTGCGCAGTCGAGTTCTGATGCGGCCGATGCGGCGGCGCGGGCCGACGACGAAGCAACGACGGCAACGGAGAAGCGGGAAGCACGAGCCGACGCACGAGCCGCGGCCGATGAACTGCACGGGGGTGGGCAGAGCAAGTGACAGGTGCGCCGGGGTCCCAAGCGAACATCCAGCGCCCGTATGAGCCGGGTGAGTTGGCAGACGACACACAAAGTCTCGTGGCGAAGCTGACGCAGCTCGCCTCGACCGAGCGGCTGCTGGTCGCGCTCGACTTCGACGGCACACTGGCTCCTGAAGTGGATGATCCGCAGCGCGCCCGCGCCCTGCCCGAAGCCCGGGCGGCGGTGCTTCGACTGCTCGACCTGCCGAACACCCGCGTGGCCCTCATCTCGGGGCGAGCGATGGCGAGCCTCGAACACGTGGCCAACGTGCCCGATTCGGTGCTGCTGGTGGGGTCGCACGGGGTCGAATTCCGGCTCGACAGCCCCGACATCCACCTGAACCTCGACACCGTCGAACTCGAACAGGTCGAGGTGCTGAGCGAGGTACTCGAAGACGTGGCCGCGGGCCTGGCGCATGTCTGGGTCGAGACCAAGCCGGCCGGTTTCGCGCTGCACACGCGCCTCGCCACCGAGAAAGACTCGCGCATCGCCCACCTGCAGGCGCTCAGTGAGACCCAGGCGGAGATCGCCGGGCTCACGGTGCGGGAGGGCAAGAACGTCATCGAGTTCTCGGTTCGCAGTGCCACGAAGGGCGAGGCCCTGCTGCACCTGAAGGAGTACACCAAGGCCACCGCCGTGCTCTACGCGGGCGACGATGTGACCGACGAAGACGCCTTCGCGGTGCTGCGGCCGCGCGACTTCGGGCTGAAGAGCGGCCCGGGCAAGACCATCGCCGAGTTTCGCGTGCACGACCCGCGCGAGGTTGCAGGTGTGCTGGCCCTGCTGGCCGATCTGCGCGCGGCCCGCCCGTAGCTGACAGCCTGACGGCCGCCGCCTCAGGCGATCTGAACGGCGTTGCGCCCCTCGGTCTTGGCCCGGTACAGCGCTTGATCGGCCGACATCATGAGTGCCTCGAGGCTGAGGGCGGGCACTGTCTCGGAGGGGAACGGCCGCAGTGCCCCGCCCACGCTCACAGTGGTCTTCGGCGTTGCGTCGAGCCCCTCGATGGCCGCGCGCAATCGCTCCGCCACCTCGGCCAGCTCGTCGTTTCCGCGCACGATGGTGAACACCGAGAACTCGTCGCCGCCGACCCGCACGCAGAGGTCGCTCGAACGGGTGAACTGGATCAGGGCATCCGCGGTGACCTGAAGAACCCCATCGCCCACCAGGTGACCGTACGTGTCGTTGATCTGCTTGAAATGGTCGAGGTCGAGAACCAGGCACCCGAGTTGACGGTCGGTTCGTTCGGCGAGGGCGGTCATCAATGGAACATTCACCTCCATGCTGCGACGATTCGCCAGCCCCGTGAGTGCGTCAGCCAACGACAGTGCCACCGCCTCGTCGCGCGCGGCCTGCAGCGACTGCCGGAGCACCACAACGACCAACACGGTGATCGACATCAAGGCCACGAAGATGATGCACGCCACCAGCGGAATCGATGAGCGCGCCACAATGAGCCCGATGCCCAGCGCCAGACACACCGCGCTGAACGCGATGGCCAGTCGAATCGGCACGAAGGCGGAGGCCCCTACGGCCACACCGAGCAGAACAAACGCGAGCAGCGTGCCGATGGCGGGAGGCTGGATGCTCAGCCCGATCAGTGTCGTCAGTGCCATCGTCAGCACGATGACCCCGATGGTGAATCGCGCCGTCGCCAGCCGGGTGAACCGCGCTATCGCGCACACGGCGAGCCCGACCACCACGCCGAGAACCACCACCCAGCGCGCCGCCCCCGGCGTGAAGTCGCCCACCGCGGCCAGCACGGCGAGGAATGCGGCACCGGGCAGCGAAACCACCTGCAGCGCAAGGGAGCGCAGTTCACTCGGCGTTCGATGCGCGAAAGGGCTCATATCGGGCTCGTTTCTCGTGGCGGCCAGCGGTCTGCACAGCGCCTGTGCTGCTACCGTATCGCCCTGAACGGGGGTCGCCCAATGCATGCACTGCTCTTGCGCTCGGAGGTGCCGCCGAGCAGAATCACGCACGTAGAGGTTCTAAACTCTTACCATGCCCGAAATAGACATGAAGCCGCGAAGCCGCGTCGTCACCGATGGAATCGAAGCCACCACCTCGCGCGGAATGCTGCGCGCAGTGGGCATGGGCGACGCCGACTGGGAGAAGCCCCAGATCGGCATCGCGAGTTCATGGAACGAGATCACCCCGTGCAACCTCTCGCTCGACCGCCTCGCGCAGGCATCGAAAGAGGGCGTGCACTCGGGTGGCGGGTACCCGCTGCAGTTCGGCACCATCTCGGTCTCTGACGGCATCTCCATGGGCCACGAGGGTATGCACTTCTCGCTCGTCTCGCGTGAAGTGATCGCCGACTCGGTCGAGACCGTCATGCAGGCCGAGCGCCTCGACGGCTCTGTGCTGCTCGCGGGCTGCGACAAGTCGCTGCCCGGCATGCTCATGGCAGCCGCCCGGCTCGACCTCGCGAGCGTCTTTCTGTACGCCGGCTCCATCGCACCCGGCTGGGTCAAGCTGAGCGACGGCACCGAGAAAGACATCACCATCATCGACTCGTTCGAGGCCGTCGGCGGCGTCAAGGCCGGCACCATGAGCGAGGCCGATGCGAAGCGCATCGAATGCGCCTTCGCTCCGGGTGAGGGTGCCTGTGGTGGCATGTACACCGCGAACACCATGGCCAGTGTGGCCGAAGCACTCGGTATGAGCCTGCCGGGCAGTGCATCCCCGGCCAGTGCCGACCGCCGCCGCGACTACTTCGCGCACCGCTCGGGCGAGGCCGTGGTCAACCTGCTGCGCCTCGGCATCACCACGCGCCAGATTCTCACGAAAGACGCCTTCGAGAACGCCATCGCCGTCGCCATGGCGCTGGGAGGGTCGACCAACGTCATCCTGCACCTGCTCGCCATCGCGTACGAGGCCGAGGTCGACCTCACCATCGACGACTTCAACCGCATCGGCGACCAGATCCCGCATCTCGCCGACATGAAGCCGTTCGGTAAATACGTCATGAACGACCTCGATCGCCAGGGCGGGCTTCCCGTTCTGATGAAGGCGCTCCTGGATGCTGGGCTCATGCACGGCGACGCACTCACTGTCACGGGCAAGACCCTCGCCGAGAACCTCGCCGAGATCGACCCGCCCGCGCTCGACGGCACAGTGCTGCGCACCATGGACAACCCCATCCACCCCACCGGTGGCCTCACCGTGCTGAAGGGCTCGCTTGCTCCCGAGGGCGCTGTGGTGAAGACGGCGGGCTTCGACGGCTCCGTCTTCGAGGGCCCGGCAAAGGTGTTCGAGCGCGAGCGTGCGGCGATGGATGCCCTCACCGAGGGTCTCATCGAGCACGGCGACGTGGTCATCATCCGCTACGAAGGCCCCAAGGGTGGCCCGGGCATGCGCGAGATGCTGGCCATCACGGCCGCCATCAAGGGTGCGGGGCTCGGCAAAGATGTACTACTCTTGACAGACGGCAGATTCTCAGGCGGCACAACCGGACTGTGTATCGGCCACATAGCACCCGAAGCGGTCGACGCAGGTCCGATCGCCTTCGTGCGCGATGGTGATCTAATACGGGTCGATATCGCAGCTCGCTCGCTTGACCTACTTGTCGAGTCTTCTGAGCTTGCAGCCCGCCGCGAAGGCTGGGCTCCACTCCCTCCGCGCTATACCCGTGGCGTTCTGGCCAAATACTCCAAGCTCGTGCACTCTGCTGCAGAAGGCGCGATAACGGGGTAGTGGCCCCGACACTTCTCAAAGGATCAGTCATCATGTCCGCGGAATCAACTCCCGTGCCGACAGCCACCAGTGCTGCGGCGAAACCAACCGCCCTCAAGAACCAGCCCGACATTCTCACCGGGTCGGGCGCCATTCTGCGCTCGCTCGAGATGCTCGGCGTGAAAGATGTCTTCGGCCTGCCGGGCGGTGCCATCATGCCGTTCTACGACGAGCTGATGTCATCGACGGCCATCCGGCACATTCTGGTGCGCCACGAGCAGGGCGCCGGCCACGCCGCCGAGGGGTACGCCTCGTCGACCGGCAAGGTCGGTGTCGCCATCGCGACGTCGGGCCCCGGCGCAACGAACCTCGTCACGGCCATCGCCGACGCCTACATGGATTCGGTGCCGCTCCTGTGCATCACCGGCCAGGTGTTCTCCACGCTGATGGGCACCGACGCTTTTCAGGAGGTCGACATCGTGGGCATCACCATGCCCATCACGAAGCACTCGTTCCTGGTCACCGACCCGGCCGACGTGCCGGCGACCCTTGCGGCCGCCTATCTTCTCGCATCCACCGGCCGCCCCGGCCCGGTGCTCGTCGACGTGACGAAAGACGCGCAGCAGAACTCGGCGCCCTTCATCTGGCCGCCGAAGATCGACCTGCCCGGCTACCGCCCCGTGATCAAGGCGCACGGCAAGCAGATCCAGGCCGCTGCCGCCCTGCTCGCCGAAGCCAAGCGCCCGGTGTTCTACGTGGGTGGCGGCGTCATTCGCGCCGAGGCCTCGGCCGAGCTGCTGAAGCTCGCCGAGCTCACCGGTGTGCCTGTCGTCACCACACTCATGGCGCGCGGCGCCTTCCCCGACTCGCACCCGCAGGCGCTCGGCATGCCCGGCATGCACGGTACGGTTCCGGCCGTGCTGGCACTGCAGGAGAGCGACCTGCTCATCTCGCTCGGCGCCCGATTCGACGACCGGGTCACGGGCAAGGTCAGCGAGTTCGCGCCCGACGCCAAGGTTGTGCACGTCGACATCGACCCGGCTGAGATCTCGAAGATCCGCGTCGCCGACGTGCCCATCGTGGGTGACGCCAAAGACGTGATCATCGATCTCATCGCGGCGTTCACCGAGGTCTCGCACGGCACTGCTCCCGACCTCGCCGAGTGGTGGCTGCGGCTCAACCAGCTGAAGACCGACTTTCCCCTCGGCTATGCCGAACCGGTCGACGGGCTCATCTCGCCGCAGTACGTCATCGAGCGCATCGGCCAGATCACCGGGCCAGAGGGCATCTATGCCTCGGGCGTAGGCCAGCATCAGATGTGGGCCGCGCAGTTCATCAAGTACGAGCGCCCCAACGCGTGGCTGAACTCCGGCGGCGCCGGCACCATGGGCTACGGCGTTCCTGCCGCCATGGGCGCCAAAGTCGCGAACCCCGACCGCACGGTCTGGGCGATCGACGGCGACGGCTGCTTCCAGATGACGAATCAGGAACTCGCCACCTGCACGATCAACAAGATCCCGATCAAGGTGGCGATCATCAACAACTCGTCGCTCGGCATGGTTCGCCAGTGGCAGACCCTGTTCTACGACGGTCGCCACTCGTTCACCGATCTGAACACCGGCGACGGCACGATCATGATTCCTGACTTCGTGAAGCTCGCCGACGCATACGGTGCGCTGGGCATCCGAGTCACCAAGAAAGAAGACGTTGACGCCGCCATCAAGCTGGCAAACGAGACGAACGATCGCCCCGTGGTCATCGACTTCGTGGTGAGCCGAGACTCGATGGTGTGGCCCATGGTGCCGCAGGGTGTCGGCAACTCGTCTGTGCAGTACGCCCGCGAACACGCCCCCGAGTGGGAAGAGGAGTAGACCATGAGTCACCACGTTCTTTCCCTGCTTGTCGAAGACAAACCGGGCCTTCTGACCCGCGTTGCCGGGCTGTTCGCCCGTCGCGGCTTCAACATCGAGTCGCTCGCCGTCGGCAAGAGCGAGATCGACGGCCTGTCGCGCATCACTGTGGTCGTCGATGTCGAAGAGTTGCCGCTCGAGCAAGTGACGAAGCAGCTCAACAAGCTGGTCAACGTCATCAAGATCGTCGAACTCGACACAACCCAGTCGGTGCAGCGTGAACACCTGCTCGTGAAGGTGCGGGTCGACAACTCGACCCGCTCGCACGTGCTCGAGGCTGTGAACCTCTTTCGGGCGCGCGTCGTCGATGTCTCGTCGGATGCCCTGGTCATTGAAGTGACGGGCGACACCGGTAAGACGAACGCGTTCCTCCGGGTCGTCGAACCATACGGCATCAAAGAGATCGCCCAATCGGGTCTGCTCGCCATCGGGCGTGGCAGCAAGTCGATCACCGAGCGCATCTTCAAGAACTGATCTTTTACCTCTTTTCGTTCTCCACCCGCAGAAAATAAATACAAGGAGCAAGAACTCACGTGACTGAAATCTTTTACGACGCAGACGCCGATCTGTCGCTCATCCAGGCGAAGAAAGTCGCCGTTGTCGGCTACGGTTCGCAGGGCCACGCGCACTCGCTGAACCTCCGTGACTCCGGTGTCGAGGTCGTTGTCGCCCTCAAAGAGGGCTCGTCATCGAAGGCCAAGGCCGAAGAGGCCGGCTTCACCGTTCTCTCGGTCGCTGAGGCCACCGCCTGGGCCGACGTCATCGTCATCCTCGCGCCCGACCAGCACCAGCGCGGCATCTACAAAGACGAGATCGCTCCCAACCTGAAGCCCGGCTCGACGCTGGTGTTCGGCCACGGGTTCAACATTCGCTTCGGCTACATTCAGGCCCCCGAAGGCACCGACGTCATCCTCGTCGCCCCCAAGGGCCCGGGCCACACCGTTCGCCGCGAGTTCGAGGCCGGCCGCGGGGTTCCCGTCATCGTCGCTGTCGAAGAAGACGCTTCGGGTTCAGCCTGGGCTCTCGCCTGGTCGTACGCCCGTGCCATCGGTGGCCTCCGTGCCGGCGGCATCAAGACCACGTTCACCGAAGAGACCGAGACCGACCTGTTCGGTGAGCAGGCCGTTCTCTGCGGTGGTACCTCGCAGCTCGTTCAGTACGGGTTCGAGGTTCTCACCGAGGCCGGCTACCAGCCGCAGATCGCGTACTTCGAGGTTCTGCACGAGCTGAAGCTCATCGTCGACCTCATGTGGGAGGGTGGCATCGCCAAGCAGCGTTGGAGCATCTCCGACACCGCCGAGTACGGCGACTACGTCTCCGGCCCTCGCGTCATCTCGCCCGACGTGAAAGAGAACATGAAGGCCGTTCTGGCCGACATCCAGTCGGGCGCTTTCGCGACCCGCTTCATCAACGACCAGGATGCGGGAGCTCCCGAGTTCCTCGCCCTCCGCGAGAAAGGTGCCGCGCACCCCATCGAGGAGACCGGCCGCGAGCTCCGCGCGCTGTTCGCCTGGAAGCAGACCGACGCCGACTACACCGAGGGTTCAGCCGCCCGCTGATCCTCAGCTCTCCCGTCTCGTCGATAGCCGGTACTCCTTCGGAGTGCCGGCTATCGCTGTCTCCGCACCGCTCGCAGTTCGGGCGAGCGGGTCAGGGGTGGTGCAGGGCGTTGGCGAGGAGGCCGCGGTTTGTGAGGTCTTGTCCGATGGCCTGATCGAGTTCGGTGAAGACAGACGCCGAACGCGAGACACCGATGGCACCGCCGAGCGCGCCGGCACCACTCGTGCGGGCGAGGCGAGCCACGAGCATCCCGTCGCTGTCGAAGAACTGCATGGTGTACTCGAGGCGTTGCTTGTCGCGGCCGGCGAAGGCGCCGAGCCAGACCGTCGCGCCCACGCTGCCACGGGTCACATTCCAGCCGCCGAGCGGTGAGGCGGTGACCTCGAAGCCCTGACCCTGCATGATCTGCGCGAGGAGACCGCGGGCCGCCTCGTGGTCGCCGGTGATGAAATAGTCGACAGCTGCCATGCGTCAATCGTAGTGATCGTTGGGGAGCGGTATTCTGGTGACATGGCCCGTGATCCCTTCGACGACGCACTCAGTTGGGGTGACCAGAACGACCCGACCTACGTCGAGGGCGAACCGTCGGGCATCGACGATGACGAGCTGTCGGAGGCCGAGAAGTCGGGCACGCGTTCGGGGCCGGGTGAAGACCCGTTCATCTCGTCGACGGGGGCCGCGGTGTCGGGCGTGGGGCTGCAGCATGAGAGCCGAAAGGGCCCCCGCTGGGCATCCAGAGCCGTACCCGACGAGAAAGCCAGCGCCGCCAACGCCGAGGCCGTGGCGAGCGCGCGGGCCACGCAGGTCGAGGCCGAGCGAGATGCTGCCGCCGACGACGACCTCGCTGCCGCAGAAGCCGACGGCCGGCAGCTGAGCTCGGCTGCTCTCATCACGTTCGGCATCATCGGCGGAATCCTTCTGCTCTACACGGTGGGTTGGCTCGTCGTGTTCATTCGCAACCCTCTCGCGCCCACCGGGCTCGCGGAGATCGTGCAGAACCTGCAGGGTGTGCTTGCCATCGCGGCGCCGGCGCTGTGGTTCATCGTCACGCTGCTGTTGGCGGCCCGGCGGCGGGTGGCGGTGCGGCTGATCTGGCTCATCCTGGGGGTTGTCGTGCTGGTTCCCTGGCCGTTTCTCACCGGAAAGTAGGCGATTGTGACGTCAGAATCTGCAGCGGCGCCTGAGCCCGTGCTGCCCGCGTCTGCTCCGGCGGCGCCGACGAAGCGCGTGCGCGGGCGGGCCGGCTGGATCGTCGCGACCGTCTTCGCGTTCCTGTTCGCGGTCGACGTGTTCGAGGCCCTGTCGAACCTCATCGGGCTCACCCAGTCGTTCGCCTCGGTCGACGTTGCGATGCCCGCAAACGCACTCGGCGCCCTGATCGGTCTTGTCGCGGCGCCCATCGTCGTCTACGCCCTCATTCTGTGGGCGACCCGACGGATGCGCACAGGCTCGGCCCTTCTCGTCTTCCTCGTGGGGTTCGCGGTCGCGGCGGTCATCACACTCGACCTGCAGAGCGTCTACCGCGGCATCGTGCCGTTCGTCATTCCGTCGTAGGTCATTGGCGCTAAAGTTGAGGGGCTACCTCGCCCGCGAGCCCGCCGCCGGCGCCTCATCGTAAGGAATCACTTTCGTGTCTAAACCGGTCGTGTTGATCGCCGAAGAACTTTCTCCTGCCACCGTCGAGGCTCTCGGCCCCGACTTCGACGTGGTCAACGTCGACGGTACCGACCGCCCGGCGCTGCTGGCAGCGCTCGCCACCGCCGACGCCATCCTGGTGCGTTCGGCTACAAAGGTCGACGCTGAAGCCATCGCGGCAGCGCCGAACCTGAAGGTCATAGCGCGCGCCGGCGTCGGCCTCGACAACGTCGACATCAAGGCTGCAACGACCGCCGGCGTCATGGTCGTCAACGCTCCCACGTCGAACATCATCTCGGCCGCCGAGCTGACGGTCGGCCACATCCTGAGCCTGGCGCGCCACATTCCCGCGGCGCACAACGCGCTCGCGCAGGGGCAGTGGAAGCGGTCGAAGTACACCGGCGTCGAGATCTACGAGAAGACCGTGGGCATCATCGGCCTCGGTCGCATCGGTGCGCTCATCACAGCCCGCATGCAGGCGTTCGGCACCAACGTGGTGGCGTATGACCCCTACGTGACGTCGGCGCGCGCCCAGCAGCTCGGCGTGACCCTTCTGACACTGGATGAACTGCTCGCCCAGAGCGACTTCATCACCATTCACATGCCGAAGACCCCCGAGACCACGGGCATGATCAGCGACGCCCAGCTCGCGCTCATGAAGCCGACGGCCTTCATCGTGAACGTGGCCCGCGGCGGGCTCATCGACGAAGATGCCCTCTACCGTGCCCTCAGCACCAACGTCATCGCGGGCGCCGGGCTCGACGTGTTCGTGAGCGAGCCGCCGAAAGACGAGAAGCTGCTCGCGCTCGAGAACGTCGTGGTCACGCCGCACCTCGGCGCGTCGACCGACGAAGCGCAGGAGAAGGCGGGTGTGTCGGTTGCGAAGTCGGTGCGCCTCGCGCTCTCGGGCGAACTGGTTCCCGACGCCGTGAATGTGGCGGGCGGCATCATCGACCCGTATGTGCGGCCGGGCATCCCGTTGCTCGAGAAGCTCGGCCAGGTGTTCTCCGGCCTCGCGTCGAGCCCCGTCACGAGCGTCGATGTCACCGTGCGCGGCGAGCTCGCGAACTACGACGTGAGCGTGCTGAAGCTGGCCGCTCTCAAGGGCATCTTCACGAACGTGGTCTCTGAGACCGTGTCGTACGTCAATGCGCCCCTGCTCGCCGAGCAGCGCGGTGTCACCGTGCGCCTCATCACCGACCCGGTGTCGGAGGAGTACCGCAACATCCTCACCCTCACCGGCGCGCTGGCCGACGGCACGCAGATCTCGGTCTCGGGTACCCTCACGGGCACCAAGCAGATCGAGAAGATCGTCGAGATCAACGGGTACGACGTCGAGGTTCCCATCGCCGAGCACCTGCTCGTGATGATCTACGACGACCGCCCCGGCATCGTTGCGGTCTACGGCAAAGAGTTCGGCGACGCGTCGATCAACATCGCCGGTATGCAGATCGCCCGTACCACCGCTGGTGGCAAGGCGCTCAGCGTTCTCACCATCGACTCGCCGGCGCCCGAGAGCCTGCTCGAGCGGGTGCGCGTGGCCATCGACGCCGACGTGCTGACCGAGATCGACGTCACCGCGTAGCGGTTGCGGCTTCGCCGAACTGCAGCTGGCCGCGGTGGTTGGCCCTCTGCGGTGGTGTGGCTGCAGGGCGCCAGCGAGAGGGGCGAACGACCCTGAAGCGGCGAGGTGAGCGCCGTCAGCGGGTGAGGCGGGAGACCATCGCGACGAGCTCGTCCATGTTTGCGAGGGCGCGGTTCGAGGTTTCGCTGAGGGCCGTGGGCAGCAGGGCCGAGTTGTAGTAGAGGCCGTCGCTCACGAGCATGATGGTGCGGGCGACCGCTTCGTCGCCGACGGCCTCGTTCACGACATCGAACCAGGCCCGCTGCATCGACTTGAGCGCCTCCTGCGCCTTGGGCTGTGAGCCCTGCGCGAGGCGCGTTGCCGCGATGATGGCCCGGTCGAGCGGGCTCTCGGTGTTGACCGAGCTGCGAAGGAAGTAGTCGACCACGCCGGCCGGGGCAGTGCGGATGTTCGTGAGGTCGTCGACCACGAGTGCCCCGAGCCGGTCGATCAGGCCCTCGACGAGCGCGTCTTTCGACCCGAAATGGTAGAGCAGGCCGCCCTTACTGACGCCCGCTTCGGCTGCGACGGCATCGAGAGTGGCCGTACGTTCGCCCTGCGTGATGAGGATGTTCTCGAATGCGTCGAGCACCCGATCACGAGCGGAGGGCGCGGAAGGCATGAGTTCATCGTACAGAGGGCCGGCCTCCCCCGGGCGTCTGAGGGTGCGGGTGACGCGGGCCGAGCATCCAGAAGCTTGCTACTGTACCGACTGGACGGTATACTAAAGTCTCACCCACAATCTGCCAGGAAACGTCATGTCCAGCTCCACCTCCACCCGTTCGCTAGCGACCGGCACCGGCACGCCCGACCTCCGCGTCGGCGCTCGCGGCTGGCTCGCGCTCGCCGTGCTCATGCTGCCGGTTCTGCTCGTGTCGATCGACAACACCGTGCTGAGCTTCGCGCTGCCGGTCATCTCCGAGACGCTGCACCCGAGCGCCGCCGCGCAGCTCTGGATGATCGACACCTACCCCCTCGTGCTCGCCGGCCTGCTCGTGGCCATGGGCAACCTCGGCGACCGCGTCGGCCGTCGCAAGCTGCTGCTCATCGGCGCCGTCGGTTTCGGAGCGCTCTCAATGGTCGCGGCCTTCGCCCCCACCGCCGAGCTGCTGATCGCCGCCCGCGCGGGGCTCGCCTTCTTCGGCGCCATGCTCATGCCGTCGACCCTCAGCCTGCTCCGCACGATCTTCGCCGACCGCCGCCAGCGCCGCCTCGCCATCGCCATCTGGGCGGCCGGTTTCGCCGCCGGCGCGGCCCTCGGCCCTATCGTGGGCGGTGTGCTGCTCGAGCACTTCTGGTGGGGATCGGTGTTTCTCATCGCGGTGCCGGTACTGATTCCGCTGCTGATTCTCGCCCCGCTCGTCATTCCCGAGTCGAAAGACCCCACCCCGGGCCCGCTCGACCTCGTCAGCATCGGCCTTTCGCTGGTGATGATCGTTCCCATCGTGTTCGCCATCAAGCAGGTGGCCACAGAGGGCTTCTCGTTCGCAGCGCTCGGCCTGGTGGCGCTCGGGCTCGCGGCCGGCTTCGCCTTCGTGCGGCGCCAGCTGGGGCGCGAGAACCCCATGCTCGACATGCGCCTGTTCCGCGTGGGCGCCTTCACGGGCGCGGTGCTCGTGAACCTGCTCAGCGTCGTGGCGCTGGTGGGCTTCCTATTCTTCGTGTCGCAGCACCTCCAGCTGGTGCTGGGGCTGTCGCCACTGGATGCCGCCCTCGCGCTGGTGCCCGGCCTCATCGTCATGGTTGTGGCCGGCCTCGCCGTGGTGCCCGTCGTTCGGCGGGTGAAACCCAGCATCGTCGTGGCTCTCGGGCTCGCGTTGTCAGCGGTGGCCTACATCATCGTGATGCTCACCGGGCAGCACGCCAGCGCGGCGACCCTGTCGATCGCGTTCGCGGTGCTCGCCCTCGGTATCGGCGCGGCCGAGACGATCTCGAACGACCTGATCATCTCCGTGGTTCCCGAGAACAAGGCCGGGGCCGCCTCGGCTGTCTCCGAGACGGCGTACGAACTCGGTGCCGTGCTCGGCACCGCGGTGCTGGGCAGTATTCTGACCGCGTTCTATCGGTCGGGAGTTGTGCTGCCGCTCGGGCTCTCAGACACGCAGGCGACGGCCGCCAGCGAGACCCTCGGGGGAGCGGTGAGCGTCTCGAACGAGCTCCCGTGGAGCCTCGGCCAGGTGCTGCTGCACTCGGCGCGCAACGCGTTCGACAGCGGAGTGGTCACCACGTCGGCCATCGGGGCGGCGCTCATGGTGGCGGCGACCATCCTCGCGCTCGTCACCCTCCGCAAAGCCCGCGGCTGACCCGCCCGAGTTGGTAATCTGGGAGGCACACACTCGTCCAGCGTTGGAGCCCCTATGTCTCGCGTCATCCGCCTTGCCGTCATTCCCGGAGACGGCATCGGCCCCGAGGTCATTGCCGAGGCGCTGAAGGTTCTCGACGCGGTCGTCGCCGCCGACCCGTCGGGCGTCACCGTCGAGAAGACACACTTCTCGCTCGGGGCGGCCCGTTTTCTCGAGACCGGCGACGTGCTGACCGACGCAGACCTCGCATCCATCGCCTCACACGACGCCATTCTGCTGGGCGCCGTGGGCGGCGTGCCCGGCGACCCGCGCCTGAAAGACGCCAACATCGAGCGTGGGCTGCTGCTGAAGCTGCGGTTCTCGCTCGACCACTACGTGAACCTGCGGCCCACCACCATCTACCCCGGGGTGACGAGCCCGCTGAGCAACCCCGGAGAAGTCGACTTCGTGGTTGTGCGAGAAGGCACCGAGGGCCCGTACGTCGGCAACGGCGGCGTCATTCGCGCGGGAACACCGCACGAAATCGCCAACGAAGTGTCGGTCAACACGGCGTACGGTGTCGAACGTGTCGTTCGGTTTGCCTTCGAGCTGGCAGCCAGCCGCCCGCGCAAGAAGCTCACCCTCGTGCACAAGACCAACGTGCTCGTTTTCTCGGGCAGCCTGTGGCAGCGCACGGTCACGGCGGTCGCCGCCGACTACCCCGATGTGGCGGTCGACTACCTGCACGTCGACGCTGCAACGATCTTCTTCGTCACAAACCCTGCTAAGTTCGACACCATCGTCACAGACAACCTCTTCGGCGACATTCTCACCGACCTGGCCGGCGCAATCAGCGGCGGCATCGGTCTGGCAGCCTCGGGCAACATCAACCCGTCTGGCGCCTTCCCCAGCATGTTCGAGCCGGTTCACGGTTCCGCTCCCGACATTGCTGGCCAGCAGATCGCCGACCCCACGGCCGCGATTCTCTCGGTAGCGCTTCTCCTCGACCAGCAGGGTATGGCAGAGGCGGCGACGAGGGTTCGCGCCGCGGTGACCACCGATCTTGCCGACCGGGCGGCACGCGTTGCTGCCGCCACCGCCGATTCCCCCTCCGCCGACGTCGACGCACCCACGGCCCGCACCACTGCCGCCGTGGGCGACGCCATCGTCTCCCAGCTTGCTGCCTCGGCAGCCCTCGTTTCGTAAGGAACACGATGACCACGACCGCACCGACCCCCGCCACCACCGGTTTTCCGCTCTCATTCGCTCTGACCCCGTCGACGGATGCCCGGGCCACAGCCGAGCGCGAGGCCATCCTCGCCGACCCCGGTTTTGGCAAGCACTTCACCGACCACATGGTCTCGATCGAGTGGACCCTCGCCGGTGGCTGGCACGAGGCCCAGGTTCTGCCGTACGGGCCCATCTCGCTCGACCCGGCCGCGTCGGTCTTCCACTACGCGCAAGAGATCTTCGAGGGCCTGAAGGCCTATCGTCACGCCGACGGCGCCATTTACACTTTTCGGCCCGAGGCGAACGCCGCCCGCCTGCAGCGCTCGGCCGCCCGCCTCGCGTTGCCGCCGCTCTCGACCGAAGACTTCATCGAGTCGCTCAAGCAGCTCGTCGCGGTCGATGCGTCGTGGGTGCCCGACGCCGCGGAGACGAGCCTCTATCTCCGCCCGTTCATGATGGCAACCGAGAGCTTTCTCGGCGTGCGGTCGGCCCAGAAGGTGGGCTACTACCTCATCGCCTCGCCCGCCGGCGCCTACTTCACGGGTGGGGTCACCCCCGTGAACATCTGGCTCTCGACCGAGTTCAACCGCGCCGGCCACGGCGGAATGGGTGCAGCCAAAACCGGCGGCAACTACGCTTCCTCGCTGCTGCCGCAAGAGCTCGCCTATGAGAAGGGCTGCGCGCAGGTGCTCTTCCTCGACTCGCAGGAGGGCAAATACCTCGAAGAGCTCGGCGGCATGAACCTCTTCCTCGTCTACAAAGACGGCACGCTCGTCACGCCCGAGAGCGATTCCATTCTCGCGGGCATCACCCGCGACAGCATCATGCAGCTCGCCCGCGACCGTGGTCACAACGTGGAGCTCCGCCGCGTCAGCATCGAGGAGTGGAAGGAAGGCTCGGCATCCGGTGACATCGTCGAAGTCTTCGCCTGCGGAACCGCTGCCGTCATCACGCCCGTCGCCCAGCTGCTGGCCGACGACTTCGCGCTCGGCACCGCGGGCGCGCCCGCCGGCGAACTGACCATGTCGCTGCGCCAGGAGCTCACCGACATTCAGTACGGCCGCGTGCCTGACCGCCACAACTGGCTCACGCGCCTCGCCTGAGCCGGGCTTCACGGGCCCGCCGCCTGTGCGTCTGAGCCCGCGCCCGACCCCCGTTCGCCGCATCATCAACGAAAGACACTCACGTGAAGATTGCACGGTTCAGCACAGAGGGCGGCGACCCGCGGTTCGGCATCGTCGACGGCACCGAGCTGGTGGTTCTGGCGGGCGACCCGATGTTCCAGGGCTTCGAGACGACCGAAGAGCGGGTGTCGCTCGGGGCAGTGAAGCTGCTTGCCCCGGTCATTCCGCGCTCGAAAGTGGTGTGCATCGGCAAGAACTACACCGAGCACGCCCGCGAGATGGGCGGCGAAGCGCCCGATCACCCCATCATCTTTCTGAAGCCGAACACGAGCGTCATCGGGCCGGGCGACACCATCGTGCTGCCGCCCGACAGCAACCAGGTCGAGCACGAGGCTGAGCTCGCCATCGTCATCGGCAGCGTGGCGAAGAACGTGCGGCCCGAAGACTACGCCGATGTCGTGTTCGGCTACACGGTGGCGAACGACGTCACGGCTCGCGACATCCAGAAGCTCGACGGGCAGTGGACGAGGGCGAAGGGCTACGACACCTTCTGCCCCCTCGGCCCGATCATCGAGACCGAATTCGACTGGTCGGATGCCCGCATCGAGGCTCGCGTCGACGGCACCGTCACCCAGCTCGGCAACATCAAAGACATGATCTTCTCGATACCCGAAATCGCGGCCTTCGTGTCACGGGTCTTCACGCTCCTGCCCGGAGACGTGATTCTCACCGGTACGCCGGCGGGCGTGGGGCCATTCGTCTCGGGCCAGACGGTGGAGATCTCGGTCGACGGCATCGGCACGCTGAGCAACCTCGCGCGCTGAGCGCTGGCTCTGCGGGGTGAGCGGCGTGCGGCGAGGGTCGCCACGGCGGCAGCCTTGGAGCGGGGCGTCAGCCCTGAAGCACCGAGAGAACGTTTCCGGCGGGGTCGAGAAACCACGCGATGGTGGGGCCCATATTGCGCATGATGCCCTTCTCGTCGGTGGGCATGCTGGCGGCGTAGGGGTTGGTGTCGACGCCGCGCTGCCGCAGATCATCCACGGCCGCATCGACGTCGGGCACCGCAAAGTTCATGATCGTGAACGTGGCCGGCTCGTGGTCGGGCTTCGGATAGACGAGCACCTTCGCGCCGCTGCCGAGCTGCAGCTCGAGAAAGCCCATCTCGTTGTCGGTCACGGTCAGCCCGAGGGTTTCGCCGTAGAATTTTCGGGCGGCGTCGATGTCGTTCACCGAGAATCCGCTGAACGCGTTGGTGGGGTCGAACATGGCGCCTCCGAAGTCGAAATGGCTAAGTGTACAATGTTTACAATCACACGTTTCGGCGGTGGTGTCCAGTACCGGATGGCCGGCTGCAGGTGTGGGGGAGATGTCGATGAGCGCTGACGCGTCCCCGCCTGCCGTGCGAGCGACATACCGGCACGGAGACCTGCGCGAAGCCCTCGTGGCGGCCGGGCTGCAGATGGCGGAGGCCGGTGGACCCGCCGCCGTCGTGCTGCGGGAGGCGACCCGGCGCGCGGGTGTGACGCCCAACGCGGCGTATCGGCACTTCGCTGACCGTGACGCGCTGCTGCGGGCCGTGGCCGATGCGGCGCAGGGGCTCGCGGCCGACCGTATGGAGCAGGCCGTGGCGGCGGCGGCGCGCGTGGCCGGCCCCGCCGCCGACGTGGTGGCCGGCCCGACCATCGGCCTCGCCAAAGACCCGGCCGCCGACACCGCCTTCGACCCGGCCGCGGGCCTCGCCGCCGACGCCCGCCGAATGCTGCGCGGCGTCGGAACCGGCTACATCGCCTTCGCCCGCGAACAGCCCGGACTCTTCCGCACGGCATTCAGCGTGCCCGACCACCTCGCGAACAGCGCCGACCCCGTGAAGGCCGGAGCGCTGGGGCGTACACCGTTCCAGATTCTGGGCGCCGCCCTCGACGCATGGGCCGCCGCCGGCATTCTCCCGCCCGAGCGCCGCGCCAACGCCGAACTCTACGCATGGTCAGCCGTGCACGGCCTCGGCATGCTTGTCATCGACGGCCCCCTCCGCGGCCTCAGCGCCGACATGGTCACCGCGGCCACCTCCCGCCTCCTCGACATGGTCGAACGCGGCCTGTAACCCAGGCGCACGCCGATTCGGCGGGCAACTGCAGCACCAGCGCGTACAATTGACGACAGTATGTCAACTACACAGCTCCCTCCTTTCTCGACTGCCACCGGCGCCGACGTTCGCGTTCGGTTCTGCCCGTCGCCCACCGGCACCCCGCACGTGGGCCTCATTCGCACGGCCTTGTTCAACTGGGCATATGCCAGGCACACCGGCGGCAAACTTGTCTTCCGCATCGAAGACACCGACGCGGCCCGTGACTCCGAAGAGAGCTACGAGCAGCTCATCGATGCGCTCACCTGGCTGCGCATCGACTGGGACGAGGGCGTCAACGTGGGCGGCCCGCACGCCCCCTACCGGCAGTCTCAGCGCGGCGACATCTACCTCGAGATCATCGAGAAGCTGAAGGCGAGCGGCCACCTCTACGAGAGCTTCTCGACTGCCGAGGAGATCGACGCGCGCAACGAGGCCAACGGCCGCGCCAAGCAGCTCGGCTACGACAACTTCGACCGCGGCCTCACCGACGCCGACCGCGAGCGTTACCGCAGCGAAGGCCGGCTGCCGGCCCTCCGCCTCCGCGTACCCGACTCCGAGCTGAGCTTCGATGACCTCGTGCGCGGGCCCATCACCTTCCCCGCCGGCTCGTTCGTCGACTTCGTGGTGGTTCGCCCCAATGGGGCACCGCTCTACACCTTCGTGAATCCGGTCGACGATGCGCTCATGGGTATCACGCACGTGTTGCGCGGCGAAGACCTGCTGAGCTCGACCCCGCGGCAGATCGCCCTGTACGACGCGCTCGTCGACATCGGGGTCACCACGTTCATCCCGCGCTTCGGGCACATGCCCTACGTGATGGGTGAGGGCAACAAGAAGCTGTCGAAGCGCGACCCCGAGTCGAACCTCTTTCACCACCGAGACCGCGGCTTCATTCCCGAGGGGCTCGTGAACTACCTGGCCCTGCTCGGCTGGTCGCTCACCCACGACCGCGACGTGTTCTCGATCGACGAGTTGGTGGCGGCGTTCGACATCGTCGACGTGAACCCGAACCCGGCCCGCTTCGACCTGAAGAAGGCCGAGTCGATCAACGGCGACCACATCAGGCTGCTGGCGGTTGACGACTTCGCGGCGCGGGTTGTTCCGTATCTGGTCGACGCGGGCATCCTGAGCCTGCCGGTACCGGATGCCCAGCTCGCCACCCTCAGAGAAGCCGCCCCGCTCGTGCAGGAGCGCATGGCGCTGCTCGGCGAGGCCCCCGCCATGCTCGGGTTTCTGTTTCAGCAGGCGCATGCGATCGACTACCAACCGGATGCCCTGGCCAGCCTGCCCGAGAACACCGGCGTCATCCTGGCTGCTGCGGTCGGCGCCCTCGAGCTCATCGAGGAGACGAACTTCACCCACGACCGCATCAAAGACGACCTCGCCGCCGCGCTGATCGGCGGGCTCGGGCTGAAGCCGCGTATCGCATACGGCCCGCTGCGGGTCGCGCTCAGCGGGCGCAAGATCTCGCCGCCGCTGTTCGAGTCGATGCAGATTCTGGGCAAACCCGAGACCGTGGCGCGCCTGGTGCGGCTCGCCGAGCACCGCGCCGAGCCCGGCTCCGGTTCTGGTTCCGCCTCCGCCTCCGGCTCGGAGGTGTAACCGTGGGAGCACCCCTCGCGGCGCCGCACACGCCGCGCACGGTGATCATCCGCTCGACGGCAGGCGGAGGCCCGGGCATCCAGAACCCCGGTGCCGCTGCCGACCCCTCGACCGCGCCTCAGGGTGTACAGCCTCCTGACCCTGACGAGATCTTCGACGTCATCATCATCGGCGCGGGCCCCGCGGGCCTCAGCGCAGGCCTCAACCTCGTGCGCGCCCGGCGGCGGGTGCTGATGCTCGACAGCAATCGCCCGCGGCACTCGGCCACGCTGCTCTCGCACGGCTTTCTCACCCGCGACGGCGTCGCTCCGCTTGACCTCCGCCGGCTCGGCCGCGAAGAGTTCATGAGCTACCCCGAGGCCAGTTTTCACCAAGGCATGGTGGCGAGCATCCGGCGCATCGACGAGCCGAGCGGCGAACTGTTCGTGGTTGAGGCGAAGGGCATCCGGGGCAGCGGCGACCGCACAGCGACCGCGCGCACGGTTCTCATCGCAACAGGCCTGCTCGAAACCCTGCCGAAACTGCCCAGCATGCGCGCCTACTACGGCACCAGCCTGCACAGTTGTACCGAATGCGACGGCTACGAGAAGTCGGATGCCCCCCTCGCCCTCATCGGCGAGACCGACGACCTCGCCGAGCGCGCGCTGCTGCTCTCACAGTGGTCGAACGACCTGATCGTGTTCACGAACGGCATCGGTCACATCACCGAGGCCGACGAACAGGCTCTGGATGCCCGCGGAATCGGCGTCGAACGCAGGCCCCTCGCCGACATCGAAGGTGACCGCACCGGCATGACCGGTGTCTCACTGGCCGACGGAACCGTCATTCTGCGAAGCGGCGGCTTCGTGCGCCCGGTGTGGACAACGGCTCTCGACTACCACGCCCTGCTCGGCCTCGAAATCGACGCCGAAACCCTCATCGTCACCGACCTGCACGGTCGTACCTCGGTGGCTGGGGTCTTCGCGGCGGGGGATTCCACCCCTCCGGGCGCCCAACAGCTCATCGTCGCAGCCGGAGAAGGCGCAAAAGTCGCCGCCGCCGTCAACCGTCACCTCATCGGAATTCTGTAGCGCGCCGGGGCCCGCCGCGCCATACTGGGTGCCGGGGGATTTCGTGAACCTGAGGAGACCATCATGACCAGCACACTCAACCCCTACATCAGCTTCAGTGACACCGCTCGCGAGGCCCTCGACTTCTACCAGAGCGTCTTCGGCGGCGACATCGTGCGCAGCACCTTCGGCGACATGAACCCCAACGAAGACCCGGCTGACGCCGACAAGATCATGCACTCGCAGCTCACCACGCCCTCAGGTTTCACACTCATGGCCTCAGACACTCCCGCGACAATGCAGTACACCCCCGGCAACAACATCTCCGTTTCGCTCAGTGGTTTCGCCCCCGACAGCGCCGAGCTGACCGGCTTCTGGCATGCCCTCACCGAGGGCGCCACCATCACCGCGCCGCTGAACGTCGCGCCCTGGGGCGACACCTTCGGCATGCTGATCGACCGTTTCGGCATCAACTGGCTCGTGAACATCTCGGCCGCGCCCGCTGCCCCTGCTGCCCCTGCCGCTGCCTGAACCTCACTGAACGGGCGGCCGCACCTGTTCGGCCCGACGTCTCACGGAGGTAGGAACGCGAAAAAAGCCCCCCGCGAAGCGGAGGGCTTTTTGAGCTGGGGTACCTGGACTCGAACCAAGAACAAAAGACTAAAGATATCAGCGGTTTAGTTCGGCCAGGCTCGGTTCAATGAGCGCCTGATCAGCAACTTTGGTTTGTCCACTCCGAATAACACCGAAGGCGGCCGCCTCTCGCCGCCCTGTGTAGATAGCGCGTGAATAAAGACTAAGGCTAATATTTAGAGTCTTACGCCCCGGGGTCGGCGGCGGCATTACTCACAGAGGAATGACCATGCCATCGATCCCCAATCGTGCCGCGACCCTGTTGTCCATGGACGACCAACTCGCAACTGTCGCCTCCGTCATCTCCAGCTCTTGGCAGCTGGAGGCGGACGTTGATCTTGTGGTCGAACGTCTCGTGTATCTGTCGAGTGGTGGATTGGTTCGTGTCGAACGCGCGGAAGTCGCGAAAGCCATCGCCCTGAGCGCGATTGCGATTTTCATCGAGGACGTTCGACACTCGAGTCCAACGGGCGAATTGAACTGGTTTCGCTTGGCCCAAATATTGGGCACGTCCCCTCGCGAAGCGCGCGCGTTCTTTAGCAGAGCTAAATCCTGATCGTCCTGGATTCAACTTCGTCTAACGCGATCATTTAGATGATTTTTCGACCGACGAAAACGAACTCGGATCCCCACATCAATGTCCAAACTTGGGAGCCGTCGATTGTGCATGCTCTGATCCAACGACCTTTCTTGCCGCCGGAACGTTCAATCATCCAGCTGATTCTAGATGTTGATGGGGTGATAAACCAGCTACCAAATACGACAAACCGAGTGAACGAAACTCTTTCTGCAGATCTCGTCGTTCTTCGCGAGAGCCGCGGAACCTTCCCAATCCATGTCGACCTCGAGGTAGTTCGTGCACTTGACGAGCTAGTCCAACGGCCTAATGTAGCCCTCGCATGGCTGACAACTTGGGGCCGCGATGTCGACCTTTTTATAGAAGGTCCGCTGCGGGGCCTACTTTCGGGTGGCTACGTCATCGAAAGAACGCATCCCTACGCATCCGATTGGAAGCTACGCGCGCTTATTGAGCATCAAGTCGAACTGGGACGCCCCGCGTACGTCTGGGTAGATGATGTGGCCATCGGAGAAGCGCGACTCCTGAGGCCGGACTTCATTCGTGGGCCGGTACCTGCGGGTGGCCGTCTACTCATTGAGACAAACCCGACAGTAGGTCTCACGCTCGATCAAGTGGACGAGATACGCCGGTTCATCGATGGAAAGAGCTAGCCGTGGCGACAGTGAACAAGTTCGTCTATTTCATCGACTCCCAGATTCACGTCGTCGAGGCGATTGCCAAGCAGGACGGGATCAGATTCCGCGACGTGGTCTCCACCGCCATCGATGACTACCTGGCCAAGGCGCAGCCCGCCCTAACTACCGAGGATGAATTACGACATGGCTGAAGTAGATCTCACAACTGCTGGCGGCGAGGCGAAGGTTCTCATTGCCGGGGATTGGCATGGATCACGCGACTGGCTGCGCTCCGTCTTCCTATCTGCGATTGAAAACGACACAACAGGTATCAGGACGATCCTCCATCTAGGTGATTTCGGCATTTGGGGAGAACGTGACCGAGGGTTCCTCGAAGCTGCCGACTACTTGTGCGAAAAGATCGGTATCGAGCGAATCTTGGTGACGCCAGGCAACCACGAGGACTGGAGGATCCTCGACGCCGGTTTCGAAACCCTTCCGGAGGCGCCGGTTCCGCTCAGTGCGTCCGTGCTCGCGCTTCCGCGCGGATTTAGGTTCACCTTGGGCGGGAGGTCTTTCATGTCTTTCGGAGGCGCAGCGAGCATTGACTACCAGCAGCGCCTTGAGGGCTTCGACTGGTTCAAGTCCGAAATGGCAACAGAGGCAGAAGCCGAAGCCGCGGCAGCCAGCGGGGACGTAGATGTTCTACTGCTTCACGAAGCGATCAACGGCGGGACCGGGGCGGTGGAGGAGGTAATTGTAAGAAACCCCATGGGCTGGCCTGCCGAGGCGCTTGCCTATTCCGCGGAGTCCAGAGCGCAGGTAACCAGGGTCTGGGAGGGAACCCGTCCGAAGCTGACTTTTCACGGTCACATGCACAACCCCGATGAGGTCACTCTTCCCAGCGGTCAGCGTGTGCGCTCCCTCGGGTGTGATAACCAGGCCGGGAATATTGGAGAACTGAACCTGCAGGATCTCAGCTGGCGAGAATTGCAGGTTACCTTCGTCAGCGCGCGGCCGCGGCGCACGCTCAACGTGGAGAAGCTCTACCTAGATCGACCGGGGTCTGAGTCGGAGGAGAGCAACTGATGGATGCCCCCGAACAAGAAAAAGTTGGGATCGTCCGCGACTGGAACGGGAACCACTACCAAGCCGAGCGCGATATTAGTTTGGCGGCGCTTCTCGGCATCACTCGCATATTTCACTTCGGAAGCTACGGCTTCGGGCCCGGTGAACGCGGCGAAATCGACCAGTGGGGACGCAACTGGTACCTCGAGGACGTGGACGGCCAATGCCACCGACACGGAGTCGACATTTTCATTACCCCGGGGGAACACGACATCCTGTCCCTACCCGCTTACGCGGAGAGCGACCGACTGCCGCTACAGCCTCACGGAACCAGGCACCAGTTGATCGCCCCTACGGACGCCGTTACCAGGTTTGCAGAGGAGCTCGCGCGACCGAGATCCGATCGACTCGAAGTGGTGTGGGTGAAGAACCGTTGACAAGGTCAGTAAGCCGGAAGCAGTTCGTCCGGAATGCACTGCGTTACACGTTCGAAGTGTTCGAGCGACACGAACCGATTCTCATTACCGATCATGGGAAGCCGTTCGCCGTCATCCAGCCTGTCGAGACACATTTCCCTGTCACGATCACGCTAGAGCAACTCGCGCGGCTCAGGGTGCTCTACGGTGAGGCGCTCACGCCACCGGAGCTCGTCGCAAGTGCCGTTACTACGCTCATCGAGGCGAGCGAGCGAGATGACCTCGCTGATTACATCCAAGGGAAGAATGCCCTCGAGTCATTCCGCGAGACCGGTGAACCTGCAATTGGAATAGCGGACGTGGACTGGCCAAAGTGAGCTGGAAGCAATGCTCGACGCAGCTTCTCATGAGTGCTTCGATTTCGCGCTTACAGTTCTCGCGAAGCGCGAGAGACGCGCTCCGATAACCCGGGACGAATGATGAATGCCACGAGCAATCCGAAGAAAGCTACCGAGCTAGCCGAAAGCCCCTCAGCTATAGCGCTCGATCAGAGGGCCCCGTTGTTTGAAGGTAAGACGCCCGACGAGCGGGAGCAACTAATACGAAGGCTCGCGGCCGGGCACGAGTTCGTCCTCATAGGCCAAGTCAGAACATCTGTAATTGACCGGTTACTGATCAAAGGCAATTGGTTGCGGGCGGCCCGTGCCAAACTGGAGCCGGGGAATGGGGACACCGATGTCTAAGCGAGTCGATGAAAATGAGCTGTGGGGTTCGGCTGATCCGGTCGAAATCAAGAATGCGTTTGACGCCATCGACTTGGTGCAGCGCCTGAATGACTTTCGCCGCGACGTCGTGGTTGTAGTCGTGACTCCCACGTCTGACGGCCGACTTCTATTCGATCCTAAAGCGATCGCCGACGAAATCGGAAACAAGGGTGAGGTTGCCGTAATCCGTGACCCGGATCTCACCTTCAAACTCACTGAGGCGTTCACCCAGGAATTCAGCGTCTTCAACGGAGGTGCCCGCATCTATCCCCGCGGTATCACCTGGACCAAACAGAGAGAACTGGCGCCGCTGTTCCTTGCCCCGGATGTCGAGAGCGCCCGACGTAAGCAGCCACGACTAATCGAGGAAGCTCTCAAGCTCGCTTACAGGTCGCCGCGTGAGGTGGTCGAATCATCCGTAGCCGCTCAAAGGACACCAGCGCGCGTCATTGCTGCAAGCGCATCGAAAGCCGTTGTGGCTACACCGCTAGAGGTGCAGCCGGCCCTCGTGAATACACCGCTAGAGGTGCAGCCGGCCCTCGTGAATCCCGAGCGAGAGGCGTCACCGGACATCACAACTGAGGCAACTGCACCCGCGCTTCTCGAAGAGGTTCTTTCGGAGCGAGATCGAACCATCGACTCTCGCGACGCCACGATTACGCAACTGAACGAGCGGATCCGCTTGGAACAGGATCGAACCGAGCGCGTGGCCGAAATGCTACTAGCTTCGCAGGGCAAGTTCAGCTCGTCACTTCAGTACTGGCAGCGTAGTGACGCTGACCTGCGCGAATTGAAGATCGAGAACGCGAACCTCAAACAGAAGATTGCTGAACAGACAACGGCTCATCGAGCGCATCTGAACAGTCGGAGAAGGCCAGTCACTACCGAGAAGGTGGCCAACCCGCTGAGCCCCGAGCTGTTCTCATCGAGCGACGAAGCCGTACGACACGCCATATATGAAGCTTGGGTCGAGCGTGTACCCGCGGCCGAGAAGGGTCAGAAGGAGCTCCCCTCCTATGAGATCGGGCCCGATTTCTTCAAATCGGTCGAAGGGTTCGACCGGTCTTCACAGATGAAAGCGTTCAGGTGCGTAGTCGACGTCCTGATCGGAACAACTGAAGCTTTAGCAGCGAGAAACGTGCACGCGCTCCGACTGAACAGC
The DNA here is from genome assembly GCF_004923255.1 of Subtercola vilae. Classification (GTDB taxonomy): domain Bacteria; phylum Actinomycetota; class Actinomycetes; order Actinomycetales; family Microbacteriaceae; genus Subtercola; species Subtercola vilae. The sequence goes on along the minus strand of NZ_QYRT01000040.1, from coordinate 5,705 downwards.
GCCTCGCTCACAGTCACCCGAGAAGACGGCGCACTCTGTTACCGCGCTTACTTAGAGGAGAACACTCCGAGTGCTCGACGGCTTCACTACTGGAAGCTCGACGGTGTCGGAATCGAGCTTTCTCGTGTGGTGGTGCACGACGATTACGCTGCCTGAGCATCCACTCCTCTGAGCAATATCTCATTGCGATTCAGAGGGCCATCCCTGTGTGTGAACCAAAGTCGCGTGAGTGCTTACCGGTGAACCTTGTCGGTTGATGCAGAGGGAAGATGATGTCCAATGTGGCCGATATAGATCCTCTTGTCCGTGGTGACCTGGTCGCAATAATGGATTCGCAATTTCTGTTGGGATGACCAGCTGTACGGCTTAAAGTGAGCCCACATATAGACGTGACCGGAGGTGTCCACTGTTGTGGGAATAGGGAGGAGACGATAATCCGCCAGACGCTTGTCCTGCCTGGTGCCACTCGTTTCGTCCTGAGCATGCTTATTGGGTGGTACATGGAAAGCTTTCGATGGTCCACTTTCACAGAACGAATGAACATTCGTGTCCCAAGATTCATTGAGCCGAGCGGCGCGATATGAGGCCAGAGTTCCCAGCGAATCCCAGGCGGCCCGCAGTCCGGCTCCATCCATGTCGATGCTCATGACGTCTCTTACCCTGCGCTGGTTGCCAGTAAATATCAGGCCGTGTTCCACGAGTCGCGGATCCGCAATGAGAGCGTCCCATCCTGGAGGGCATTCGCCCAGTGGGTTGGGTGGTCCACCGTCATCAACCCAACCGTAGGCGGTTGCCGGATCATTTTCTGCAACCTTTGAACGCAGGAAGGCAGCTTCTCTCGTTAGCGCTGCGTAGTAGACCTCCAGGCGCCCGTGCTCTGTGCTCAGTTCGCCATGATTTACCTGCTCGACTAGAAGATCGTCTTCCAGCTCATTGACCTTGTTTCGCAGGTCATCGTTATCACTGAGCAATTGAGCGATGGCGCCACTGTCTGGCTGTGCCTGAGTAGCAGCGTCGAGCAGTTCCAACAGAGCGGGTTCCTCGAGGTCCGACAAAGAAAGAAACTCTTGAACATGCTCAAGCTGACTTTCGGCCCGCATGCGCGCCTGATCGCTCGCTGCAAGTTGCTCTTGCAAGAAGACAACCCGGGCGTCAAGGCGATCAGGTACGTCTGGCCGGCTGGGAACCGCGATGAAGTCACTTGCAAGCTCTTCTAATTGATCTGACAGTATCGATTTCTGCAGATTCCGGGCGGCCTGGCGCGCTGCAACGCGTGCTTGCAAGGTGACGGAGGTGGGGCTGACCGCGGAACGAAGTTGTTGAGCTGCGAACCTGTCGAAAGCACGCGACCATTCCCTGACAGGCGGAGGAAGCGGAACCGGATGGGTAACTTGGTATTGGCGAACGAAAGCTTCAATAACGCGTGCGATCTTATGGTCGTCGCCAGTCAGTGCGCGGGGCGTCAACCACCGTGAAGTTTGTTCCACCGCCGGGTCGGCGAGGTCTGCGCCCGGTGGGTAAGTCCGAAGTGTTGCTGGCTGTACTGCTCGCCGACCATGCCTGTGTGAGAACTCGTCGGCAGATTGCGGGTCCAGAGAGACAACGTGGGCGATTCCCGCGCTGTGGCGAGTCCACCGGTTCACAGCCTCAAGCCACCGATCAAAGTCCACCCCGTCTATCGGCGCGGCAACGATCACAGGGAACCTGCGGTCAGAATTGTTGATTAGCTCCTCGAGTTCATCGAGTTGACTAAGCGCGATGTGTTGAGCGTTGGTGCGTAAGGGCCCGATATCGGTAAAATCGACGACGCTCAAAATTGCGTCTGCTACGGCAGGCTTGGCTGTTCTTCGAGATCGATCTGATGAGCTTGCCTGTACCAGCAGCCACCCACCGCTGGGGCCATCGACAGCTAAGACGGTGACAATGAAAGTGGTGCCGTTATTTGTATTCCAAGCTCGCAGCCGCACGCCAACATCGCGCCCAGCCTGTCGGTGCAGCACCTGTACACGTCTGCTGCGGTCGCCATTTGCGACTTCGCCATCTTGCGACAGATCAACGTCTAGTCCAAGCCGCTCCCGGACCCAAACAGCAGCCTGGCCCAGTGCTTGGTCAAGCCAACCGCTGGATGCATCCGTGGTCCAAAATGCTTGGTAATCCAAGCCTGAAGCAACCCGAACCTCTTCGCTTTCGAACTCTGCAGACTTCTCCTGTAGAACATCGACCATTCCGCCCTGCGCCTTCCCCCGTATGAGGCAAGGTTAGCGCTTCCTAGGACAACAAGCTCAAGCCGGCGGAACTCGTAGAGCGTTCCGCCACGATGATCGCGGAGCGCACCTATGGGTAGCCGCGACCAGGAAGACCTCGCTGACTACCTAACACAAAGACTGACCCTATAGAGGTTCGTCGAGAAGGCGCTGAAGAATAGGTAGAGCGCACCAGAGCCGACGCCGATGCGTTTGCCGAGGTTGTACCCCCAGTGCCGGTCGTGCGGCTGTTCAGGCAGTTCAACTGCAACATCGATCATTAGGAGAACACGATCCTTGTGCAACTCGCTGAAGGCCTCAACTTCGACTCAAGGACGCCGACGGTAAGGTCGGCACGACCCTCAATCTGACGCGCGAAGGCTCGTTTCGGGAACAAGCCAAGAACTTCGATTTCATGCTCGCGTCCGCCGCCGGGAACGCGCTGGTCATCGGCGGCGTCACTCACGAACGTCATGATGGTGATCCGAAAATGGAAGCCGAATTGCAAAGCGTCCGCGCTGAGCTCGCCCGCCTGATCGAATTGTTTGATGAGTTCGGCATCGACGACGACCTGACCTCGACTCTTGAGATTGACGACAAAACGAAACGAATGCTCCTCGCTCTACATGAGGGAGTTCTTCAGGATCATCCAGTGCGAGGGACCTCGGATGGGACCGGACGATATGACATCGCGCTCGGCGTGTACAAAATCATGGTGATCGTCATGCCAGCCGAGGAAGAAGGCTATTGGCAGATCGTCGATCCATTCGATCCAACTAAACGTGACCGGTTCCGCATCTACCGACTCGACGAGAGCGGCTCACCAGAGCCGATGGAATGGGGAACAGTGTACGAGGCCATGACGTCGGAAGATATGGCTTCCGTTCTAAATCTGAGATTGCGCGGCATTGTGGCCGCCTACGTGGCGCTTGAGGATCGCTCCGCGGCGCTCAACAAGGCCAACCTGATGTTGCTCCAACTTCTCTCGGCCGCAGATTCGGCAAGTGAAGAGCACCACCGCGCCTATCTGCTCCAAGGATCCACCGACCTTTGCAAGTGGTTGTTGGGGGAGGATCCAGACTCGCTCATACATCGAATCAACTGGTGGCAGATTCAGCACCGTTTGGGGACGCTCAGCGACGCGGATCGACGCGACATTCGTGCAGCGCGGCGCTCTCTGAACAGGGATGACACGCAAGCCGGATTACTGGAAGCCTGCCTGCTGATACTGCTCAAGGACGTGAATGAGCTCGACCTCGTCATCTCAGAGCTCGGAGACGACAAGGTTGCCATGTTGCAGAGCTGGCCGGTGTGGGTCCTCGCGAACCCAGGTTCACGAATATGTGCAGATGTCCCCCTGTAACCAGCGAACATTCACCCGCAACAGACCACAATCAATTCGTCTGCTCCTGCTCCGGTTCTAACGTTGCGACTGCGCGCGAGCCTAAAGTAACGGCCCCCATCACCTAATCAACAAAAGGAGCACCTAAATCGAATACTCAACCAAAAAAGAAGGACTTGCCCCCCCTCCGATAAAGATTCTCGGCAAAGTGCATTATCTGCGAGACGATGCCGAGTCGCATATCCCTAGAGATATGCGACAGATCTCGATGCGACACAATGTGATCGAGTTTCGCGCAAAAAAGTGGCGCACAAATACGTCGCACAACTTCTCGTAAAATAGACGTATCTAAGAAGAGTTGTGCGACAGGTGACGAGAACCAGATGAGCAAGCTGATCGCCTACGCGCGAGTATCAACGAAAATGCAGCAGACAGACCGGCAAGAGGTCGACCTTCTAGCTGCCGGCGTTCGACGAGATGACCTCTACGTCGACCACGGCGTATCAGGGGCACTGGCAAGCCGGCCTCAGTTCGATCGTGCTCTCGACGCACTGCACCCCGGCGACACCCTCGTCGTCACGACGCTGGATCGTCTCGGTCGATCGACAGTGAACATGCTCGCACTGCCCGAGGATCTCCGAACCAGAGGCGCCGAGCTCCGAGTTCTCAATCTCGGCGGCCTCAACGTCGACACCAGCACGCCCATGGGTCAGATGGTATTCACGGTCATGGCTGCCCTGGCTCAGATGGAGCTGGATATCAAGAAGGAACGAGTTAACGATTCGATCACCAAACGGCGGGCCGCCGGAAAAGACCTCGGCGGACGCGAGCAGAGCTTCACCGATTCGCAGATCCAAAAGGCCTACAAGCTCATCGACAGTGGTGAGTCGGTTGCCTCGGTCGCCCGCGATATGAAGATGAGTCGCTCGACGCTCTACCGACGATTTGAGAAGCTCGGGCTCAACTCAGCAGTGTCGTGAAGTGACTTCGGGGGGCGGCTTGTGAAAAAGTGAAATATCCCACGCTAAGGCTCTTGCTCCGTCTCGGCGCTGTTGAAATCGAGATGGGTTTGACCTTGGAGCGTGCTTAGGGGCGGAATGGAATTCGGCTCGCGGTGACGGGGATGTTCGTGTGCCCGTGGGAGCGAAGGAGTTCACGGACGCCTGCACAGGCGTCTTTCGGATAGCGGGTTGGTCCGATGATCACTTCTATGATCGGCAGATTGCCCATTGGTTCGGGGCCGTCGCCGACTAGCTGTCCTGGGTCTTTCGGGAGTCCGAGTTCGACGTAGGGAATCATCCCGTATTTTCCTGGGCGGTGTTTGAGGTACATGAGGTCGACGTACATCGCAGCGTTGCACACGAGTCGCGTCTCGGTTTCGTCCTCGAACGCGGGGTCCTTGATTGCTGAGATCACGGTGGCCATGTCCAGCATTGCGTACAACTCGCCTTTCTTAGCTTGCCGGCCTTCGGCACTAGCGGCGGCGGCGGCCTCGATATCAAGGAGCACCTTCCAGGCCGCCAAGTATTGAGCGTCGGGTTTGTAGACAACGCGTGTCCATTCAAACTTCGGTGAACCGGAGTTTGCGTCGTCGCGCAGACGCTGCTTGCTCTCTTCGTCGAGGAGGCCCGAAGCAGCGATCTTTTCCTCGGTCATCGGCCGTTGACGCCGCATGTAAAGCGGTTTCGTACTATCAAGAGCCACGGCATACCCGACCTCGCCCGCGTAGTTCCGCCACATGGTGAGACGGTCCGGCTGCTCGGAAGCGCAAGCGACAAACGTTCTGTACGGGTCGATCTTCGAGGCGGTTCGAATCATGGCGTCGAAGTCTCCCCTAATCTGCTCCTCCACATCGTCGACGTGGGTTTTGCGCAGTTGCTTGAATATCTTCTTCCCGGTGCGCAGTTCGCGGAAGTCGTTCATGAGGGCCATGGCGCTGGCCCACAGCACGTTGTCGCCGACCATGCCCGCAAGTCCAGCCCCTGTCGTGTAGTGCCAGACGGTTCCCTCAGGCCATGGCGTCGCCGAGATTTGATCAGAGCTTGAGCTAAAAGACGGAATCTCGGGAAGCGACATGTCACCAAGGGTAGACGGGAGGCCGATGGATATAAGGGGGGGGG
>NZ_QYRT01000004.1 GCF_004923255.1 Subtercola vilae | reverse complement strand
CATGGTGGGAGGAGCTTCACAGGTGGTGCTCAACCACACCGATCATGGTGCTGAACGACGCAAACCAAGCACCTGAACAACGGTGCTCACCCGCATCAAAAGCGGTGCCCACAAGAGCGGATACTCAAGCAGCAAACCGCTCTTGCGGAGCTCGGACACAAAATGAGGTTCGATGACCCTCACCTAACGTCCATAGAGTCCTGGTTTGGGGGGCGAATTGGCCCCGCTTACGAGACCGAAGCGACTACTCAGAAAATGAAGCTCGCGGCGGAGCGACTGGGCAAGAAGATTCCGCCTGGTTTCAAAGACGCAAACAAGGGCGAGGCCGGCGCGTCAGGAGATTTCTTCGTCTGGTCCCAGATCATGGATCACGCAAAAGAAAATGCAGTTGACGTGATGTTCGTGACCGATGATCTCAAGGATGACTGGTGGCTGAGGGTGGCCGGCAACACGATAGGTGCGCTCCCTGCCCTCCTCGCGGAGTTCCGGGAAGAGACTGGCCAAGAGGTCCATTTCTACCGCTCTTCGAGGTTTGTGGAGGAGGCTTCGGGTCGACTAGATCTGGGCATCGAACCCAGGCAAGTTAGCGCAGCAGTGTCCGAGCTAAAAGGCATGAGTTTCGTCATTCCCTTGCTAAATGTGGACTGGACCAAGCTGATCGCGAACACTCCGATCAACGTAGGTGACCTAACCGGTATCGGCTCAGCTGCAGCACGCGCATCGACGTTCACGTTCGACGTGCCAGCCGCCACCGAAATCGGAAAGATCGTCTCCGCGGGGCTCTGGGCGAGAAGCGGCATGGATAAGCAGGCCGAACACATAGTGTCGTCGATTATCAAGGCACAGCCAGACATCGCCTCGTTTACCCTCGCAGATGCATCCGATTCGGAAGCCCCGACTGAAGACGCGAACGGCGATCCCGGTGACAGCGACTCGGACGAAGATGAGCACGAAGCCGAAGGCGAGCACGAACAACGCTAGGCTGCGGGGACATCTGCGACCGTTTCGTCTCCGCTGTTGTGATGTCGAGGTTGTAGCTTCAAAGTCAAAGTGTTCCTGATCGATCGAAATCATGACCTTGTTCTTCTACGGCGACGCACCAGTGTCACCTCACTCGGTCGAGGCCGACGGGGTCGGGAGCCGCGGGGCGCAGAGCGGGGAGGCCGTGGAGGAGCGGGCCACGATCGTAGAAGTTCGACTAACGCTGCCAGCGCTACTCCGAGAAGCAGTGCTGAAACGAAACTCAGGGTGTTTTTGAACGTCTCCACTTCGGGGCCAGAAATCACATAGAAAGGCAATATTTCGTACCCGCTCCGGTTAGTCGCCTCCGGTGCGGTCGCCTTTAGCGCGAAAGTTAGATCCTTCGATCCGAGAATGGTTGGGCCAGTATTTGACGAGTCCGCTGGCGTGGGGTCTCCAACCTGTTCCAACACGTTCCCCGGCAGGAGGTCAGGGTTCGCCAGACTAACTGAACCCGTATATGTAGCGGGCGATTTCCATACGCCACTATAAGGCGCTGCTGCAATAAAGCAGGTGGTCGAGTCCCCTCCCAGTTCCGACAGATGCAATTCGGGAAGGTGTACCTGACTGACATCGCCCGCGTAATTGAAGGTGGCAACATGCGAACCGAACTGGACAGAGGCCGCGGCGTTGCCTGAGCCATCGAAGACGACGCTGCCCAAGAGATGGCGGTCTCCGGCGATGTACGTGAACGCGTCTGACTCACCGACACCGGATAAATTGCAATCGTTTCCACTGGAGCTGCCCCAAAGCGAAGGCGATGGAGGAACCTCGATCGCAGTGGACGAGCTGAAGGGGCTTGTAGCAAAGTAGCCTTCCCCAACTAGAAGGAACTGGGCACGGGAGCCTGGGATCCCGGTGAGATGCACATCGACGTGGTATCCCGTGTCGAGGAACGCGACGCTGGTGCCTTTGTTGTCTGCGACCAAGTCAACGTCCAAGCTCGTAACATCCTGGTTAGCAAACGCAAACAACTGCGGCGGGGTGCGATACGAGGCGGAAGCGTCTCCAACAGTTCGCGCAAAAAGAGCCACACCGCCAGCGCCAGCAATAAGGATCGCGCACATTGTGACGCCTGTCTTGAGGGCTGGTCTCCAGCTTCCCTTCACCAGCCACTCGCGCTTCAGATACATGACTACGGCCAGAGCAACAATCGCCGTCACTCCGGCGGCCCAAGGTGACAGGTTCGGCATCCACGCGGGGAGCGTCACGAAACTGTACGTCACGTCCCAGGGCGATGACGCGTACGAAATCTGCGTCGCAATGAAGGCGATGAACGTGGCCGTGACTGTCGCCGCTACCAGCAGCACGAGCACGGCCGCGCGGGTTCGCTTACGAGGCATCCACGATGCGATAAAAACTTCAATTGCCCACATGACAGTGCTGGCCGACAAACAAGCGGCCCAGATCAGCATGTAAGGCGAGAGCATCTAAGAAATCTAGAGCATCTCGTCCAAGCGCCGATGCCGGTAGCGCCATCGAGTGGCCGCGGTCGTTCGGGCGTCAACGCGATAAGTTGCACGCGGGCAACCGTCGTCTAAGCTCCAAACTGCGGCCGCCCATGTCACGGATTGGTGGAACCGACCGAAAGCGCTCAAAGCGATTCTGAGCGATCAGACTCTTCGTTCGTACTCTCGTCGTATCTCGCGCTGAACGGACTCTACTGACCCCGATCCGCGACGATGCGGGGCGCGCGGAGATCATCGAGTAACGCTCGCGCGTTGCGCCGACTACGTTCACTCCTCCCGAAGCTCAAACCGTTCCACGTGCTGCGTATCGGTGACGAACTCCTCGGTGAACACGTACCCCTGATTCTCCAGGATCTGGACGACCTCCAGCCGATCCAGGCTGCCAGCACCGGTAAGCTCGACTCCGCCGACCTCGCGGCTCACGATGGAGACCGTACCGGTAAGAGGCGATCGTTGCTTGATGTCACTCAAGGTCACCGCCTGCTGCAATCGAAATTTCCAACTCGTGTTGTTGTGGGTAGATCCAATACCCCAGAGCCCGAGGGTCACCTTCGACCAGTTCATGCCGGGCCCAGTTGTCGTGCCGCTGGCGTTAATGACATCGGGATGCACCCCTCCGAGCGGCATTTGCGACTCTTCTGGGGGAGCTACAGTTGGTGGCAAATCGACATCGGCGAACAGGTCGTTTTCGAACGAGTGGTCCATGTCGAGGACTGCGGGCTTGCGTGTCTTTCGAGACATTAGCCTCTCCTTTTCAGGTTGGGGAATAGGTTGGCCACAAGAGCGGCCGTTGCTGGGGGCGATACGCTAAGCGTCTCGCGAGTGTAGCTTCGACTATCGAGGCGAGCTGATTATGAGGCGGAAGCTTCGCGCAGTGCTTTGTTCTCGAATATTTCGATGATGAACCCACGATCTACCTGCCGACGCATGCGTTCGTATCCCTGCCCGTACAGGGCCTCCCCGACAATTCGCCGGTCTATGTTCTTACCTCCTACGACTAACCTGTTTCGATACTCCCTACTAACGATGGACTCGTAAGGCCGGCGATCCTCGCGGTTAACAAGTTGCGCGAAGGTGCAACGGTCCGCTATGAACGGGCTCTTCCAGGTCTGGTGAAGCTCTTTGTCCTCAGCATTGCCGAATTGTCTGATGAACAGTTCCCGCCCGTAAGCAGCAAAGACAGAACTATGTAGGCCAGCGAGCGGTCGATGAAATGCGTTTGGCTCGATGTCGATGCTGACGATATCGGCGAACAAATTGTGGTGGGACGTGAGTGCGGTCACTTCTTCGCCCCGTTCTTGGAACGGGTGGCGAATTGGCTGTACTTCTTTTTGGCTCCGGTCTCGGACAAACCGAGTTCTTCACCAATTCTTTTCCATGACGCGTCACCGAAGGCGTTTGTTCGGAGTCTCCCATTTGATAGAAACGCGCTGACGTTCTTGCGGCGGGCACCTACCTCAGACGCCAAAGCCGCATCGACCGCAGTTCTGGCTTTGTATAGGGCACGAAGCGTCGAGATCTCGTGGCTCTGCACTTCAAAGCTAAGTAGCTCAAGAGTTCTGATGAGCTCCCGAATGTGAGGGGCAGGAAGGAAAGATGAATCTTCAGGTTTTGTCATGCCCACAATTCTGTAGCTGTTTCAATACCGCTTCTTATTCGTGCCGAAAGTCTAGAAATCATCATCATAAAGTGTTCCGTAGTACGGAGCTCGAACGCTCTGCCACGCGGTGTCCTTCGAGACCTCTCCAATGCGCGGAAGTCTCTCGTTGAACGTTCGAGCTGGTGAAGCAGGACGGCCGAAAGATACTTCAACTCCTTTTGCTGGTTTCCAATCCTGAGCCGTTTGCCGTGTTTTGCTAACAAATAGTTTCTCTAACACTTAAAAACACCCAGAATGCGAACGTAAACGGAATGCTTCGACACATCGACCTGAATGTGAGTGAATGGCTGTTCACTTCTGAGGCTGAGGAATCCAAACAGAGGCTACTTGAGCAGTGGGTTAGCGGTCCGCTCTACGGCCACCGGTTGTGCAGCCACGGAAGATATCCGAACAGCAGCGACCCAGTCACGAGGGGGCAGGTCCCATTGGAATCAATCATCGATTACCGGCTGATGTGCAACTCGTCCAGCTGTAGGCCGGGGGATCCATTCGGGTGCAGTCTTGTCCAGGCGAGAACGTTGTCGTTTCGAGCGAAGCGCATCATGAAGAGCTGGCTCGGTCTCGAACGCGGCCTATTGCTCACGAGGCTCACGTACACCGGTAAAGAGAATGCCGGACTCAGCGCTGTGTGGGATGAGGCTCTCCGATCGGTACCGAGGTTTGGTCGAACGTTCGGTGTCGCCGGTCAGATCAGGTCACGCCACGTTGAATTACTCGTTTCAGGAACTGGCTTCATTTGGCTAATTCACCACTGGGTAATTATCGCAGCCGACCAGTCAATATCGAAGAAAGCGGAATTGCAGATCCTAGACCACTTTCCGGGAGCGTCGAAGATCGTATCAATCGAACCAGGCATGGTGCCCTCGGTTGCTCAGCTGGTCAGCGAGTGCAGATCTGCTCTAGACCCGGATGAAGTCGAATATGCGGACCTGTCAGCCACATTTGCGACGACTGATTCTGGAACGGTCCTCAAGCCGCGAGATTTGTATCACCGGTATCAGGCTGGTATCACTCCAAAGCTGCGGGCTCAGTACAGTTCGACTTCTACTCGTTATGCGGAATTGCGCCTGAACAGTGGCCGGTTTGAACTTGTGGACTTCATTCGAGGGGCGAAAGGTGAGCGAGTGGGCTGCCGGGACCGAGCCGACTACGGCCCAGGATTGGAAGTACCAGATGAATGTAAGCCGTTCATGGAGTATGCGGTAGCAATGGCGGGCCGACAGACATTTGCAGTGTCCGGTGCGGGGGCGGGCGGAGTCCCGGAGTGGGCATCAATTGCGAGGACTAGGGTGCCTCGCCGGATATTGGCCTGGCCCGAACCGGAAAGCAATGTACTGGACTCGTTGAATGGAACTCATACCGGCGGGAACAAGAAGTAGGGATTGGTCTGCGCTGACCCTTAGTTGATCTCAATCGCTGAAGCTGGATGGATAGATATCTGGTCTTGCAGGCCCCCTTCCCCGGAACATCACCTCGGACCAGCACCCCAAACCGTTTGATGGGCACGTTGAGTAGCGCGCCGAAAAATCGGAACGTTGCTCGTATGAACTCATCTCGGGCATGGCCATACATCGAGACGGGCTGTGGCTCCGGGCCGGCTTGGAGCTCATTTATCCGGCAATTGATCGTTTTTCGCCTGACAATCAGAAAAGCGGCGCGACCAAAGATAGGGCCAACAGAAGCGTGATCAACTCGCGGCACCGTGGAGCAGTGACGGAGAGGACGAACCGGAATTCGTGGCTTTGCAGGAGATCCCTCGATCTCGAATCGATTCCGACGCCTTCAGCACTGCGATGGGAGTTTCCAGCTTCCTGTCGCGCTTCGATCGTCGTATAACTAATTCTCGCAGGCGTTCGAGACAACTTTTGAGAATACGAAACATTGCTTGAAAAACTTTTCCCCTGATCAGGGTGCCTTTATATCGATAGCTGGGCTAGGTGACGAGTAGAATAAGAAGAGTAGGGGCGATAAAAGTATCCAGCTACTTTGCTCTCTCGAATCGTGCGGCCCTGATTTCGCAACCCGGAATCGGGGCCCTCTTCGTTTCAGCGTGACAGTCAAGCCGCGCTAGGGCAGCGGGCCGCGCCTCGTTCGACCAGTGTCGCCCCTACACCCTCGTCAGACAGGTTTGTGGTTTCCGCACAAAAGTTCAGCTCTAAAGCGGCCCCGTCAGCTCGTGTTCAACTTCTACGAATTGAAATGTCCGGCGCCACCCCGGACTCAATTCCAAAGGAGAAGATGAGTTGAAAAGAGTTCCCGCAGCTGAGAGCGCCAGTGCCCTCTGGACGATAAAGGACGTCGCAGCATACCTAGCCGTTTCAACTAGAACCGTCGAGAAACGTCGAAGTACTGGCGATCTTCCCCGGGCGACGCGTATTGGTCGGAGCGTCCGATTCCAGTCCTCGGAAGTGGTCGCCTGGGCTGCCTCCTTGCGCGAGGAATGCTGATCATGGGGCGACCCGCCACTCCCATCGGTACCTACGGGCGAATTGCTTTCTCAATCGAAGGAAAAGGTACAAGCAGGCGTGTAATTGCCCGAGCTTATTTCCGAGACAGCGACGGGGTGAACCGTCCCGTCACTGCGTCCGGGCGAACTGAGACCCTGGCCCAGAATGCTTTGATCACGAAGCTAGGAGACCGGTCGAGTCGCAGCGGCACCTCCCTCATAACCTCAAGGACGAAAGTTCACGATCTCGTGGATATCTACGTGGACTCAATTGCACCGAGTCGTCGCCTCAAAGCCCAAACCAAAAATAGATACATTCAGAGTGCCCGCGGTGCAATCCTTCGAGCATTCAAGGACGTGTCGGTCGGCGAGATGACACCTCGGATGATCGAGAACCTGATCATCCGACTTGTAGACACTGGGCACCTCTCGGAAGCCCGAAACTGCCGCGTGGTGCTGCGTGCAATGTTTCGTCTCGCAGTGTCGGACAATGCCTGCCAGTCGAACCCGGTGGTCGTGGCCGACATCCGCCTACCGAGTTCAGGGAAGGCAGCCAGAGCCCTCACCCCGTTAGAACTCTCGAACCTCAGAACGCTCGTCGCCGAGTACCGGACCGGTGAGCATGTTCGTGGTCCCAAGCCGTCGACTGCTCTTCGAGACGCGCTCGACTTAGTTCTGGGCGGCGCAATGAGGATTTCGGAAGTGCTTGCACTTCGTGTCATAGACGTCACCCCTATGGCCAATGGAAGAGCTGAAGTAAGAATCACCGGCACAATCATCTACGACAAAAACCTCGGCGCAGTTCGGCAGGATTCGCCGAAGAGCGGGAAAAGCCGCACAGTCATTGTTGGGGGTGGATTCGCTGAAATTCTTCGCGCCCGATCATTGGCGAGCCGATCTGGACTGCTTTGGGAAACTCCAAGGACCGGTAAGCCATTTCAGCAGAAGAATCTGCTGAAGCATCTCAGGGCTATCGTGCGGGGCACAGACCTGTCGTGGGTAACGTCCCATTCGCTTAGGAAGACATCAGGAACGCTGATCGCCCTCACCCTCGGGGTGTCCGAAGCAACCTCCGCCCTAGGTCACTCAAGCGATGCGATAACCCGGCGGATCTACCTTGATAACTCGGCTGCTGCGATTGATATCAGCCAAGTTTTGAACGGCTACGACCAACAGTAGGGGCGCCGAGCCGTCAACCGAGAATCAACGATTTGGCAAGTGTTCGTCAAGTGCGTTCCACTAGCCGTCGACCGACAACGATATTCAACGAAAAAAGCCCCGGAATTCCGTGGCTTTGAAGCTGGGGTACCTGGACTCGAACCAAGAACAAAAGAATCAGAATCTTCCGTGTTGCCAATTACACCATACCCCAATGCCCAAACCGAAGTGCGGGCCGAGTATTGACTTTAGCCTACGTTGGCCCGATGCCCAAACCGAGCCCTTGTCGGGTTCCTGCCGCTGACGACTCCGACGACTCCGGCGCATCCGAAGCGTCTTCGACCACCCGCCGCCACACCCCGTCGACCAGCTCAATCGCCCCGGCCGCAGCGAACGCGTCAAGCCACCCCTGCATCGGCCACCACCCCCACCGCTGCCAAAAAATGCCGGCGTTTCGCAGAATGTCGTCGAGGTGCTGCCACGGCGGAGTCGATGTGGGGTGGTACTGGTGGTACGCGTGCGCCCCTCCCACCCACACCAGGTCGAGCCCCGCCGGGCCGAGGCGTGCGGCGAAGTCGGTGTCTTCTGCTCCGTAGCCTTCGTAGAGTTCTGAGAAGCCTCCGCTGAGCATCCACGTTGCCGGCGTCACGGCGAACGAGAGCGACCAGAACAGCGCATGCTGCCCGGCCGGCGCCACAACACACTCGCCCGCGGCCGGATTCGGGCGAGCAGGGTGCGGCGCAGTCGCCACCGCGAGTTCGTCAGGCGTCTGCCCCTGAAAGCCTTCGGCTAGATAGGTCACCGGCCCGCAGAGCACCGCCCCCGGGAGCTGTGCCGCGGCCGCGCCGTACAAGCGCAACAGCTCCGGCCCGGGCAGACAGTCGGCGTCAAGAAACACGAGCAGCTCGGCACCCGCATCGATGGCGGCCCTCGCACCCGCATTTCGGCCGGCCGCGAGTCGCATTCCCGCTGCACCTGGGGGCACATGGATGCCCGTCACCCCCTCAATCGTCGGCGCCTCCGCCTCATCGAGCCACACTCCCACGTGCCGCACGCCGCTGCCTCTCAGCGCCGCCATCTGGTTCAGCGCGTGCCCCAGCCTCGCCGCCGAAAAGAGCGTCACCACGCCCACAAGTGGATCGTGCCCACCTGTCGCACCCGCGCCCGTCACTGCGCCCCACTCCCTGAGGCCACCGCACTCGTATCGCCCGCCACCCGGCCGTTCTGGCGTTCGGTGCTACCCGCCACCTCAGCCACAACCGCTGCGGCCCGCGCCGCCGCGCCCGCCGTGAGCCAGCTGCCCCAGTCGGGTGTCAGCTCGGCCGCTTCCCGGAGCAGCGCGGGCCATTCGGCCGGCTCCGGCCATTGCCGCACCACCACCGCGAGCCCGGCGGCCTCGAGCGCCCCAGCCGTGGCATTCTGCTCCCCGAACGGACGCTCCTGCGGCAGCACCACAGCCCGCGCCCGGGCCGCAGCCAGATCGGCAACGGCGTTCTGCCCCGCCCACGACACCACCACATCGGCGTCACACATCAGCTCGAACGGATCGTCGCACCACTCGCCGGCGCCCACACCCAGCACACGCCACCGCACCCCGGGCGTCGCCTCTTCAGCAGCCCGTACCTCCGCTCGCCCCACCGCCGAACCGCCTCCGCCGCCCAGCACCAGCACCGAAAACAGCCCGCCCCGGTCGTCCCGCTTCTCGCTGCTGCCATCGCTGCCGCCATCGCTGCTGCTGTCGCCGTCGCTGCCCGCCCACACCACACCCTGCCCCGCCGCCAGCCGCCCATCGAACCGGCTGATGCCCCCCACGAACCGCGTCTTCTCCCGAAACTCCTCAAGCGCCCGCGGCAGCATGAGCGCTGACGGCCACGGCGCCACAATGCGCGTCGCAGCAGCGAACGCGAGCTGATGCGGCTGGTCGACCCGCTCGCCTGGCTGCGTCATCACCACCGTCGCCACACCGAACAGCCGCACCAGCAGCGTCACCTCGACCGACACGTCGACCACGAACGCGTCGAACCGGTGTGACGCGAGCGCCGCCGCGATCATCCCGAGCCGCGATGCGTGCCCGCTGTGCCCGAGCGGGGCCCAGTGCAGCAGTCCGCCAACGCTCGCATCGGCGTCTGGCGCGGCGGGGTCGAGCAGCTCGCCGGTCTCGGTTCGCTCGACACGGTCGTCGCGGTCGAGCCGCACCCACTCGGTGCCCGTGGCCATCACCGCAGGAGCCTCCAGCGTCGAAAACACCATCACGTCGGCGTCGAGGTGCCGCCTGATCGCCTCGAACCTGGTTCGATGCCCGGCGCCGTGATGGTGCACGTACCACCCCACCAGCGGCCGCCGGTTCACAGCGCGCGCTCGGCGATCGCCGCTTCGAACTCAGTACCGGCGGCAGCCCACTGCGCTTTCGCCAACGGCGTTGCATTCGCAGCTGCGACCGGCCCCACGGCTGCCCACTCCATGACCAACTGTTCGTACAACTCCTCGAGTTCGAGCACTCGCGCGGCCAACGAATATTTCGCAATAGCCTCGGCTCGAACCAGGCTCCGGATGCCCCGCCTCTGCAGCTCAGACCCGATCAGCTCGTCAGCCACCACCGCGAGCGAGGGCACATCCCCGACGGGCACCAACCCTGCTCCCCTCATGCCGGCCACCACCTCCGCCACCCCGCCCGTCTCGAAGCACGCCACCGGGGTTCCGGTCATCAGCGTCTCGGCGATGATGAGCCCGAACGGCTCCTGCCACACGGGCGTGACCAGGGCGCAGGCGCTCTGGCCGACCAGTGCGGCCAGCTCGGGCTGGCGCAGCTCACCCACGTACACCGCCTCAGTTCCCAGGCGGGGCCGAATCTCGTTCTCGAAGTATTCGGGGTCGCCCACGCGCCCGGCGAGCACGATGCGGCGCCCGAGGAGCTGGGCCGCGTCGATGGCCAGGTGCGCACCCTTCTCCACGACGATGCGCCCGAACCACACCAGGTCAGAACCGCCCTCGCCGGCCGGCCAGAGCTCAGAGTCGACCGCGTTCGGCAGTACGTCTGAGACGATTCCGGCGGGCATCCATTCGGCCGATGTGTGCGAGCTCACGGCGACGAACCGACTGCCGGGGCCGTCGCTCAGCGCGTGGCCGGCCACGAGGCCCGGCAGCACGGGCGTGTGCAGCGTGGAGACCATCGGCACCCCCAGTCGCCCGGCCCAGGCCAGGGGAGTGCCGTGCAGGCTGTGGTTGTGCACCAGATCGAAGCGGCCCGGATGCGCGGCGATGAACGCGAGCGCCCGTTCGAGCGAGGGCAGGGCGGTGTCGAGGTAGCCCGCGGGGTAGTCCACGTCGTTGGGCAGCTCGCCCGGCGCCCACACCACGGGCGGCATGACGAATTCGGGCGGACTCAGCTGCATGAAATCCGAACCCTCTACTGCGCACAGTGTCACCCGGTGCCCACGCTGGCGCAGCTGGTTCACCTGGTGCCAGATCGACGACTCGAGGCCGCCCGCGTGCGGTTCGGTGATGGGGTAGCGCAGCGGCGCGATCACGACGATGTTCAGGTGGGCTGCGCTCATCGGGCGGCACCGGCGAGCGCGCGTCGGTACACCGCGAGATGGGCTGTGTGAATCTGGCTCTGCTGTTCGCGCCGGAGGGCTGCTCGCTCGGCACGCAGTGCGCTCGCCGGGTCGCCCTGCGCCTCCGTGGGCTGCAGGGAATCCGCGGTCTGCCCGGCCACCTCGGTCTGTCGGGCCACCGCGGCCTGCCGGGCTTCGGCGAGCAGCCGAAGCGCCGCCGCCAGCGACCCCACCGACCCGGGCGTGAATGTCGCCACCGCTCCGGGCTCGGTGTGCTGCTCGCCGTAGAACCCCACGGCCGGAGCCGCCACCGACACCCCCAGATCCCAGCAGAGTTCGAGCCAGCCCGAGTGGGTTCCGTGGCCGTAGGGCAGCACCTCGATGTCGGTCGACGCGAGGGCGCTCTCCAACTCGACGTCGGTGAGCCGTGGATGCTCGCTCAGCACCAGCCCCGCCACCCCGGCGGTCATCGCCCGCAGTTCCTCGCGCAGCTTCTCGTCGCGAACCTTCTCGTTGATCTCCACCGTCACGTCGACACCGAACCTGTCGGCGCGCAGCATCGCGGCGGCACCGATCAGCGTCGCGACCGCTCGCGCCGCGTCGATGTTCGGGCGCAGGTCGCGCAGGTGCATGCCGACCGCGAGGTGCGACGACCCTGCTCCCGCACCAGCAGCTACGACATGCCCGGCGCCCCGCATCCGCGGATGCGCGATCACCGTCGCCTCCCGGCCCCACCGCGCGCGCACCTCGGCCGCGGCGCCCGGCGTCAGCGTCACCACCTCGTCGGCGGCACCGATCAGAAGGTCGAGCTGCGCGAGGTGCGGAGCCTGGTCGATGAGCTGCGGGTTGGTGAGATCGTGCACGGTGAACACCACGGGTCGCTGGGCGGTTCGGAGGGCATCCAGAACCGCCTGCAGCTCGCTCACGGTGAACGACTCGGTTCCGAAGTGCACGTGCATGAGGTCGAATCGGTGGGCGTTCTCGGCGACCCAGCGCGGATCGAGCATGACCGGCGGCCACCACTGGCCGGCTGGAGCCGACGCACGCACGGGGTCGGCGAGAACTGTCACGCCGTCGGCAGGCCAGGCCGCCTCGCGGTCGACGATGTTCTGCACGTAGGAGTGCCCCGCCGGAACCGCGGCGACGCGCACGGGCGACGTTTTGGGCACGGATTCGACGGTCATTGCAGCGGTATTCCTTCGAAAGGAGGCAGGGAGAAGAGACGCGGGTGCGACGCACAACCGCTGAATATCTCCAACATAGACTGTGCGAACGAACCCGAATCGAGGGTTGACTATTGGCAGATTTCGACTAGCAGAAGGGCGCAAATGCATTCGCGGCGGGCGCACTACGGGGAGTTCTACGAGCTCAAGCCGGTTGACGACCGCGGCCCGCTGGCCATGGTCTTCGGCAACTGCCAGGCCGAGTCGCTGCGCATCATGCTCGAGGGGCCCGACGTTCAGACGGTGCGGGTTCCGCCGGTGTTCGAACTCGTCGCCGCAGACCTGCCTTTTCTCGAACGGATGCTCGCCCGCACCACTCTGCTCATCACCCAGCCCGTGCGCGACGACTACCACGACCTGCCCCTCGGCACCCGGCAGCTGACGGCTGCGCTGCCCGGTGGCGCTCGCGTGGTGCGTATGCCGGTCATCCGGTTCGCAGGGCTCTACCCGTTTCAGGCCATCGTGCGGCCGCCCGCCGATCCGGGCGCGGTGCCGCCGGTGGTGCCGTACCACGACCTGCGCACGCTGGTCGAGGCGCACCGGCTGCGCCGCCTGCACCGGCGGCGGGGTGACGGTTCGGTCGTGCCCGAACCCGCCGACTTCGCCGAGCCGGCCGAGCCCGCCGCACCCACCCGCGACCTCGTCGAACGCATCCGACAGGTCGCGGCCGACTCGGTGGCCGAGCTCGAGCGGCGCGAGACCCACCACGACACCGTGGTCGTCTCCGACCTGTTCGCCCGCCCCACTTTCGACCTGATGCGCACCATCAACCACCCCGGAAATGCCGTCTGGAGCGCGGCAGCCCGCCGCGTGCGCCACCGACTCGGCCTCGCCGAGCACGACGTCGACCCAGGACGCCCCCTGCTCGACGCCGTGCACGCCCCCCGCGAGGCTGCCGTCATCGCCGCCTTCGACCTCGACGATGACCCCCGCCCCGACTGGATCGTCTCCGGCACCCCCGTCTCCGCCACCGCCGTGCGCCTCGCCCACCTCGACTGGTACGCCGCCAACCCGGGCATCATCGACGCGGGCCTCACCCGGCACGCCCACACCCTCGCGACCCTCGGGTTGCTGCCGTGAGCGCGCGTGTTCCTGTTCCTGTTCCCGTTCCTGTTCCCGCGCCACTGCCAACGCCCCTGTCGTCGTTGCCGCTGGCTCCGGATGCCCGGGGCTGGCAGCTCATCGTCGGCCCTCCGCAGCACGCGGTGGCGTTCTACGCCCGTGCACTGGCCGCCGAATGCGAGACGCTCGGTACCGCGTCGGCCCCGCGCGGGCTGGTCTCGAACGACCTCCGGAATCTGCTCGGCGCCGCCCCGGGCATCCCGAGCCTGCACCTGCAGTTCACTGACCGACTGTTCGGCACGACGCCCGAACTGGCTGCCGAATTCGTTCAGCAGCTCGCGCGCAGCACGCGGGTCACGGTGACGTTGCACGATCTTCCGCAGCCGTCTGACGGGGCACGAAACCTGGTGCGGCGCTCGCGGGCGTACCGGCTCGTGGCGCAGGCGGCGGTCGGCGTGGTGTGCAACAGCCGGCACGAGGCGCTGCTGCTCGAGGAATTCTGCCGGCCGCGGCTTCGGCGCGCGGTGGAGGTGATTCCGCTGCCCGTGTTCGGCGCTCGGCTTGGAGCTGCAGCCGCCGAGCCCTCGGTTCTGCGGCCGGAGGTGGCGCTGCTCGGCTATTTCTATCCCGGCAAGGGCCACGCCGAGGTCGTGCGGGCAGTGGTGGAGCTGAACGCCCGCCTCGCGACTCACGACGACGTGCCGGAGGCGGCCGTGCCGGGGCCCGTCGCGCCAGCCGCCATCGCACCAGCCGCGACCGCGCCTCGTGCCGTCGCGCCAGCCGCGGCCGCGCCTTGTGCCACCGCGCCGGCAGTCGTCGCTCTCGGAGCCGCCTCAGCCGGGCACGAAGCCGAACTCGAGGCGGCCGTCGCGGAAGCAGCGACCCTCGGCGTCACCTTCGGCGCCACGGGGTACCTCGACGACGACGAACTGCTCGCGCGGTGCCGGGCGGCGGCAGTGCCAGTGGCCGCGCACCAACACTTGTCGGCGTCGGCCTCGATCAACACGTGGATCGCTGCGGGGCGCCGCCCCTTGGTGCTCGCAAGCCGCTACTCGGCCGAGATGGCGGAGCTCCGCCCCGGCACCGTGACGCTGTTCGAGCCCGCAGAACTCAGCGAGGCGATCGGGTTCGCGATCGAGCATCCGGAGTCGACGTGGCTGGCGCCGGGCACCCGAACAGCACCCGACCTGGCCGACGTGGCGGCGCAGTACATCGACTGGTGGGGGAGGGTCGCGTGAGCTCCGAGCCCGCCGCCGAGACCGCGCACGCCCCCATTGCCCTACCAGGCAATGCCTGGAACCTCCTCGAGGGCGTCTGGCCCGCCACCGCGCCGACGGTGAGCGTCGTGGTCGTGCACTACCGCCAGCAGAACGAGCTCGACCGAACCCTCGCCGCCCTCGCGCGCCAGACGCACCCCGCCGACCGCACCCAGATCATCGTGGTCGACGACGGGTCGCCCGAGCCGCCGAGCGTGCCCGAGGGCGTGCTGTTGCTCTGCCAGGCCGACGCGGGATTTCGGGCGTCGGCTGCGCGTAACCTCGGTGCGGCATCCGCCACCGGAGACGTGCTCTGCTTTCTTGACGCCGACACCGCTCCCGAGCCCGACTACCTACGCGCCATCACCCGGCTGCCGGGCCTCGCGCCCGACGTGGTGACGGTCGGCGCCCGCCGTCACGCCGATTTCACGGGTCTGCCGCCAGGGGCTCCGGTCGAAGAGGTCGCGCCCGCCCGCGAGCTGCCCGCGCCGGCCTGGCTCATCGACGAGTACGTGCGCTCGGCGAACCTGCTGAACTCGGATGACCGTTCGTACCGCTTCGTCATCGGAGCCGTCGTCTGCTGCAGCCGCTCTCTCTTCACCACGGTCGGCGGATTCGACGAGTCGTTCACCTCGTACGGCGGCGAAGACTGGGAGTGGGCGCACCGAGCCTGGTCTGAGGGGGCCCTGTTCGCGCATGTTCCCGACGCGATCGCCTGGCACGACGGCCCCGAGTGGGTGGCGCGCACCGCAGACCTCGACGAGCGTCAGCGCGCCAAGAACCTCGAGACGCTCAGCCTGGCCACCCGCATCCCGGTCACCGGCGCGGTGCCCTTCGCCCTGCGTCTCGGCGCCCAGGCTCCGGCCGTCGAGGTTCGCATCGCGGCTGCAGACTCGCTCGCCGCCCTCCTCATCGCCGTCGACTCGCTGCTGACGGCATTGCCGTTGGCTACGGTCGCTGTTCCCGCCGAGTTCTTCGACTCGTTGGCTCCGGATGCCCGTATCAGCCTTCTCCCGACACCACTGTCTCGCCCTTCTCCTGCCCAACTCGTCGTCGAGCTGCCGTTGCCCGTGCGGTTCGACGCCGACGAACTTCGCGCCAGCGTGCTGCGGGTCACGACGAAGCAGCTCGGATCGCTGAGTCTCACTGTCTCCGAGGTGGCGGGAGAGGTGGCGGGTGTTTCAGAGCGTGTCGCAGGGCCTGTCTTAGAGCATGTCTCTGAGAGCGACTCGCCTCAGCCTGTCGCGCTCATCACACTGCAACGCGCGGCCCGGCGAGAAGGCCGGTGGGGCAGAACCGATCTGTTCGCGCGCGAGAGCACGAGCATCCGGGCTCGCATCATTTCAGGGGAGCCGAGCCTTGCGGCGTACTTCGGTGGGTGGGAGCCCGAAGAACTACGCCCGTAACTCGCCCAGCCGCCCAGTCAGACGACCGACCGGATCAGTACCAGCCCGAGTTCTCGCTGTGCGCCCACGCGCCACACGGGGTGCCGTAGACGCCGGAGATGTAGTTCAGGCCCCAGGTGATCTGGGTGGCGGGGTTGGTCGCCCAGTCGGCGCCGGCGCTGGCCATCTTGCTGCCGGGGAGTGCCTGCGGAATGCCTTGTGCACCCGAACCGGCGTTGTAGGCATTGACGCGCCAGCCCGATTCACGGTTCCACAGGGAGACGAGGCACGAGTATTGGTCAGAACCCCAGCCGCGCGCGGTGACCTGCGCCAAGCCGATGGCCTGTGCTGACCCGGGGTCGGGCACGGCGGCGGCCGGCACGGTGTAGCTCGACGAGCTCGAGCTCGACGAGCTCGAGCTGCTCGCGGCGGCGCTCGCGGCAGCCTGGGCGGCCGTCTTCGCAGCCTCGGCAGCCTTCGCGGCGGCCGCAGCCGCAGCGGCGGCAGCTGCGCGCTGGGCAATGATGACGGCCGGGTCGGTTGCCGTGTACTCGTCACGCTGGGCGACGATGGCCCCCGCGGGTGTTCCGGCGAAGACCTGGCCCTCGGCCATGGACTTCTGAACGGGTACCGAATCGAGACTTGCGGCGTTTGCAAGGGGGAGAGCGACGGTTCCCGCCAGACCCAGGGCTGCAATCACTGCAAATCCCTGCATGAGACGACGACGCGCTGTTCCGTTCTGCAAACCCATCCGGTAGTCCGTTTCTCTCGGTCACATGTTATAAAAACGTGACCATCGATAATGCACCTTCAACCTGAAAACCTACTGATCATTCGCGCCAGAGGCAAGCTGTCGCCGAAGTTGGCCTCGGGCTACGCTGGTGAAATGGCACTCTCGGCGCTCTTCATCGGTGGAAACGGCACGATCAGCGCGGCATGCAGCAGGCTCGCGGTTGAGCGCGGAATCGACCTGACGCTGCTGAACAGAGGGGTGAGCAGCGGGCGACCAGCCATCGCCGGGGCAGAGTCTGTTCGGGCAGACGCCCGCGACCGGGCATCCATCGCCGCCGCACTGCAGGGCCGCGAATTCGACGTGGTCGTCAACTTTCGCGCCTTCGTGCCAGAGCAGGTGGCGGCCGACATCGACGTGTTCGGCGGCAACTGCGGGCAGTACGTGTTCATCAGCTCGGCGTCGGCGTACCAGAAACCGCTGTCGCGGCTGCCCATCACCGAATCGACGCCGCTACGAAACCCGTACTCGCAGTACGCCCGCGACAAGATCGCCTGCGAAGACCTGTTGGTGGCGGCTTACCGTTCGTCAGGTTTCCCGGCAACAATCGTTCGACCATCGCACACTTACGACGAGTCGAGCGTTCCCCTCGAGGGCGGCTGGCCCACCATCGAGCGCATGCGGCGCGGGACGCCCGTGCTTGTGCACGGCGACGGCACCAGTCTCTGGACCCTCACGCATCACACCGACTTCGCCCGCGCCTTTGTG
This sequence comes from Subtercola vilae, assembly GCF_004923255.1. GTDB lineage: Bacteria > Actinomycetota > Actinomycetes > Actinomycetales > Microbacteriaceae > Subtercola > Subtercola vilae. The sequence continues at coordinate 154,660 of NZ_QYRT01000004.1, read as the reverse complement.
GGGCTGCTGGGTCATCCCGCCGCTGTCGGCGAGACGGTGCACATCACCTCTGACGAGGTTCTGACCTGGAACGAGATCTACCGCACCCTCGGCCGCGCCGCCGGTGCGCTGCCCACACTCGTGCACGTGGCCTCCGACACCATCGCCGCCGACTTTCCTGAGTGGGGCCCGGGCCTCGTCGGCGACAAGGCGCATTCGGTGATCTTCGACAACAGCAAGGTGAAGGCGCTCGTACCCGGCTGGGTGGCGACGGTTCCGTTCTGGCAGGGCGCCAGGCAGATCGTCGAGTGGTTCGATGCCGATGGGTCGCGTCGGCAGAACGACCCGGCACTGGATGCCCGGGTCGATGCCCTCATCGCGCGGGTTGCACCGGCCGGGGCCTGAACTCGAGCCGACCTACGGGGTCGGAGTAGTCGTGGCTGTCGGCGCCGGGGTGGCTGTCGACCCGCTCGCGCCGCCCACTGCGGTCGAGGTGCCGGGCGCCGGTGACGCGACCGTGCCGTGGTAGGTCAGAGTGCCGAGCTGCGCGGCGTACTGCGAGCGGATCACCATGGTGGTGCCGTCGAGCACCGCCGTCGACGCCCCACTCAGCCACGTGACGACACCCTCGCAGGTGCGCGTCGTACTGACGAGCTTGCCGAACGACACCGAACCGTCTTCGGCGAACCGCCACGTGCTGGTGAAGTCGTTGCAGCCGTCGTTGCCCACCACGGTTCCGTCGTCGAACATCTTCAGCTGCAGCAGGCGGCTGCGGCCCGGTTCGGTTTTGGTCCAGAGGCCAACCACCACGTCGGTTCCGCCGGCCGCCGGAATCTCGGCCGCCGTGCGCCTCTCGAGTTTCACGAGGTCGCTGCCGTCGTGGCCCACCAGCGTGAGCGTGGCGCCGTCGAACTTGGCCGACGCCGCGTCGACGAGGTTGAGCGGAAGCTGCGCGCCGTCACAGTAGATGCGCGTCTGCGGCCCAGAGGTGGTGGTGAGCCCCCCGTTCGAATCCATGACCCAGGTACCCGCGGCCGTGTTGCAGCCGTCAGAACCCGTCCACGTGCCGTCGGTGGCGAACGTGAGAAAGGGCTGGTCGGGCGACTTGTAGGTCGCCGAGACCACCCAGGTGCCGCCCGCGAACGTGGTCGCCGCCGTGGGGGTGAACTGCGGGGCATCCGGGGTCGGAACCGCGGGGGCAGAGCACGCTGTCAGTGCCAGGGCCAGAGCGCCCAGCACGGCCAGCGCGAATACTCGTAGCGTCGACACAGACTTCTCCGATTTCGCGTGATAACACTTCACGATAGCGGCCCGACCTGCGTGCGCGCTTGTGGTTGACAGCGGCGTCAGTGAAAGTAGCCTGTGAGTGAACCCCAGAGCAGCAGTGAGAGCTGAATCACTGTGAGCGCATAGGCGATGAAGAATGCGGCGACCGCGAGGCCGGCCCCGGATGCGCCCGCTCGCGCGATCTGCCGCAGCGACAGGTGCGAGAAGAGTATGCCGAGCGGCGACGCCAGAAAGGCGAAAACGAACGCCACCCCGCCCAGGAAGTTCGAGCTCACATCGTCGTCGGTCGCCGCCCTGGCTCGCCCTACCTGCCCGAGCCCGAGCCGAAACAACGGCGCCAATATCGCCAGGCACAGCACGAAGACGGCGATCGCGCCGACGGTGTTGCTCACAGCGCTGACTACAGCTCGATCGAGTCGCCCGGCGCGAGCACGAACGACTCACCGCCGCCCTGCTCGGTCGCCCATTTGATGCGGTCGCGGCCCATCGACGTGCCGGCCGACGACAACACCATTTCGTGCGTGGCGAAGCTGCGCTTGGGCTTCACCTCGAGAACGTAGTCGATGACCTCGCCGATCTTCAGCCACGGAGCCCCCACCGGCACGGCGAGAACGTCGACCTCGACCCCCTCGGGAACCGTGAACGAGTCGCCCGGGTAGTACAGCGTGTCGTCGACCAGCACGCCCACATTGTCGATCACGGGAATCGACGAGTGGATGACCGCGTGCTTCTCGCCGAAGAACTTCAGCGTGAACGGTTCGACAACGATCTCGTCGCCCGCCTTCACCACCGTGACGTCGAAGTCGCTGGCGGCCTCTGCCACACCCTCTGGCGCGTAGATGGGAATGCCGGGAGACGCCGCGAGAATGCTGCTCAGGTGCTCGGGAGTCCAATGGTCGGCGTGCGCGTGGGTCAGCACGATGGCGACCGCCTCCGACGCGTCGGGCAGCGGCTCGGTGAACGAACCCGGGTCGACGATGAGCTTCTTTCCCGACTTCTCGAGAATGAGGGTGGCGTGTTCGCGCTTCATGAGTTTCATGCTCTCAGCTAATACCTGCCCGACCCCGGCAGCAAATCGGTTCGGCCAATCTGTGCAGAACCCGCGAACAGAGTGGCCTGTGAGCGAACGGCTGGCCCTGCTTGGTGAATAATCAGGGGGGTGACGGCTACTCCGCCGCGACGGCTGGTCGTCGCCATCAACCCGACGGCCTCGTTCGGGCGTACCTCGGCTGCGGGCGAGCAGGTGGTGCAAGCGCTGCGGGCCGACGGCCATCACGTCGACGAACTGCGGGCCGCCGACTTCGACACGCTGAAGGCCGAGGCGCGGGCGGCGCTCGCCGGGCATCCGGATGCCCTCATCGTGGTCGGGGGAGACGGAATGGTTAGCCTCGGCGTCAACCTGCTCGCCGAGTCGGGCGTGCCGCTCGGCATCGTTCCCACCGGCACGGGCAACGACGCTGCCCTCGGGCTCGGCATTCCGTTCGATCTCGCGGCCGCCATCGCGCACCTCCGCGCCGCTCTCGCGCGCGGGCCCCGCACCATCGACCTCGGCCGCCTCACCCACCAGGGCGGCAGCCTCTGGTTCGCCTGCGCCCTCTCGGCCGGCTTCGACGCCCTCGTGAACGAGCGCGCGAACCTCATGCGGCGCCCGCGCGGAGCCTCCCGCTACACAATCGCCCTGCTCATCGAGCTGCTGGGCTTACGAGCGCGAACATATTCGCTCGTGGTCGACGGCGAGCCGCGCACGGTCTCCTCGGTACTGCTCGCCGTGGCCAACAACCGTTCGATCGGCGGCGGCATGCTCATCGCCCCCGCCGCCCTGCTCGACGACGGCGTTCTCGACCTCTTCATCGTCGCGCCCGTGAAACGCCTGACGTTTCTGCGTATCTTTCCGAAGGTCTTCAAAGGCACCCACTCTGGCCTGCCCATCGTCACCCTGACGCAGGTGCGCGAGGTGAGCATCGACGCCCGCGACATCGTGGCCTATGCCGACGGCGAGCGGGTGGGCCCTCTGCCCGTCACCGTCACCGTGGTGCCCGGGGCGCTACAGGTTCTGGCGTAACTCAGCAGCCGTCGCCGCAGCTGCGGACCAGCCCTCAGTGCCGGTTCTCGGTCTCCTCGACCTGCGCGTCAAGGTCGCCCGGGTCGAGATCTGCCCGCTCGAACGCCCCGGTCAGCGGCAGTCGCAGCTCGAGGTCGGTGCCCTGGCAGATCTCGATCACACCACTCGCAATCGAGAAGTCGAGCACGTGCCCGCCCTGCTTCAGCTCGTCATCGATGAAATGCACATGCCCGCCCGGAACCCCGATACCCCTTTCATACAGCGGCGTTCGAAACCCCGCCACCGTTCCGTCGAGGTCACGAAACTCGAGCTCGGCCTCATCTTTCACGGCCTCCCGCAGCGCAACATACGGCTTCTCCTGCCGCCGCACCGTGCGCGTGCGCACCCACTCGAACCGCCCGCTCACCTTCACCGCGAACAGGTAGTTCTGCGACGACACCGCCGCGTTGATCGCTGCAACCACTTCGGCCCGTGACGTGGGCGCAGGCACCCGGATGCTCTGCTGCGCCTCGAACCGAGTGATGACGGCGAACGGGGTGAGGGCATCCGGTGCCGCAGCACTCACCGTGCCGTCGGCCTGCAGCCGCCAGCACACACCGTCGAGTACCAGCATCTCGCCGTCAAGCGCGTTGAACGTACCCAACCCGAAATCGCCCTGCTCTAACAACTCGCCCACGCTGAGGTCGCCGTCGTACACTCCGTCGAGCAGCGCGCTCATCGTACTGGCCTGAAAAACGCGGTGTCTGACGTGCGGCATGGCGACCCTCTCGCTCGGTACGACCCAGCGTATTGCCCCGGCGGGCTCGCTCGAATTGGTAGACCCGCTGGTGGTGTGGCATACTCGTCTAGTTGTCTACACGGCCCCATCGTTTAGCGGCCTAGGACATCGCCCTCTCACGGCGGTAACACCGGTTCGAATCCGGTTGGGGTCACAACAGCCCGGTTCCCTTGCAAACAAAGGGGAACCGGGCATTTTCGTTTCTGCTCAATGTTGCTATCGAATCGGCCGAGCGGCACCATCGTGAAACAGGGTCTGTTCTATCAACCTGGCCGAAAAGCAACTTCCGATACTGACGAGCGGGTCTACTGCACGAGTAGGTGACACTTTCTCGTCATGCCGCTATTGCGGCTGACGTGTTCATGAAGGTCTCGTATTCGATGGGCGTCAAACGACCCAGGGCGGCTTGGCGTCGTTTGCGGTGGTAGGTGCGTTCGATCCAGGTCACGATCGCGATGCGCAGCTGATCGCGGGTGGTCCAGGACCGGCGATCGAGGACGTTCGTTTGCAGCAGGCTGAAGAAGCTCTCCATCGCAGCGTTGTCCCCGCAGGACGCTACCCGTCCCATGGATCCGACCATTCGGTGAGTGGCCAAGGCCCGGAGGAACTTCCGGCCTGCGTGCCTCGGTCGCTGTGGACGACGCAGCCGGCAACGTCGCCGCGCATCGCGACGGCGTTATTCGGTGCGTTCACGGCCAGCGCCGACTTCATTCGCGAGTCGATCGAGTAGCCGACGATCTTGTTCCCGAACACGTCTTTGACAGCACAGAGATACAACTTGCCCTCACTGGCTGGGATCCAAGTGGTTTTGTGCTCGGTTATATCGGTCAACCACAGCTGGTTCGGGCCGTCGGCGGTGAATTCGTGTCGGGTGCGACCGTTCTCGTCGGTGACTGTGCAGAGGTCGTCGTGAACGGCTGGGCCGGGCTTCTTGCCGTTCTTGCCGCGCTTCTTCCCGAACGCGCTCCACCAGCCGTTCTCTGACACGATCGGCCACGCAGTCCGGTCAGCCAGGGCCACGAAGCCACCGGTAGTACGGCTGGCGAGAGAGCTTGAGTATCCGACACGCCACCGCCACGGGAATCCTCGAGGCGGCGAGCACAGTCACGAGCGGGTAGAGCCTTTTCCCGGCAGGTTCGCCTGCGACAGGTACGCCGCCGCTCTCCGCAATACTTCGTTCTCCTGCTCGAGCCACCGAATGCGTTTGCGTGCTTCACGGAGTTCCGCGGCGTCGGTTCTGGTCTGACCTGGTTTGTCGCCGAACTCAGATGTCATCTATCCGTGCAACAGACCCCCCTCGGAAAAAGTGCCGACGAAGCGCGGCGGTTCTGTATCAGTAACGGGTGCGCGATGGTCCCATCCGACACGTGCGCAACATAGCACTGAACGGTCAGTGCTGGGCCATTACGACCGACCCGGTTCCGCATACTTGGGCGGCTTTCCACAGTCGTCGTTCGGAAGCCCGCAGTGTATGCGGAGGGGTACCGAAATGCGTTGCGCGTGAGCTCGTCTGACCGACAAAGTGGTCAGATCAGTCCCGAGTGACCCGCCTAAGCTTCTACCGGCATCCTGTTTTCGCTGTGGATGAACGTTCTGAGGCTAGACGCGTGTCGGGAGCCTTGTGAATGTTTGTCACTTGATGGGGTGCGAAATGCGCAACAATGTTGTTGTCACGGACGGTGCAGGAACGACCCAAAGGGGTGGGCGACACCGTGCGCCTCGGTTTGCTGCGATCGCGGTCGCTACCGGTCTGCTGGCGGGTTTCGCGGTGATGGGTGTTGCTGCACCGTCGGCGATCGCGGCAACGACGAAGCCGTTGACGGCGGTGAGTTTGACGTTCGATGACACTTTCTCGGATCAGTTGAACGCGTTGGCAATCATGTCGAAGTACAAGGTGGTAGGCACCTTTTATATGAACTCCGGCCGTGTTGGCGCGGACGGGTTCCTCACGGTTGCTGATTTGAAGAATATTGCCGCTGCAGGTAACGAGATCGGTGGGCATACCGTCAGTCATCCTGATCTGCCGACGTTGAGCGTTGATGAGCAGAAACGGCAGATCTGCAATGACCGTGTGAATTTGACGAACTGGGGATTCAAACTCACCAGTTTCGCGTACCCGTTCGCGAGCTCCAACGCTCAGACCGAACAGATCGCCGCCGGCTGCGGGTACAACAGCGCGCGAATGCTCGGTGACATTAAGTCTCGGTTCGGTTGCACGGACTGCGATTACGCAGAGACCACGCCGCCGGCTGATCCGTTCGCGACGGCGGCGTTGGATGAGGCCGACAACACGTGGACGTTGAAGGATCTGCAGGACTCGGTCACAAACGCCGAAACCGCAGGCGGTTGGGTACAGCTGACGTTCCATCACGTGTGTGCTAACAACTGTGATTCCCTCTCCGTGAGTACGACCATCTTTGATCAATTCACCTCGTGGTTGGCGGCCAGAGCTACGAGCGGCAACACGCATACGAAAACTGTCGGGCAGGTCATCGGCGGGGCGGTGAAACCTCTTGTCACGGGTCCCGCGGTTGCAGCTGCTGGACCGGGTCAGAACGGTGTCGTGAACCCGGGGCTGGAAACGACAGCGTCGACGGGGGTGCCGTCCTGCTGGACAACAGGAGGGTACGGAAATAACACAGCCGCTTTCGCTCCTGTTACCCCAACACATTCCGGGGTGAAAGCGGAGAAACTCACGATGACCAATTACGTCGACGGTGACGGCAAGCTGCTGCCCACCCTCGATCTCGGGGCGTGCGCGCCAACGGTCGTCGCCGGGCACACGTATTCGCTTCGGACCTGGTACAATTCCACCGCAGTCACCCAGTTCGCCGTGTATCTCAGAAGCAGCCTCGGAACGTGGCGTTATTGGACGTCAAGTCCGTGGTTCCCGGCAACTGCCGCGTACACCCAAGCGCTCTGGACTACACCGGCGATCCCGACCGGGATGACGGGCATCAGCTTCGGGTTGAACCTGTTCCGAAACGGCACCCTGAGCACCGACGACTACGCCCTCTACGACACCGTCGGTGCGCCGGCGATCGCCGGTCCCGTCGTTGCCGCGCCGACACCGCAAATCGCTCCGCCGGTTTCCGGGAAAGTTGAAGTCGCACCTCCCGGAGACGCAACACCGCCGAAATAGGAACCCCTGGCCGTCGCCCGCGCGGTCCGTCGCCTAACTCCCCACCCTGGCCGGGGGTGAGTTAGGTGATGGGGTCGTTGATGTGGAGGTGGTCGCAGGTGTCGTAGAAGTCTTGAAAGTTGCGCAATCGGGGTTCGTCGCCGGCGGCGCGGCGGCAATTGTTTTGGCCAAGCCCTGACCTGTTCGGCATGATCGGGTCTAGAACACCGATCAAGGTGAGCGAGTTGCTGTCGGCGCCGGTCGCTGCCCGCCCGCCGAGGCTGTAGAAGTCCACCGCATGGCCGCCACCGTTTCGGTAATGCGCGGAGTAAATCCCGGCACCCTCGATCTGGCCGGTGCAGCGCCGGTTGATGTCGCTGACGCCCGCGCTGCCGAAGGTTTGCACCGCGATCAGGATCGCTTGGAGTACTTTCACGTCGATACCGCAGTTCGGCACCGACTGACCCTGCGCGATCCACCGAATCTCTTTGATGTGGTCCGGTGTGGACCCGGAAAGTTGACCGCCGTCAACGAACACCATCAGTTGCTGCGCCAAGGTCTGCGCGTCCGAGGATACCGGCCCGGCGGAATACTGGGCCCCGGAAGCAGCTGCAGACGCAGCTGCGGCCTGCGCGGCGGCAAGGGCGGCGGCTGCGGCAGCAGCTGCCGCGGCTGCGCGTGCGGCGACGCCGGCTTGGTATTGCTGTTCGGTGGTCGCTGTCGCAGCGGTCAAGGAGGCGAGTTGGGCTTGGAGCTCGTTTTCGTGCGTGGTCTGCGCATCAAGGGCTGCGACCATGTCTTTTTGGGCCTGCACGGCGGCATCTTGCGCGGCTTGCGCTGCGGCCGCGAGCCCGGCCAGAGCATCCCGAGCAACACCGGCTTGATCACTGACCGCTTTGGCTGTGTTGGTGTCCTGTACCGCTTTGACGTACACACCGTTGATCGTGGAACTGAGCTTGCCCATGCTGCTCAGCCGGGACAACAAATCGAGAACATTAGCGGAGCTGCTGGTCAGCAGCGTCCCGGTAAGGTTCTGACCGCCGTCTCGGTATTGCTGGGCGGTGAGCTGCGCCGCCTGCTTGTGCGATTTGTCGGCCTGCGCTTGTAGGGCAGCGGCACGATTGGTGAGCAGATCGGCGTGGGCCTGACCGGCTAGAAGAGCTTCCTGCGCTGCAGCGTTCTGCGCGGTCGCCGCCGTCGCTGCGGCCTGAGCGGCCTGCACCTGGGCTTGTAGCTGCGCGATCAGTGCGATGATCGTGGCCACCTCGGTCTGTTTTGCGCTCTCGCTCTGTCGGGCAGCCTGCACGTCGTTCCAGGTCGGATAATCATCGGCGAACGCGGCCGGGGCGGTGGCGCCGCCGGCGGCGATCAGGCCGACAAGCACGACGAAGGTCGTGACGAGTCGCCACACCGGCAGACGGTGAGCCGGTAACGAAGAAGCGGCGGCTGGCATAGGGAATCCGAATCGGGTAGGTCTTCGATCCACGGGGCAGGATCACGGGTGCTCCGCCTGACGCTACCCGCGGAAACCCGATCCGGCTATCACCACGCCGAACGCGGACCCGACTCTCATACTCCCGTCGGCCGGCCAAGATATGCCCTGGCCTTGAGAATTCGGATGATCGTCACGTACCCTGAGGGGGTATCTGCCGTGGGCCCGACGCCTCGCAGAGAAAGGTGCGGAGAAGAGTGGAAATCGTGCAAGTGGCTATCACGTCTTCTGCCGCGCGAACATTCCGCAGCTTTTCTGCCCGCGTGCTCGCCATTCTCGCCATCGCTGCCGCGCTGATGGGGCTCTTCGCCCTTCATGCGATGACCGATCACGACACCATGACTTCCGGAAGCATGTCAGCTGGGATCAGCCATGCTGACCCAGCTGGTGCGATGACCGACCCGGCTCCGATTACTACTCATCTCCCGGCCGGCGCTGTCGTTCCTGTTGCGGCTGCTGCTGCGGCTTTGGCTTTGCCTCTCTTTCAGGAAATGAGTATGGCGAATATGCAGGGCTGCCCCGGTTGCGCGATGCAGTGCGCGATTTACGCCATGAATTGCGTGATCCTGATCGTGCTCAGTCTGCTTGTGCTCTTCGGCAGATTCCCGATGACCGGCTCTGCAGGCCGGCTGGCCGTACCAGTGTTGCTGCATGTTCTGCACGCAGCACGGAGGTGCGTACTGAGACCTTCGCTGATCGCCTTATCGATCAGTCGCACCTGAAGAACCGAAACTGTCTGCCCGGGCTCACCCCCGAACACACCTGTGGCGCTTTTATGCGCCACCCAGTTTTGGCTTTTTCTGCGATGACGAATAGGACATTCTCCATGAATATTTCACGAACCAGTATCATTTCCGCGGCAGCGATCGCTGCAGCACTCACGCTCAGCGCCTGCGCGGGCTCAACGGGAAGCATGTCCGGCATGGACATGGGGGGCAGCTCGATGAATAGCGCGGCACCCACCATGGGAGCGGCAGCGAACTTCAACGCTGCTGACGTCACCTTCGCCCAGGACATGGTGCCCCATCATGAGCAGGCGGTTTCGATGAGTGACACCCTGCTCGCGAAAGGCAACGTCCCGGAGACCGTTTTGCAGCTGGCGAACACGATCAAGTCAGAGCAATCCCCAGAGATTGTGAAGTTGAACGGGTGGCTCGCCGCTTGGGGTGCCACCGACATCAGCACCCCGACCAGCACAGAGATGAGTGGCATGAGCACACCAGGTAGCACGGACATGTCGGGGATGAGTATGGGTACCGGGATGATGTCGCAGGCTGACATGGACCAGCTCGCCGCCGCGACCGGTAACGATGCGGCGAAGCTGTATTTGCAGCAGATGATCGTGCATCACACCGGCGCGGTCGATATGGCCAAAACGGAACTCACTGCCGGGCAGAACGCTGATGCGAAGGCCCTCGCGCAAAGCATCGTCAGCTCCCAGACCGCGGAGATCAGCACAATGCAGACCATGCTCGCGACGTTGTAACCCTCATAACTCTGACGAGCCGGGCAGCCTGACCTGAAAAACGAGTTGGGCTACCCGGCTCCTCACTGAGAACAGCTGCGCGCGGTGCGCACCCCAGCACCCTTCAGGGCTAGTGAACGAGATCGAGAGTCTTGACAGAGAACGAACACCCCACGAATACCAAACCCGGTACGCGTCGTGCTGACCGGGACGCGGAACGACGACGAGCAGAAACGCCAACGACTGAGACCCCCAGCCGACGCTCTCTAACCCGCCGCGAACTGAGAGCTGCCGAGACCGCCCGGAGCCAGGAACGCGCAGACGAAGCAGTCCCCGAAACTGGCACCCAGCCCGAGCAAGGCCAGGTGCCAGAACACCACCACCCTGCACCGCATCTCGGAGCTGCTCCGGTCGTGATCCCGCATCAGCCTGGTTCGAAGGCGCGACAGGGCGCGCCAGCCCTCATAGCGGCTCCGCGAGTTCTGGCTCAACGGTCTGCAACCAACGGTCATCGTTCCGTGCCCCGCCGACTCGTGACGGTCGTCGCGATGGCATTCGCTGCGTTTCTTGCCATCGCCGTTTCCATTCCTGCTGCTGCGATCAACCAGCACCCCACCGAGTGGGCCAACGCTGGATCCTTGACTGAGGGGAATGCGCAGACCCTCCAGGCAGAAAGTGGCACGGCTGCCGCTGTCGGGCGGGACGGCTACACCGTCGCCGTCCCGCCTCCACCGGTTCCGTTGGTTGTCATTGAGACCGTCACCGGCAAGTCCTACGCGCACACTTCAAACAGTTTCACGAATAACCCGGCGTCACCGATTCAGTGGCCCTTCACTACCGGGGTGCCGATCAGTGACGGCTTCGGACCCCGGCTCGCGCCATGTTCTGCGTGCTCGAGTTTCCATAAGGGCCTGGACATGAACCCGGGGGAGGGTGCACCGATCCAGGCGATGGCTGACGGTGTCGTGTCCACAGTTGTCTCCAGGGACGACGGGGGTCTTGGCGTGTACGTGGTCATCGATCACGTCATCGATGGTCAGAATGTGCAGAGCTGGTACGGGCACATGCTTACTGGATCCGTCGCCGTCACCAAAGGACAAAAGATCACCGTCGGCCAGCTCGTCGGGAACGTCGGTAACACCGGCACAAGCACCGGGGCGCATTTACATTTCGAGGTGCATGTGAACGGAACCGCCATTGACCCGTACGCGTGGCTGAAATCCCACGTGACGGCGTGAGGGCTCGCCGATGCTGCAATCCGAACCGTCTTACCCCGCCATTGTTACTCCGAAGGCACCGCCCCGGGCTGCTGTGCGGCAGCTGGAACGGGTGCCGTGCGTTCCGGTGTGAGAGTGGCGGCTGGTCCTTCGGATGCGGGTAGGCGCAGGCGGCGTAGCAGGAGGGCGTTGACGGCGACGATGACGCTGGAGTGGAGCCGGACATCGAGATCGCAGCGATTTCTGGGCTTAGTTTGATGCCGAACGGGAGGAAGAAGACCCCTGCTGTGATCGGCAGAGCGATCAGGTTGTAACCGATCGCCCAGCCCAGGTTTTTCCGCATTTTTCGGACCGTGCCTTGACCGATCCGGAGGGCGACAGGCACGTCTAGCGGGTCCGAGCGCATCAGCACCACGTCGGCGGTTTCGATGATGACATCCGTGCCGGCACCGATCGCGATCCCAAAGTCAGCTTGAGCGAGAGCGGGCGCATCGTTGACTCCGTCACCGACCATTGCGACTTTCTTCCCGGCGCTCTGCAGCTCAACAATTTTGGCTGTCTTGTCCTCAGGGAGAACTTCGGCGATGACGGTATCGATGCCGAGTTGGGCTGCGATCCGGTTCGCGGTTGCCTCGTTGTCGCCGGTGAGCATGACCACCTGTATGCCCGCTTCGTGCATTGCGGCGACCGCCGCAGCCGCCGTGTCGCGTGCTGCGTCGGCCAGCGCAATGACACCCGTCGCCCGGCCGTCTACAGCGACAAGGACTGCGGTGCGCCCGGTTGACGCAAGCGCTTCTCGTTGCACCGCGACCGGGGAGATATCGATTCCTTGTGCGGCCATCAGGTTGCGGTTGCCCACGAACACGTGGCGCCCGTTGACGCTCGCCCCTGCGCCGTGTCCCGGGACACTCCGAAAGCCCGTGGCCGTGAAAGTTTCGACACTACGTCTGAGCGCGTAGTTCACGATCAGTGCGACGAGGACCAGCCAGAATGCGGCCCGGTCGGCGAGCCTCTGGCCGGGCGCTTTGGAATTCTGGGTTTCCTGGACCAGGGCGACTATCTGAGCGACAGCGACGTCGGCTTGTGGGTCGCAGATAAGTGCAGGGACCGACTGTCCGGAGCAGTGGTAGCCGCACTCTTGAACCCAAGATGTCAAATCTGCAACGGAGGTCAGGGCAGGATCGAAGGTGACGTCAGCGGTCTGAGCGACTGGGTTTGTATCGACGCTCAGCACTCCAGGGCGGCGTAGCAGCACCGAATCAGCGACTGCCTTCGACGAGGCTCAGTTGACACCGCCGAATTCCATCACTGCGCTCTCAGTTTTCTGAACCATTGATTCCTCTCACATTGCAGAACTGGGTGCCAAGAACTTTGCCCTCAGGCAAGGGTCAGTTGCGTCTGAGCGCGGCCCGACGGGTTTCGAACTCGGTCTCATCGATCTCGCCGCGCGCGAACCGGTCGCTGAGCAACCGTTCCGCGGTGTGGTGCGGAGCCGCCGCCGCCCCCATCAGCCGCACCTCTCCCTTTTTTCGACGGTACCGCGCCGCGTACGCCAGCAGTAGGGCCGTTCGTCCTCCCATCCTCCGCCGCAAACAGAACAGGGAGCAGTGCCACCTCCCGATACATAATCAGACGGCAGTTGCGGCTCACCGGGGTTGCCGCACACCGGAACCTGTACCCCTAGGGGGGCCTGTCAAGAGATGCCCTCATACCCCGTTCGTGCTGGAGTGGCTGCGGATTGTTTTGTGGAATTTAGTGCACTTCGGCCTTGACGGGTCACAGTGGGTGCATACTATTGTTGATACCCCTCGGGGGTATAGGAGGTTTGTGATGGTCGGCTACGCCAAAACGAAAGAAGATTTACTCAAACGGCTTCGCCGTGCTGAGGGACAAGTTCGCGGCATCCAGCGGATGGTCGAAGAAGATACCTACTGCATCGACATTCTGACCCAGGTCTCCGCTGCCACGAAAGCGCTAGAGACTGTTGCGCTGTCGCTGCTGGATGATCACTTAATGCACTGCGTCGCGGAAGCGACCGCGGAAGGCGGCACGGTCGCGGATGAAAAGCTGCACGAAGCATCCGCCGCGATTGCCCGCCTCGTCCGCTCCTAACCAACTAATCCACAGACAAGGACAGATAATGACCCTTCACACCGACCTCGGTCTCACCGACACCAATAACTCCTGCGCGTGCGGCACGGGAACCCACGCCCATGCCGAACCCACGATGTCAGCCCACCGGGGTGCACCGTCCACGGGCGAGGGTGTCACCCGGGAGCACTATTCGGTTGGTGGGATGACCTGCAGCCACTGCGTCGCGAGCGTCACTGAAGAAGTCTCCGCTCTGGAGGGGGTGCAGAGCGTCAGCGTGAACTTGAACGCCGGCGGAACGTCTCGGATCATGGTGGTCAGCAGCAAGCCGGTACCCGCCGATCAGGTCCGGGCCGCGGTCACCGAGGCCGGCTATACGGTGGTGGATGCGTAACTGATGAGCGCCACGGATGTTGAACTCGAGATCGGCGGGATGACCTGCGCGTCGTGCGCGACACGCGTGGAACGGAAACTGAACCGCATCCCCGGCGTTGAGGCGAGCGTGAACTACGCCACCGAAAAAGCGAGGGTGCGAGCCTCTGACGGCATCGCCACCGACACCCTGATCGCGGCGGTCGCGGCTGCGGGCTACACCGCCGCGCTTCCCGCCCCGCCCTCACCTACCGCGGTTCCTGCTGCGGTTGCTGGTGAGACGGATCTGCTTCGCCAGCGGCTCTCCATCTCCATCCTGATGACGGTGCCGGTGGTGCTGCTGTCGATGATTCCGGTGCTGCAGTTCACGAACTGGCAATGGTTGGCTCTTACCCTCGCAGCACCCGTCGCGGTCTGGGGGGCCTGGCCGTTTCACCGTGCCGCGTTCACCAACGCCAGGCATGGTGCGGCGACGATGGACACCCTGATCAGTGTCGGTGTGCTGGCCGCGTTCGGCTGGTCGCTGTACGCGTTATTCTTTGGTACCGCCGGGGTGCCCGGGATGCACATGAGCTTCACTTTCACGAACACCGGCGCCGGTGGCCAAGACATCTATCTCGAAGTGGCGACCGCGGTGACCGTGTTCATCCTCGCCGGACGCTACATCGAAGCTCGAGCAAAGCGTGAGTCCGGTGCTGCTCTCCGCGCGCTCCTGGAACTTGGCAGCACAGAAGCCTCCCTGCTCAGAAGCGGTACAGAAACTCGGGTTCCCGTCAATTCCCTTGTGCCCGGTGACGTGTTCGTGGTGCGGCCGGGGGAGAAGATCGCTACCGACGGCCTCGTCACCGATGGCGCGTCAGCGGTCGATCTCAGCATGCTGACCGGCGAATCAGTACCCGTCGAGGTCTCTGTCGGCAGTCGGGTCGTCGGCGCGACCGTGAACGTCGGCGGCCGACTGATCGTCGAAGTAACCCGGGTGGGCGCCGACACCGAACTCGCCCGCCTCGGCAGACTCGTCGAAGAAGCCCAAACCGGTAAAGCCGACGTGCAACGCCTCGCCGACCGGGTCTCTGCCGTGTTCGTGCCCATCGTGATCGGCCTCGCCCTGGCCACTCTCGCTGTCTGGCTGCTCATCGGCGCAACACCCGAGGCCGCGTTCACTGCCGCTGTTGCCACACTGATCATCGCCTGCCCGTGCGCGCTGGGCCTTGCCACCCCGACCGCGCTGCTCGTCGGCACCGGGCGCGGCTCCCAACTCGGCATCCTGATCCGCGGCCCGCAAATACTCGAACGCACCCGCCAGGTCGACACCGTCGTCCTGGACAAAACCGGCACGATCACCACAGGCCTGATGAGCATGACCGACCTGCACGCCGTGCACGGTTTGGACGACACCGAACTCCTCCGAATGGCCGCGGCGGCCGAAAACGGTTCAGAGCATCCCGTCGCCCGCGCCATCGTCACCGCCGCAACCACAGCAGACGGCAAACCAGGCAACGCTGAAGATTTTCAGTCTCACCAGGGTTTCGGAGTGCAGGCTGTCGTGGACGGGCACCTCGTGCTCGTCGGGCGTGCGAGCTGGCTGAGCGCAGAATGGAACGTCCTCGTCCCCGATGGGCTCCTGGCCGCCGCTGATGCAGCCGAGACCGGCGGAAAGACAGCGGTCACCGTCGCCTGGGACGGTGAAGCACGCGGCGTGATCATTGTCGGCGACAGCATCAAATCCACGAGTGCGGCTGCGATCGCCGAATTCCGGCGGCTCGGCCTGACACCGGTTCTCCTCACCGGGGACAACGAAGGCGCCGCCCGTGCGATCGGCGCCCAGGTCGGAATCGTCGACGTCCGCTCCGAAATCACCCCGCACGGCAAACTCGACACCATTCGTGAGCTGCAAGCCCACGGCCGCGTCGTGGCCATGGTCGGCGACGGGGTCAACGACGCCGCTGCCCTCGCCGCCGCGGATCTCGGCATCGCGATGGGCACCGGGACCGACGCCGCGATCGCAGCAAGCGATATCACCGTGATGAGTGGAGACTTGCTCGTCGTCGGCGACGCCATCCGGCTTGCCAGGCGAACCCTCGGAATCATTAAGGGGAACCTGTTCTGGGCACTGGCCTACAACGTCGCCGCGATCCCGATCGCCATGCTCGGCCTCCTCAACCCACTCTTCGCCGGCGCCGCAATGGCGCTGTCCTCCGTCTTCGTCGTCAGCAACAGCCTGCGACTACGCCGCTTTCACGGCCACGACAGTGACCACGTCAGCGGCATTCCCTCAACCACGGCCTCGCCCGACCGGACTCTGAGCAGCGTCAGCTAAGCCGAGTCTCGCGTCGTTCACCCGAGACAATGTCGGTGTCGACCAAAGGTCATTCCCGAGGAGGCTGGGATAGGGCTGATTCCGGCAAGTTTGGCTAGTGCTGCTTCGGAACGGATGCGCTCTGGGTTGTCGCCGACGACGATGAGTATCTCGGCGGCGGTATCGACGCCGATGCCGAATGGTTCAACGAGCTGCGGTGCTGTTCGAAGGACGAGTCCCTCGATCATGGTCTCGAGTTCCGTGATCTCGGCGTCGAGGGTAAGCCAAGGCCGGGCGAGGAAACGCAGCGTGTGGCGGATGCTGTCATCGGGCGTATTCAGCAGGGTTGGCCGCAGCGATCCAAGAAGTGGGCGAGCATGATCTGGGTCTTACCGGCGGTGTCTTGACGGAGCTGGTCGGAGCCGTGGATGAGCGTGGCCTTGAGCGTGATCATGGCTGAGGTGCGGTCTTTCACGGCTGTGTCGTGGGCAACCTTCAACTGCCGAATCATTTCCACCGCCCCATCAGCGGACTTTGGTTCCGCTGTTGCGTAACCGGCCAGCACCGCTCGGGCGGCGTTCTCCGCGTCGAGGGTATCGGATTTGCCGGCGAGTCGTCGCATGCGACGGTCGGGCCGGTTGACCTCGACGACGCGGTGCCCATTGCGGCGGATGAACGAGGTGAGGCCGGCGCAGTACGAGCCGGTGACCTCGATACCGAACGGGATGATTTGCCCGAACCCGTTCGCCCAGTCGAGCAGCTGCTGGTAGCCGCCGTTATCGGTCGCGATCGTCAGCGACGTAGCCGGAGCGAGTCAAATTGAGGGGCGCCGGAGCTGCCATGGTGATCCTATTCTGGCGGAGTTAGGTCTCGTTCCCAGAGGCTCATTCGCAGCGGTGTCATCACGAGCTCGACATGGCCCTGCTCGCGCAGAACCCGGCAGGTCGACTGGACTGCGTGCCCCTCGGTTCTCATCGTGTCGATGAAACCCAGCATCAATGGTTGCGGGGGCCTGATTCCCCACGAAGAAACTCGTCGCCGCTTTGAGAATTGCGACGTCTTCGCGGAGGCGTTTGTTTTCCGCCCGAGGCTCCCGCACCGGCCGCACCACCCGTTCACACAGCAGAACCGATCTTTTTCGGCTTCACATACATCCTTCAACTCAAAAGGACGCGGCACCAAACCTGAGGCGCTTCATACACCACGGACACGCCAGTGGGGGACAGTCTGCGGGGCCCCGGGGCTGTCGGAGGTATTCGAGCACTGGTTGCGCGCGATCTCAGCCGGCGTTGCCGTTGCGTTTTTCGCATTCTTCTCCGATGGGGTCGCAATCGGTGGTCTCGATGGATTCGTCACCGCTCTCCGTATTCCGATCACGATCGGCATCGGCTTCACGGTGTCGCTGCTGGTCGCCGAACTCAATTTCGGGCTCGGCAGCGACAACGGCAATAGGGCGAAGGTCGCGATCCTGCTCGCCACTCTCATCGACGCGGTTCTCGCAACCGTCGTGCTGTGGCCCCGGAATCGGTGGTATCACCGCGTCTAAACGCGGGCTCCCGCCAAATGACTCACTATAGGCTGGACCGAGGTGGCGGCGTCAGCCGGAGCAGTTTTCGATTAACCACGTCTTAATGCCGGTGACCTGTACACCGAACGCATCGGTATCGAGGTGTGGGCCCGGCTCATCTGCCGCAACACCAGACGGCGTGGGCGTCTGAGCTGGAGTCGGTGTCGGGGTGGCGCTGAGCTCGCTGCCGTACTCGTTGACGAGCTTCGCGAGTGTCTCGTAATGACTCGTCAGTGCGGCTGGTGCAATGGCTGTCATCCTCTCGATGGTGCTGCGGATGTCGGCGATCGCGCCCGGGTCGGTCGCGAACGACAGATTCGTTGGCACCAATGCCAGTGAGATGACGTTGTTAGCTGTCTCGGTGCACGCTTCGTCCTGGCTGCCGTAGCCGCCCCAGTTGGTTGCCGCAGCTGTCGACGTGGGCGTTCCCGCACCTGTGGTGGGCGGGGCGGGGGATTCAGCGGTGCACCCAGTGAGAACGACAAGAGCGCAGGCCAGACCGAACGCGGCCGAGAGAGCGCGACGAGAATTCCCACTATGACGCTGTCGAGTGTTCATCGGTGGTCTCTCACGTACCTCACTGTATGCGGCGATAGCCTCGACGGCCAGCGGGCGCGTTCGTGAGAGGCGATGCGGGCACGTAACCTGAAGACTGCAGAGACAGAGGGGAATAGATGCGCCTGTTCTTCGTCGTTGTGCGCATCCTGGCACTCGGTACGGTGGTGACAGCGCTGATCGCTCGTGCGGATTGCGTCTTCGCCACGCACACGTGCCGCGCCGACAACCTACTGAGCTACTTCACCATTCAAAGCAATCTCGCCTACGCCGTACTACTTGCAGTTTTGCTCGTGCTCGGTGTCGCCGGGTGGCGGGAACGCTCCTGGATGACTGCGGTCAGAATGCTCCTCACGACCTACCTCATCGTATCGGGCGTAACTTTCTGCCTACTGATCCTGAACGCCGGTCTCTCAGATATACCGTTCCTTGTGCCGGCCTCGTCAAAGATTCTGCACTTCGTGATCCCCGCCTACGCCCTCATCGATTTTCTGTTGAACCCGGCCAGACGCCGGCTGCGCTGGGCGGTGTTGGGTGTCTCGCTGATCTTCCCCGCGCTCTACGGCGCGTACACGCTGATTCGCGGGCCTGCCACCGGATGGTATCCGTACATTTTCTTCGACCCGGCGTGGACAGGGAGTTACGCGGCGACCGGGTTCTATGCGGCAATCCTGGCTGCGCTGATCGCCGCGATCTCGGCCGGACTCGTCGCCACCACCAGGCTCACCAGTCCTCTGCAGCCCTTCGTCGCCGCCGTCCCTGCTCAAACAAGAGCTGACCGGCACGACGAGTCGGCACGGGTAGCGTCGACATTCGACGTACGGTAGAGCATCGATCGCCCTCCGGCGACAGAGAGCCACCCCGTAACGAAAGGGTCTACGACCATGGCAGAAAACGCCACCCTGCATGGCGGTGCCGAGCAGATCCAGGCCGCTCTGGTCACCGCCATCGGCCGGCTGCTCAGCAGAGACGTCCCGGAGAGTGAGTGGCGATTCGAACTCGGTGCGATCCGGTATCAGTCCGGGGACCAGTGGGAGCACCGGAACGCGTTCTTGTTCTCCTACACGCTCGCACGGTTCATTGTCGGCATCGACTCCTGTGTCAGCGGGGAACACGCGTTGAGCCCAACGAACAGCTTCGACCCGCCCGATGTCACAGAATTCGTCACCAACTTCACCGACGCAGTGCGCGGGAACGACTCCCGTAGCGCGTTGACGATCTGGGCCGGCGAGATCAGCGACCACCGGACCGCAGGCTACGGGCCCACGCAAGTCGCTTCGATGTTCGCGCTGTACGACTACCTCCGCGCACTGTCTCGGATCCCCGAATTCGGCACCGACCTGATCGCAGACGCGGCGAACGTCATGCCCGCCCCGTTCGGTGACGACGTGTGGCTTGAACCAGTCTCCGGCTGACCCCGGCCGAGCCGGGCGGGTGTTCCGATCCCGGCCGGTCCTGCTGCTCGCGTTCGCTTTCGCCGTGATGGCCGACCCTGTGTCGTCTGTCGCCTACGCGGTCGAAGCGGCCCTGCGCGCCCTGAACGGTGACCTCGGCCTGCTGGTCGCCACCATGGGCCTGGTCGTGGCCATCATCGCTCTCGTTGTGGTGAACTACCAACAACTCATCGCACGATACCCACAAGGCGGGGGAGCGTCAGCCGCGGTCGGGGAAGCGTTCGGTGACGGCTGGTCTTTCGTCCCGATCGGCGCACTGGTCGTGGACTTCGTGCTTACGATCGCGATCAGTGTCTCTGCTGGCGCGTCCGCGATCATCGCGTACCTGCCAATGCTCGCACCGTTCCGGCTGATCCTAGCCGTTGGGCTTCTCGTTATCGTTGCCGGGCTGACCTGGTTCGGGCACCTCGGCCGGCTGATTTTTGCGTTCATGACCATCGCCTTCATCATCATCGCCGTCACCGTGCTGATCTTCGGTCTCTCCGCGACACCGCAACCGACGGGAACAATCACGACCAGCCCGGGCACCGGATCCGTACTCGCCGTGATCCTCGCGTTCCCGGTAGCAATGGCACTCGCCACGGGTGTCGAAGCGCCCTCCTCTGCGATCGCGCAGCTCGGCCAGCTCGACAAAAACAACCGGCGCCGGTTCGGGCAGATCACCTTGTGGATGACCCTCGGTATCGTCGGCGCCATCACTCTCGGACTCGCAGCCGAAGCCGCGCACCTGCAGATCGGTATTCCGACCGCCGATACCACCCAGATCGCAGAACTCGCCCGCGTTGCCGCCCCGCCTGGAGTATTCGCCGCCTTTCAACTCGTCACAGCACTTCTTCTGCTCTCCGCCGCGAGCTCCTCCTTCCAAGCCGGTCCCGGACTGCTGAAAGCACTCGCCCGCCGACAAACCACATCCGGTGCGTTCACCGGCATCCTCCCCAGTTTCGTTGGCCGGACGAACAGTCACTTCACGCCGTTCTGGGGGGTGCTGATCTTCGCCGGGCTCGCGATCGCCGTCACAGTGGTCGGTGGCGGAAACGACCAACAGCTCGTGCTCTTCTACGCGGTGTCCGTGTTCCTCAGCTTCCTCGCCGGCCTGCTCGCCATGGCCTACTTCTCACGGCGAGAAAAACGGTGGGCATACCTCCTGCTGAACTTGGTCGGCGTGATCGTTGTCGCGTTCACCCTGCTGGCCAACCTCACCCGCGGCCTCCCTCTGATCAGCCTCGCCGGCGCCCTCCTCATCGGTGCGGCTCTCTACACGCTCTGGCGGCGGGCGGGTAGACCGGAAGGTATCCGGCAGGCCGAATCTGAATGATGAAGACCAGGCCCCGGAGGTTCTGGTGTCAACACCCGCACCTGCTGGCATGATCTGCCCGGATTCGTGGCGTCTCGCCCTGGGTTTGGTGGAGGCTCTACTTGACCCGTTCTCTCATGTGGGAGACGGGGACTTGCGAATAGTAGTCGTTCTCCTTCTCGATCGGTGGGATCGGGCCGACGTCACCGTGAAGGCGGCGTTGGTTGAACCAATCGATGTACTCATCGACAGCGATTTCGAGATCGTCGATGACCCGCCGGGGGCCGCGGTCACGGATTAATTTCGCTTTGAACAGCGGGTTGAACGCTTCGGCCATCGCATTGTCATAGCTGTCGCCTTCGGATCCGACGGACACGACGACTTCGGCGTCCGCGAGGCGTTCGGTGTGTTCAGTAGCAACAGGGTTCAGCAATGAGACCGGATGGGCGGCCGTGCCGAGTTGCGGAACGACGAAGACGAGGACGGCCCACAGCAAGATGGGGAGAAGCAATGCTGTTGCTTCGCTTTTGCTTCGGAGTCCGCTTATCATTCCGATGCTCACGAAGCCCATCAGGAACGCCCAACCTGTGGTGTAGAAGAGCATGATCTGCAGAGCATTTGTTGCAGGGAGCAAGCTGCCAGTGATCACACCTATCGAAATCCAGTTCGTGGCGGCCGAGATGACCAGCACGATAGCCAACCACGCGCCCTGGCCGGCAAGCTTGCCGGCCAGATATCCGACGCTTGACATGGGGCGGCTGAGAACGAGGTCGGAGGTATTCATCTTTCGGTCGCGAAGGGTTGCCTGCACTCCGGCTACGCTTGCAAGGAGGGCCCCGATGAGTACCAGATAGATGACGGTGTTGCTCATGTAGCGAAGCGGCGACACCCCGGTGAACGGATTAGGTGCGATTGTCAGGCCATCCTGGAGAACTTGGTTGTAGACAGCTGTGACGGTCTGGTTCGTCAACCATCCGATGATGCTTGACGCCGCGATCATGCCGAGAAAGACGGCCAGGAGTGTGCGTGGGAGGCGGTCCCGGGAGGCGTTGAGAATCTCGTAACGAATGACGGTGCCCACGTTTCTCATCATTCGTTGCCCAGGCCGTGACCTCCGAGAGGAGGTGGGTGTTCATGAAGACCGTCATACCGAGCTCGCGGTTCATCCGCACAATCGTTTCGCGAAGGGTCTTCACCCCCTGGGGGTCAAGTCCGGACGTGGGCTCGTCCAGAAACAGGACCGACGGCAGGTGCAAGATCGCTTGTGCGATACCCACTCGTTGGCGCATGCCTTTACTGAAGGTGGAGAGCCGTTCGTTTTCATGTCCGGTGAATTCAAGAAAATCGAGGGTCTCGGCGATCCGGTGATCCACGTTGATGACCCCGGAGAGCCTGCCGAAGAACCTGAGGTTCTCCCTCATCGTCAGATTGTCGTACAAGCGTACGTTCTCGGGGAGGTATCCGATATTTGCTCGAACGTTCCGTGGATCCGAGGACACATCGAAACCAGCTACGGTCGCGGTTCCGGAGGTCGGTTCCAACAGCGTTGTGAGGAGAGTGACCGTCGTGGTCTTCCCGGCACCATTGTGGCCGAGCAGCCCGAAAATTTCGCCGTGCTCGACGGTGAGCTCCAACTCCTTGAGGGCGGTTTTTGTGCCGTAACGCCGGGAAAGTCCTCGGGTGGCAATCGCAGTAGTCGACATACCTGAACCATATTCAGGGCTCTGTGAGATGACGGTGAGAGAACAAACACCCTCTCACCGTGATCCCATGCCGCGGGTTCTACCGTTGAGCAAGCTCTCGCACATACCGGGCCGAGCGTGGGAAGGGAGTGGTGGGAATTATCAATCAGGCACACAAGGTCACCACTGCGATGCTAATCAGCTCGACGACGCCCCCCCTACAGCGCCCGTTCGGAAAAATTTTATGACGCATTGTCAGCGGCATCGCTTTACTTGGCCTTGCCACATCCGACTTCGTCCAATCCCGATGGATCCGCAAGATCGGGGGTCTCGCCGCTTTCCTGCACGTCAACACAGACTCTGCAATTTCCCTTGTGTCAGCGAGCCCAACAAACGGTGTTGCGGTGAGGCAATCTCTGTACAAGTTGTGGGTCCCGCCGTGTGGAATGCCGACCCGCGGAACTACCGGGCGCGAACGCCATCCCCAACACCGTTTCGGGCTTCCCAGCCCGCAGCGCCGAGATCTACTACCCCTAGGACGACCCTTCCCGATTTCTTGGGACCACGACCGAGACCGGCCCGATATCGGTCAGCACCATCTTCGTGAGAGAGCCACTCCGGGCGTTCGTGACCTCGCAGGTGCGTTCGTGCTTGTCGTACTCGAGGTGATTTGGTCAGCTCGCCCTCCAACGCGGACTCGAGCATCAGCTTCGTCAGCTGACTCAGCAGACCGCCCTCGCCGCTCAGCGCGACACCCTGCTCACGGGCCCTGCCGATAAGCTGCTCCACCTCTGGCAAGGCGCAGGGGAGTTACGGCCATACCGAGCAGTTTGTCAAAGCTGCGTTGAGCGCTGGGCATACTGAATAGAGTTGTTCTGCGCACTCACCGCTCGGGCGGGGGTCAGGCTGACCCGCGGATCAGGAGATCCATGCCGACCACTAACTCGCGCGCGTCACGCTCGCCGGTCGTCGCGAGCACGTGCTCGAGCAAGCTGGCCGCCGCTTCTGCAAGAGCTGTTTTGTCGATGTTCACCGTGG
The DNA here is from genome assembly GCF_004923255.1 of Subtercola vilae. Lineage (GTDB taxonomy): Bacteria > Actinomycetota > Actinomycetes > Actinomycetales > Microbacteriaceae > Subtercola > Subtercola vilae. Next base: position 130,910 of record NZ_QYRT01000004.1, on the reverse strand, counting down.
TGAGTTCGGGGGTCACAAGGCGACCGATGTCGAGCCCGTCCATTCCTATCACCGCGACCTGCTCGGGCACGCGGCAGCCGAGTTGGCGCAGGGCTTTCAGCACGCCGATCGCCATGACGTCGTTGTAGACGAGCACGGCATCGGTTTGCGGAGCGTTCCGCATCAGTGCCTCGGCTGCGGCTATGCCGCCATCGAGGCTCTCGTCGGCCGTGATGGTGGGGCTCCCGGCCCACGCGAGGCCGTTCTCGATCAGGTAGGAATCGAAGATATCCCTGCGCTCTCGGGGCCCGACTTCGGAGTCGATGAACGAGATTCGGCGGTGGCCGGTCGCGACGAGGTGATCGAGCGCAGCGGTCATGCCCGAGGCTACGTCGAGCACGACGCGCGCGTCGAGTCGAGGATGAGCGGGGCCGTCGAGCATGAGGAGAGGAAGCCCCAAGGCCCCCTCGCGCAGCACTCCGGCGGGGAGAAGGGCGATGGTGTCTGAGCGACATCCGGTGAGGGCTAACGCATCCACCCGCGACACGATGGATGCGAGCTGCGCGCGGGCCTTCTCCCGATCAGAGCCGATGTCGCAGAGCAGCACACTCCAGTGCCGCTCCGCCGCTACCCGGCTGAACGCCGATGCGAGCTCCGCGAAATAGGGGTTGCTCAGATCTTCGAGCACGAGTCCGATAGTGGTGGTGCGCCCCTGCACCATGCTCTGGGCATTGCGGTTCGGCCGGTAGTTGAGCTCACCCGCCGCGGCGAGCACGCGGGCTTTCGTTGTCGGGCTGACATCGGCCATATCGTTCAGGGCGCGCGTCACGGTCTGCCGCGAGACGCCGGCGCGCGCAGCCACATCGAGGATCGTGCTGGCCCCGCGTTTTGTTGCCATGACACCGATCATAATGCTAGCGTCAACGATGCCGTGAACGTTCACGGTCACAAATCGTGAACGTTCACGGTTTATGCCTACCGTTGATCGGAGCCGCCGTGCCTCTTCCCCTCGCCTCTGCCTCAGTGGCCTCCGATCAGCGCAGCGCAGCACGGGCGCGGTTTGCGGTCGGTGTGCTGTTCTTCACAAACGGTGCGTTGATCGCGAATCTGCTGCCCCGCTACCCCGAGATCAAGGCCGAGCTCGATCTGACGAATACGGCTTTCGGCGCTGCCGTCGCGGCCTACCCGCTGGGTGCGCTGCTGGTCGGTCTCAGCGCAGGTCTTCTCATCCGCCGCTTTCGCTCCTCACGCGTCGCTATCGCGTCGACGATCGTGACCGCGCTGGGGCTCCTCCTGGCCGGTGCCGCATCGGGCTGGTTCGTACTGGCGTTCGCGCTTTTCCTGGCGGGGGCCATGGATGCCATTACAGACGTCGCCCAGAATTCGCACGGGCTCCGGGTGCAGCGCCTCTACAAGCGCTCGATCATCAATTCGTTCCACGCGGTCTGGTCTCTCGGCGCGGTGACGGGCGGAGCAATGGGTGCGGCTGCCGCCGCCCTGGGAATTCCCCTTCTCACCCATCTGACCGCCTCTGCGATCATCTTCAGTGTCGCCGCTCTCCTCTCCTATCGCTGGCTTCTCCGCGGGCCGGAGCCGACCCTCGACTCACCCTCGCCGGCCCGGCCGGAACCCGCGACAGATCGCCTGGCCGGCGTGCGCGCGCCTGCGCTGAAGGCGGCCGGCCTCGTCGCCCGCTACGCGTTTCTGCTTGCCCTCGTCGTCATTGCCTCGGGCGGTGCGATCGTCGAAGACGCCGGCAGCTCGTGGTCTGCCATCTATCTCTCGAACGTCGTTGGGGCAACCGCCTTCGTCGCAGGGCTTGGCTTCATCTCGTTGCAGGGCATGCAGTTCGTGGGGCGGATGCTCGGGGATCGCATGGTCGACCGTTTCGGCCAGCGCGCCATCGCCCGGCTCGGCGGTCTTCTCGTACTTGTCGGGATGGGTGCTGCGCTCGCTTTTCCGAGCATCCCGGGCACGATCGTGGGGTTCGGCCTGGCCGGCTTCGGCGTCGCAACACTCATCCCGGGTGCGATGCAGGCGGCAGACGAGTTGCCCGGCTTCAAGCCCGGCTCTGGTCTCACCATCGTCGGCTGGCTGCTTCGGCTCGGATTCTTAGTCTCACCGCCGGTCGTGGGCGCGATCGCAGACGCCTCGTCGCTGCGCTTCGGGCTGCTCCTCGTTCCGCTTGCGGGACTCCTCGTCGTGATCTTTGCCCGCGCGCTCGCGACTCGCGCGCCCACTGCCAAGGTGTGACGGCGCCAAGGTGTGACGGCGCCAAGGTCGTCTCACTGCCAGAGCAGCGCGGCCCCGAGGGCACCGCCCAGGTCACCGAGAGCGGTCTGCCGAAGAGCGGGAACGGGGGCTGAGGTAAGAGCGGCCAAGGCGCCTTCCACTCCCGACCGAAAGTGGGGGAGGTACGTGGCGGCGCTTCCGCCCAACACGACGATCGTTGGCCGATGCTGGGTGCAGAGTTCACCGAGGCCCTCGCCGATTCTGGTTCCGTACTCGAGAAAAACACGTTGAGCGCCCGGGTCGCCTTCGCTGGCCGCGTGGGCCAGAACTTCGAGATCGGCGGGAAATCCGGCATGCGTGGCGAGGCGTTGCAGGGCCGTGCGAGAGGCGGTCTGCTCGAGGCAGTGTCGTCGTCCGCAATAGCAGGGTGAACTTGGTGCGTCGACGGTGATGTGCCCGGCTTCCGGATGCACGCCGTCGGCACCGCGAAAGGGTATGCCGCTCCGCATCAGTGCGACGCCCACGCCTGTTCCGAGGGTCATGACGAGAACTCCAGTGTCTAACCGGCCAGCGCCGACGGTCACTTCCGCGAGAGCAGCAGTGACCGCGTCATTGTCGATGCGGCAGTCGACTCCCAGAAGTTCACCGAGTCGGTCGACGAAGTTCCAACCCGAGAGGGCGGGTAGAGATTCTGGGTTGTCGATGACGCCGCCCGCCAGAATGGGGCCGCTGGCGCCGATGCCGACCCTGCTCATTTCACCCTCAGCGCCGGGCGCCGATGCCATCACTGCGCGGATGCTCGAGAGCAGGGTGGGCAGGGCATCGTTTCTGACCGTCGGCGTCGAGACGATGGTCGAAGCCACGATCTGGGTGCCGCGTACGACGACGATGCGGGTAGCGGTTCCGCCGATGTCGATGCCCACGGTCACGTCGCTCACAGGGCTGTCGTCACCTTGCTGCCGTAGGCGAAGGCGCCGGGTACCACCCCGTTCTCGAGGGCAAGGTCTCGTGCTATCAGCTGGGCAACGATCGACCCGGTGACGAGCCCTTCGAGCGAAGTTGATGCACTAGCTCGAATGGTTGTCGTTCCCGCCAGAACCATGTCGCCGATCAGCACGGCATGGGCGCCGGTGGCGGCGAGGTCGGATGCGAGCCGGGCGATCGATCCGTCATCGGATGCCGCGTGAGCGCCGTACAGAAAGACGGTGAGGCCGGGCCCAGCGAGCTCGAAGGGTCCGTGCCGGAACTGGCCGCCGATGTGCCCCTCGATTGCCACTTTAGACGACTCTTTGGTTATCAGACCGGCGAACAGGGCTGTCGCTGCATCGTCTCGCCACCCGACAGCGGCGACCCGAGGTCGTTCACCATCGAGTGTCGTGGCTGCGGTTTCGGCCGTGTCGGTGCTCGTCAGCAGTCGGGTGACAATGCCGGCCAGACGGTCTGCCTCGTGGTTGACGGCCGAGACGTTGCGGCCGTTGAGCGCGGCGGCGAGCTGGGCGTGAACGACGAGGGAGTTGAGGTAGCTCTTTGTGCTCACGGTGGCCTCGGGGCCGGAGTGCAGCGGGAGGAAGAGCTCCGCAGTTTCGGCCAGCGGGCTGTTGCTGTCGGCCGTGATTCCGACGATCGTTCTGGGGCGGGCGGGGTCTTCCTCGAGCCGGTCGAGGAGGGCGACGACCTCACCGCTGGCACCGGATTGTGACGTGATGACGAGCAGCGTGTCGGGTGTGAGGAGCCCCGGGGTGTCGAGCAGCTGGCCGGTGTCGATCGCCCAGGCCGGCCGTCCCTTGGCCGTCAGATTTCGCCAGGTGGGGATGCCGACGAAGTGGGAGCTGCCCATGCCGGTGAATACGATCCGGCTGAAGGACTGGGGGTCGAGTTCGCGGAGACCGGACGGAGTCGCTGCCCCAGCCAGGGCGCGGAGCGCATCGGGCTGAGCTTCGATGTCTGCCTCGAATGGTGTGTTGGCGGTCATGACTGGTGGTGCCTTTCAGAGGGTGTGCGAGAACGCTGACAGAGCATCGGCGGGGGTTGTTCCGAGGAGTTGAACGGCGATGTTCGCCCCGATCATCGCCGTGGGGAGGTTGATGTTGCCGCGACTGATTGCGGGCATGATCGACGCATCAGCGACGTAGAGCCCGGTCACCCCTCTCACGGCGCCGGTGGAGTCGACCACCGCGGCCGGATCGGTGGCCGGCCCCATTTTGCAGCTTCCCGCCGGGTGGCAGTAGTTGACGATGTCGTCGAGCGGGCGATGCGCGCGTGGCACGGGTTCGCCGAGAATCGCTGCGAGGGCGGGTTCTGCCGCCATGGTGGTGAGGAGGTCGAGTGCTTCGCCGAGCACCTGACGGTCGTAGCCCTCGGGGTCTGTTCCGTAGCGGTGATCGATGACGGGGCGAGTGACGTCGAGGTCGCTGCCCAGGGTCACGGTTCCTTCGGAGCGGGCACGCATGGCGCCGCCGTAGAGAGAGATCGGCGGCAGGCCAGGGTGCCCGCTGTTCGACCCGGCGACCATGAACACGTGGATGTCGTACGGCCCGTCATCGCAGACGGAGGACTTCTTGCGGCCGACGGTCTGCTCATCGGGGAACCAGGGCAGCGTTTCGAGGTCGTGCACGAGCCCTGGCCGGCCTGCGAAGTCAAGTGCGACGCAGGCGTGGTCGAGAAGGTGCTTTCCCACACCCGGTACGTCGGAGACGACCTCGATTCCCAGCTCGGCGAGCTCCCCGGCGGGCCCGATTCCAGATCGGAGGAGAAGCGCCGGCGAGTGGTAGGCGCCAGCGGCTATCACGACACGGTTGGCAGTGATGTGATGCGTTTCACCGTCTGGTGTTCTCACCCACGCCCCGACGGCGACGCCGTCGCAAACATCGATACGTTCCGCAGCGGTGTTCCCAGCGATGGTCAGGTTGGGGCGTTCGCGAACGGCGTCGAGAAAGGCGAAGGCCGAGTTCCACCTGACGCCGTCGACGATGTTGACCGGCATGGGGCCGATTCCCTCTGCAGCCCCGATGTCGTCGAGGTCGTCTGCGAAGGGCAGGCCGCCGGCGATTCCGGCGTCGACGAAGGCGCGTTGTGGTTCGGTGAGTTCGGTCATGGTGTACCGGCGCACGCGAAAACGCGCTCGAGCCCATTCGAGTAGCGGCAGTACCTGTTCTGCTTCCCAGCCGGGGTTTCCGCGGCGAGCCCAGTCGTCGTAGTCTTCTGCGGCGCCGATGGAGGCCGTGCACCCGTTGTGGGAGGAGCAGCCTCCGAGCACGCGTGCGCGGGGTAGATCGAGTGTGGTGTCTCCGGCTGAGGAGGTTGTGGTGAGGTCGTAGTCGTGAGACAAGGGGATCGCCCGGGCATCGAGAACGTCAGCGGGCCATCCTGCGTCTGCAGCGGCTCCATAGTCTGGCCCCGCCTCGAGCAGAAGGATGCTCTCATCGCTGTGTGCGGCGAGCAGGCCCACGAGGGCGGCCCCGCCCGTGCCGCCGCCGATGACAAGGGTATCGACCCGGTCGGGTAGAGACGGTCTGGGGTGGGGTATGGGTGAGGTCGCGGTCTTCGCCAATCTGGGTGTGTGGATGGTTTTCACAATGTCTGCCGGAGGGGCGCCTGCTGTGGCCGCCGCGTGTCGACGGAAGGGCATGTCAACTGATGTCGGGGAGTTCCCCGGCGTGCTTCATCCACTCCCGCTTGCCTGGTCGGAGGTTGCGGCCGAAGAGGATGATCAGGCCGACGAGCACGTAGAGCCCTGCGATGAAGGGTGCGAGGAGAACGGGGTAATCGGGCAGCGGCACGATGCTGTTGTAGCCGATGACGATCAGCGCGGCCGTCGAGATGATCGGTGCGACGACGTGGGCCCAGATGCTGAATTCCGCTCTCACCCGGGTGCGGAAGAAGCGGAACGCGGCGATGTTCATCATGATGAAGATGGGGATGTAGATGAAGGTGCCGGTTGTTCCGAGCGTGTTGAACAGGTTGTATGGGCCGAGTAGCAGCCCGAGTCCGATGCAGACGATGAGTGCGAGGGCAGACTGGGCGAGTACGGCGGCGACGGGCGTGCGGTGCACGGGGTGCGTCTTGGTGAGAAACCCAGGGAGTGCGTCGGTGCGGGCGATGCCATAGAGGGTGCGGGTGGCGCTCGTGGTGCAGGCGATGCAGACACCGAGCCCAGAGTTGACCAGTGCAATCAGAACAATGATGGATGCCCCGTTCCACAGCCGGTCGGAGAGAACGAACGCTGGCGCCGTCGGCGAGTTCGCGAGGGAGTCGAGATCGTCCGTTCCCCACCCGATCTGCAGGCCCCAGGCGGTGACGACGTAGAAGATGCCGATCAACACGAGGGAACCGATGATGGCCTTCGGGATGATGCGCTTGGGGTCGCGTGATTCCTCGCCCACGGCGGCGGCACTCTCGAACCCGGTGAAGGCGAAGATGGAGAGCACGACCGCGAGAAAGAATCCGCTGGAGTTGGTGATGTTGGCGGGATTGAATCCTGATACATTCACGCCGCCAGGGCCGGGGTTGAAGATTCCGGTGAGTGCGAGCCCCAATCCGACGATCATCTCGAAGCAGGTCATGACGACGAGGAATCGCACAGAGATGGCGATACCTCGATAGGCGCAGGCGAAGCAGATGAGCAGAATGATGCTGGAGTAGACCCACCACGGAATACCGATGCCATATTTGGCGGAGAGCTCGTCTTGCAGAACCGCTCCGGTGAAGGCGGCGAGAGCGGCCGGCACGACCGAGACCGAGATGCCGTACAACCAGCCGGTCATGAACCCGGCTTTGGGGCCGATGCCCGCTGACACGTACGTGTAGAAGCCTCCGGCAGAGGGAAGATGGCGGGCCAGCCCGACCAGGGGTGCTGCGAGGGTGAGGCAGATGAGAAACGCAGCCAGGTAGGTCAGCGGCGCGGTTTTACCCGCCTGGGTCGTGGTGAACGCGATCGTGTAGAAGATTCCGAGCGTGGGTGAGATCTGGGCGATCGCTTGCATGAGCGCCCCGCCCAAGCCGATGGTGCCGGTGCTCAAAGTTGTGCTGAGGGTGTCTGTCGACACGCCAGGGTACGTTTTTTCAGACGTCATGCGCTTCTCCGGTCGTTGGGGCATCGTTGCCAGCGGAACCAAAGTAACACATAAATAGTGCGAATGAACATATCAGTGTTCATATAAACCGAAGAAGATTTTCGTCAACCGGTGAGCTGCACGCGTCGCGACGAAACGGTGAGTGCGTCGAGGGAACGCTCGTCGAGGCCCCCGTCGACGATGATCAGGTCGGGGGTGTCGATTCTGCAGATCTCCACAAAACCCACCCGGCCGAACTTGCTCGAGTCGACGCACGCAATGACCTCCCCGGCGCTCTCGAGCGCAGCTCGCTTGATGCCGGCGTCGTCGGTGTTCCATTCCGTGAATCCTTGAAGCGGCGAGAAGGCGCTCGCCGTGAGGAGGTAGCGGTCGAAGTGGTGTCGTTTGAGGTAGTCGATGGTGTCTGGACCGCTGATGCTGAGCTCGCCTGCCCTGATGCGGCCCGGCGGGAGCATCAGTGTCACGCTGGTCGAGCGATTCAGAGCCCATGCCACGCGCAGCGACAGGGGGCAGATGGTGATCGCTCGGTCGCCGAGTGCTTCGGCTATCGCGATTCCGGTACTCCCGCCGTCGAGAAGAATGGTTTCGCCGTCGTCGATGGTTTCGGCGACCGCTTCTGCGATGGCGCGTTTGTGCGCGACGTTCGTGTGCTCACGCACCCCGAAAGGGGGTTCGTAACTGCTTCCCGCCGAAAGCTTGGCCCCGCCATGGAAACGCCGGAGGACACCTCTGCCCTCGAGCGTTTCAAGATCACGACGAATCGTCATCTCGGCGACCCCGAGGCTCGCACCGAGCTCAGTGACGCTCGAGGAGCCTGACCCCTGAAGGATCTCCAATATTGCCTGATGGCGCTGTTCTTTCGAAATACTCACAAGACACAGACTAGATTCTCCCGGCTGTAGCCAGACCGGCGAACGGCAGACTACCTGCCAGACGCGGGCGCAAGAGGCAGCCAGACGCGCATTGTCGACGGCCCTCGGTTCGCCCAGGCGAAGTATGGCGTCAGCTCGGCGCTGGCGAGTCGGGATGAGTCGCGATCGGTCTGACGCCTCGTGGACTGAGCGTACGGCCACAGAGCATCGCTGTGGTCTACGCGGAGGCGTATCGCGGCTTGTGCGCCGTTTGCCGTCAGTACGAGCGGAACATCGGGGTCGATCTCGACCGTCTCTGTGCTGAACCCGGCGGGCAGGTCGGGTGACTCCAGTACGAGCACGAGCGGGCCGCGCTCGACCGCGACGGTACCGCGAGCGGCATCGATTCTGGGATGCGGGTGCACGATGCGAGGCTGCATCGGCAAGCGGAGTTCGATGCAGTCGCCCGCCGTGAACTGGCGTGCCACGATCAGTTCGGTACCATCGGCAGCGAGGTGCACACCCCCGATGCTGGCGGTCGCCGCCCCCCGAGCCCAACGCGGTATGCGCAGTGTGACCGTCGCGTCGACATCGCTCTGCACGGTGACCCGCACGGCTCCGTCGAACGGGTACCCCGATTCGACGTGCAACGCCACGACGCGCCCGTCGGGCAGCGTCGTCTTCACCGAGTAGTCGCCGAACTGGTGCAGCTGAACGCCGTGGTCGTCGGCTGTGGCGAAGTACAACCCCACGCTTGCCAACGTGCGGGCCACGTTGGTCGGGCAGCACGAGACCTCGAACCACGGAGCGCGCAGACTGGCCTCGGCGCGCTCGCTGAGCGCTTCTTCACTCGGCTCAGTGCCTTCGGTTCGCTGTTGCAGCGTGTTGGTGTAGTAGAACGCCCGGCCGTCTTCCCGTGGCGACGCGAGGATGTTGTTCAGCAGTGTGCGCTCGATGAGGTCGGCATAGGCGCTCTCGCCGGTCTCGAGCAGCAATCGCCAACTGAGCATCACAGAGCCGATTCCGGCGCACGTCTCCGAGTACGCCCGGTCGGCCGGCAACTCGTAGTCGTCGCCGAAAGCCTCGTCTTGGTGGTGCGACCCCATTCCGCCCGTGATGTAGGTGCGGCGCGAGACGGTGTTCTTCCACTGCAGCGCAATGGCATCGGCGAGCTGGCGGTCGTGCGTCTCTGTGGCTACGTCGAGAGCCCCGCTGGCGAGGTACAACGCCCGAACGGCGTGCCCGCGCAGTACAGTAGCGTCGCGCACGGGCATGTCGTCTTGAAAATACTCGTGGCCGAAGAGAATGGTGGTCGCGAGCATCCCGTTGCCGCGTCGTTCGACGAACAACTGCGCCATGTCGAGGTAGCGTGCCTCGCCCGTGGCCCGTGAGAACTCGGCGAGGGCTACCTCGATCTCCGGATGCCCGCAGAGAGCAATGCGCCCGTCGGGGCCGAACTCGCGGTAGACGTGGTCGGCAGCCCTTCTGGCGACCCGCACGATCTCATCGTTGGGGTACCCGCCTCGGATTCTGGCCACCGCCGCTTGAAGGAGGTGCCCGGCGCAGTACAACTCGTGCCCCCACTCGAGGTTCGAGTAGCGGAGGGGTTGACCCGGGTGACCGAAGCTCGTGTTGAGGTATCCGTCGTCGTCTTGCGCCGCCGCGACCCGCGCCACGAGCGCCCGGTAGCGGGCCTCGAGACTGGCGTCGGCCCGACGGGCGAGCTCCCAGGCCATCGCCTCGAGCAGCTTGTAGATCTCGGAGTCGACGAACTCGATGCCTGCGTGGTTGCCGCCGATGATGCCGTCGGCCACTTTGTCGAAGTTCGAGATCCAGCCGATGCGTTCCATCCAGGTCTCGCAGTGCGCCAGAATGACGTCGGCGTTCAGGCTCTGGCGTTCACCCCAGAAGCCGCCGTCGATGGCGATTTCGTCGGGGCCGAGCGGGCGAAGGCGCGAATGGCTCGGCGCCACAGGGCCGCCTCGGGTGGAGCGGTCGGGTGTGCCGTCGGGAACGCCGTCGAAGTCGGTCTCGGGTGACAGCGCGAGATCATGTGGCAAGAGACACCTGGGCTTCTTCTCGGAGGTAGATGGGAATGTGAGACAGGGGAGCCTCGGCCGTGATGCTCTGGCCCGGGGCGAGCGAGGCGCCCGTGTACGCGTCGATCCAGCGGCCGCTGCCCGGGGTGCCCGGCAGGTACACCGACCGTTCTGTAATGCCTGGCGCGGTGACCGGGCAGACGAGAATGTCGGGGCCGAAGAGAAACTGATCGTCGATCATCCAGGCGCCCGGGTCGTCGGGGTAGTCGACGAACAGGGGCCTCATGGGAGGCAGACCGGTGGCCGCCGCGAGGCGCATCTGGTCGTGAATGTAGGGCCGTAGCCGCTCGCGCAGCTCGAGCACCTCACGCAGCAGTGCGAAGGTCTCGTCACCGAACGACCACACCTCGTTCGGTCCGCCGGTCATGGCGTAGCCCGTGGGCGTGCGCGGCTCGCGGTCGCCGTGCAGGCGAAACAGCGGGCAGAAGACGCCGTACTGAAACCAGCGCGTGACGAGTTCTTGATACGCCGGGTCGCTTGCGTTGCCGCCGTGAAAGCCGCCGATGTCGGTGGTCCACCACGGAATACCCGAGATGGCGATGTTCAGCCCGGCACGCACCTGCTCGTCGAGCGAGCCCCACGTTGCCGGAATGTCGCCCGACCAGACAGCGGCGCCGTACTTCTGTGAGCCCGCCCACGCCGAACGGCACAGCAGTACGGTGGGCTGCTGCCCGGCCGCGGCCATTCCCTCGGCGAACAGCCGCGCGTTGTCACGCGGATAGATGTTGGCCACTTCGGCCCCTGGCCCCGCGTACAGGTGCATGTTCGCCGGATGTGCGGGGTTCAGCTCGGGCTCAGAGGCATCGAGCCAGAACACCCGGATGCCCGCGTCGAGGTAGTTCTGAGAGACCAGCCCCCACACGTACTCGCGTGTCTCGGGGTTCGACGGATCGTAGAAGCCCACGGGCATCGGTGTGGCCATGCCTTTGTCTTGGATGGACTGCAGAAACTCCACGCCCTGGTCGGTTCCCACCAGAAGACCGCGGTCGCGGTAGTCGGCGAAGTTCTCCGACAGTGGCGAGATGGTGGGCCAGATCGACACCATGAGGTGCACGCCGAGGGAGGCGAGTTCGGCGACCATGGCGGGTACGTCGGGCCACTCCGTTTCGTCGAAGCGGTAGTCGCCCATGGCCGACCAGTGAAAGAAGTCGGCGACGATCACCGAGAGCGGCAGGCCGAGCCTGGTGTGTTCGCGGGCGACAGTGAGCAGTTCATCCTGGGTTCGGTAGCGCAGCTTCGACTGCCAGAAGCCACTCGCCCACTCTGGTAGCTCGGGGGTGTGCCCGGTAGCGTCGGCGTAGCGCCCGAGAATGGCGGCGGGGGTGGGCGCAGCGGTGATCCAGTAGTCGATCTCGCGGGCCTGGTTCACCTGCCACCGGGTGACGTTCTCGGCGAATTCGACGCGGCCGACGGCGGGCATGTTCCACAGCAGGCCGTAGCCGCGGTCAGAGAGCACGAACGGGATGTTCACCTCGGCGTTGCGTTGCACGAGGTCGAGCGACAGACCTTTGATGTTGAGCCGGCCGTGGGTGCGCTGGCCCATCCCGAAGAGCTTCTCGCCGGGGTAGGCCGCGAACTGCTGATGAATCTCGTAGGCACCGGAGCCGTTGCCGAGAAACACCCGGGCGCCGGGCTGCCAGAAGTGCTCGCGGCTCTCGGCCAGCAGTTCAGCGCCGGTGGAGGTGCGGGTGAACGTCAGCTGCGGCTCGGGGTAGGGCTCGGCCTCGTCGAACGTCACTGTCACGGTGAGCTCGCCGTTGACGAGCCGTGCTCCGCGAGACGTCGTTTCTACCACGACGCTCCCGTTTACAGTGGGTGGTGCCTCGACGTCGAGGGCGCCCACGCTCGAGCTGGGCAGGCGGTAGAGCGCCGCGCGCACGCGTGCGCTGTCGGTGCCCCATGCTTCGATGCGCAGCACTTCGTGCCCGTGCCGCACCTCGAGCGAAGTGGGCGAGGGAAGGTAGCTCACCATGGTCAGTCCTTGACCGCGCCGGCGGTCACACCGGCGGCAACATATCGTTGGGCAACAATGAGCAGTACCGCGGCCGGAATCGAGGCGACGACGGCGGTGGCCATGATCGAGTTCCATTCCTGGTTGTTGTTGCCGATGTATTTGTAGATGCCCAGGGTGATGGGCTGGATCTTGCCGCCGCCGTCGAGTGTCGAGGCGAAGATGAAGTCTGACCAGGCCCACAAGAAGGCGAACAGCGACACCGTGACGATGGAGTTGCGGCTGATCGGCAGAACGATCGAGACGAACGTTCGCCAGCTGCTGGCACCGTCGATCTTTGCGGCCGACATGAGTTCGTCGGGAATCGCCGACATGAACGCGGTGAAAAGGAGCACGCCGAACGGCACGGCGATGGTCGAGTCTGCGATGATCAGCCCGGGTAGGGAGTTCAGGATGCCCAGGTTGAGGTAGATCGCGTAGAACCCCATTGCCATGATGATGCCCGGAATCATCTGCGAGATCAGAAACACGAAGCTGAGCGCTCCGCCGCCGCGCGGTCGGAGCTTGGCCAGCGCGTAACCGGCCGGTGCCGAGAGCACCAGGGTCACGATCACGGTGCCGAGGCCCACGATCAGGCTCGTGGCAAGGTAGGGCAGCTGCTGTGAGACGACGGCCTGGTAGCCCGAGAACGTGGGGTCGATGGGAAACCAGTTGGGCGGGCTCTTACGCATGTCGGTGGTCTTCGTCAGTGAGACGTTGATCATCCAGTAGATCGGGAACAGCATGACAGCGGTCAGTACGACGCCGATCAGGGTGATGTACCAGGTCTTGCGCGGGCGCCGGGCCTTGGATGCCGATGCGCCGGCGGCCGTGAGTGCGGCGCGCGAGGGGGTGGCGAACGTGGTCATCGACGGGCTTCCCTTCGTTGCATGAGGATGTAGAGCAACCCGAAGATGAGGGCCACGATGATGAGAATGTTGCCGACAGCGGCCGCTGGCCCGAAGCGGGGCAGGGTCGAGCCGAAGCCGAGCTGGTACGACCAGGTGGAGAGGGTGGTCGATGAGTTGGCGGGGCCGCCTTTGGTCATGATCCAGATGATGTCGAAGACCTTCAGCGTGTAGACCAGTCCGAGCAGGATGGTGATCGCTGAGACGGGCCGAAGAAGCGGAAAGGTGATGCGCCAGAACTTCTGCCAGGCGTTCGCGCCGTCGAGCGACGCGGCCTCGTAGAGGTCGGCAGAGATGTTCTGCAGGCCCGAGTAGAGAATCACGAGGTTGAACGGAATACCGATCCAGATGTTGGCGATCGTGACGGAGATGAGGGCCCAGCCCGGCGAGGTCAACCAGTTGATGCTGCCGATACCGAACGCCTGCAGAACGGAGTTCACGATGCCCGAGTCGCTGTTGAGCATCCACGACCAGGTCGAAGCCGAGACAATGAGTGGCAGCAGCCACGGCACCAGGAACAGCGCTCGCAACGTGCCGGAGAGTCGGAACTTGTTGTAGAAGAACACAGCCAGCGCCATGCCGATGGTGAACTGGAAGAGAATCGAGACCAGCACGAAGAAGCCGGTGTGAAAGATGGCCGGCCAGAACGTGGGGTCGTTGAAGACCTTGACGTAGTTGTCGAGCCCGGTGAACGGGGCGTTGCCCTGCACGAACGAGCGAACCGTGTAGTCACGAATGCTCAGATCGATGTTCTTATAAAGAGGAACAACGTAGAACAGCGCCAGGTAGATGACCACTGGCGCGAGAAACGCCCACGCCACCCACTGGGAGGAGCGCACCTTTCGGCGCTGCGGCGAGTTCTCGTCGACCGGGAAGCCCGGCGAGGCGACAGGGGGTGTCGCCTCGCCGGCCGGATGCGCAGACGAGGCGCCGGTTTTCTGTGTGATCGTCATAACGGTTTCCTAGCTCGTCGTCTGCTGCGTACTGCGGGGTGTGCCAATGACCGAATCAGTCGTTACTGGGTCGCCGAGGCGGCCGCCGTCTGTGCCGCCTTCATTGCGTCAGTCGGCGATTGGCTGCCCGACATCGCGTTCTGAAAGCCGCCCCACATCTGCTGCGAGATGAGCGGGTATTTCGTGCCCAGGTTGTCACTCGTGCGGCCCTTTGCGGCAGCGACGGCAGCGACCCACGGAGCGAGTTCGGGGTTCGCGGCGACCTGCTGCTTCTGAACCGTGGCGATGGGTGCGACGTACGACAGGGTGGTGTCGGTCGTGAGCAGGTTCGCGTCACTGGTCAGGCACGAGATGATCTTCTCGGTGGTGGCATAGCGCGACGAATCTTTCTGCACCGGTGCGGTGACGAATTCGCCGCCGGTCGGTGCAGCCGCCGATCCACCGGTCTGTGCGGGAATCGGAATGACACCGTAGCTCAGCCCCGACTTGTCGGCCCCGGCGAGCTGCCAGGTGCCGTTCTCGCTGAACGCGGTGTTACCGGCCAAGAACTCCTGCCAGCTCGTGGTCTGCGTGTTGTTGATCACCGAGTTCGGCGCGTAGCCCTCTTTCACCCAGTTCGTCCACAGCGTGGCAGCCGCGACGGCCTGAGTCGAACTCAGATCGGTGAGTTTCGCTCCCGACCCCCAGAACCAGGGCAGAAACTGAAAGCTACCCTCTTCGGTGCCGATGCCGGCGAAGGTGATGCCCTGCTTGCCGGTGGCCTTGACCTTGGCGAGCGCTGCGTTCAGCGAATCCCAGTTCGTGACACTAGCGATGTCTACGCCGGCCGCAGAGAGAATGCTCTTGTTGTAGTAAAGGGCGAGCGTGTTCGCTCCAATGGGTACGCCGAAGGTGTCGCCGTTGCTCTGCCCGGCAGCGAGGATGTTCGCGGCGAAGTTGCTCGTGTCGAGCCCGAGGTCTTTGGTGGTGCTCAGGATGCCCGCGGTGGCCAGTGTCGAAACGACGGGGTTGTCGATGAGCAGTACGTCGGGGGAGTTGCCCTGCTGGCCGGCGAGAAGAGCTTTGCTGGTCAGATCAGACGTGTCGTACCCGGTGCGCTCCATGGTGACACCGGCATCGGTGCCGCACTTGGTGACGAGCTTCGACCAGTCGGAGGTCGCATCGAACTGGGGGTACGGATCCCAGAATGTGTAGGTGCCGCCCGCGGCACTTGATGACGTGCCTGTCGCGGTGCCGCCGGATGAGCAGGCCGCCAGACCCGCTACGGCGGTGACGGCGAGAACGGCGGCCCCGACAAGGCGCGCCCTCTTGAGTGAACTGATCACGATATTCCTCTCTGAATGTGACGTGGTCTTACTGGTGCAGGTAACCAATACCGAAAACACCGAAAGTACTTTCGGTCATTACCCTAAGGGCCAGATTCCGGCACGTCAAGCGCAAAGTCGAGACACAGTGCGTGTAACAATCTACCTAGGCTTTCGGAAGAATCAGGTGGGTAGGCGATGGACGCTCGCAAGCGGGGAAAAGGCGCGACGACGCTGACCGATGTCGCCGAGCTCGCCGGCGTCTCGTTGGCCACGGCATCGAAGGCGATCAACGGTGTCAGCCAGGTGCGAGCCGAGACCAGGCAGAAGGTGCTCGACGCCGCGGCCGCGCTCTCGTTCACCCCGAACCCCTTCGCCAAAGCCCTCAACTCAGCCACCACCGGCACCATCGGCATGCTCACACAAGACCTCGACAATCGTTTCGTTCTGCCGGTCTTGCTCGGTGCCGAAGATGCATTCGGAGCCGGGTCGACCTCCGTCTTGCTGGCGGATGCCCGCAGCGACTCCATTCGTGAGAACCACCAACTCAACATGCTGCTGGCGAAACGGGTCGACGGGTTACTGGTCGTCGGTCGAACCACGAACCCCCGGCCATCCATCACCGCCGGATTGTCGATACCCGTCGTCTACGTCTACGCCCCCTCTGAAGACCCCGAAGATCTCTCGTTCACGCCCGACAATCACGATGCCGGCCGGCAGGCTGTCGAGCACCTCCTCTCGCGAGGGCGCCGCCGAATCGCTTTCATCAACGGCGACCCGTCGTACACGGCCGCCCGCGATCGGGTCGCCGGCGCCGCCGAACGGATGCGCGAAGAAGGCCTGTCGCTCGTCGGCGGCACCGGGCTGTTCGGCCCGTGGGGCGAACGGTGGGGGCGTCGGTGCACCGAGTCTCTCGTCGAATCCGGTGAACGATTCGACGCGCTGCTCTGCGGTAGCGACCAGCTCGCCCGCGGCGCTCTCGACCAATTGCGGGAGAGCGCGCTGTCAGTGCCCGACGATGTCGCGGTGATGGGCTTCGATAATTGGGACGTGCTGGCCGAAGAAGCCCGGCCGCCGTTGACCAGTGTCGAGATGAACCTTCAGCAACTCGGGCGGTCGGCGGCGCAGCAACTCGTTCGTGCGATTGGTGGAACGTCAGCTCGTGGCGTGCGGCTCGGTTCTGTGCGGGTCGTGCCGCGCGAGTCGACGGGCTCCTGGACCCTCTGAGGCGAGCCTCAACGCTCGCGACTGATTCAGAGTGCGCGTTATGCAGTCGGGGTGAGCGCGTTTGCCGTCGCGGCCGCCTGCTGAGGGTCGGGAACGGTGATGGCGATCGGTGACGCGTTGTGCCGATAGATGATAATGCCCGGTCCTCGTCGGGTGATATAGGCCCGCCCACTGCCGGAGATCCGGTACCCCCAGCCGCCCCATTGCCCCGGTTCGATGGTGTCTGTGGTGACGTTCTCGATGCTGGCCAGGCCTACCCTGACAAGAGGGATGCGGAGAATGACGGAAGTGAGGCGAATGCCTCGGTGATCTACGGTCAGCTGCACCGGTGTGAGGGCGAGCGTGGAGAGTGCGGCTATGCCGAACGTGACGACTCCGACGAGCATCCCGCCTGTGTTCGATGTCGCGCCCACGATCGCGCAGAGCGAGGCAAGCGCGACCAGGGCTACCGCGATGATCGTGAAGAGAGGGCTACTGATTCGTGTGGACCACGCCACGCGTTCCCCGGGCGCTAATTCGAGCGCGTCAGTTTCTGACTCGCCCTCGATCGCACGAGAGGCCCCCGGGGGTGTCAGGAGGAAGACGAGAGCCGCGACGACAGCAGCGGCGGCCAAAATGATGGGTCGCGCGCCCAGACTAGCCTCGGCTGGGGCTGGTGCATCGACGGTCGCCCACGCCGAGGCGATCCATGCCGTCGCCAGAATCCCGCCAGTGAGCGACGTGATCATGGCCGATAACCGGCCGGAACGGAAGTGTGGGCCCGCCATGATCAGCGCGATCGTGCCAAGCGTGAGAGCCAGGGTGATGCCCGCGAATGCCCAGAACAATTCCCAGGTGGCAGAGAGCCCATCGGGCGCAGAGGCGTCGCCAGACCAATGAATCGCCATCTCCGAACCCAAAACCGGCTGAAGCAGCAAGCCTGTGACGAGGAGTGCGGCAATCGGCAGGCACGCGACAGCACTTGCGGCTGACCGCCTCAGGAGCGGCATCGAGTTTCTGGCGGGCGTCGCGGTCATGCCATTCCTTTGATCAGCCAAGACAGCTCGCGGGCAGTGATACCCGCGGCAGCGGCATCTGCAACGATGGCTGCCGCTGAGTCGAGAACGCTTCTGATGCCCGGTGCGTCGCCGCTGACGACTGTCGCCCCGCGGCCGCGACCGAGCTCGATCACGCCCGCCTCCCGAAGGGAGTCGTACGCGCGAAGCACGGTGTGCATGTTCACGTTCAACGACGCCGCGAGTTCGCGCGCAGACGGGAGCTTTTCACCGACTCTGATCTCACCGCGTGCCACACCCTGCCGAATTTGAGACGCAACCTGCTCGGCAAACGATGCCGATGACCCTTCTCTCAATCGAATAAGCATGTTTGTATTATATGCACACAATGCAGTGATGGCTGGTTGTGAAATCCGACTGTCCTACCCGCGACGTCAGCGGGCTGGGAGTGGCCTGCTCGGCAGGGCGATCAGCGACAGCAGCGCCGTGAGCGTGGAGGCCCCGAGAACGATCCAGACCACCACCGCTGTTCCCGACGCGCCGACGATGACGCCTGCCACGAGCGTGCCAGCGCCGACTCCGAGCGTCATGGCGCTGACGACCCAGCCGTTCGCCTCGGTGAGAACAGCGGCCGGGCTCAACTGCGAGATGCGCTCGAAGACCTGACCGAGCGTCGGAGGAAGCATCAGCCCGGCGATGCCCGCCGCGACGACGTACGCCCAGGTCGGAAGAGAGGTGATGGCGAGTGGCAGATATCCGACAGCGAGAAGCACGCCGCAGAGGGCGAGCAGGCGCTCTGGTGTGGAGCCGAGGGGCCGGATGCCGACAACGGTTGCGCCGATCAGAGCACCGACGGCGTTCACGGCAAGAATCCACCCTGCCAGCCCGGGGTCGGCCCGAGCCGCCTCTGAGGCGGTCGCAACGATAGTGAGGGCCCCGACGGGAACACCGATGCCGAATGTGAATGCGGCGACTCGCATGACGGCGGGCATGAGAATGGGCGACCGAGCGCCGCCGGGTGAGCCGACATCGCTGTGTCGCTTTCTCGAGGCAGCTCGCGGGGCGGGGTTGACGATGAAGGCGAGTGCGCCGATCAGACCGAGCGCGCCCGCAAACAGCAGGTTGCCGACTGCACCGAACACGGCGATGCCGGCGACGGTCAGCAGAGGGCCGACGATGAAGATGATCTCTTGAGCGCCAGCATCCAAGCTGAAGGCCGCTTTCAATGGGGCGCCGGGGCTCACCAGACGCGGCCACAGTGAACGAAGCGCCGGTTCGAGCGGAGGTGTGAAGAGTCCCGCGGCTGCCGCAAGCGCAACCGCCGCACCCGGCGCCGGCTCGAGAGTCAACGCCATCCCGGTGAACGCGAGAAAGCTCAGGATGCCGCTGACGGCGAGAATAGCGACCTGGCCGAGCCGGTCGATGAGCCTGCCGAGAATCGGCTGCCCCGCGGCGCCCGCCACGATGTAGACCGCCGTGATCAGCCCGGCAAAGGCGAAATCGCCGCTGGTCGAACGCGCAAGCTGCACGATCGCGAGAGCGGCCATCGCGCCGGGGAGTCTCCCGACGAGGGAGGTGAGCAGCAGATACCCGGTATGCCGGGTGCGAAGCACGGAAACCAACGGGTAAGACGAGCTTGTCATACAGGTCAGTCTGACATATGAGTGTGATTGGATGTCTTCGTGACAGTTCTGCACGGCCCCATCACTCCACGACCGGGAGTGCCGCTACGGGTGGAGGTCTACGACCGGATCGCGGGTGCCATTCGTGTCGGTGCTCTGTCGCCGCACTCGTTGCTCCCCAGCGAGAGCGAGCTGGGCGAGGCGATGGCGGTCAGCCGTACCGTCGTGCGCGAAGCACTGTTGTTGCTCGAGGAGGACGGGCTCCTCCGCTCACGCCGAGGAATCGGCCGGGTCGTCTCCGCCTCCCAGCCAGCCGTGGGCTTTGAGCGCCTGCGCCCGATGGAGCAGATTCTCTCGGACCGGTTTCACGATCTCTCTGTCAGCCGCACCGAGGTGACGCTGCAGCAGGAGTCGGCGCTGTTCATCGCCGAAGGCCTCGGCATAACCTCGGCGTCACCGAGCCTGTTCATCGAATCTGTGCTCTCGAGCAACGGCGATACCCTCGCGCTGGTTCAGGAACACCTCCCGGCGGGGGAGAACCTGCACGCTTTCGGCACACGGGTGCAGCGGATCGTCGAAGACATCGACCCGGCGGCCACGTGCTTGGGCGCGTTGACAGCTGAGCTCGGGCCGGCCTTCGGCACAGGCCGCTCAGAACTGAGTGTGGGCACGCCCGGAGTGGTTCGCGCGAAGCTGCTGAAGATCCGGCCCACCTCGCCTGTTCTGATCGTGACGCTGACGGTTCACGTGGGCTCCCGGCCGCTCTACCTGGCCAAGGTCATCCTGCGACCGGAGGCCGGGCCGCTCGAGATCGCTCACTCTGCGGCTCGAGGGCACTCGTCGGCGTGAAGCGGTGCCCCCCGATGCGGAGGAGAGCACGGCGGTGGTACCGGTTGAGACGACAACGCACGCTCGACGGAGCTGTCAACCCCCTGGGCTCGTTCACCCGGCGTTAAGACACCGCTCCTAGCGTCTGCGTCTGAGAGAGCGTGCGCCGTCACCGTGCCGTGCGACGCGCGCTCCTCCACAACGACAGGAGGGCACCCCCATGGACGTGTTGATTACCGTCACGCTGGTCATTGCGATAGCGCTCGTCTTCGACTTCACGAACGGGTTCCACGACACCGCGAACGCGATGGCAACGTCTGTGGCGACCGGAGCCCTGAAACCCAAGGTCGCCGTTCTCATCTCGGCCGTACTCAACCTCGTCGGAGCGTTCATCTCCACTGAGGTAGCCAAGACGATCTCGCAGGGAATCATCAAGGAGGGTGACGGCGGCATTCAGGTCACCCCGACGATGATCTTCGCCGGACTTGTCGGTGCCGTGCTCTGGAACCTCGGCACGTGGTACCTGGGCCTGCCATCGAGTTCTACCCACGCGCTGTTCGGGGGGCTGATCGGGGCAGCGATCATCGGAGCAGGCGTCAACTCCGTCGACTTCGGAGTCGTGCTTTCGAAGGTCGTACTCCCGGCGCTGTTCTCGCCGTTCGTCGCCGGCCTCGTCGCGCTCGTCGCCACCTACGCCGCCTACCGCCTCACCCGGCAGGCCAGAGCGCGAGGCTCTGACCGGGGCTTTCGTCACGGCCAGACCGTGTCCGCATCTTTGGTCTCCCTCGCCCACGGAACCAACGATGCTCAGAAGACGATGGGTGTGATCACTCTCACCCTCATCGCGGCGGGCTACCAAAACTCCAACACCGGTCCGCAGCTCTGGGTGATCGGTTCGTGCGGACTCGCGATCGCGCTCGGAACCTACCTTGGTGGTTGGCGCATCATGCGAACCGTCGGCAAGCGAATCACCGATGTTCAGCCCGCACAGGGCTTCGCCGCAGAGACGAGTTCGGCCGCAACCATCCTGATCTCCTCGCACCTCGGTTTCGCCCTCTCAACGACACAGGTCACCTCCGGAGCCGTTGTCGGATCGGGGCTCGGCAAGAGACTGGCCACGGTACATTGGGGCATCGTGGGCAGGATCGCGCTCGGCTGGGTGTTCACTCTCCCGGCCGCCGCCATCGTCGGAGGGCTCGCGGCCTGGGCGGCGTCTACCAGCACCATCGGGCTCATTGCCGTCGCCGTTGTGGCGATGGTGTTCGGAGTCGGGTTCTTCATTCTCGCTCGTCGGCACCCGGTCACCCAAGGCAACGTGAACGAGGTAGACGAGAACGACCGTGCCGCGACCCAGAACGCTGGCAAACCTGAACTCTCCGCAGAGAAGGCCTGACGACCATGAGCATCCTTGACACACTCTTTTCGAGCCCTCGAGTGACGGCTGCGGCCTCCGATCAGTGGCTCGGCATCGACTGGGGAGCATTCGTGCTCGTCTTCGCCATCTCCTTCGCAGCGGCACTCATCGTCGTGGTTTTCTACGCAGTGGGACTTCGACTGCTGGCCTCCGGCTCGCCCGACGACACCGGCAATGATGGGGCTGTGATCTCGAGCGGCCGCGGCACACGTTCCGCGGCCGCGACGGTGGGCGGCTGTCTCTTTATCGCGATCGGTGTCGCCGCGGTGCTGTACAGCCTGTACCTGATCATCCCGCAGTTTCACTGACCACGGGCGCCGCTCCGATGATGTGGTCGAGCCGCACTCTATCGCCGCTGGGATGTAGCGACAATCGTCATCCGGGTCGGTCGGTTTGATGATGCCGTGACGTCGGTGGAAGTAGGGTGTTTGTGATCGACATTTTCATAACGGGGGGAAGTAAAAGATGGCTCATCGCCGGGGGTTTCTTGCTGAGATTCAGCATCAGCAGAAGTTGGCACAGACGACTCGGCGAGAGAACAGTCTTCGTTCGTTTCCAGGCTCGAAACGAGTCTGCTGGTTGGTATCTCGGCGCTCGTACGGGCAATGATCTCGGCAATTCTTCCTTTGCATCCCCCGCATCCGGTACCCGCGCGGGTGGCCTTGCCCACGAAGTCGACACTGTTCTGACCTGCGGCGACAGCGTGCATGATGGTGGAGGCGGTGACGCCATTGCACCAACAGACGGTCGCGCCTGGTGCGAACGGATCGGTCGTGGATACTTCGCCTCCCGCGGTGCTGTCCAGCTGCAGCAGCGACGACCTGTCCCTCGGCAGCTCGCCGCTGCTTTCAAAGAGCAGCGTCAGCTCTGCGCCGAGTCGGGGCATGCCTGCGGAGACGAAGCCGGTGAGCACGCCGTTCTGGGTCACCATTTTCACACAGCTGCCGCGGGCCGGGTCTGCCCATTGTGTGACCTCGTGTCCTTCGTCCCACAGTTCGGGGGAGTGGTCGCCGCCGGAGACCACGTCGATGCCCTCGGCCTTCAGCATCACCACATGCTGACGCTCGGGCGGCATCGGTGTGCCCGTGCCAGGGTCGGGGGTGATTGTTGATGCTCCGTCGTCGAGCATTCTGCCGAGCTGGATGGCCAGCCAATCGGCTTGCTTCCAGCCGGGGCCGATCAGCCCAGAGGGAGCGCCCGAGATTCGCTGGCCACCGCTGTGCGTGTTCTGCGCCACGATGTGAGCGCAGTCGCCGATCGCGAACACCGCCGGGTCGTTCCAGGCCTGCAGCTTCTCGTCGACGACGATGCCGGCTGAAACGGTCAGCCCGGCCGCGGCGGCCAGTTCAGTGCGCGCGCTCACTCCGCACGACAGAACGAGGAGGTCACCCGGGATCTGTTTGCCGTCGGCGCAGACCAGGGCATCAAAGACCTGTTCGCCCTCGGTGTCGTACCGAAACAGGATGCTCTCTGCACGCGAATGAGATGCCATCGAGACACCGGCGCCTCGGGCCGCCGCAGCAAGCACGCGGCCCGCGCCCCTGTCGAGGTTTCGTGCCATCGGAATATCGCCGTGATACACGGCAACGACCTTGGCGCCCTGTTCTGCCGCCGCCAGCGCGAGTTCCATTCCGAGCACGCCCGCTCCCAGCACGACGAGCCGCTGCTTCTGACTGACGGCTTTCAGCAGTACCGCTGCGTCGTGCAGGTCGCGGAGGGCGATGACCCCGTGGGGCAACGGTTTGGCGCCCTCGTCGAGACGTGCGGCGGATGTGGGCGCGCTGAACTTGTCGCGTCGGGAGCGTTGCAGCCCGTCGATGGTGGGGATGTTCGCTCTGGCGCCGGTGGCGAACACGAGCTGGTCGTAGGGGAGTTCGTCGCCTGAGTCGAGGTGCACCAGCTGCCGGCGTCGGTCGATTCGCACGGCAGCTTCACCCAGTCGGATGTGCGCTCCGGCCATGCGGGCTGCTGCTGTGTCGGTCGTGTCGAGCCGATGCCGTGCCGAGCGGCCGACGGCATACTCGGCCAGGAGAACACGGTTGTAGGCGTCGCTGCGTTCGGCGCCGACGACCGTCAGCGTCATTCGCTTGTCGGCGACCGGCCCGAGCAGACCTTCGACGAGACGAGCACCGACAGGCCCGTACCCGATCACAACGACACGCTGGGGTGAAATCGTCACTGGTTGCTCCCGCCGGCCTGCACACTGACGATAGTGCGCTTGAATTCCGGCATCGCTGAGATGGGGTCGACAGCACTTTCGGTGAGGAGGTTTGCGCTTTCTTCGTCTGCATAGTGAAAGGGCAGAAAGACAGTGTCATGCCTGATGGATGAGGTGATTTCGGCGTGCGCGTGAACTGCTCCCCGAGCGTTCGTTATCGTGACGGGCCCGTCGGCGACGATGCCGAGACGGTCGGCGGTGGCAGGGTGTATCTGCAGGCGGGCATTGGGCCGGGCATCCTGCAACTCGGGCACCCTGCGTGTCTGCGCGCCAGACTGATAGTGCTCAAGGAGCCGGCCAGTGATCAGAGTGAGGGTGTTACCGGCGAGGGGCCCACCGTCGCCATGGTGTGCCTTCACCGCGACAAGCCGGGCGCGCCCGTCGGCGTGGGCGAACCGGTCTCTGAAGAGACGCGGTGTTCCCGCCGAGCCGGGGGTGAACGGCCAGAAGGCAGCGATTCCGGTATCGAGCAGGTCGTGGCTCAGCCCGGAGTAGTCGGCGATCCCGCCAGCTGAGGCTCGGGCCAGTTCATCGAAGACCTCGGCCGGTGAGGTGCTGTAGGTCGACGGTGCGTTCAGACGCAGAGCAAGCTCCCGCAAGATCCACAGTTCATTGCGTACGTCGAGGGGAGGGTGCAGAGCGCGTCGTCGCCGAAGCACACGGCCCTCCAGCGATGTCATCGTGCCCTCTTCTTCGGCCCACTGGGTGACGGGCAGAATGACGTCGGCAAAGCGCGCGGTCTCTGAGAAGAAGAAGTCGCAGACGATGAGGAGGTCAAGGCTCTGAAGGCCGGCCTTCACCGCGGTGACGTCGGGGGCCGAGACCACGACGTTCGATCCGTGAACGAGCAGACAGCGCACCTTTCCGGGCTTGCCGAGTTCTGCGAGCAGCTCGACAGCGGGCACACCGGGGCCGGGTATGAGCGAAGGGTGCACTCCCCAGACTTTCGCGACGTGGGCACGAGCATCGGGATCGGTGATCTTGCGGTACCCGGGAAGCTGGTCGCATTTCTGGCCGTGTTCGCGACCGCCCTGCCCGTTGCCCTGCCCGGTCATGGTGCCATAGCCCGAGTGTTCTGACCCCGGCAGGCCGAGCACCAGGGCAAGGTTGATGGCGGCTGTGGCCGTGTCGGTTCCATCGACGTGTTGTTCCACGCCTCGTCCTGTGAGGATGTACGTGCCTGCGCCATTCGCCAGGCGCCGTGCGAATTGGCGCAACTGGGCGACGGGAACTCCTGTCGTGGCTTGCACGCGTTCTGGCCACCACGCGTTTGTGCTGACGCGGAGCGCCTCGAACCCCGTCGTTCGGGATTCGACGTAGTCGGTGTTCGCAAGGCCTTCTGCGATCACAATGTGCGTCAGCCCCAGCAGCAGCGCGAGGTCTGTGCCCGGGGCGGGCTGCACATGCATCCCACCGCCATCGTCGGTGAGGCGAGCGGTCGAGGAGCGCCGTGGGTCGACGACGATCAGGCCGCCGGCCTGGCGTGCACCGGCGAGGTGAGCGATGAACGGCGGCATGGTCTCGGCGACGTTCGAGCCGAACAGCACAATGGTTTCCGCTTGGTCGAGGTCTTCGACGGGAAACGGGAGACCGCGATCGAGACCGAACGCACGGTTTCCGGCGGCCGCCGCAGACGACATGCAGAACCGACCGTTGTAGTCGATGCGGGTGGTGCCGAGAGCGAGCCGGGCGAATTTTCCGAGCTGGTAGGCCTTCTCATTGGTGAGGCCGCCGCCTCCGAACACGGCGACAGAGTCGGCGCCGAACCGTTCGCGGCTGTCTCTGAGCCTGGCGGCGATGAAGTCGAGCGCGTCACTCCACGCGGTTTCTTCGAACGTTCCGTCGGGTTGCTTGAGCAGCGGATGCACGATCCGGTCGCCTGCGTCAAGAAGCTCGGCAGCGGTCCAGCCCTTCTTGCACAGGCCGCCACGGTTCGTTGGAAACATTCTGCCTTCGATCGTCACAGAGCCGGCGCGGCCTGCTGGGCCGCCGGTCAGGCTCATGGCGCACTGCAGCGCACAATATGGGCAGTGACTGGCGGTTCCCTCAGGCATCGTGGTCTTCTCTGCTCGTCTGCTCGATGCCTGGGTCAGATTCGTGTGCCTTCGCGCTTCTTCAGGTAGAAGGTCGCAGTGACGGCGAGCATCACCGCGTACGCCATGACGAACCAGCCCAAACCGGTCGTGTATGTGCCGAAAGAGGTCTTCGACAGGCTCAGCAGCTGCGGGATCGCGAAGCCGCCGTAGGCGCCGACGGCAGAGATGATGCCGAGCGCTGCTGCCGCTTTGCGCTGGGTTGAGATGTCGGCTCCGGTCTCATTGGCGTTCGGGGTGCCCGCCCGAAGGGCGAAGACCGTGGGAATCATCCGATACGTCGACCCATTGCCCACTCCGCTGGCTGCGAACAGCACCAAGAAGCTGACGAGGAAGAGCCAGAAGTTGCCGAGAGGGAGTGTGAGGATGACGACGAGCGCCCCGACACCCATGACGACGAAGGAGATCATGGTGATGACCGATCCGCCGAAGCGGTCGGCGAGGCGCCCACCGAACGGTCTGGCAAGTGAACCGACCAAAGCCCCGAGGAAGGCGAGCGAAAGGCTGGCGCTGCCGACCGCGAAGGTCGAATAGCTCGGGAATGTGTCGGCGATGAGCTTCGGAAACACGCCGGCGAAGCCGATGAAGGATCCGAAGGTGCCGATATAGAGAAACGCCAGGATCCAGAGGTGCGGCTCCTTTATGGCGGCCAGGGATGCACTGAAGTCTCCCTTTGCACTTGAGAGGTTGTCCATTCGCTTGTAGGCGCCGAACACCGCCACGAGAATGAGGGGCACCCAGATCCAGCCGGCCAGCGGCAGGTTGAGCGTGGCTGCGGCACCGATGGTGATCGCGATCGGTACGAGGAACTGGGCGACGGATGCGCCCAAGTTGCCGCCGGCCGCGTTCAACCCGAGCGCCCAGCCTTTTTTGCTCTGTGGGTAGAAGTAGGTGATGTTCGCCATGGAGCTTGCGAAGTTGCCGCCGCCGAAGCCGGCCAGAGCTGCGACGAACAGCATCACGCCGAAGGGAGTGTGGGGGTTGCTGACGCAGACAGCGAGAGCGATGCTGGGGATGAGCAGCAGCGCAGCGGAGATCATCGTCCAGTTGCGGCCGCCGAACTTGGGCACCATGAAGGTGTACGGAAACCTGAGCGTCGCGCCGACAAGGCTCGGCATGGAGATCAACCAGAAGATCTGGCCGGTGTCGAACGTGAACCCGCCCTTGGGCAGCGAGACCACCACGATGCTCCAGAGTTGCCAGATGACGAAGCCGAGAAACTCGGCGAAGATCGACCAGCGGAGGTTTCGGGCGGCAATGTCTTTGCCTCCACCCGCCCACTGCGCAGGGTCTTCCGGGTTCCAGCCATCGATCACGCGACCGGGCCGGAACACCAGGCCCGGCGGTGAGCCGATTGGTTCTGGGGCAGCTGCGGCGCCGGGCAGGGTGTGAGCGGGGCTGGTGGTGCTGGTCTGTGCAGTCATCTGTTTCCTCCTGGGAAATCGGCAAAGCCGTAGCCGGTAAGGGGTACGAGGGTTGTCAGGCGAGCATTGAGCGGTAAAGATCTGTGACGATGGCGACGAGTTCCGGAGGCGGTGGCTCACCTTCTTCGAGCAGGGGCGCGCTCGTTGCATCTGCCGAGGTCTCGGCGGCGAGCGTTGCGAAGTAGCCGGGGGCGAGGAGATAGCTGGAGACAATCACGCGGGAGGCCGGGTGTGAAGCACGAACGCTCGTGACAGCGCTGGCGGCGCGCGGAAATGCAGCCGACAGGAACGACACGGTGACCTCTCGGCGCAGGTGTGCTGAGAGGAGGCGACCGACCTCGTGGCAGTCTGATACTGCCGAGGCGTTGCTCGAACCGGCTGCGACCAGCACAACCTGGTCGTCTGGTCGAAGCCCGGCCTCGTCGAGGCGCCGGGCCAGGATCACGACCAGCCGCGGGTCAGGTCCGAGAGCACCACTGACGCTGACCCCGTGGCGAGAGCGGGCGGCCTCGGCGAGATCAACGTGCACGTGGTAGCCGGCCGAGAGCAAGAGCGGCACGACGACCGCGCTCGAACCGGCAGGAATCGATTCCAGTGATGCAGCAACGTCAGGTGACTGCACATCTACGTACGAATCTACGACGGTGACCCCGGTGTTGGATTCACGAACGGCCTGAACGAGGCTGGCGATGCACGTCTGGCCGGCCGGGTCTGATGTGCCGTGCGAGGCAGCGACCATTACGGGGTGTTTTGCGATCTCCAGAACACCGTCGCGTATGCGTGTGCGCCACGTGGGCAGGGTGAGGGCTGGCTTGGTGTAGCAGGCGCCCGTCTCCAGATCGAAGACGTCTTTGTGTAGCGGCGACGCAATCGTGGCGCGCTCACCCTTTGACCCCACGATGCCTCGCGACATCACATACGCGCCGGTAGCGGGGTCGGCGTTCGACACGGCAAAGATTCGAGAGTCAGGCAGGCGAAAGAGTGCGACTTGCTCATCGCCCACCAGCGCAGCCTCACCCCAGAGGGCTTCGAGGGCATCGAACTCGCAGACGGGATTCCACTTGTCGCACACTGTTGCTCCTCTCTACTGATCTCGGTGTAGACGTGCGCACTCAGGTGAGTGCGCAGCTCTGCCCGGCACTGTTTCTGGCCCGGGTGAACCTCAGGCTAGACAGCCCAGGTTTCCAGAGGTGACGTCAGTGAAGTCCGCCGCGTAACAAACACCTCGCAACGGCTTCGACGCGTCGAGAGGCTTACGTCACAAGACGTTACGAAGCCGCAACAGGGCTGAAACCACCGATTTGTAGCGTGAGCCTAGACACAAGGGAGGCATTTGCATGCAGGAATCCGATCAGGCCGGTGCGCCCATCACAGCTCGGCACATAGTGGTCGTGGGTGCCGGCCCGGCTGCACACCGGTTTACCGAGTCGCTTGCCTCCCGGTTCGTCGCGGGCGGCCCCCCTATTCGCATCACGGTCTTCGGCGATGAACAGCACCGCGCCTATGACAGGGTCGCGCTGTCGAAACGACTGAGTGGCCGGATCGATCTGGCCCTGGGGTCTGAAGACCTGTGGTTGCAGAGTGAAGTTGAGCACCGACCGGGCACCGCCGTTGTGCAGGTCGATCCTGCGGCGCAGACCGTGACCCTCGAATCGGGTGAACTCGTCGGTTACGACGAACTTGTGCTCGCCACGGGGTCATTTGCAACAGTGCCGGCCATCGCGAACGCTCTCGCTGGCCGTGTCTATCGCACCGTCGACGATGTCGACGACCTCGTCGCTGAGGCCGAAACCCTCACAGCACGGCATGCACGCGCGGTCAATGTGGTCGTGGTCGGCGGTGGTCTGCTGGGTCTTGAGGCAGCAGGAGGACTGAATCGCCTCGGTGCCAGCGCCTCGTTGGTGCACTCGGGCCGCTGGTTGATGTCATCCCAGCTCGACGAGGGCGCAGGGCAAGCTTTGGGACGCATCATCCAGAACCAGGGAATCAGCCTGAACCTCGCCGTCAGGCCCTCCGAGATTCTGCTCGACAGCCACGGTGAAGTGGTCGGCGTTGAGTTGACCGACGGCCGGCGTCTCGACGCTGACATCGTCATCTTCTCCATTGGTATCACTCCCCGTGACGAGCTGGCCCGAAATGCCGGCATCTCGACCGGCGAACGCGGGGGAGTTGTCATTTCCGCCGCTTGCGAGAGCTCTGCAGCGCATGTCTGGGCCATCGGCGAAGTTGCGAACATCAACGGTGCGTGCGTGGGACTGGTCGCGCCAGCCAACGCCATGGCCGAGGTCGTCGCAGATCGAATCTGGGGCGGCCAAGCCCTGTTTCCCGGTGTCGACGATGCCACGAAACTCAAGCTCTCCGGCGTAGAGGTCGCGAGCTTTGGCGATGCGTTCGCGGCGACCGAGCACTCGCTCGAGATCGTCTACGCAGATCCCGCTCGCGGCCTCTACCAGAAGATTGTCGTCAGCGACGACGCGAAAACGCTGCTCGGAGGCATCTTCGTTGGCGACGCGGCCCCGTACGCCAGCCTGCGCCCCCTCCTCGGGCGCGAACTGCCGGCCGAACCGGGTGCATACCTTTCCTCGGCAGGAGGTGAGGTGCCGGCCGGGGCAGACCTCCCCGATGATGTTCAACTTTGCTCGTGCAACAACGTCTCCGTCGGTGCCGTGCGGTCGGCCATCCACGGGCCCGGCGGCCCTGGGCTCGGTTGCACCGACCTCGGCGAACTCAAAACGTGCACTCGCGCCGGAACCCAGTGCGGGTCGTGCGTGCCGTTGGTGAAGAAGATCCTCGAAACCGAGCTTCTCGCGGCCGGTCTCGAGGTGTCGACCGCTCTGTGTGAGCACGTCAGTCTCAGCCGAAGTGAACTTTTCGAATCAGTGCGGATCCTGGGTCTACGTTCGGTTGAAGACGTGATGACACGGTTCGGTGCAGGGCTCGGCTGCGACGTTTGCAAACCGGTCATCGCCTCGGTCGTGGCCACACAGACATCCGCCTACATTCTCGACAATGGTGCCGGACATATGCAGGACACAAACGACCGAGCTCTCGCGAACATGCAGAAAGACGGTACGTACTCGGTTGTACCCCGCATTCCCGGCGGCGAGATCACCCCCGCGAAACTGAAGGTCATCGCCGATGTCGCCGCGCACTACGACCTGTACACGAAGATCACCGGCGGCCAGCGCATCGACATGTTCGGTGCGCGGCTTGAACAGTTGCCCGAGATTTGGAAGCTGCTGGTCGACGCCGGATTCGAGTCTGGACAGGCGTACGGCAAGTCACTTCGAACCGTCAAATCGTGCGTCGGCTCCACCTGGTGCCGTTACGGAGTTCAGGACGCCGTCGCCATGGCTGTGCGCCTCGAATTGCGCTACCGGGGACTTCGTTCACCTCACAAGTTCAAACTCGGAGTGTCGGGCTGCGCGCGGGAATGCGCTGAGGCCCGAGGCAAAGACATCGGCATCATCGCCAGCGAGAACGGCTGGAATCTCTACGTCGGCGGCAACGGCGGATACCAGCCCGCGCATGCCCAGCTCCTCGCGCAGGATCTTGATGATGAGACCCTCATCTCGTACATCGATCGCTACGTGATGTATTACATTCGAACCGCCGAGCGCCTGCAACGCACCGCACGCTGGCAGGAAGAGCTGCCCGGTGGGCTCGATCACGTGCGCGAGGTCGTCTGCGAAGACTCCCTCGGTATCGCGGCAGATCTCGAGGCGGCTATGGCACTGCACGTCGAGAACTACGAAGACGAATGGGCGGCGACGCTCAAAGACCCTGAACGGTTGCGTCGTTTTCACTCGTTCGTCAACGCACCGAACACGCCCGACCCCTCCATCGTGAAGGTCTCAGAGCGCGGCCAGAACAGGCCGGCGTTTCCTTCCGAGAAGGCCGCGGGCACCGTGATGCTCTCGGGCCCGTCCATCCCAGTGAGGTCGTCGCGGCCATGAATGTCTCCCTCGACCTCGAAGGCAGCCGTGTCATCATCGTCGGCGCGGAATCAGCCACCCGGCGAGTAAGGGCACGCTATCAGGCGGCCGGGGCAGAAGTCACCGTGTTGTCAGCGGGAAGAGCCCGAGTATCGCTGGCTTCGGCGGCCGGCATCGGCACCATTCCAGGCGGACTTCCCGGCGATGAGGCTGCTGGGCGGTCGGCAATGCCGCACCTGATCGTGTGGGTCGAGGGTCGCGAATCGCAGCGCATCGATCTTCTGTCAGCCGCTCGCAGGCTCAGAGTCTCAATGACGACCGAACACCCCGCCGCGCACCTGCCGCGTGGCTCCGTGACGCTGGTCGGCGGAGGCCCCGGTGAGCTCGACCTGATCACGGTAGCCGGGCGACAAGCTCTTCTCGAGGCTGACGTTGTTCTCTATGACAGGCTCGCGCCCACCGAAATCCTCGCGGCGTGGGCGCCGGCCGCCGAGCTCATCGACGTGGGTAAGGCGCCCGGCCACCACGCGGTGCCGCAACAGGAGATCGAGGCGATTATCGTCGAAAGGGCGTTGAGGGGTTTGGCCGTCGTCCGTCTGAAGGGCGGAGACCCGTTCGTCTTCGGCCGCGGTGGCGAAGAGGTGCAGGCCTGTCGCGACAATCAGATCCCTGTCACTGTCGTACCCGGCGTCACCAGCGCGATCTCCGTACCGGCGGCGGCAGGCATCCCTGTGACCCATCGCAACGTGAGCCGGGCGTTCACCGTCATTTCGGGTCACGCACCACTCAGCCCGGATGAACTGACACACCTGAGCGGGCTTGGCAGTACCATCGTGCTGCTGATGGGCGTGGGCACGCTGGTGCAAACCGTTGCTGGGCTCCAGACCCATGGGATGCGTTCCAGCATGCCACTTGCGATCGTTGAACGCGGGTACAGCATTCATCAGCGCACGACCTTCAGCACAGTCGGCGAAATCACCTCGCACCTCGCAGCAATCAGCCTCCGCTCGCCGGCCGTCATCATCATCGGCGAAGTCGTTCGGTTAGCCTCAGGGGAGACGCCGAACCAGGGGGCCGTCGACCTGATCGTAAATTCGCTGCCAGCGCCATGACAGAAGAGGAGTGATGTTCAATGACTGACAGTCTGCCTCCGCTCGATGCTGCTGTCCTTCCGGGTTTTCGAAGCGACCAACTGGAGGGGTTCCGTATCGGCATCACCTCTGACCGGCGATCGGAAGACCTCATTGCCGCGTTCGAACGGCGCGGAGCAGATGTGACACACGCGCCCACCATCCGGATGACCGGGGTGACCGACGACAGCGCTCTCGATGCAGAGACCCGGGCGATCATCGAAGCCAAGCCCGACGTTCTACTGGCGACCACGTCATACGGAGTCAGGCGCTGGTTCGAGTCGGCTGACGCGGCCGGTCTCGGCGACCAGCTGGCGGCACAGTTGGAGAACACCCGCATCCTCGTGCGCGGCCCCAAAGCGCGTGGCGCGATCCGCGCAGCAGGCCTCGACGACGACGGCATGAGCGAGCGAGAGACCACAACATCGCTGGTGGATCTCGTTCTGCGAAGCCCCGTGATGGGCCAAACCGTCGCCGTGCAACTGCACGGGTTCACCGACCCGGTACAACTGGCGCGCCTCACCGCGGCCGGCGCCACCGTACTGACCGCCGCCCCATACCGGTGGACACAACACGAAGACTCGGCCCGGGTGCTTCGCCTCGTCGACTCGATTTGCCAGTCATCGATCGATGCCGTCACATTCACCAGCGCACCAGCGGTCGAATCGCTCTTCACCACGGCGGAAGCCGCGGGAAAGCTCGACGCTCTGCAGGCGGCATTCCGCGAGAACGTCGTCGCGGCCGCAGTTGGCCCTGTCACCGCGGCACCGCTCGTTCAGGCTGGTATCTTGCCCATCGTGCCCGATAGGTTCAGGATGGGTGCCCTCATCAGGCTGCTCTGCGAACATCTCGTGGAGACCCAGATCAGACGGCTCGCATTCGAACACGGTGAGATCGAACTCCGGGGCCGAACCGTGATCGTGAACAATGTGAAGGCGACACTCAGCCCGGTCTCGCTTGCGCTTCTGCGCAGTCTTCTCGACGCGCGAGGGGCAACGGTGTCTCGCCTTGAACTCGCCGGTTCTGTTGCCGAAACACTCGATGATCACGGCGTCGACGTGGCAATCAGCCGACTGCGCCAAAACCTGCCACACCCGCACGCAATCTCAACCGTAGTCAAGCGCGGCTACCGCATATCGACTCAGTTGCTCTGACCCCCGCAGCTGACGTCACCGGGGGTGCAGCCACCCTTCACCGGGAATTCACGTGCCCAGGGTGGGGTCTGTTTCAGCAGACGGCGTCTTCTGGGTCTGCCACGGCCAACGCCCGGTTATTTCGAGCTCCAACGAGAAGCTGAGGAAGGTGCGGATCAGGATGATCGCTGCGAGCACCGCCACGCTGTCGAGTGTGGGTGTCACCGCGACCGTGCGGATAATGTCGGCCGCGACCAGAAATTCGAGGCCGAGAAGGATGGACCGGCCCAGATACTGGCGGTAGGCCCGGTACACAGGGCCCTTCTGCTGGATGATTCGCGCGATGACGAGCGCTGTGGATATCGCAGCGCCACCGAGGATTATGAGTACGCCGGCACCGTCGAGGAGGCTCCCGCAAATTTCGACCACGTTCTGAAAGTCCATGCACTAAGACAAGACGCAACCGGGTTCGTCCGCAACCCTCCACGGCTCTGCGCCCCCGGCCTTGCGGGCATCAGTCGTCGGCATTTTGGTGGCCATCTATTCGGCATCGAAGTACGT
The DNA here is from genome assembly GCF_004923255.1 of Subtercola vilae. Classification (GTDB taxonomy): domain Bacteria; phylum Actinomycetota; class Actinomycetes; order Actinomycetales; family Microbacteriaceae; genus Subtercola; species Subtercola vilae. Next base: position 96,942 of record NZ_QYRT01000004.1, on the reverse strand, counting down.
CACAGCACTCTGCCCAACGCACTCGAATCACGCGGCGCGTCTGGCTGCTCCGACGACGATACCCACGACGACACCGATCAGCGCGATACGCAGGGCGCCTCGATTCGAGGGCCGATCGGGCAGCGCTTGGTCGGCGCCGGTGGGTTGAAGCTGCGCTGTCAGGTTGCCGCCGGCGTGGTTTTCCGCCATGAACGCCAGTCGGCGAAGCGTCTCGATGTTGCGGATGAACAGCGCCGGATTGAGCAGTGTGTGCGGAATGAGGGTGGTGGGACCCTTCACCGGTCGCTCGATGATGGTCACGCGGCATCCTTTCGGATGCGGCTGCACCTCGACCGTCACTCGCGCCTCACCGAGCGGCCACCCCTTGGCCTGCATCACGGCACGGTGCGGTGGGTTCCACTGCAGTGACGTGGTCTCGTCGTTGATCAGCACCGGCCAGACGCCGAACGAGTGATGCAAGCGCGAGCCGACATGCGGCCACGACGTGTCGACGTCACGCATACGCGAGGCGCCCACCACCCAGTTGGGAAAGAACCACCCGTTCGCGATGACCGCGAATACGTCTTCGGGTGTACAGTTCACGGTTCGGTGATTCGTAGACATCGTTCTCCTCCTCTTTCGCGGCCCCCGCCGACGATCGACTGGAACGGGAAACCATCACCGAGGCCTTCCTCGAACACAGTTGTCGGCTGCTGCACTGACAGCGTAGGGGCCGACCCGGGGCAAGCGCTCCGGCTTGTGTCGACACCTGCATAGGAGTACGGCTGCGGCCGGTCTCACCCGGCGACTCGAACCCAGCGATCGAGTAGGCGAACTCGGCTGCGCATCACCGCGGCGCCTGCCCGCATCACGGCGGCGTCGCCACCTTCGACACACAGTCCCAAGCCTGCTTCAGGCACGGCGGCGACGCCTCCGCATCGATACCACCAGCACCGCGCCAGCACCGAACAGCAGAACGGCGCCGGCCAGGTAGGGCCACGGGGTGAACCCGGTATTGGCCAGGTTCGAGCCTCCCGCCGTGGTCGAACTGTTCGAACCCCCCGAGCTACCGGCCGTGCCAGGAGTGATCGTCGAACCTGAACCAGCCGAGTCACCCGGCGTGCTCGGGTCTACCGGAGGGGTTGTGACACCGGTGCCGTCTGATGCCGGAGCGGTCGCGATGTCGTAGGTTCCGGCCGCAACGGTCAGGTTCACGTAGTCGCCCGTGAGAGCGGCCGACTGAACGGCCGAGGTTCCCGCAACGGGTGCTCCGTGGCTGAAGACGGTCTGACCGTTCACCCGAATGTCGGCGTCGCCGCCGAACGTCGGCACGGCGATCGTTCCCGACGTCTGGGCAGGAGCTTCGACGTGCATCGCGAAGTCTGAACCGGTGCCATGGCTCCAGTTCACGACAACCGGGCCGTGCGGCGTGGGGGCCTGGCCCTTTGTCCAAGCGAGGTCGCCGGTGTGCGGCTGAACGAGCCAGGTCGCGTAGCCGGCTGACACCGGCTGGATGCCCAGCACGTACTTCGAGAGCGCAGAGACCGGCATGGTCGACCATCCGTGCGCCATGTTCGTGTTCGGCGCCGCCTGCGTGCCCGACGTGTTCAGGTTCTCCCAGAAGGTACCCGTATAGAGGTCGCCGGGTGCAATCATCGGGCCCCACTCATTCGAGAGCAATTGCAGAGCATCAGAGGTGTTGCCCGAGCCGAATCGTGCGTTCAACTCGAACCCAGAAACGAACGGACTGATTGTCTCTTGATAGCCGCTCGAGAAGGGCAGCGTTCCAGCCGGGGTCCAGAGGCTCGACTTGATGGAGTCGAGGATGCCCTGCACCTTGTCAGCCGGAGCGATACCGAAATCGATCGCCAGCACGTTCGCGTCTTGCGCAACGACGTTCGTGACCGAGCTGCTGAGGTTGTAGACACCCGTCTGGCTGTTGAACAGCTTCGAGTTGATGGCGTCTTTGAGAGCAACAGCCTGGTTGGAGTAGGTCTGACCCTGGGCGGGTTGGCCCACCGCGGCAGCCAGCGTCGCGCCGTCGGTCAAGATCTTGTAGTACAACGCGTTGAACGCAGTCACCTCTCCGGTCTTCGAACCGTCGTAATAGTCCCAGTCGGCTCCGGTTGAGCTATCGGTGACGAAAAGTCCGTTCGGGCCCATTTGTGAGGCGTTCCAGGCCAGCTCGTTGACGACCAACGGCCATTCCTTCTGAACGAACGCCGTGTCACCGGTGTACTGGTAGTAGTCGGCGAGTGCGCGAACGAAATACATCGAGTAGTTCGCCGAATATCCGCCACGAGTGCTCGACGGTGGTTCGGTGTTGAGCGGCGTCTGGGGCGGCATGCTTCCCGGCATGTAGCCGTTGCTGCCCGCCCAGCTGCCCAATAGTTCCAGCGAGCCGCGTATGTAGTCGGCCGAATCTGACGAGTAGTAGAGGGTCGGCCCCTCGACTGCGAGGTCGCCAGACCACACCGCCCGGTCTCGCTTGGCGCCGTCGAGAATCAGAGGCACGGCATTGTTTCCTGGTACGTCGAAGTCGGCAACCGCAGATGAGTCGGTCAGCGTGTTCGAATACAGGTCGCCGCCAGGGCCCGTGACCGTGAGGTTCTTGAACATGCCCTCTTCACCACTGAATTGGCGAAAGCCCACTGAACCTGCAGAGAAAGCCGGTCTACCGGCGCCGAAGGTCGACGAATCGAACGAGGCCACTTCTGTGCCGTTGATGGAGGTGGTCACGGTCGACCCACTGACGACTTCGGTGATGTCGTACCAGGACCCGAGTTGTATCGTCATGGGCAGTGGCACAGTGGCGATCGTCTGGTAACCGCCGTCGGCGCCCTGGTACACCTCCTGTAGAACATTCGTGTTTCCGGCCGAGCCGAGAATCATCAGATAGCCGCCCTTTTGAGCGGCGTGACCACGCACCATCCAACCAGCCTGCGTTGTAACGATCTTCGCGCTGAACGAGGCGGTGTAGTCAGTCCAGCCGGAGCCCGCGGTAAGCAGCCCGACGCCCGCACTCGTTCCGGGAACATCGAGCCCCTCAGCGCTGGTCGTCCAGTGCTGACCAATACTGTTGGCCGGCACCTGGTTGAGCTGAGCCGTGTAGACGCCGTTGTACCAAAACTTGTTGAGTGCATCCGAACTCGACTCGAAGTTGCCGGTGAGGGTATCGGCGGTGATCCTCGGTGGGGTGAACTGGATGCCCGCACCGGTGAGCGTGAGAGAGCCCGGGGTCGTCAGCGTGATCTGCTCGTACCGTTCGCCACCTTGAATGTCGGGGTTGGTGATTCGCCCTGGCCCGGTGACGTGATACGTATCAAAACGCTTGCTGTCCCCGCTGGCCCAGGGTGAGACTCCGTCTCCCTCCGGGCCGATCTGGGCCAGCGTTTCGCTGTACCCGGCTTGCAGGGTGGGGTCGCCCTCTGACGCGCTCACATCGAAGATCGGTAACCCTCCGACGTCGTGCCCATAGTCGAGCACGATGCTTGCGGCGCCCTTCATGACAGGCGCCGGCGGATCAGCCTGATCGGTGACGGTCTTCTGGGTCGCGAAGCTCGAATCGCTCGCGTCGGTCGAGCTGGTCTTGATCGTGTAGTCGACCGGGAACGACGCCGTCTGCCCGTCGGTCGACAGTGTGTCGGTGCGTGGCCAGAGCACAACTGTGCTGATATCTGTGACGGAGCCGAGGTCGATTGTCGCCCACACCGAGTTACTGCCCAGGTCGGCATCGGTATGGATGTTCGTGGTCCAGCCGCGCGCGACACCACTCTGAGTGTCGGTGACGCCGTCGGTCAGATATTTCGAGCCCCAGCCGAAGTTCTCGAGCGAATCGTTGGCCGTCACCGGCTTGTTTTGGGCGAGATCGACGGAGCCATCCGCGCCGAAGACCTGCACCTCGGCGAGCTGCGTGTAGTGACCCCCCGTGTCGTTCGATGCCGGGAGCCCCAGTTTTGTGACATCGAGCCTGAGGTACCGGGCCTGTGTGGCGACGTCGATGCTGACCGGGCTGGACTGGATGGTCTGCGGTGTGGCCGTCAGAGTCGTCGACTGCCCAGAGCTCGGGTCGAGCAGAGCTCCGGCGTTCGTCACATCGCCCGAGGTGCGCACAACCGAGACCGGTCGCACGTCGCTCGACGTCGGTGATTGCACGTATTTCTGCCAGTCGGCTGATACAGGCCACCCCGGAGTAGTTGCGTTGTTTCTGACGACTGCCGAAGCAGAACCCCCGGCGAGAGCGAGACTGCCGATCGCTGTCGCTGCGGCGACGGCGATGACAGCGGCACGGCGTGCGCGCGGTCGGAAAGATGGATCAATCGACATTGAGAGTCCTTTGGTTCGACAGGCAGCGCCTGAGGAGAGCCTTCGAAGACTATATGAATCGTTTCAGAATACGCAACTTTTTACGATGGCGGAGAGTCCGCGCAACTGAAACGCGCCGCCCTCCGATGGCAACGGAACACCGCGAGATGGTCTGAGCAGCCAGGTCACTGCCGAGCGAGAAGTACCACCCCGTCAGCGGCATCGACCATGCGGTAACCAGAACCCTCCGCTGAGTCCACGAGGCGGGCGAGCGCGCCTGCGTCGAGCGGAAACTGGTGGGGGATGGATGTATCGGCGACGATGAATTCGGGCCTGTTGGTCTCGATCGGAAGGATACCGAAGAGACTGACCTCTGCTCTGCCGGTGAGTTGTGCAGCGAGGGAGTTCGACGCCGCGACGCTGGCTCCGTCGGGGATTTTCGCCAAGACGCTCCGAGCCGCGGTCACGTGCTCACTCGGCTGCCACAGGGCGGGGGAGAACAGCTGCGCGAGCGGAGACGCCGTGAGCAGTGCCGTCGTGGTCACCAGGCTCACCAGCAGAACGAGTCGGTGTCTGGCAGAACCCCCTCCTCTGCGCCTGAGCCGCACGAGCGCGTCGACGAAGGCAGCGCTCACAATGGGCACGAGCACCGCATCGTAGTGAAACGCGTTGCCCCAATAGCCGGGGTTGTCAGAGAGAAACCGCCACGCCAGAGTCGGGATGACCAAAAGCACGATCGGCGAGCGGAGCGCGATGAACGCGGTGGGCAACAGCAACAGAATGACCGTCTCGACCTTGAGGTTGTTGAACATCAGAGTCATCAGCTGGTACATCGCGCCGTCGAGCCCGATCTGGCCCGTGTAGCTGTTCTGACCGCCGGGGTTGAAGAGCGGAATCAGGGCGTAGCTCTCGATGACAGTGGCAGCGAGACCGAACATGACCGTCGCAATGCCCAGGCGTCGAACGGGCCGATTGGAACGGCCGGCGAGCACGGCGATGAGTGCACCGATCGCCGCCACGGTCAGCCCGAGGTCTTCTTTGACAAGAACCAATGGCGCGGCCCACAGTGCGGCAGCCCTGAGGCGTCGATTGCCGAGCGCAGTGAGGGAGAACGAAAGGAGGGGTACGGCACAAGCGATTTCGTGAAAGTCGAACGCGACGGCATGGGCGAGGCCGCCTGCGAGCCCGTAGCTGATCGCGACGACTATCGCCGTTTTCGGGCCCAGGCTGCGGGCGGCCCAGATGGTGAGCGGTACGACCCCGACGGCGATGAGAACGGCTTGGGCGACCAGCAGCACCTGCGGGCCGTTGAAGACGAGGTAGAGGGGCGCTAGTGTGGCCAGGATCGGGGAGAAATGGTCGCCCAGCAACGAATAGTCGATGCCCTTCAGCAGCGACGAGGGCAGCTTTCCTTCAGAGTAGGCACGTACCCCTTGATCGAAGATTCCGAGGTCATACCCTGTGGTCAGCAACTGCGCGTGTCGCTGCAGTGCCAGTGTGGCGAAGATCGCGGCGAGCACCAGTGCGCTGCCCCAGCCCAGACGGTGGGCGCCACCGAACGAGTGCACCACACGCCCCCGATGCGCCAGAGGGTGACCGGTGTGGTGTTCGGGCCGATCGGCAAGCAGTGTGTGGTGAGCCATGCACTGATGGTGCGAGCCGGCGGCTGACCGCCTCCTGATGTACCCTGACGTTTTCGTCAGATTCCCGCGGAGCGGGGGTGCGAGACTGGGGCCATGCGCATCTTGGTCGTCGACGATGAGCGAGCGTTCGCCCGAGTTCTGGCCACCGGGCTCACCGCTGAAGGTTTCGTGGTCGATACCGTCTACGACGGTCGCACGGGATACCTGATGGCGGCGACCGGGGCCTATTCTGCGATTGTTCTCGACCTGATGCTGCCCCACCTGAGTGGGTTCGCCGTGTGTGCCCGGTTGCGCGCCGACGGAGTCATGACGCCGGTGATCGTGCTCACCGCCAAGAACGGCGAGTTCGACGAGGTTGAAGCTCTCGAAAGCGGGGCAGATGACTACCTTCGAAAACCGTTCAGCTACCCGGTGCTGGTGGCGCGCATCCGGTCGCTGCTTCGTCGCCCCACCTCGATCTCTGACAGTGTGGTCACCATCGGCGATCTCGTGATTGATGCCGCCCGTCGCCGTGTTCAGCGTGGGGCTACGCTCATCGAGCTCAGCGGCCGCGAATGGAACATCCTTGAGACACTTGCGCGGGCCGCAGGTACCGTCGTCTCAAAAGAAACTCTGCTCGTCGAAGTGTGGCCGAACGAAGCCGATGATGTGAACCTCGTCGAGGCGCGGGTCAGCGTCTTGCGCCGCAAGATCGACGTGCCCTTCGGGCGGCGCTCCCTCGAAACTGTGCGCGGTGCCGGTTACCGCCTCGTCGACGATCGACCCACGCCCGATAGTCGGGCGGAGGTGCACACGTGAGAGTCGTGCGTGTGCCCGCCCGGGTCACGATTGTGGTTCGTATTGCACTGATCGCCGGGATGCTGGCATCGGTACTGCTGGTGAGCGGAGCGCTGCTCGTGCGTGCGGCCCTGCACTCGGCCCAGATGACCGCGACGCAGCAATTGGCTGGGGTTCAGGCCTCGCAGATCATCGATGCGACACGCCAGAATGTGCGCCTGTTCGGCGAATTCGGGTCGTTGCCGTACGAACTCGTTCGCACCGATGGGGCGCTGATCTCGTCGTCGCCAGAATTCGTCAACGCTGAGAGCGACCGCCCGGTCGTGCCGCCCCCGCCCGAAGATGCGTCACAGATCGGCGGAGAAGTCTTCACGGCCACGATCGCCTCAGGGCCGTTGTCGGGTCAGACCCTGACCGCGGTGAGCAGCACGCTTCGCGCCTCGAGCATTCTCGTTGAGCCCGGAGGAGACATTCCCGGCGGCTCGGTCGCTGACGTGGATATGACGGCGTATCGCGCGTATGTGTTCGTGACAACGACCGCCGCAGACCGGGCCGTCGCGACCATCGATCCCTACCTCTGGGCGGGTGTGGTTCTCGCAGTCGTACTCCTGGCCGGTACTGCCGCGATCACCGCGAAACGGTCTCTGCGGCCGGTCGATCAGATGAGGCGGGCGGCAGACGCGATCGCGGGAGCGCCTGACGGAGCGCGGCTGAGTGTGCCCGACTCCGACGACGAACTGAGCGCGCTCGCGGCGACCCTCAATGCGCTGTTCAGCAGAATCGATGAGGCGGCGCTGCGCCAGAAGCGCTTCACTGCCGATGCCGCTCACGAGCTGCGCAGCCCCATCACGTCTCTCATCACCGCCCTCGAGATTGCTGAGGCCCACCCCGGTCTCGTGTCGGCAGAATCCACACTGTCGCACGTTCACGGCGAAGCCCGACGGCTGGAGGGCCTCGCCCGAGACCTGCTCGAGCTCGCGGCAGCGAGCAGTGCAGAACCGGCGCAAACCGAAGGGCGTTGCGATGTTCGGGCCGTTCTCCGCGACGCCCTCAGTGAAGTCGAGGCCCGATCTCCCGGCGTCGGTATCCGGATGCTGGAACCAGCGTTGACCGGGGCCGTTCTGGTGAGGCTCCCACCGCGGCAGTTGCGCCGGGTTCTCGTCAATCTTCTCGACAATGCGACTCGTCACGCCCGCACCGTTGTCGACAGTGAGCTGACAGTCGATGTCGACGCCTCCATGGCGCGCATTCACATCGCGAACGATGGCGCACCCATCCCGAACGACGATCTGGCACGAATTTTCGAACCGTTCGTTCGGCTCGACGAATCTCGTTCGAGAGACACTGGCGGCGCGGGGTTGGGGCTGGCGATTGCGTTCGAGATCGCAGCCGGGGCCGGGGGGTCGCTCACCGTGGCATCGACACCGTCGCGCACGGTGTTCACCGTCAGCCTCCCGTGCAGCGAAGATTCCGACGTCTCGTGAGGTGAAGCCCCGGCGGCGACAGAGAGACGGAACCCGGTCAGCACAGTCGTCAGCTCAACAGCAACAGGACTGAATCAATGAGAACCAGCACGGCAGTCGAGAAGTGGACTCCGAGAACGATGGATCTTCTGCCACCGTTTCTGGTGACGATCACGGCGTCGGCGAGGGGAATGAGAGCCATGACGAGCATGAACAACCCCGTCGCGTGTGCCCCGCCGAAGCAGACCAGCACGACACCGAGAAGTGCGACGCTGATGTCTCTGGCGCCTTTGGCGCTGAGATATGCCGAGCCGCCGTCAGACCCGGCCGGTACGCCGTAGCCCTCAGCGGCGACGCGGGGGTTCAGGAGGAAACGCACCCCGATCGCGCCGAGCGCGACGCTGATGAGGAGGGCAAGAATGTTGCCGATGATGAGGATCATGATCTTCTTTCTGGTGAGTGGCTGAGCGGGAAGCTGGTGCTGTTGGGGTCAGACGATGAGGGCGAGGGCGAGGGCAAGAACGGCCAGACCGAGCAGGGCTGCGCGGAGCCAGATGATCTTGTCCCAGTCGCGCTGCAGCGCCCGGGCGTTGGCCGGTGTCTCGTGGCTGTCGGCAGCGGCGGTGAGAACGCGGTTGATCGGCGCGCTGATACGCACGTAGAGCACAAGCCAGGTGACCCAGATGAGCGTCGCGAGCCCGGCGGCGATCGCCCCACCGAGGGTGCCAGAGAGGAGAAGTAAGACCGCCGCGGCCGCCGAGGCGATCAAACCGATGACACCGGGTACAGGCATTCGCTTGTCGCCGTACCGATGCACGTTGCCCATCGTCGAGGTCAGCGTCGGGTCATCGACCCGTTTCAGCGCGGGCTGCAACACGAGCGCGGAGAAGGCATCGGTGCCGAACACGAGGGCGGTTCCGAGAAGTGCCACAATCAGCGCACTGTTCACGAGGGCGTTCACAACGTCACCTCCGCACGCATGAGTGCTGACGAGGTCGCTGGGTCGATTGGTTTGACGTGCATAGGAGATCCTCCATCTGGGTTAGCGATGCTAATGCCACAACGATAATGCCGCTCGATCCATTTGTCAAAGCGTTGCTATAACAACTAGCGATGCTATGGTTTGAGAGTGACTACCGCTGATCGAAGACTCCGAGAACGTCTGGCGCAACGCCAGCTCATCACCTCCGCCGCCCGCAGAGTGGCCGAGAGCGAAGGCTGGGATGCGGTGACGACCCGCCGGCTCTCTGCCGAGATCGAATACAGCCAGCCGGTGATCTACAAGCATTTCGCGTCACTCGATGACCTGTACGAGGCTGTCGCGTTGCAGAGTTTCACCGAGCTGAGTGACGCGTTGCGAGAGGCTCGGGGGGTGGCAGGTCTCGACGACGTACGCGCGGTTGCCCAGGCGTATCTCGACTTTGCCGACGAGCATCCGGCACTGTACGAGGCGATGTTCACCAGAAGTACTCGGCTACCGTTCGGTGACTCAGAAACGCCTGCCGCGTTGACGGCGGCCTTTGCTGAGTTGCGCGCGGGCATCGCCTCGGTGGCCCAGGGCAGAGACGTCGACACTCTGACAGAGGTGTTCTGGGCGGCCCTTCATGGTCTCGTTTCGTTGCAGCGCGGCGGTCGTCTTCGGCACGGTGCCGAAGACGGCCGACTCGGGCTCCTGGTTGAGAGCCTGAGTCTCTGACGACAGGTTCTATTTGATTAACCGCTTGACCAAGAGGATTGACGCGTATATTCTCTGATCAAGCGGTTAATCAAAGGATGTCAACGACGATGCCACAACACATATTTTTTCAGCCTGAGGGTGCCTGGGTGGGGGATGTGATCCCGTTCGCAGAGAACGGCGAGTTTCGGTTGTTCTACCTCCACGAACAGCGCGCCTGCCCCAAGCCGGGTACTCCGTGGCACCTTGTCAGCACGAAAGATCTGGTGGCCTTCGAAGATGAAGGGCTGGCGTTCGACCACGGCTCGGCAGACGACGTCGACTACAACGTCTACACCGGGAGCATTGTGCGGGGCCGTGACGGCGAGCACCACATGTTCTACACCGGCCAGAATCCGAACCGTCTGGGCATCGACGGGCTGCCGTTGCAGGTCGTCATGCACGCAACGAGTTCAGATGGCGCTGAGACGTGGGTGCGGCATCCGGAGCACACGTTCGGGGCGGCAGAAGGCTACGAGAGTGCCGACTGGCGTGACCCGTTTGTGTTCTGGGATGCCCAGGCAGAGCTGTGGCGCATGCTGATAGCTGCCCGTCATGTGGAGGGCCCGTCTCGGCGGCGTGGGGTCATCGCCCAATGCGTGTCGACCGACTTGGCGAGGTGGACGTCGGTGGAGCCGTTCTGGGATCCGCGACGCTACATTGCACACGAGTGCCCCGAAGTGTTTCAGTGGGGTGACTGGTGGTACCTCGTCTACTCGGAGTTCTCAGACTCTTTTGTCACCCGCTACCGCATGTCGAAGACTCTCGATGGGCCATGGATCGCTCCGGCACACGACAGCCTCGACGGGCGCGCTTTCTACGCGGCAAAGTCTGCCGAGCGTGACGGGCGGCGTTTCTTCTTCGGCTGGATTGCGAGCCGCGTCGACGGCCACGACGACGGGGCGTGGCAGTGGGCCGGCACGCTTGCTGTCACCGAAGCGAGTCAGCGCCCTGACGGCACTCTGGCGTTCTCGTTCGCCTCGGAACTGCGTCGGCACTTCACCGAGACCGTGCCGATGGAGTTCGTCAACGGTGAAATCGAGAATCGAACGCTCGATGCCGGGGACGGTTATCTGACGGCTCTCTCTTCGACAGAGATACCGAGCCGGTTCTTTGCCTCGTTCTCGTTCGACATCGCGGCAGACACCGCCGAATGCGGGTTGCTTCTGAGGGCCAGCGCCGACGGCGACCGCGCCTATGCGGTGCGGCTCGAGCCGCGCCGTGGCCGCATGGTCTTCGACCGGTGGCCGCGAAAGGTCACGGGGGAGGGGCAGTGGGAAGTCTCGGGAGACGTACCCTACGTGATCGAACTAGAGCGGGCCTGTGACCTGCAGCCTGGGCGTCACACCCTCGAGGTCGTCGTCGACGGCGACCTCTGCGTTGCAAACCTCGATCGCTCAACGATGCTCAGCACCCGCCTCTACGACCACATCGACGGAACCATCGGGGTGTTTGTCGGAGACGGCTCCATCGATGTTCACGAGCTGACGGTCTCAACCGCTTCCGACAGCAGCGCTGTCGCGGATTCCGCCCCCGGCAGCGTTTCAAGCGAATCGCTTCTCATTCCCTCCTGACCCCAGCTTCACCTTCCTTTACTGTTCGATCAATGGAGATAGAAATCATGAAACACCGAAAACTGTTTGCCGCCGCGGCCACCACCGCAGCTCTCGCCCTGCTTCTGACCGGCTGCGGCGCTGGAGGCTCATCGGGCAGCGCCGACCCGACGAACATCCACCCGACAGGTGACATCAAACCGCGGGAGATCTCGTGGCTGCTGTCGCGACCGGCCGATGGTGGGGTGATCACTGCCATGAAGCAGATCGCCGACGAGTACGCCAAAGATCACCCCGGGTTCTCGCTCAACCTGATCAGCACGCCAGACAGGCCCTCGTACATCCAGAAGTACGAGACCCTCGCCGCGGCGAACCAGCTGCCCGAGCTGTTCGACACCGACGCAACCCCGTTCGCGCAGAAGCTTGCGAAGCAGGGCAAGATGATGGATGCGACCGCGCTGTTGAAAGACCTCGGCGTGTACGACGACTATCGGCCGGCGGCTCTGAACTACCAGCGGTTCGACGACGGCTCGCTGTACATGGTGCCGTTCGAGTTTCAGCTGGAGTTCTTCTGGTACAACAAGGCTCTCTTTCAGCAGGCTGGCGTTCAGATCCCCACCTCGCTCGATGATATCCCGGCCATGTGCACCAAACTCCGTGCAGCGGGCATCACCCCCATCGCGCTCGACGGGCAAGACCAGTGGCCGCTCGAACGGTACATGTCGTACTACCCCTTCAGAACGGCGGGCCCCGACTACATTCAGAGCCTGAAGAAGGGTGACGCGAAGCTCAGCGACTCCACCGGCACCGCTGCGGTCAACTGGCTCAGCACTCTCGGCACGGCGGGTTGCTTTCAAGACGGCTTCTCGTCGACCGGCTACTCAGATGCCCAGGCCTCCTTCACTTCCGGTAAGGCGGCCGTCTACAACATCGGCACGTGGGAGCTCGGTAGCCTCGCAACCGACAAGCTCGACCCCGCCATTCGGGACAATATCGACTACTTCACCCTGCCCGTGACGAAGGGTTCGGTGACCGACGCGAACGAATACGTGTCGCCGTCGGGTATCGGGATGGCCGTGAACTCGAAAACGTATGACCCCCTGGTGCGTGACTTTCTTTCGTTCGCTCTGAAGCGTTACCCGGCGGTGTACGCGGCGACCGGTGCTCTGTCGCCCACAACGAACGTCTCAACGACGATTCCCGCAAATGCGACACCGCTCTACCAGCGGGCCGTCGACCAGGCCAACACTGTGGGAGACAAGACAGCCATGCCGTGGGACACCCAACTCGACCCCACCTCGAACACCCGACTGCAGCAGGAGCTCACACTGCTTCTGCAGGGTGAAACGAAGCCAGACGAGTTCATCTCGACGATGGATGGGGTCATCGGCGAGAACGGTCCGAAAGCCTTCAAGTAGTACCGAAACCGTTCACTCCTGACGCAGAACCCCGGTTCTGCTAGAAAGGGACGCAGATGCTTCCCCAACGATCACGCCTCTCCGTGCTGATCTTCCTGATACCACCACTCGCCCTCTACGGCATTGCCGTACTGCTGCCGATCTTCCAGTCTCTGTTTCTCAGCTTCTTCGACTGGGACGGCATCAGCCCGATGACGTTCGTCGGAGCCGAGAACTACATCACGATGCTCACGGGTGACACCGTGTTCTGGAAGGCGTTCGGCAACACGCTCGGGTATGTGGCGATCTGTCTGGTGCTTCAGCTCGGAGGGGCGCTGATCGTGGCGAGCCTGCTCACCCTGCTCCGCCGCGGGCGCGAAGTCGTCAAGACCCTCTACCTGTTGCCCGCGGTCATCTCGACCGTGGCCATCGCGTTCCTCTTTCAGAGGGTCTACTCACTCGACCCCGTGGGCCTCATCAACCAGGTGCTCGCATTCATCGGTCTCGGCAACGTGCAACACGCCTGGCTCTCTGACGTGAGCACCGTTCTCGCCGCGGTGTCGATACCCGAAGGGTGGCGCTTCACCGGGCTCTACATGCTGATCATCTACGCCGCATTGCTGGCCGTGCCGGCCGAGCTCGAAGAGGCCGCAAAGATCGACGGGGCATCGTGGTGGCAGACGTTCTGGCGTATTCGGTTCCCCTACATTCGCCCGGTGTGGATCACCACCACCGTCTTGGCTACAACGAACGCGCTGCGCGGCTTCGACATCCCCTACCTTCTGACCAACGGTGGCCCGGGCCAATCGTCAGAACTCTTGACGACCTACATGTACAAAACAGCATTCACCAGCACCAACTACGGCTACGCCAGCGCGATCTCGGTGTTCGTGGTCATCGAATGCCTGGTCGCTGTTGGAATCATCTTTCTGATCCTTCGACGTAAGGCCGACGCATGAGCACCCTTTCACTGCACCGAGCCACCTCGGCCAGCGCAACAGAACGACCTCAGCCCACGTCACGGCGCCCGAAGCGAAACCTGCAGTCACGCATCACCGGCATCATCGTCGCCGCGATCGTCATCGTGCAGGTCTACCCCTTGGCGTGGCTCTTCATCACGAGTGTGCGAACCGAACAAGACTTCGCGGGCGGCAACCCCTTTGCCTTTCCCACCCAGATCACGTTCGACAACTACGCCAGGGCATTCGCGAACGGCAACCTGGGTCTGAACATCCTCAATTCCCTGATTGTCACCGTCGGAGCCATCGTTGTCATCGTGTTTCTCGGCATGATGGGCGCGTACGCGCTGCAGGTGCTCGGGTTCCGGTTCAGCAAATTCGTTCGCGGGCTCTTTCTCATCGGCATCATTGTGCCCGTGCAGGTGGCACTCGTGCCGCTGTTCGTCGACTACGCGCAGGCGGGCCTGCTCAACACGTACCAGTCGATCATCATCCCGCTCGCCGGCTTCGCGCTGCCCACGTCGGTGTACCTGTTCTCGTCGTTCTACGAGTACATTCCAAGCGAGATCTACGAAGCTGCCTCGCTCGATGGGGCCGGCCCGTACCGCATTTTCGGCCAGATCACCCTGCCGCTGTCGGTGAACACGATGGTGACGGTGGCGATGGTGAACAGTATCTTCATCTGGAACGACTTCATCTTCGCCAACACCTTCGTTCTCACCGATGGTCTCAAGACCATTCCGTTGGGGCTGCAGAACTACATTGGAGCAATGGGGAAAGTCGACTGGACGGCAACGTTCGCCGCCGTCTGTGTCAGCATCACACCACTGCTGTTGGTCTTCCTCATTCTCAACCGGGCCATGACGTACAGTCTGGCCAGCGGGGCGACCAAAGGATGACCGTGACAATGACGTACGTGGAGAAGCGACGATGAGCTCGGAACACGCCAGGCAACCGGTGACGATGAGAGAGGTGGCCGACGCCGCCGGTGTCTCGGTTGCCACTGTGTCACACGTCGTGAACAACAAAGAGGGCGCCCGCATCGGGGAAGACGCGCGCCAGCGGGTCAGGGATGCCATTCACGAACTCGGCTATCGACCGAACGCACTGGCGAAGACGCTCTCGAGCGGCACCTCGAACTTCATCGGCCTCGTCGCCGACGCGATCGCAACCACTCCCTTCGCCGGGCAGATCATTCACGGCGCCCAAGACGAAGCGTGGAAACACGGCTACGTCTTACTGGTGGCCAACACCGAGGGCGACCCTGCCGCAGAAGACGCCGCAATCACGATGATGCTCGAACACCAGGTGCGGGGCATCCTCTATTCCACCTGGTTTCACCGGGCTGTCACGGTACCCGAGGCACTGCGCGAAACCGACTACGTGCTCGTCGACTGTTACGAGGCCGGATCAACTGCCCCCGCCGTCGTTCCCGACGAGGTTCAGGGTGGTCGAACGGCCACCGAGTTGCTGATTCAGGCGGGGCACCGCACGATCGCGTTCATCAACACCACTTCACCCTCGCCGGCCCAGGAGGGGCGACTCGTCGGCTACCGCTCAGCACTCGAGGCTGCCGCGATCGCCTACGACCCCGATCTGGTGCTGAACGCCCCCTCAGACCAAGAAGGGGGATACGCCGCACTCGACCATGTGCTCACGCTCGACGCGACCGCCGTTTTCTGCCACAACGACCGAATGGCGATGGGGCTCTATGACAGAGCTCACGAACGAGGCCTCACCATTCCCGGCGACCTCGCGGTTGTCGGGTTCGACAACCAGGAGGTCATTGCGGCGCACCTCCGCCCGCCACTGACCACCGTTGCGCTGCCTCACTACGAGCTCGGGGCGGCGGGCATCCGGAGGCTCCTGGGGGATCCGAACCCGTCGGGCAAGCCCATTCTGATTCCCTGCCCGCCGGTCATCCGCGCATCCATCGCATGACGGACGATGCCGACAAACCGGTTTTTCACTTCACTCCGCAGAGAAACTGGATGAACGACCCCAACGGATTGGTGTACCTCGACGGCGTCTATCACCTCTTCTTTCAGTACAACCCCGACGGCAACGACTGGGGCAACATGAGCTGGGGGCATGCGACGAGCACCGACCTGCTGTCGTGGGCAGAGCAGTCTCTGGCGCTGCCGTACACGCAGGATGAGCAGATCTTCTCGGGCTCGATCGTTGTCGACCACGACAACACCACCGGGTTCGGCCAAGACGGTGTCGTACCTCTTGTGGCGATCTACACGCGTGTCACCTCGAACGCCGTGCAGGCCCAGGCTCTCGCGTTCAGCCTCGACCGCGGCATGACGTGGCAGAAGTACCACGCCAACCCGGTGCTCGACCGCAACTCGAGCGCATTCCGCGACCCGAAAGTGTTTCGCGCGGCCGACAGACACGGCCGCGAACGCTGGGTGATGGTGGCGGTCGAAGCCGAGCAGCGAATGCTCCTCGTCTACAGCTCGCACGACCTCATCATGTGGGCCTACGAGAGCACATTCGGGCCGTTCGGTGACGAGGGGGTCGTCTGGGAATGCCCCGACCTCTTTGCGCTGAACCTGAATGGAGACCCGTCGCACCCGAGGTGGGTTCTGGTTCTCAGCACCAACAAAGTACCCGATCACGATTCTGCTGCCTTCTCCTTCACGGGGCACTTCGACGGGCACGTCTTCGTGGCCGACGACGCCGAGACCTGGCGCCCGCTCGACTACGGCCGTGACTTCTACGCGGCCGTCTCGTTCGCAAACACACCCGACGCGTGTCGCATCATTCTCGGTTGGGCCAACAACTGGCAGTACGCCGCCGACGCTCCCACATACCCGTGGCGAGGCGCCATGACGCTGCCTCGGCAGCTCGAACTCACCGAAACCGGCATCACCCAGAACCTCCCCGCCGTGACAGAGGAAGCCCTGCCCGCGGAGCCAAGCCAGACCTACCAGGCCGACCACCTCGAGGGCCCCGTCATCTTCGATGCGGGTCGCCACTACCGATTCCGTCTCACCTGCACTCTCGACGATGCCGCAGAAGTCTCCGTCGGCCTGCTCTCGGGGGCTGGGATGCCGGCGGCTGTTCTCCACTACGCCGCCGGCACCCACACGCTGTCGTTCGAGCGAACACGGTCGGGCCGCAACGAGTTTCACCCGCGGTTCGCAGAGGTCAGCTCGGTACGGCTCCCGTCGTCGTCGTCGCCTTCGCCTTCGTCGTCGCCACAGTCGCTGTCACAGTCGCTGTCTCATCGTCTCGAGCTCGACATCTTCGTCGATGGGTGCATCATCGAGGTGTTCGCCAACCGTGGGGCGGACACCCTGACGATGCAGGCCTTTTCTGCTCCGGATGCACGCGAGATCGTCTTGTCGGCTGACGGCCGCGCGCCCATCCGTGCCCGGGTCGAGCTCTACGATCTGACTCAGATCACGGTGGCGAACTCGCGAATGCTGATGTTGGAGAACGTTGCGGGGCCGCCATCGGAGTAGAGCGAGATGCCGGTGTCGCCGTCGGTGAACTGCACTTGTTGCGACAGCACGGTGTGGCCGGCGTTCACGAACACTTCGACGCTCTGCAGATCGACCAGAATGCGCAGGTGTACCGTGCGCGCACCCGAATCGATGGGAGCGGCCGCCCTGGTGTACGGCTGAAGAGAGTACCCGCTGAGGTCTGACGGGCCTCGGTCGACGTACAGGTCTGACCCGTATTTGCCGATGTTGGTGTGCCGAGTGCCGTTCGCGGAGCGGCCGACGGAGACGCCGACATTTGTTGCTGCGCTCCAGCTGATGTCGATGTCGAGTTCATACGCCCGCCCGCTCCAGGGCAGCACGAGGCTGCCGTTGACGACCTGAGTGGGAATTGTGGTCGTGCTGGTGGCGTATGAGGCGAGCGCGCTGATCGGCTGGCTGAGAAGCTGATACCGCCCGTCTGACTGGCGGGCGAACGTCAGTTCGCGAGTGATCGAATTCTGCCCGTTGTAGCCGTCGGATGAGTCGGTGGGAACCGTTCGGTTGGCGTACTTCCAGTTGTTCATCCAGGCCATGGCATACCGTTTGGTGGTGGGCTGATCGACTGAAGGCCACGTGATTGCGGCGTACCAGTCCCAGCCCCAATCAAGCCACTGGGGGGTGACGTTGTCGGCAGTGAACGCGGTTCCGTTCCAGGTTCCGGTCCAGTACGCGTAGGTGCAGGGCAGACCTTCGTTATAGGCGTCCATACCGGCTCCGAGAACCCAGTGCTGTGTTCCGTCGTCGGCGGTCATCTGAAAGAGGTCGGGGCATTCGATACCGCCGAGGTTGTGGTCGGGGTAGTCGAAGTTGTTCCGCAGGGTCCAGTCGATGAGGTTCGTCGAGGTGTAGAACGCCGCGTAGCGTTCCCGACCGATGACGCAGACCCACTGGTTGTGCACCGAGTCCCACGCGACCTTGGGGTCGCGGAACCATTCGGCGTTCTCGACCTGCGCCGGAGTCGTGGCCGACCTGCCGTCGGTGTTCACGATCACAGGGTTCGGCCTGGCGGTGAAGGTGAATCCGTCGTCAGTCGAATAGAACAGGTACTGTTCCTGGTACTTGCGCACGCCGCCGGTGGGGCGTGTGGCGAGGGCGATAACGGCGCCCGCGCCGTACCCGGCCGTGTTGTTCGTGTCGATGAGGGTGCACCCCGTCCACGCGGGAAAATTCGTCTGCAACGGGATGACCGGGCCCTGGTAGGTGAACTTGACACCGTCTGTCGTGGTGGTGTGATCCCACCCGCCGTCTCCGTTGTCTATGGCCGAGTGGAGGTAGTACAACTGGTACGCACCTCGGGTGTACACGGGGCGCTGGGGATCGCAGAGCCAACCTGACGGCGGCGTCATGTGAAAGTGCGCCCGCAACGAGGTGACGGCGAGGGCAGGCAGTGGCGCGGCTTCGACCAGTACCAGAGCCGCGGCCCCGGCGGCACCGGCCTGAATGAGCTGTCGGCGAGTGAGGTGGGGTGTCATGATGATCTCTTTTCTGCACTGAATGAAGCGATCGTAACCAATACGTATTGGTAAGGGTGAATTTACCCACGTCGACACCAATATGCAATACGTATTTGTTTCTGCCATGATGAAAACGGCGAGGAGGCCCCGTGGCAAGCCGCGACGACGCACAACCAGCGAGACGTGTGACCATGAAAGACGTGGCCCGGCACGCGGGCGTGTCGCAGCCCACCGTCTCTTTCGTTCTCAACGACCGGCGAGACGTCTCTGTCGCCGAAAGCACCCGAACCCGGGTTCTGCAGTCGGCGCGAGCGTTGAACTTTCAGCCCAACAAGGCGGCCCAGGCGCTGCGTTCGAATCGCTCGTACACGGTTGGTGTGATAGCCGACCGTATTGTGTCTCAGCCCTACGCCGGTCGAATCATCACGGGCATCCAGCGCGCCGTGCAGAATGCGGGGTACGTCTGCTTCGTTGTGGAAACGGAACAGACCCCTGACGGCGGCAAGGCTGCAGTCGAGAATCTCATTCGCCAAGGAGTCGCCGGCCTCATCTATGCCGCGCCCGGCCCTGAAGTCATCCACCCCATCGCCGTGCCCTCTGACACTCGCGTTGTCTTCGTTAACTGCTTTCCTGCCGACGCGTCGAATGCCATCGTGGTGCTGGCCGATGAGTACCAGGGTGGTAAAGATGCCGCCGCTGCCGCCTTTGCGGCGGGGCATCGAGACCTCGCGTTTCTGGGTGGCCCCGCAGACGACTTCGCGTGTCGGGAGCGCGTGCGCGGCCTGGCCGATGCCGCACGGCAGGCCGACATCGACCCCGCGACCATTCGTCTCGAGTTCGGAAATTATCAGGTGGGCTCAGGTTATGACCTGGCCATGACCGTGCTGGCTGAAACTCGTCCGACCGTACTGTTGTGCGGCAACGACCGGATGGCCGTGGGGGCGTTGATGGCAGCGCACGCCCTGGGGTTGCGATGCCCCGCTGACATCAGCATCGTCGGTTTTGACGACCAGCCCGACCTTGCAGACCAGATGCGCCCGCCGCTGGCGACGGTGGCGCTGCCGCACGAGCAGATGGGCTTCGACGCGGGCATGCTGCTTCTGGCTGGCGACGCGCCGCTGCGGCATATCGTGCCGTGCGAATTCAGGGCACGCAGCTCGCTGGCCGTCATGGGATGATGCGTGCCGTACGCAGCGCGGTGAAGATGTCGGCGAACATGGCTTCGGTCTCGACGTACTCGTGGAACCCGGCTCGGCGTGCCTTCGACGTATCTGCGATGACGTCGTAGTCCCAGCCGAAGACGAAGTCTCCGAAGGCCCAGGAGGACACATCCGAATACGGCGTGCGCAGCAGGTCGTACTTCTGAACCATCGTGTTCCAGAGCGGCCCCTTGTCGGCCATCACGTCGGCCAGGCTCATCGGCAGCGGGGGCGCCACTTCGAGTTCGAAGAACTTCGCGATGGTGGCCCACATCGACTCCCACCGAAAGACGTCGCCGTTGGTGATGTTGTACGCCTGATTCGCACCCGCCGGGTTCGTTGCGGCCCAGACCGTGGCTTTGGCGAGCAGGTCGGCATCTGTCATCTCGATCAGGCTCGTGTACGCACCCGGTTTGCCGGGGAATCGGAAGGGGATGCCGAGCTCCCGACACACGGAAGCGTAGACGGCGATCACCATGGTCAGGTTCATCGGGTTGCCGAGACCCACTCCCGCGACGACGGACGGGCGTAACGCTGACCATGTCCAGGAGGCTTCTGCCTGCCGGTGCTCGAGGAACTGCTGCTGGTCGACGTTGAATTCTGGTGGCATGTGGGGTGGGTCATCCTCTCGGGCCGGAGTCTTGAACGGCCCGAGGTGAGCGCCGTAGACCTTGTATCCCTGCATGAGGCTGATGTGAACGAGATCGTTCGCGATGGGTTCGATGGCGTCGACCACGTTGGTGAGCATGGCGAGATTCGGGGGCACCAGCTCAGACCACGTCGCTCGATCTTGGTACGCGGCGTAGAAGATGTGAGTGACGGACTCGAGCCCGGCGAGTGCCGCGGTTGTTGCGTCTCGATCGAGCAGGTCGACGGCGATGTGTGTAACCGCGGTGCCCGCTGTGCCCGCTATGCCCGCTATGTCGTCTGTGTCGCCTGTGGCCGCTGTGCCCCCAACGCCCCCGCGGCGCGAAAGGCCGATGATCTCCCATCCGCCCGTGTTCTGGAGGTGTGTGATCAGGTTGCCTCCGATGACTCCTCTGGCTCCGACGACCAGTGCAGTTTGCTTATTCATGACGTCCCATCGTTAGATCGCGATTTACCGATGCGTCACCATATCGTTAAATCGCAATATTGCGATATGATCTTCGTGTGGTGGAATCAGAAAATCCCGATCTGGTGGTTGCGCTCAAAGCGCTCGGTCATCCGATGCGGCTGGCGATTCTGGGCTGGCTCAAAGAGCCCGATTCTTTCCCTCCGCAAGATCGCCCGGCGCACGAGGTCGGCGTGTGTCTGAAGCATATTCAGGCTCGCGCTGAGGTGTCGCAGTCGACGGCGTCACAGTTTATGGCGACTCTGCAGCGCGCGGGTCTCGTCACGTGCACGCGGGTGGGGCAGTTCTCGCACTACCAACGCAACGAGGAGGCCATTGCGGCCGTCGCGCGATCGGTCGCCATCTGCTGACGTGAGGACTTCGTCGGGAGCGGTTGGACTTTCAGCGCGTACGGCTCAAGTTGGACAGCCTCACCGCGTACTACTGGGACAAGCCGGGTGCAAAGCGGGGCCACGCACGGCATCGCTCACGAATTGTTGTTTACCTAGCTGGCGGTTACTGGTCGAAGAAGTGCAGCTCGTGCTTCGACGAGACGGTGAAAGCCCGCCACATGAGTTCACGTTCGGCGGGCAGGGCGACCTGGGCCGCGGCATCCACGTATTCGATGGCCTGCTGGGTCGAGAGATCGAAGGCAGGGTCGGCGTAGGTGCTGAGCCAGCTGGCATAGGCGTGCGCAGGGTGTGAATACGTGACGAGCCGGGTGCCCAGGTCTTGGTAGAGCCAGAAACAGGGCAACAGGGCGGCGATGAGCACGGGATAGGTGGCCCGGGCCTCTGCGGCCGCGAGGTGGTTGAGGTAGGCCAGCGTCACATCGGATGCCTCGACAGAGCGCTCGTCGACGGCCAGCCAGGAGCGGTGCAGTTCGAGCTCGCTGACCAGCGCGCCGGCAGCGCACGTGGCCCAGAATGACTGCTCGGCGGTGGTGGGTGCGAGCTGGCTGGCCCGAGCCAGCGCGCGGGAGTACTCACGCAGGTAGAGCGCATCCTGGGCGAGGTAGTTGCGGAAGACGGCGGCCTCGAGGGTGCCCTCGGCAAGACCGCGAACGAACGGTAGCCCATCGATGGCAGTGCGGAGTGGTTCGATGCGAATCCACCAGTCGTCGAGCATCCGGTTCGCTGGAGAAGGTACCGCAGGCGTCATTTGCAGAAGCCTACCGCGGTGCTGTGGAGCGCTCGGCGATCGTGGTGCGCAGACCACGGAACGCAGACTGCGCTCTGCAGAGTGCCAAACGCAGATCACTCCGCCGAGGGGCGCCGCCGGTGTTGCTTCGTCTCCGAGCGCTGGCCCTTCGCGGCGAGCCGGCGGAGTTTCGATCCGCGAGTGGCTTTGGTGGGGCGGCGGGGGGCGGCATCCGGAGCCAGTGCCGAGACGATGATGTCAGAGAGTCTGGCCAGCGCGGTCTCGCGATTGCGCAACTGCGAGCGGCGCTCTGAGGCGATCACCGTGACCGAGCCGGCGACCAGACGCCGGGAAAGCCGCGCCAGGAGAAGTGCCCGCTGGGTTTCGGTGAGGGCTGTCGAGCCGGCGACATTCCAGATCAGTTCGACTCTGCTGTCGGAGGTGTTCACGTGCTGGCCGCCGGGGCCCGATGAGCGCGAGAACCGCCAGCTGAACTCAGACGACGGGATCGTCAGAGCGGGTGACACGACGAGGTCCATGGTTCAAGGGTGGCATGGGTGGATGTGTTGTGGGCACGGGTGCGCGAACGAGCGCGACTCCACAGGCCAGCGTTGACATATTGTTAGGCACCATACATAGTTGTAAGGTGCCTAACGATGCGAACGACTTCGAGCTCGATGTTCCCGGCCAGTGGGCGAAGAAATACTTTCTGGCCAGTCGTGCCCTGATGGAATCGGTGCTGCGCCCCTACGATCTCGGAACCACCCAGTGGTACGTGCTGTACCGGCTGAGCGACGAGCAATCGGTCGGCCAGAGCGACCTCACACGCGAACTCGAGGTCGAACGAGCGACCCTCAGCGCGGTCATCGCGGCGCTCGTCCGCAAGGGGCTCATCGAGCAGATCGCCGCCCCGCACGACCAGCGGCAGAAGCTGCTGCTCATCACCCCTCTGGGCAGAACGCTCTGGGCGTCACTGCCCGACCCGATGGCCCTGATCGCCGAGGTCGCCTTCGGTGGGGTCGACCCTGCCGACATCGCGACCATGAACCGCGTTCTCAGCGGCGCCACCAAACGACTCACCGACTACAAGAAAGAGAACAGATCATGACAATTCTCATCACCGGAGGAACGGGCCTCGTCGGCCCCCGCCTGCTCAAACGGTTCGCCGAGGCGGGCATTGAGTGCCGCGCGCTCGTTCGCCCCGGAAAGGAGCTGCCCGTCGGCGTCGAACGCGCCGAGGGCGACGTTCTGAGCCCCGAAGCTCTCGAGGCTGCCGTCGAGGGGGTCTCGACCGTCATTCATCTCGCCGCCGTCTTCCGCACGCGCGACGAAGAGCAGATCTGGTCGGTCAACCGCGAGGGAACCCGCAACCTGATCGCTGCCGTTGAGCAGCACGCTCCGGATGCGCGGTTTCTTCTGGCCAGCACCTCCAACGTCTACGACGCCGGCAGCCCTCACCCCGGCCGCGAGGATGACGTTGTTAAACCAATCCTCGCCTACCCCGCCAGCAAGGTCGAAGCAGAGAAACTGCTGCGTGCCAGCTCTCTCACGTGGGGCATTCTGCGGCTTCCGTTCATCTACGGCGACAAAGACGGGCACCTCGAGGCCCTGCCCGAACTCGCCACGGGCATGGCGTGGCATCCGGCACAGAGGCTCAGCGTCATTCATCATGCCGACATCGCCACGGCATTCACTCTGGCGCTGACGGGTGCCTTTGACGGGCGCACGGTGAACATCGCTGACAACGCAGCCCTCAGTATCTACGAGATGTCGCAGATCGTCGGCTACCCCTACGGCTCGTCGGCCGAGCCGCTTGCCCAACCGTGGAAGGGGCAGATGGATGTGAGCCTCGCCCGCAGCCTCGGATTCGCGCCCACAATCGGCACCATCTACGAGGCCGCGCGCAAGGCGCTGCTCTGAGGTAGCGCCGCACTGCAGACCGGTGTCGGCGGCCTGCCGTAGGTTGGCCGCCATGACCACTGCCCCAGGCGCGAAGTGTTCACTCGCGACGCCCGAAGGTGCACGGTGTTCGAATTTCGCCGACCCCGCGACCGGGCTGAACCTGTGCGAACAGCACCTTCTGGCCGCGTACGACCACGTTGCGGCAGGCGTCGGCGTGACCGATCTGCTCCCTACCGCGTGCGCCGCGTGCGGGTCTCGGCTGGGCGTGCGGTACCCGTCGGGCTGGTTGTGCGCCATCTGCGAGTGGCGGCTCGGCGACATTCGCGACAGCGGTACGAGCCCCGTTCGCGTCGACGTCGTCTACTACGTGCGCTACCGCGACACGGTGAAGATCGGCACCTCGGCCAACCCGCGCGCGCGGCTCGCGCAACTGCATTACGACGAACTGGTCGCGTTCGAGCGCGGAAATCGGCACCGGGAACACCTGAGGCACCTGCAGTTCGCCACCCACCGCATCCCGCACAGCGAATGGTTCACGAATCACCCCGAGCTGGATGCCCATATCTCTCTGTTGCAGGCCGGAGTCGATGACCCGTGGGATCAGTACGCGCTCTGGCTCAGCCAAGCCATCGCCCTGCAGGGCTGACCTCGCGGAGCAACGACTGCTCTACCCGTTTCCTTTTCCCTTTCCCTTCCCGTTTCCGTTTCCGTTTCCGTTGTTGCCGTTTCCGTTTCCGTTGGTCGATGTCGCAGGGGTGGGCGTCACTGCTGGGACTGCTGGTGTCGATGCTGTCGATGTTGTCGAGGGGGTTGGCGAAGCGGTGGTCGCGGTCTGTGGCGTTTGGTCGGGCAGAATCGAGGGCTGCGCGGGTGCTGGCGAAGTGGCGTCTGCGGGAACATCGATTGTCGTGTCTGTTTGGCTGGGAATGGGGCGTGGCCCGGCCGGATCGGTCGTGGGAGCGTTCAACCATGATCCACCGGCCCACACAATGCCTGCGACCAGCAGTGCGGCAGCAACAAGGGCGATCACCGTGCGGCGCTTGCCGCTGGTTCGGTGCGAGCTGAGCGGTATCGCGGGGGCCACTGAGCCCGCAAGAGGCAAGGTAGCCTCTGTGGTTTCAGGCACCGCAGGCATTCTGAGCGTGGGGGAGACCATCGCGACGGTGGCATCCGAGCGTGACGGAGCAGCGGTCGCGCCCTCCCATCCGGCAAGGTCGGCGCTGATGTCTCGTGCGCGAATGGCGACGTCGAGGGCGCTGGGCCGTGCGGCTGGGTCTCG
Organism: Subtercola vilae; assembly: GCF_004923255.1. Classification (GTDB taxonomy): domain Bacteria; phylum Actinomycetota; class Actinomycetes; order Actinomycetales; family Microbacteriaceae; genus Subtercola; species Subtercola vilae. The sequence continues at coordinate 71,591 of NZ_QYRT01000004.1, read as the reverse complement.
GGCTGTCATCTGGGTGATCAGAGATACCCAGCTGGCCGGCAGGCTGCCGTCGACGCGAGGGTCGCGGGTGGCTCGGGCGCCCATGGATTCAACGATGGTGCCGGGGTACTCCCGATGCCCGGTGAGGCCCTCGAGGATCACGAGCCCGAGGGCGTAGACGTCGGCCTCAGGGCCGGGATCTGCGCCTGACGCTTGTTCCGGGCTGAGGTACGCGGCCGTTCCGATGACGGTACCGACAGTGGTCATCCTGTCGGCGCCGATGAGATGCGCGATACCGAAGTCTGCGAGTTTTGCTCGGTGGGTCGGTGACGGGAGGCCGGTCGGTGCCAGCAGGATGTTCGCCGGCTTCAAGTCGCGATGCACAATACCGAGGGCGTGCATGGCCGCCAGACCCTCGGCGATGTCTGACGCGATCTGCGCAGCCACCATCCCGCGGAGCGGGCCATGGTCAAGCGTCGAGCGGAGGTCGGGCCCATTGACGAGCTCCATGACCAGGAAGCTCGGGGTGGTTTCGTCACCAGACGCGAGATGGGCGTCATGCATGGTGACCAGATTCGGGTGATTCAGGCGTGCCAGTACGTCGACTTCGCTTCGACGCCTGCTATCGTCTCGTGCCTCGCCGGGGTTGAAGAGTTTGACTGCAACACTGCGACCCAACTGCTGATCTGAGGCTTGGTACACGGTCGACATGCCGCCCGAGCCGATCCGCGAGGTCACCGTGTAGCGGCCGGCGAGCACCCTGCCGACCCACACGTTTTCGTCAGACTCCATGACGCCCTTTCTGCTGCTGAAACTTGATTCTCGCCGCAGATCAGGCGAATCGCTAGCCAAACTAGCAAATGATGGCACACACTGGTTGGTGTGACTGACCCATTTGACTACAGCGACCTGGTCAGAGCCAACGCTCACCCACAAGGTTCAGTGGCGCCCGTTGAGCAAGCGGGGGGCAGTGAGAATGTGCTCGAAGCGTTGCACATGTACCGAGCAGCCGAGGCCGCGATGCGACGGCGCACCGGCACAGCGATGGGGCTCGGGGAGAATGACCTGCTGGCGTTGCGGTTCGTTCTCGATCAACGGGCGGCGAGCATCCCCGTCGCGTCGAAAGACATCACCCGGTATCTGGGCATCTCCAGCGCCTCGACGAGCGTGCTTCTGCAGCGCCTTGAGGCCGGCGGTTTCATCGAGCGTCGCGAGAGCCTCACCGACCGCCGGTCAAGTGAAATCGTTCCGACGGCAAACGCCGAGGGTGACACCGGCCCCATGCTAGCCGTGGCACAGCAGCACATGGCCGAAGCAACCCAGAATCTCACCGCAGATGAGGTGCGCATCGTGACGCGTTTTCTGACGACGATGAAAGCGACTGTCGACCAGATCGGCATCGCGTAGCGAGCTGCTTATAGCCTCGCCGCAATCGTCATGTCAAGCCGATTGCTAGACCAATGAACTAGTTGCTATCGTCATGAGACTCTTGTCGGCAACTGCCGCTTTCACCACGAGCATTCGAAAGCAGGAAATTATCATGAGCCTTGGATCGGGCATCTTCCTTTTTGTTGTCGGCGCAATTCTTGCCTTCGCCGTGAACGTGCAGGTCTCCTTCATCGACCTGCATCTTGTCGGATACATCTTGATGGCTGCCGGTGTGCTCGGCATGATCATCGGAATAGTGCTCATCACACGGCGCCGCCAAAGCACAATGACCACGCGCTCGGCTGTTGACCCCGTGAGCGGCGAGCAGGTGTCCCGACGAACGATCGATCGCGACGACCCTCTCGTCTAGGGTTCATGATCGACAAGATGCTCGGCGATCGTTACCGGTTGCTCGAACCCATCGGATACGGCGGTATGGCCACCGTGTTCAGGGCGCGCGACGAAGTACTCGGCCGAGATGTTGCAATCAAACTCTTTCACACGGCCCAGGCGCAGTCTGGTCGGGTCGACGGAGAGCTTGCCGTGCTTGCCTCACTAGACCATCACGCTCTGGTTCAGCTGTTCGATGCTGGTGCCGAGTATGACGAGTATGGCCGAGCGAACCGATACCTGGTCATGGCTCTCGTCAACGGGCCAGATCTTCATGTGCACCTCACCAGCGGGCCCCGGCTCTCCGCGAGGCACATCGCCGAGATCGGGTATGACATGGCAGAGGCGCTCGACTACATGCATGCCCGCAACGTGATTCATCGAGACGTCAAACCGTCGAATATCCTTCTGGTCGACTATCAGGATGGGTCGTCGCGTGCGCGCGCCAAGCTCACCGATTTCGGTATCGCCCTTGCACACGACCTCGAACGACTCACAGCTCAGGGTGTGACAACAGGAACTGCGGGCTATCTCAGCCCTGAGCAGGCATCGGGTACCACCATCTCTGCTGCCACCGACGTCTACTCTCTCGGCTTGGTGCTGTTGCAGTGCTTCACCCGTCAGCTCGAGTACCCCGGCAGCATCGTCGAATCTGCCATGGCGCGCCTCGAGCGCGATCCGGTCGTACCGGAGAAGCTACCCGAGCTCTGGCGGGGGTTACTCGCGGCGATGACCGACCGTCACCCCAACAACCGGCCGCAACGCCACGAACTCGTGGCCGCCCTTCGCCACATTGTCATCGCCGAAAGCGGCCGGCACAAGGAGGAGGTTCTGCACCCGCTGTTTCCTGATGAGGCATCCCGCGCCGCCGCTCTGGCTCGCTCAGCGATCCTCGAGACGCTGCCCAACGAGGCACTGGATCGGGCCACCGCAATGGCCGCACGGGTGTTCTCTGCTCCCATCGCGATCGTGAGCGTCGTCGACCGCGACAAGACATGGTTCCGATCGCACTATGGCGACGCCGTCGATCAGATCGCCCGGCAGATCGATCTCACGGGCACACCCGCGCCGAGCGATGAGCCGGTCATCATCACAGACGGGCGTCTCGACGACCGTGCCAAAAACAGTCCACTCGTGACGGGCCCCCTGGGCCTGCGCTTCTACGTCGGGGTGCCGCTTCGTCGTCAGGATGGCACCGTGATCGGCACCCTCAGCGTGCTCGACTTCATTCCTCGCGGTGTCAGCACCGTAGAACTGGCGAACCTCGAAGACCTCGCCGCACTTATCGTCACCCAGCTCGAGTTGCGGCAACTCAGCCTTCAGACCACCGTTGAAATGACGACACCGACAGTGCGCCCCCTGACCTGAGCTCCGTACGGCGTCAGTGACGAACTCAGATGTCGTCAGCGATGACGAAGCGAGTATCGATGCTCCGGGCGGCCCGTTTGGCCGTATCGAAGTTCGAGCGAGACGGCTCCGAGGTTTTCGAGCTGGGCCAGGTAGCGTTGCGCCGTAGCTCGACTGATACCGACAAGCGCTGCGATCTCAGATGCCGAGAGGCCTGGCTTCTGATTGCCGATCGACTTGTAGACGAGCTGCAGGGTGGGTGCGAGGTGCTCGACGTCGGCAGCATCATGGTCTGATCGCGCCGGGCGAAGGAGGTCGAACAAGTGGTCGATGTGTTGCTGGCTGGCGTCAGAGGGCCAATCGGCGATCTGCGCGCGGGCCGCTCTGACTGCGCCCAGACGCTCGGCGAGCGCTGCGAAACCAAAGGGTTTGACGAGGTAGTGCACCACGCCGAGTTGAATCGCCGTGCGCACCGCCTCGACGTCTGTTGCGGCGGAGATGACGAACACGATCGGGGCGCGTGCGCTGTCAAGAAGAGCGCGTGTCACGTCTAGCCCGTCTCCATCGGGCAGATAGATGTCCATGAGAACAAGATCGGGGTGCAGTCGCTCAGCCATCTCCAGCGCCTCGGTCGCTGTGTGTGCTTCGCCCACCACGACAAACCCGGGTACCTTTTCGACGAAGCCATGGTGAACCGAGGCGACACGGAAGTCGTCGTCGACAATGAGCACGGTCAGCGGGTCGGCCGTCATGCTGTCACCTCGGTGTTCTTGCTGGGGGCCGTCGATCGCGGCATCACGATGGTGAAGGTGGCCCCCGGCCCTTCGGAGACCGTGATGCTGCCGCCCAGAGTTGTCACGGAACGCTGTACCAGGGAGAGCCCAAGCCCACTGTGTCGCACAAATGAGCCTCGCTTGGTGGTGAAACCGTTTCGGAACAACTGCGGAAGTGCTGCATCCGAAACCCCGGGGCCGTTGTCGCTGACCGTGACCCGCAGCTCATCGTCGGTCTCGACGATGCCGACCTCTACCCGGCGGGGTGCCGCAGTTTCAGCTACGGCATCGAAGGCATTGTCGATCAAGTTGCCCACGATGGTGGTGAGAGCTTGCACACGGTCTGGCGCTGCTCCTACGGAGGTCGCCGGATCGAGTGTCAGTTGGATTCCGCGCTCGTTCGCCTCGGCGGCTTTGCCGAGCATGAGACCGACGAGTTGGGGCGCGGCAATACGAGTTCGGAGGGTCTGGTCGAGATCTGCTGCGGTGCCGCGAATCTCGTTGACGTACTCGAGCGCTTCCTCAGATCGGCCGAGCTCGAGGAGCCCTGCGATGCCGTGAATGCGGTTGCTGAATTCATGCTGCTGGGCGCGCATCGATTCGGTCAGGCTGCGTTCACCGTCGAGTTCTCGGCTGAGCGCCTCAACGACGGTTCTGTCTTGTAGCGTCACCACCACGCCGTGCGGATGGCCAGACAGGATCACCGGCATTCTGTTCACAACAAGCCAGAAATCTTCGGTGAGCACGATCTGATCGGTTACGACGCTCGTGCCTGTGAGAGCGTCGCGTACCGGGCCGGGTGGGAGCACATCTTCTACCCGGTGGCCGACGACGTTGTCGGCGAGGTGAAGCAGCCGCTGTGCTTCGTCGTTGTTGACGCTGATCCGGCCTGCCGGGTCGATGGCGATGACGCCTTCGCGGATTCCGTGCAGTGTCGCTTCTCTTTCTTGCAGAAGACGGGCGATCTCATCCAGCTCCAACCCGAACGTGCGTCTCTTCAGGCGAGCGGACAGGCCGAACGAGGCCAGCCCGCCGAGCAGCAGCATGACGACGAACCAGACGCCATAGGAAGGCAGCTGGGCGAGCAGTGCGTTCGAAACAGAGTCTTCTCTGATGCCCACAGACACTTCGCCGATGAAGGCACCCTCTGCGGAATACAAGGGTGCAATCGCATTGGCGGTGGTTCCCGTTGCTCCGTTGTCTACCCGCAGGTGAACTTGACCGTCGGTTGCGATCAGCGGTTCGGAGACGGGCTTGCCGATGAGCGCGGGGTTGGGGTGTGAGACGCGAACAGAGTGTGCGTCGATGACGACGACGAAGGCTGAGCCCGTTTCGGCCGCGGTGACCGTGGCGAGCTCCTGGATGCGCGCGTCGCACGATGCGTTTCGTGCAGAGAGACAGGTCTGAACTGAGTCGTCTTGCGCGAAGGTCTGTGCGATCGAGGCAGCCCTCGACTGGTACTCGTCATCAAGATGGCCTCGGGCTGTGGCGGCGAACAGAAGAAATCCGATAGCGGTGGAGGTCGTCAGAATCGCCAGGTGTGCAAGAAACATCTGGGTCGAAAGTTTTCTGATCCGCCGTCGCATCATGCATTGATTGTCGCACTGGATCACGTGAGCAATATGCGCAGAACCGGCTTCTAATGCGCACAACCGGCTTCTCATGCGCACAACGCGCTCATGGCGCAGAAACGAGACAGCACTTCGGCCTCCTGCGAGCATCATCACGCAGAAGCACTGACGAAGTGCAAAGACAGAGAGGTCAAGCACATGGGTGACAACACCCCCAAGCGCACCCCGGTTGCCCCCGGAGTGGCTGATGAGGGAGCGCAAATCGACATCGTCGGGCTGACGAAGAGATTTCTGACGCCGAAGGGTCAACCCTTCACGGCTATTCGAGACGTTTCCCTCACGGTCGAGCCGGGTCAGTTCTGCGCGATCGTCGGTCCGACCGGCTGTGGCAAGTCGACGACACTCGCGCAGGTCTCAGGGCTGGAGCGGCCCAGCGGTGGATCCGTCCAGGTGGGCGGGCACATCGTCGACGGCATCACCAACGGGGTCAGCTATATGTTTCAGGCAGACTCGCTTTTTCCCTGGAAGACCGTTCTGCAGAACGTGATGATCGGCCCGGTGCTTTTGGGAACATCGAAGAAAGAAGCGATGGTGCTCGCGCTCGACTGGTTGCGCCGGGTGGGCCTGAGCGGATTCGAGGATCGATACCCTCATCAACTCTCTGGAGGAATGCGCAAACGGGTCGCGTTGGCAGCGGCGCTGATCAACAACCCGCGCATCCTGCTCATGGATGAGCCGTTCGGTGCGCTCGACGTGCAGACCAAAGCCATCATGCAGACCGAACTTCTCGGGTTGTGGGAGGAGCTTCGGCCTTCGGTGTTGTTCATCACCCACGATCTCGACGAGGCTGTAGCGCTTTCTGACCGCGTCGTCATTATGACCACCAGTCCCGGCACGGTGAAAGACATCTTCGACATCGACCTGCCGCGACCGCGAGGAGATGTTCAAACGCTGCGCCACGAGAAAAGGTTCATCGAGTTGCAGACGCAGATCTGGGAGTCGCTGCGCGACGAAGTTCAGCGGGCATACCAGCGCACAACGGGAGTGGCAGCATGAGCACCCTGATTCAGCACAACAGAGGCGCCGCGGCCGCCCGTGCCACAGGTACACCGGCGCTGCAGTCTGAGGCGGAACTTCAGGCATCCGCCCGGCGTTCCCGCAGCCGAAACAGAACCTGGGTCTGGGTTGGCCGCATCGCCGTTGCCGTCATCTTCATCGGTGGATGGCAGCTGCTCGCGCAGAACAAGATACTCGACCCCTTCTTCTACGGGGAGCCCACGCTCATTTGGGACTCCCTCGTCACGCTCTTCACGGCGGGCACGGCGTTCGGATCGATCTGGGATCAGCTCTGGGTGACCGTGCAAGAGGCCCTGTTCGGGTTTCTTCTCGGAACGATCGCTGGTGTGATCTTCGGGATTCTTCTCGGTTCGAACCGGTACCTGTCGAACGTGTTCAACCCCTATATAAAGGTGTTGAACTCGATCCCCCGCATCGTGCTCGGCTCGATTTTCATTGTCGCGTTCGGGCTCGGCATCTTTCCGAAGATTCTGCTCGCTGCCGTGCTGGTGTTCTTCGCGGTCTTCTTCAACGCCTACCAAGGCGTGCGGGAGGTCGACCAGAACCTGGTCGCAAACGTTCGGGTTCTGGGCGCGTCACCCCTGCAGGTGGCACGCCACGTCACCATTCCCTCTGCGATGACGTGGATCATCGCGAGCCTGCACACCGCGTTCGGTTTCGCCATCATCGGGGCGCTCGTCGCCGAAGTGCTCGGAGCCCAGAAAGGCATCGGCCTGATCATCAGCCAGTCCCAGGGCCGATTCGATCCGAACACCGTGTTCGCCTGCATGGTGATCATGGCCGTCGTCACTCTCGGCGCGGAATATCTCATCACTCTTCTCGAGCGTTCGGTGCTGAAGTGGCGCCCGCCGGTGCGATCAGATACGCAAGCGATCTGATCTGAAGCACTCGAACTCCCCGAAGCGGCAGAGACCGGATGTCTCAGCTTCTGCCATCTGTCACGAACCTCGCCGAGAGCATCCGTTCCCGGCGATACCGAAAGGAAACGCACTCAAGATGAAAAAGCGCAGCATCGTCGCTGCCGCCTCCGCAGTAGCAGCATTGTCGCTGGTACTCGCGGGATGCAGCGGCAACGCCACCCCCAACGCAACAGGCTCCGATGGGGCAGCACTACCGGTTGTCTCCATGATGGTCGGTGGCATCGACAAGCAGATCTACCTGCCCTATCAGCTGGCAGAGAGTCTCGGCTTCTACAAGAAATATGGCGTCAACATGCAATTGTCGACCGAACAGAACGGGGGCGTCGGCGCAGAGGAGGCGATGGTCTCCGGCCAGGTCAACTTCTCTGGCGCCTGGTACATTCACGCACCCGACTTTCAGTCCAAGGGCAAGAACATCATCAATCTGGTGCAGCTCGCTGGTGCTCCCGGAGAACGGATCATGTGCACCCCCGCGGCAAACGTGAAGACACCCGCCGACATTCGCGGCAAAAAGATGGGGGTGACAGACCTGGGTTCCGGCACCGACCAACTGACGCAATTCGTCGCATCCAAGGGTGGTGTTTCGAAGTCGGACTACACGACCGTCGCTGTGCACGCCGGCGCGACGGCCATCGCGGCCCTGCAACGGGGTGAGGCCGACTGCGTGATGACCACGCAGCCGACGGTCGCCGCTCTCGAATCGCAGGGCATAGCCGTCTCTGCGCTCGACCTCGCAACCACTCAGGGTGCGCAGCAGAATCTGGGCGGTGCGTGGCCGGCAGCCGGTCTGCTTGCGAATGCTGATTGGGTCAGCCAGAACCAAGACACCGTGCAGAAAGTCGTCACTGCGCTCGTCGCCACGATGGAGTGGATGCACACCCATACTGCGAAAGATGTTGCTGACGCATTGCCCCAGGAGTTCGTGCAGAACAGCACCGTGTCAAAAGATCAGTACGTCGCAGCTCTGCAAGCGGACTACGGGCAGTTTCTTCCAGACGGCCTGATGCCCGCCGGAGGCCCGACGACGATCTTCGCCATGGAGAACGCTATCGGAACCGACGTCACCAAGGTGCCGTTTGCATCGACCTTCACTCAGCAGTACGCCCAGGCTGCACTCACTCAGCTCGGGATCACTCCGACCACGAAAGCGGCCGACACCACGACGGGCTGAGTCAGACACGTTCACCAGAAAGAACGATGGGCCCACGCGAGCTTTCGCGTGGGCCCATCGTTCTTGTTCTGGCTTACGGTTGGTAGATCTGAATCTGGTCGAGCTCGGCGAATCCGGTGCCTTTGGTGAAGGTGATCGTGTTGCTGCCCGCTGTGAGGGTGACGGTGCGCTGCGCCCAGGCGAAACGACCCCAGTTCGGCGTCACCGGGTACGACAGGGCCGTGTTCGCCCCGCCGTTGACACTGACGTTGTGAGTGCTGGTCGAACCGTTGCCGTTGTCGTACCGCACGTTCATTGTGTACGTGCCGGCGGTTGCTGCGGTGACGGTGAATCGTACCGAGCTGTCGGCGTTGTTGATGTTGCCGACCTTCACACCGCCGACGGCATCGCCTTGGCTGACCAGTGAGGTGTCGGTGAGGGAAGCCGATTCTGCCTCGTACGCGGTGGCATTGATGGGGATGGATCCGACACGCACGTCGTTGTAGGTGGTGGTGAGGTTCTCGACGTTGGTCGCCTGGTAGAGCGTCTTACCGTCAGCGCTGCTATCGAAGCTCTGGGCGAACCCGGCGAAGGTTCCGCCTTGCGTATCGGCGGCGTCGTAGGTGACCGCGTAGGGCAGTTGCTCCCACGAACCACTGCCCTGGTTGCGGTTGACGACGAAATTCTGCCCGCCGTCGATAGCCCCGGCAGAGGTGAGACCCCACTTGGAGGAGACGACGATCATGCCGTTCGCGTTACCGGCGGTGGGAATCCACCGCACTTCGGGGGAGGATCCGATGCTCCGACCGTTCGGGAGGGTGATCTGTGTTCCAATGCTGGAAGCAGGAGACCACGTCAGGCCGTCTGGTGAGATCTTGTAGTAGACGGGGGCCGTGTTGTTCGACTGGCTGGGCCGATTCACCACCTCGAAGGTTGCGATGTAATTGCCGTTGGGCAGTCGCGTGACCGTGATCATGCCGGGCCGGTCGCTCTTGTTCGTTGGTGCTGAGACGTTGACCTCTGCGCCCCAGGTGAGGCCACCGTCGGTCGACCGGCGATAGCTGACGGCTTGGAGCACGTTGTTCGCTTTCTGTCGTTCGTCAGAGAAGTACGTGACGAGGCCACCGTTCGCGTCGACGGCGAGCGAGGGCTCCCAGACCGTGGAGGTGGTCGAGGTGGGGCTGGGGTCATAGGTGGCAGGCCCGCCGGTGTCGACGGTGCTCACGAATGACCACGTGACGCCATGATCGAGACTCTTGTACATCACGAGTCGGCTGCTTGACCGGTCTGCTGGCATGATCATGCCGCTGAGCAGCAGTGTTCCGGCCGGCATGGTTCCGAGCTGAACGGGTGTCTCGTACAGAGAGGGCTGCGCGGTTCTGGTCAGGGCCGAGAACTGGGTGCTGGGCTTGATCGCGGCGATCCTGCTCCATGACGCGCCGTTGTCTGTGCTGCGATAGATCGGGTAGACCTGCACGCCATTTTCGAGCACGAGCTGGTCGAAGGTCACAATCTGGGTGCCGTTGGAGGTGCCACTGTTTTTTAGAACGATCATTTTGGCATAGGTGGTTCCTGCCGCTTTGCCTCCCTCGGGGTTGAATGAGGTGCCGGCAGCGGGGGAGTAGACCAGAGCGCCGTTTCCCGTCGTGACGGCCGAAGCAGACGCGGCCAGCGTCAGTGGCGCTATCAGCGCGGCGACAATGACCGCGACAGCAGTGATCAGCCGCCGCGTGCCTGTCTTACCTCGGGGTGTGTTCGGTGCCGATCGGGGTGTGCGTTTCATCAGATCTCCTTCGTTTCGATGATGCCGTGGGCGTGAATCTCGGTCCATGAGATGGGCGGTAGAACGATCGTGAGCGTGGTGTGGCTCTGGGTGAGTGAACTGTTGGCCTGCAGCGTTACCCGGTTCGGATCGGTGAGGGTGTTGGCGGCGAGCGGGTCGGTGTCGCTGAGCGTTCGAGCTGATGGTGAGCGCAGAACGAGCCCGCCGAGGTCGATACTCACCTCGATGGCGTCGGTCTGTGATCGGTTGACGAGATACACGGCGGTGCTTCCGCCTTCGGTGTCGTGCGTCGCCGTGGCGTCAACGAGAGGCACCGATCCGAATGTTCTGGTGTCGTAGGTCTCGCATTCGATGGAGATGGGCAGCACCGAACCGATGGCGTGCGCCGAGGTGGCAGCGAACGGGAAGAATGTCGTCTGGCGCCACGCGCCACCGCCGGGCTCGGTCATGATCGGGGCGATCACATTGACGAGCTGGGCCAGCGACGCGCTCGTCACCCGGTCGGCGTGCTTCAGGAGCGAGATGAGCAGGCTTCCGAACACGACGGCGTCGGTGACGGTGTAGACGTCTTCGAGCAGGCGCGGTGCGACAGGCCAGTTCTGGCTCCCCTGAATCTTGTCGACCTTCTCGAAGCGTTCGTTGTACCAGATGTTCCACTCGTCGAATGAGATGTTGATGGTCTTCGTGCTACCGCGAACGGCTTTGACGTGGTCTGCGGTGGCGATCACAGACTCGATGAAGCGGTCCATGTCGACTCCCGACGCGAGAAACTCTGCAGTGTCGCCGTGGTCTTCGTAGTAGGCGTGGCACGAGATGTAGTCGACCTCGTCGTACGTGTGGGTGAGCACGACGCGTTCCCATTCGCCGAACGTCGGCATCGACGCGCTCGACGATCCACAGACCATCAGCTCGAGCGAGGGGTCGAAGGCCCTCATCGCGCGGGCCGTCTGGGCGGCGAGTTTGCCGTAGTCGTCGGCCGAGCGGTGCCCGAGCTGCCACGGGCCGTCCATCTCGTTGCCCAGGCACCACATGCTCACCCCGTAGGGTTCCGGATGCCCGTCGTGGGCTCGCTGGTCTGAAAGGGTCGTTCCGCTTCGAAGGTTGCTGTATTCGAGCAGATCCAGTGCTTCTTGGGTGCCACGGGTTCCGAGGTTCACCGCCAGCATCAGCTCGCTGCCGACTTTGCTCAGCCAGTTCGAGAATTCGAGCAGACCCACTTCATTGGTCTCCGTGGAGTGCCAGGCCAGATCGAGGCGCTGCGGTCGCTGCTCGCGCGGTCCGACGCTGTCTTCCCACCGGAATCCGGAGACGAAGTTACCGCCGGGGTAACGGATGGTGCTCACCCCGAGTTCTTTGACGAGCTCGATGACATCTCGGCGAAACCCCTCTGGGTCTGCGCTCGGGTGGTGGGGTTCGTAGATGCCGTCGTAGACGGATCGGCCGAGGTGTTCGACGAAGGTGCCGAAGAGCCGTCGGTTGATGGGAGCAATGGGGGTGCGGGGGTTGGCGGTGAGGTGCGCGCGCAGCATGAGGGTCACTTTCGAATGAGGGTCGGGGAGAGTGCCGACGCGGTTGCAAGTTGCCTGAATCGGTCTGCGACGGGGTTTCGGCGGCGCTCGAGGTCGCCCGACCCGGTCTCGACCAGATCGAACAGGCCCATCGTCAGGAGGTGGTCAGCTCGGGGGTTGGTGCTGTGCCGGTAGGTCCACTCGTACATGTCGAACAGCGGCCACCAGGTGAAACCGACGACGGGAAGCCCCTCGGCTCGAAGCTCGTGCAAGCAGGCCACCGACGCGTCGAGCCAGGAGATTCGCTCGGCGACGGTGCCGGTCACGCAGGTTTCGGTGAGCATCACGGGCGCCCCGTAGCGATCGGCGTAGGTGGTGAGAACCTCGCGGAGCCCTTCCGTTCCCGCGTCACGGAACGGGCGAGGGTCAGCGAACCCGCCGCCGTGGTGCACATTCTTCTCGAAGACTTCGGTTGAGTGCAGCGGGTAGTAGTTCACCCCCATCACATCGGGTTGAACCGCGTTGTCGGCGAACCAGGACAGGTGGTTGTCGGTCACGCCCCCCTGGCGCAGCTGCGCGAGAAGGGGGTGGCCTTCCCGCACATTTCCGGTCACGAGGTCTTCGACCAGAAAGCGTTGTTGCTGCAGTCGCGCCACGGTCTCGCGATGTTCCGGGTCGTCGACGTCTCCCACGTACCGCATGCCGGCATCGACGTGCACAAAGGTCGCCTCGTCACCGAGCACGCCGGCGATCGCCTGTTGGGTGAGCACAAACCCTTCAGCAAGCGCTGCGGCGATCGTGATGAGGCCCGTCGGCCCGTGCCGGTACGGCGGCCAGTAGGCGTACTCGCCGGAGAAGAGGGCGTGAATCATCGGCTCGTTGACAGGCGTGTAGTCGGTCGCCATGTCGGCGTACCGTTCGGCGAACCGGGCAGCGAACTCGGCAATGTGCTTCGGGTAGTCGGGGTTCGCGAACTGGTCGTCGAGCCAGAGCGGCGTGCCGTAGTGCAGAAGGTCGACGATCGGTCGGAGGCCCAGCTGCTGAAACCTGTTCAGTGCCCGGTCGAGCCACGACCAGTCCCACTGGCCGCGGGCCGCTGCCACCCGGTGCCACGGTACTCCCCAACGGAGCATCTCGGCACCGACGCCGGTGGCCAGTGCGAGATCGGTGTCGATGTGGGTGTAGTGCTCGGTGAGTTCGTATTCGTCGATTGCGCGTTCACCCTCGCGGGTCTGCGGAACGAAGGTGTCTTCGATTCCAAGCGCGAAGTGCAATTTGTCGTCGTCGAACCATTTCATGGGCGTGCTCGTCTCAGGGTCGATCAAAAAAGACAGGTGGGCGGCTCTGTGCGAATGCCGGCGGGTCACTTGAGTCCGGTGCTGGCGACGCTTTCGATGAAGCGTCGTTGCACGAGCAAGAACATGATCGCGAGCGGCAGCACGGCCACCAGAGCACCGGCCATCATTACGCCTTGAGGGATGATTCCACCCGGGCCGGTCAGAAGCGTCAGCCCCGAGGTGACAGTGCCCATGTTCTGGTCGGTGGTGAAGACCAGCGGCCAGAGCAGGTCGTTCCAGTTGTTCACGAAGGTGAAGATGCCCAGGGTGAGAAGCGCCGGAACAGCGTTCGGCAGAACCACGCTTCGAAACACGCGCCACTCAGACGCCCCGTCGATTCGCGCCGCGTTGTCAAGATCGCGGGGGAGTGACACGAAGAACTGACGGAGGAAGAAGATACCGAAGGCATCGGCTGCGCGGGGTGCGATGAGCCCGGCGAAGGTGTTCACCCAGCCCAACTGCGACACGAGCTGGTAGATCGGAATCAGTGTGGCCTGGAACGGAATCATCAGGCTCGCGACGATCACGATCAGAAGCACCCGGGAGCCCCTGAAGTCGAGCCGGGCGAGAGCATATGCGGCGAGCGAGTCGAAGACGAGGGCGAAGATGGTCACCCCGCCCGCGAACGCGAAACTATTGCCGAGCAGCCGGCCGAAGGGCAGTTGGGAGAAGATCGCCGCGAAGTTGTCGAGCGTCCACTGGTGGGGCAGAAGGGTGGGCGGGTAGGCGTTCACCTCTGAAGCGGGCTTGAACGCAGTGAGAACGATGATGATGACCGGCAGCATCAGAGCAAGAGTGACGATGAGAAATCCGGCGAAGTACGCCCACCGCATCGGGTCGCCCCGGCGTCGGGTGTGCGTGCCACTGAGGGTGAGCGCTTTGGGCTGGCCGAAAGTTGTCATGAGTTGTTCGCCTCTCCGCGACGACCGAAGAACAGAAACTGCACGAGGCTGAGGAGGAGGGTCACGATCAGCAACACGTACGAAAGGGCGGAGGCGAATCCGAGGTCGAGGTCTTTGAATCCGGACTGATAGATCTGCATGACAATCGTTTCTGTGCTGCGATAGGGGCCGCCGCCGGTGAGTACGTAGATCTGGTCGAAGGCCTGCAGCGCGGCGATCAGGGCGACGACGACAACGAACGCCATCGTGTTGCTGAGCATCGGGAAGGTGACGTTGGTGAACCGTCTCCACCCGTTCGCCCCATCGAGCTGGGCCGCTTCGTACAAGCTGGTCGGAATCTCTTGAAGGCCGGCGAGAAAGATCACCATGTAGAAACCGAAGTTCTTCCATACGGCTACGAGCACGACGGTGGGCATGGCGAGCACAGGGTCTTGCAGCACGTTGCCGAGATGGATGCCCACAGCGGCCAGCCAGTAGTTGAGAAGCCCGATCTGCGGGTCGAGCAGGTATGACCACGCGAACGCGGCGACGGCGAGGGAGATGATGAACGGCAGAAAGAGCGTCGACCTGAAGAAGCTCCGAAAGGGCAGCCGCGGGCTGTTGATCGCGAGAGCCAGCATGAGCGCGACGGCGATCGACACCGGCGTGAACATGACGGCGTAGTACGCCGTATTGCCCATGGAGTGCAGAATCTCGGGGTCGGTGAAGATTCGCGTGTAGTTGTCGAGTCCGACGAAGGTCGGGGTGCCGAAACCGCTGGCATCGGTGAACGACAACCGCAACGCCGAGATCATCGGCCAGCCGACGAAGGCCGCCAGAATGACGAGCGCCGGGGCCAGAAAGCCCACGATGGTTGCGCGGCGTTTGAAAGTGCCGTTGAGCGGCGTGCGGCCACCGAGTTGGCCATGTGGCCGAAACGGGCGGGTTCGCTGAAGACGTGCGGTGGTCATGAATCTCTCCACGGTTGGTGGGGGCCCCGTTGGGCCCCCACGTGACAGTTGGGGCGCGAGCTCTAACCCTTCAAGGCCTGCTGGATGCTCGTCTGGGCATCATCGAGGAGCTGCTTCGGGTCACCACCGGCAACGGCCTTCTGGGTGGCGGTGTCAACCGCGGTCAGAACGTCGGCGCTGTCGACCACTCCGGGCAGAAGTGCCACGGTGTTGGGCGCGATCTCGGTCAGGCTGGCGACGGTTGCGTTCGAGTTGACGTCAGCCGACGAGATGTCGGTGCGAAGCGGTGGCCAGCCCGAGCCGAGCGACCATTTTACGGCGGTTGTCTTGTCGTTGAAGTAGGCGAGAAACTTCTCGGCCGCCACCTGCTTCGTGGCGTCGGTCTGCGCCGTCACAGCCAGTGAGATGCCGATTGCCGAGGCGACTTGCGCCTTCGGGCCGGCCGGAATTGCGGCAAGGCCGTAGTCGATGTTCGACGTGGTCGCGACTCCTGCCATCCAGGGGCCTCCGACCTCCATGGCTGCCTTGCCGGCGGTGAAGAGTTTGTCTGCCCCGATGCCGTCAAGACCGGTCGGCGAGATTTTGTCCTTCTGAATGGCACCAGCCCAGTAGGTGAGAGTGTCGATGTTGGCCTGCGAGTTGACGGTGGCCTGGGTTCCGTCGGAACTCGTGACCGAGCCGCCGTTGCCTTCGAACAGGCTCGGCCAGATTCCGTTGCCCACGGTTGCGTGGTCTGGCAGCGCGAGGCCGTACTGTTCGGGTGTTCCGTCGCCGTTGGAATCGACCGTCAGCTTCTTCGCGTCAGCGACCCACTGATCCCACGTGGTGGGGAACGTGGTGATGCCGGCCTGGGCGAAGAGCGTCTTGTTGTAGATGACAGACAGGGGCACGAAACCGCTCGGAACGCCGTACTTCTTGCCGCTGACGGTCTCCATGTTCACCGCTTCGGGCTTCAGCGCCTTGGTGTTGCTGGAATCCTGGGCGTAGAAGTCGTCGAGATTGACCAATGCCTTCTTCTGTGCGTACACGGGCAGTCGGTCGGAGGTCATGGCAACGATGTCAGGGCCATTCTTCGATGACAGGGCCGGCAGCAGCGTGTCGTCGATGACAGACCATGTCTTGGTCTGCGTCGAAATGGTGATGTTGCTCTGCGAGGCGTTGAAATCGTTGACGATGCTGTCGAGCACACCGCCGTCTGCCTCGGTGTAGCCGTGCCAGAACGTCAGAGCGACTTTTCCGTTGGCCTGGTCTGACGAGGAACCCGCCGAGCCGGAGCAACCCGAGAGTGCGATGGCGACCACGGCAGCCGTTGCCGCGACGCTGATCAGCTTCTTCACTGAATACCTACTTACTGCCTCTAACGTCTCTGTTTAGGGGCGATTCGAATGGGTTCGTACAAATTTACATCGATGTAAGTTTGAAATTACGGCAGCCATCGAACTCTGTCAAGAGTCATCTTCGAGATTGTTTTACGACTGAGTCGTGCCCGTTCAGAAGGGAACGAGTGTTGATTCCCGAACGATCAGGGCGAACCCCGTCACGACCTCGCGCGCTGCGGTGCTGGGCGCCGTGCCTTCGATTCGCTCGACGAGTAGCGCGACCGCCTCCTGAGCGATCTCGTCGCGCCGGGGGGAGATCGTGCTCAGCGACGGCGTGGAATACGAACTGTCTTCGATGTCGTCGAAACCGACAACAGAGACGTCTTCGGGCACTCTCAAACCGTTGTGCTTCAACGCCCGCAATGCGCCGAGGGCGAGGGCGTCGTTGAAGCAGACGATGGCATCGAATGTCGCGCCCGTCGCGATCAACCGTTCTGTCGCCTCGACGCCGTTCCTTCGATGCCAGAGAGATGCGGCCGCGAACAGCTTCGGGTCTGGTTCGATGCCATAGCTCGTCAGGGCGTCTTCGTAGCCCTGCAGCCGCGAGGCGGCGGTGCCGACGGGCCCATCCGGCTGAACGCCGAGAACGGCGATGCGTCGACGGCCGAGCTCCAGCACGTGAGTCGTCGCTGCGCGCGTCGCGGCAGCATTCGACATGGTCACGTGGTCTGCTTGGCTGCCGTGCACACGCTCACCGAGAACGACCACCGGAAAGTCTACGTTGAGCTGAGTCACGTCTGCCGGGGCGAGCGTGAGCGGGCTGTAGATCAATCCGTCGATCGAGTGTTTGCGCATGTTCGAGACGGCACTGATCTCGGTGGAGTCTTCTCTGACCGTCTGCTCGATCAATACCGTGTAGCCTCGTTGGCCGGCGGCCCTGATCACCGCGTCCGCCAGCTCGGCGAAGTACGCCTGGCTGAGTTCGGGTATCGCGAGGCCGATGACGTGGGTTCGGCCCACGCGCAGGTTGCGGGCCGCAATATTGATCTCGTAACTCAGTTCGTCGACCGCTGCCATGACCCTGGTTCGCATCTTCGCCGACACATGCTCGTAGCCCGACAAGACGTTCGAAACCGTCTTGACAGACACCCCAGCCCGGGCCGCCACGTCTTGCATCGTCGCCGCCGGACGATTCGACCACGCCATCCGAGCACCCCACTGACAAATTGTGTTGAGAAAAACCTAGCGGAACTGAGTAAAGCGTCACCACTCAGCCGCGCTGAAACGGGCGTGCCTAATGAGGGCAACGGCTGGGCGAAAGTGCGTGGCGCTGCGGGTGCCCACTGACTGAAGCCCCGATTTGCGCAGCTCGGGGCCTGCCGAGTGCCGCACCTGGCGTGAATCGCCCGACGGATCATTACATGTGTGTACGAGGGTCACTCGCTCGGATGACGCGGCCGAGTGCACGGTGTGCGTAGCGTGGCAGTATGAGCCAACTGACGTACCTGGAAGCGATCGTCATGGGCGTCATCCAGGGCATCTCCGAGTTGTTCCCGATCTCAAGTCTGGGACACTCCATTCTGATCCCGGCGATCGTGGGTGGTTCGTGGGCGACCGACATGAACGTTTCTGCGCCCGATTCGCCATACCTCGCGTTCATTGTGGGGCTGCACGTCGCGACCGCCCTCGCGTTGATCGTGTTCTTTCGCAAGGACTGGGCGCGCATCGTGGTGGGGCTGGTCACGTCGATCAGGTACCGACGCATCAGTACGGCACCGGAGCGCCTGGCGTGGCTGCTGATCATCGCCACGATTCCGGTCGCGATAGCGGGCCTGCTGCTCGACCACGTCTTTCGGAGCGTACTCGGTGTTCCCATGATCGCCGCGATCTTTCTCACGGTGAACGGGTTTGTACTGCTGCTCAGCGAACGGTTCGGTCGGCGCAGCCGCGCCCGCACGCCGAGAGCGGTGGTCACTGTCGGTGCCCACGCGGCCATCGGCTCGGTCGAGCCCGATGACGACGACGCACAAGTGGATGCCGCGGTCAGCTCCCTCAGTTTTCCGCGCGCGATCGCGGTGGGTGCCTCGCAGATCCTCGCGCTGCTGCCAGGGATCAGCCGTTCGGGCATTTCGATGGTCGGCGGCATGGCGGCCGGGCTCAGCAACCGCGAGGCGGCACGGTTCTCGTTTCTGCTCGCAACCCCGGTCATCCTCGCCGCCGGAGTGCTGAAACTGCCCGACCTGTTCGGGCCCCTCGGGCAGGGCATTCAGGGCCAGGTGCTCGCCGGCAGCGCGGCGGCGTTCGTCAGCGCCTTCATAGCGGTCAGGTTTCTCGACCGCTATTTTCGCTCGCGCACCCTCGTTCCGTTCGCTGTCTACAGCGTCGTCGGCGGACTGTTCTGCATCGTGTTCTTCGCGGTTCGCTGAGGCGGGTCAATGAGCTGGGCGATGCGGTAGCCCACCAGTTCGCGCATGACCAGGCCGGTATTGGTGCGCTTCACGCCGTCGATGCTGAGAATGTGGCCGGTGATGCGGTACAGATCGTCGGCGTCGCGAGCGACGACGTGCACGAGCAGGTCGCTCACGCCGGTGAGGCCGTGCACCTCGAGCACCTCGGGCACGGTGGCGAGGGCGGCCCCGACACGGTCGAGTTTGCGCTGGGTGACGCGGGTGACCACGTAGGCGCGCAGCGGGTAGCCGAGAAATGCCGGGTCGATGCGCCTCTCGAACGAGCGCAGCGCGCCCTCGGCGGTGTAGCGGTCGAGGCGGGCCCGAACCGTGTTGCGGGCAAGCCCTGTCGAGGCGGCGATGGCCAGGTTGGTGACGTCGGGGTCGGCGACCAGCCGCTGCAGAATGGCTGCGTCGACCTGGTCGGCCTGGCGTTTTCGTGGCATTGTGATCACTTTCTTCGGGGCCGGCTTGGGTTCAGGTGAGCATCCTGCTTAGTTTAGGTCACGTCGATTGCGCAGAGAGCGTCATCTGTGGTCGACTCGGTGCGTCACTCCTCTGACCTAAGGAAGCCCGGTGGAACACAGCACGCTCAACGAGAATCGCGCCCGCCTCGACGATGCGGGCGGCGAGTCGCGCCTGGCTACGTTGGCCGCGATCGAACGGCGGGTGCTGTGGTTGTCGACCTCGATCATCCATCATGCCAACCGGGTGCGCGAGAACACCTCAGGCATCAAGGTGGGCGGGCACCAGGCATCGAGCGCCTCGATCAACACGATCATGACGTCACTCTGGTTCGGTCAGCTGCGCGCCGAAGACCGTGTCTCGGTCAAGCCGCATGCCTCGCCGGTGCTGCATGCCATCAACTATCTGCTGGGCAGCCTCGATGAGAAATACCTCACCACACTGCGGCAGTTCGGCGGGCTGCAGAGCTACCCGAGCCGGGCGAAAGACCCAGACCCGGTCGACTACTCGACGGGGTCGGTGGGCATCGGGGCGACGGCGCCGATCTGGGGCGCTATCTCGCGCAGATACACCGAGACGATCACGGGCACGCCCAGCCGCGGGCGCCAGTACTCGCTGGTCGGCGACGCCGAACTCGACGAAGGGGCCATCTGGGAGGCGGTGCTCGATTCGAGCGTGGCCGAGCTGGGCGAGATCGTCTGGATTGTCGACCTCAACAGACAGTCGCTCGACCGGGTGGTGCCGAACAGTGCTGCCGGCAAGATTCAGCGGATGTTCGAGGCCGCCGGCTGGCAGGTGATCGCCGTTCGCTTCGGCAGTCTGCTCGAGGGCCTGTTCGACCGCGACGGTGGCCCAGCCCTTCGCGACCGCATCGTTGCGATGCCGAACCCCGAGTACCAGCGTCTGCTGCGCTGCGCCGCCGACGAGCTGCGCGACCGCCTGCCGGGCACGGGGTCGGCCCGGCAATCGATTGCCGATCTGTTGGCCACGATCGACGACGAGACGCTGCTGGCGGCGATCCGCAACCTCGGCGGGCACGACCTCGCCGCGCTGCAGCAGGCGTACGCGGAGATCGACGACACCCGGCCGACCGTCATCATCGCCTACACGATCAAGGGGTACGGGCTGCCGACAGAGGGGCACCCGCAGAACCACTCGTCGCTGCTGAGCGTCGAGCAGTACCGGGCGCTCGCCGAGCAGCTCGGCGAAGATGCCGCTCACCCGTGGCAGCGATTCGCGGCGGGCTCGGCCGGGGGAGTGCTCTGCGCTTCGACCGCCGAGCGGCTGCACCGCGACCCCATCGAAGCGGTACTGCCGCCAGCCGTGCCCGCCGACTTCGGCCGCACACCGGCGGGCACCGCTACGACGCAGGCCGCCCTCGGCCGCGCGCTGCTCGACCTCACCCGCGCGGCGCCCGAGGCTGCACGCCGCGTGGTCACAGTGAGCCCCGACGTCAGCTCGAGCACGAACCTGGCCGGCTGGGTGAACAAGGTGGGTGTCTGGTCGACCGAAGAGCGCCAGGACTGGTTCAGCGACGATGCCGAGACCATCATGCACTGGCGCGAGAAGCCCACCGGCCAGCACATCGAACTGGGCATCGCCGAGGTGAACCTCGTGAGCCTGATCGGTGAGCTCGGCGCCACGTGGAGTCGCTGGGGCCAGCCGCTCTTCCCCATCGGGGTGCTCTACGACCCGTTCGTCGAGCGCGCGCTCGAACCGTGGTCATACGGCATCTACGCCGGCGGCCAGTCGATTCTCGTCGGCACGCCCTCTGGCGTGACACTCGCCCCCGAGGGCGGTGCCCACCAGTCGATCAAGACCCCCTCGATCGGCCTCGAGCAGCCGAACTGCATCAGCTACGAACCCGCGTTCGCGCTCGACGTCGAGTGGACCCTTCTTGCCGCGATGGCCCAGATGGGCCGCGAGGGCGGTACGTCGGCCTACCTCCGGCTGTCGACGAAGCCGGTCGATCAGCAGCTGGCCTCGATTCCCACCGACCCCGCTGCGCGCGAGCGTCGTCGCCGGCAGGTCGTGGCCGGCGGGTACCTACTGCGAGCGGCGCTGCATCCCGCGGTGACGATCGTGACCATGGGCGCGCTGGTTCCGGATGCCCTGGCGGCCGCCGATCGTCTCGAAATGCTTGGCACGCCCGTCGATGTGCTGTGTGTCACGAGCCCCGGGCTGCTCTACGAAGCGCTGCAGGGTCGAAACGGACAGGGCTCGGCCGAGACCTGGATTCTCGACCAGATACTGCCCCGCGAGAAGGCTGCGCCCATGGTGACCGTGCTCGACGGGCATCCGCACACCCTCGCGTTTCTCGCCTCGGTGAACCAGGTGAAGAGTCGCAACCTCGGGGTGAGCGGTTTCGGCCAGGCCGGGGCGATCGACGAGGTGTACCGGTATCACGGCATCGATACCGACAGCATCGTGCGGGCGGCGCTCGACGTGGTCGCCTGAGGCCGAGTGGCTCAGGCCACCGGCAGTGCGGCCACCGCCGACACGCGCAGGAAGTCGAGTTGCGCCGCAGCTTCCGAGCCGGTCGCGGCGGTGTACGCGACGATGCGCAGGTCGGTTCCGGCCACGCTGAACACATCGCAGTCGAGTTCTACATCGCCGACGAGCGCGCTGTGCACCACTTTTCGTTCTGACTGGTGTTCGCCAACCGCCCCGCTCTGCCAGAGCTCCCGAAAGGTGTCGTTCGCTGCTGTCAGCTCGGTGACGAGCGCGTCGACCCCGCGGTCATCGGGGTACTGGCCGTGCACCCGGCGGAGATCTGCCACGAGAGACGCTCCGAACGCATCGACGCTGCCCGACCGGCTCACGATCGCTGCCTCGCCGTCGTGCAGGGCGGCGCCCGTGAACAGCGAGCGAATCAGGTTCGGCCGCCCGCCGCCAGCGGGCCTCACGGGTTCGCCGAGCAGCGCCGCCCAGAGCGGGCTCCAGGTGATGAGGTCCCACGAGGCCGTGAATACGGCCAGCGGTGATTCGCCCAGCCGCGCCACCAGGCGCTGCACCCCGGGCGGAATGTGCGACGGAACCTCACGCGGCGACGGCGGCAGCAGCCCCGCCACCACGAAGAGGTGGTCGCGCTCGGTGTCGCTCAGCTGCAGGGCCCGGGCGAGAGAGGCGGCGACCTGCGCCGACGGGCGGCGGGCGCGGCCCTGCTCGAGGCGAACCACGTAGTCGACGCTCAATCCTGCCAGCGCGGCGAGTTCTTCCCGTCGCAGACCGGATGCCCGGCGGGAGTCGCCCGCGGGCAGCCCCACGTCGATCGGCGAGAGACGATCGCGCCAGGAGCGGAGGAGGGCCGCGAGATCGCCGTGCTGAGCATCCTGCATCTGCCCAGTCTGCCAGCGTGGGGCCCATTCTGGGTGGTACCGCGAGTCCTCCTGTTCGGCCGGGCCACGACACTGCGGCCTGCGGGCAGCAGACTCGAGCCATGACTACAACACCTGACGCGGCGGCAGTGCCGAACGCGACCACAGCACGCGGCGCGACCACAACACCCGGCCCGACCACAGCGCAGCACCCGACCACACTGATCACCGGGGCCAACAAGGGCCTCGGCTACGAAACCGCACGCCGCCTCATCGCGGCGGGGCACACCGTCTGGATGGGCGCTCGCGACGAGGCGCGCGGCCGGGCCGCGGCCGAGGCGCTGGGCGGCCGGTTCGTGCAGCTCGATGTGACGAGCGACGCGTCGGTGGCTGCGGCCGCCGAGACCATCGGGGCGGCAGGTGGGCTCGACGTGCTCGTGAACAACGCTGGCATCACGGGCCCGCGCCGCGCGATCGACGAGCTGACGGCGGCCGACGCCGAGCTGGTGTTCGGCACCAATGTGGTGAGTATTGTGCGGGTTACGCATGCAATGCTGCCGCTGCTGCGGGCATCCGATGCCCCCACGATTGTCAACGTGTCGAGCGGCATGGGGTCGTTCGACGCCGTGCTCGACCCGCAGCGGCTCGAGTCGAACATCATCGCTCCGCTGTACCAGTCGTCGAAGTCGGCCGTGACGATGCTGACGGTGCAGTACGCAAAGGCGTTCCCCGAGATGCGCATCAATGCGGCAGACCCGGGCTACACGGCGACCGATCTGAACGGAAACAACGGTCTGCAGACAGTCGAAGAGGGCACCGACGCGGTTGTCGACCTGGCGACACGCGGGGGAGCCGGCCCGACGGGCACGTTCATGGACCGGGCGGGTGTCGCGCGCTTCTGAGCGGTGGTGAGGCGCAGGAGGCGACGATTGTGCCGCCCGCGCTCTGCCTGACGCGGGTGGCTACCGCACTTTCGCGTTTTCGCGCTCGCGCGCCGGGTGTGCGATCATGTACAAGCGGAACCATGATCCGCTAGTGACGATACGGAACGTGATTCCGTGGTGCAATCGGCTTTACGTGAAGGGCCAGCCATGACAGTTGACGACGAGGGTGGGGTGGCGTCAGAGCAGCTGGCGTCGGTGCTGCCGACGCACGCCCCGGCGCCGCTGCCCGCGCTGCCCGCGCGGTCGAGGCGTGCCGATGCGCGACGCAACGAGCAGACCCTGCTCGACGCCGCAGCCTCGGTGTTCGTGAGCGCGGGCGTCGATGCGCCCGTACGCGAGATTGCGGCGGCGGCCGGGGTGGGTGTCGGAACGATCTACCGGCACTTCCCCACCCGCGCTGACCTCGTCGTGGCCGTGTACCGGCACCAGGTCGAAGCCTGCGCTGAGGCCGGGCCGGCTCTGCTCGCGTCGTGCGGGTCGCCCTCCGAGGCGCTCGCCCGGTGGGTCGACCTCTTCGTCGACTTTCTCGTGACAAAGCACGGGCTCGCGGCTGCGCTGCGATCAGATCGCGACGGTTTCGACTCTCTGCACGCGTACTTCATCGACAGGCTCGTGCCGGTCTGCGCCGACCTGCTCTCGGCGTCGGTCGCCGCCGGCGAGAGCCAGCCTGGCGTCACCGCGTATCAGCTGATGCGCGGCATCGGGAACCTCTGCGCGGGAGCCGAGCACGACCCCGGCTACGACGCGCGTCGCCTCGTGCAGCTGCTCCTCGCGGGGCTGCGAAGAGGCGCCGAGCGGGCTTAGAAGAGAGTGTCGTGTGCTGGCCTCTGGCTGGCTGATGCCTGTGGTGCAGACACCGGTCGCGCCGCCAGTGTGGCCGGGGCTGCTTCAGAAGACGCGGAAGCCGCGGAACCGTCGATGCGCGGGGCGCCTCCCGGGTAGCCTGGGCCAGTGTCGGGGGTGCGGCCCTTGGCGTAGGCTTCCGCGGCACCGCGGGCACGAACATCCGCTGCCTCGTTCAGGGTGTGACCGACGTGGCCCTTGACCCACTCGAAGCGGTAGCGACGGCCCACGATGGCGTCGTCGATCTCTTTGATCAGGTCGAGGTTCATGACCGGTTTGCCGTCACCCTTTCGCCACCCCTTGCGCTTCCAGCCGGGCATCCACTTGGTGATCGTGTTGATCACATACTGGCTGTCGCAGAGAATGTGCAGGTCGTCGTCGACGTGTGCGGTGGCGCGAAACAGCTCGAGCACTGCCTTCAGTTCGCCCATGTTGTTCGTGCCGTGCGGCCAGCCGCCGGCGCCCCAGGTCGAGTCGTCGATGTACCAGGCCCAGCCGGCGGGCCCGGGGTTGCCGAGGGCAGAACCGTCGGCTGATGCGGTGATAGTCATTGCCCCAAGGGTACCGGTGCCGGGCCGAGTGCTCTGATTCGGGTGCCCGTGCGGCAGTGCGTCTGCCGCATGCGCCAGTGCTTCGGCGCCTCAGTCGTCGTCGTGCGCGCCGAAGTCGGGGCGAAGATCCCAAGCCGTCTGCCGCCGCAGCGCTGCAATGAGTGTCAGGGCCTGAAGCCGAGCCTGGTCGGTGCTCACTGTGCTGTACACGTCGAGGGCGAGCGGCGGCGGTTCGCCGAACTTCGGCAGCTCGACCTCGACCCACGCGCCGTCGGCCAGGGCGATTCTCGGCATGCCGAGCTTCGCGTTCTCGACCGGCGCGTCGACGGCCAGCGAGATCACGGCCAGGGCGTCGAGCTTCGAGATGGCTTGGTACAGGACGATCGTGGCGCAGTATTCGGGCACGCTCGCGGGTGGCGTGCTTCGTCGAAACCATCGGCCGGGCATCCTTCAAAGTTACCCGCTTGCATCCCGCCCGCCGAAGCCCTAGCTTTTTGGCATGATCGGAACACTGGACGTTGTTGTTGTCGACTGCCCCGACCCCGAGCGCCTGGCCGACTTCTACGCCGAGCTGCTCGGAATGCAGACGGTGTCGCGCGACGCCGACTGGTGCGAGATCGTGCCGCCCGGTGACGCTCGGCCGTTCCTCGCCTTTCAGCGGGCCGACGGGTATCGGGCGCCCCAGTGGCCGGGTCAGGATGTTCCGCAGCAGTTACACCTCGACGTGAAGGTCGACGACCTCGACGTGGGCGAGCAACAGGTTCTCGCCATTGGCGCTACGCTCACCGGTGCCGGCGACACGACGTTTCGCGCGTACCTCGACCCCGCTGGCCACCCGTTCTGCCTCGTCAGGCCCGCCGACTAGCGTTTGCCCCTGGAGGCCAGTGTTTTCAGGGAGACGAGGTCTTCATCTCGCACACCGGAGACAACGAACGTGGTGCGCGATCGAGCATCCGAAGTTCTGGTATGAGCGCAACAACAGCCCGACAGTTGCGAGTCAAGCGGTAGACGAGGTCGGTGAAGAAAGCGTTGACTCGATTGAGAGAGCAATGTGACGAAGAGGAGGCCGCAGTGGCGAACATGACGGCAGGCGATTTGGGGTTGAAACCGGATTCGGGACGGGCGAAAGACCTGTACGGGTGGTTTCTGGCGAGCCTGCTGTTTGGGCGGCCGGTGCAGCAGGAGGTGTCGGCCGCGACGTGGCGGGTGCTGGTGAAGCACGGGCTGACGAGCCCGGGGCGGTTCGCGGAGTACGACCGCGAGGGGCTGCGGGCGCTGCTCGATGAGGGGCACTACGCGCGCATCGACTACGTGATGACAGATGAGTTGCACGAGGTGATGCACCGGGTGAAGTCCGAGCACGGGTCAGTGAGCCAGCTGGTGAAGCGGGCCGGGTCGCGGGCGGAGCTGAAAGCGACGATGTTGGAGCGGAAGGGTGTGGGCCCGAAGACGGCAGACATCTTTCTGCGGGAGGTACCCGACAGTGTGATCGGCAGCGCTACGGCGTGACCGGCAGCGCGAAGGCGTGACCAGCGGTGCCGGCGAAGCCCGGCGAGAAGCATGACGAACAACCGAACAACCGAACAACAGGGAGAACACCATGAAGGTCGCACTACTCGGAACCGGAACGATGGGCGCCGGAATGGCCCGCTCGCTGCTGCGGGCGGGAATCGACGTGACGGTCTGGAACCGCCACAGCGAGAAGGCGAAACCCCTCGAGAGCGACGGCGCGACGGTCGCCGAGTCTGTGTCAGACGCGGTTCGTGAGGCCGACGTGGTGCTCACGATGCTGTTCGACGAAGCCGCCGTGACCGAGGTGGCGGTCGAGTTTCTGGCGAACACGGCCCCGGATGCCGTCTGGATGCAGTGCGCAACGGTGGGGGTGGCGGGGGTGGGCCGGCTCCAGGCACGTGCGGCCGAGCACGGGGTGAGCATGGTCGACGCCCCGGTGGTGGGAACGAAGAAACCGGCCGACGAGGGCACGCTCGTGGTTCTGGTGTCGGGGGAGGCGGCGAGCATCCGGAGCCTGGCGCCCGTGCTCGACGCGATCGGCTCGAAGACGGTGGAGGTGGGCGACGCACCCGGCAGTGCGAGCGCGCTGAAGCTGGCGTGCAACGCGTGGGTGGCGTCGCTGACCGCGGCCACGGCGCAGTCGGTCGAGATGTGCCGGCTGCTCGGAGTCGACCCGGCCCTCTTTCTGCACGCGATCGACGGCGGCCCCTCGAACACGCCCTACGCGCAGCTCAAGGGCGGCATGATGATCGACGACGACTTCACAGCGTCGTTCGCGGTAGATGGGCTGGCGAAAGATCTGGGGCTGATGCTCGAGGCGGTTCAGGATGCCCGTTCGGGCTCCGAGGCTCCGACCGAGATGTTGCAGGCCCTCGCCGGGCTGTTCGGGCGGGCGAGTTCGCTCGGGCACGGGTCAGACGACATCGCGGCGGTCGTGACGGCCTTCCGCCCGTAGTACGAAGTGGGGGCGACTCACGCCCGTAGCCGGGCCCGCTCCGCCGCACGAGAGCGGCCCCGGCCGTACCCGACCGCCAGCGCGCCGAGGCCGACGAGAAATGCGGTGAGGCCCACGATGTAGCCGATGACGCTGCCCCAGCCGCCGTTGGCGGGGTTGAGAAACGGGTACGGGTAGATGGTGCCGCCACTCGCGGCAGCGCGAACGAACGTGTAGACGGCCCACGCGATCGGGTAGGTCACGACCACCCAGAGAGTGCGCCAGCGCAGCGCCGGCCGCCCGGGCGAGAGTAGCCAGTCGAGCACGATGATGATCGGCACCCAGACGTGCACGATCTCGTTGGGCCAGCTGAGCCCCTGGAAGCCGGGCGAGGGAGCCCCACGCAGCAGCAGGTTGTAGACCGCCGCGGTGACGATGGCGTAGGTGAGAGTGGCCATGCGCACGGTCGTGTACAGCGTGGTGTCGCGGGCGAGCCTCAGCGCCATGACGCCCCCGACGACCAGCACCACGATGTTGAACAGACTGGTTTCGATGGTGAAGTAGCTGAAGTACTCCCACGGGTCGAAGGCGTTGTGCACCACACGATCGGCGATCTGAATCACGATGGTGGCCAGCAGGCCGAGCCCCACCAGGAGCCGCACTGCTCCGACTGCGCGTCTGTTCATGGTGGGTATTCGACGCCGAGGGCTCGAGCGCTTGCCTCACCCCTGATTCGGGCGCGGCCTCAGCGAGTACAGGCCGCCGTCGACGGCGAGAATGACGCCGTTCGTGCTCCGCGAGGTGGGGGAGGCCAGGTAGGCGACGGCCTCGGCCACCTCGTTCGGCTGAACCAGCCGGCCGGTGGGCTGGCGGCTCTCGAGGGCTGCGCGTTCTGCCGCGGGGTCGGCAGCCGAGTCGAGCAGCCGGCCGACCCATGGGGTGTCGGCGGTGCCCGGTGCGACGGCATTGACGCGAATGCCCAGCGGAAGGCAGTCGGTGGCCACCGCCAGCGTGAGGGCCGAGATGGCCCCCTTCGAGGCGGAGTAGAGCGCCCGTTGGGGCAGCCCGGCCCAGGCTGCGATCGACGAGGTGAAGACAATGGCGGCCTTCGACGACTCGCGCAGGTGCGGCAGTGCGGCACGAACGGTGCGAGCGGAGCCGATGACGTTGATGTTGAGCACGCGCATCCACTCGTCGTCGTCGTTTGCCTCGATGTCGCCCTGGGCTCCGATGCCGGCGTTCGCCACAACGATGTCGAGCTGGTGGGCGCTGGCGACGACCTCGGCGATGGCCGCCGTGACGCTGGCCGTTTCGCCGATGTTGCAGTGCACGCCGATGAGGGGCGCGCTGACCTGCTCGGGTGTGAGGTCGAGGCAGTACACGGTCGAACCGCGGCGGTAGAGCTCTTCGGCGATGGCTTTGCCGAGACCGGATGCTCCACCGGTGACCACGGCGACGGTGCCGTCGTAGCTGCCGTCGTCGGCCCGTCGCGTGAGGGTGCTGTCGGTCACGAGGGGCTCCCGGGCTGGGTTGTGTGCCGCTGCTCTTGCGTCGGCGGCAGCACGGTCTGGCGCACCGGCTGGCGCTGTGTGCCGAGCAGATCGATGCTGCACTCGAACACATCGCCGTCGGCGAGGTACGGGAAGCGGCCCGACAGGCCGACGCCCTCGGGGGTGCCCGTGTTGATGAGGTCGCCCGGCTCGAGCACCATGAACTGGCTCAGCTGGCAGACGATGGTGGCCACGTCGAAGATGAGGTCGCTGGTGTTCGAGTCTTGGCGCGGCTCGCCGTTGACAGTGGAGGAGAGGCGCAGGCCCGACCCGTCGCCGACCTCGGCCGTCGGCACCAGCCACGGGCCGAGCGGGTTGAACGTCTCGGCGCTCTTGCCCTTGCTCCACTGGCCGCCCGAGATCTCGATCTGGTAGGCCCGCTCTGAGACATCGTTCGAGACCGCGAAGCCGGCGATGACGCCGAGCGCTTCGTCGGGGCTGCTGAGATAGCGGGCGCGAGAGCCGATGACCACGGCGAGTTCGACCTCCCAGTCGGTCTTCGTCGAGCCTGGCGGGATGAGCACGGTGTCGTAGGGGCCGACGACAGTGTTCGGGTGTTTGAAGAAGATCACGGGCTGGGTGGGCGGCAGCGAACCTGACTCGGCGGCATGGGCCGCGTAGTTCATGCCGATGCAGATCACGGCGGTCGGGCGGGCGATGGGGGCACCGACGCGGAGCACCGAGCCGTCACTCGGGTCGCCCAGCGTGGCGAGGGTGCCGGCTACGAGGGCAGCAGCCACCTCGGCGATGCCGCCTCGCGCGAAGAAGGCGCCGTCGAGGTCGGCGGTGAGGGAGCTGAGATCGAAGAGGGTGCCGTGCTCGTCGAGAACGGCGGGGATCTCGTGGCCGAGGGGGCCGAGGCGCAGGAGCTTCATGCAGGGCTTTCTATAGGCGGTGGGGTTGAGGTGGCTCCATACATCCTACGTTTAGCCGCCGCTCGGCGCTAGAGCGGGTTCGGGCGGCAGTGTGCCACGCTCGGCTTTCTATCTCAGGTGGTGGCGCGCCTGATCCACCCCTCGATGCCGGCGATGTGGGCCGTGACGAGGCCCTTGGCGAGCTCGGCGTCGCCCGCCGCGATGGCCTCGACGATGGCCGCGTGCTCTGAGAGGGTGCGTCCGGCTGCGTTCTCCTCGGTGATTCCGCGCCAGAGCCGTGCTCTGACGGTCTTGCTGCTGAGGGCGTCGAGCAGCGTCGAGAGGTAGTCGTTGCGGCTGGCCGCTGCGATGCGCCGGTGAAAGTCGAGATCGTGCTCGACGAGGGCCGCGACGTCGTCGGTGGCGGCCGCGAGGTCGACGCTGCGGCGCAGGTCGGTCAGGGCATCCGGTGTCATCCGTGTGGCGGCCAGGGCGGCGGCCGACGATTCGAGAATACGGCGCACCTCGAAGAGTTCGAGCACCGACTGGTCTTGGTGCAGGTCGACGACGAACTGCACGGCCTCGAGCAACAGGCCGGGTTCGAGGCTGGTCACGTAGGTTCCGTCACCGCGGCGCACGTCGAGCACCCGGATGAGTTCGAGCGCCTTCACCGCTTCGCGAAGGGAGTTGCGCGAGAGACCCAGCCGCTCGCTGAGCTCGGCCTCGGGGGGCAGGCGGTCGCCGGGCCGCAGTTCGCCGCGCAGAATCATCTCGCGGATGCGGCTGATCGCTTCGTCAGTGACGGCCATGGGGTCTCTCGGGTTCGGGAAGGGTGTTCAGACATCCTATGTGTCGGGCGTGCCAACTGAACAGAGATCTGCACCGATGGCTGAGTATTGCGGCTATCGAGCCGCCGCTCTTGTATGAGGGATCGTGTGCCGCATGCCCTGTGTCACATCGGTCTGCTGGCCAGAATGGCCTTGCCTCGTCGGGGCGCCCGGGGTCAGGGGCGGCGAGCGGGGGCGACGTGCGCGAGGATGCGCCGCCAGTGGCTCACGAGGGTGAGCTCGCGGGCGCCGGCCGCGCGGATGACACGCGAGCGCGGGATGCGGCGGCGGTACCACTGGCCGTCCGCAGCCGCTGTGGCGGCTGTGTCAGAACCGGAGCCGTCGGAGCCGTCGTCGGCCCGGTCGCCGTAGACCAGCAGCGTTGCGGCCGTGATGCGCGGCAACTCGTCGACCCAGCCGCGGTCGCGGAACGCGAGCAGGTCGGTGGCGATACCGGAGGGGCCCTGCGTGCTGGCTTCGGCGAGCATCCGGTCGATGCGGCCTGCGACACCCGGGCGGGAGAGGGCTGGGTCGTCGTCTGCGATGCCGAGGGAGGCGCGGGTGAGGGCGGGCCCGGCGCCCAGTGCGCGGGTGAGTTGCGACAGCGGGGCGTGGGCGTTCATCGATGAGAGGCCGATGCGGCGGCGAACGGTGTCGCCCAGTGCGACTCCGGATGCGCGGGGCAGCCCTACAGCGACAACCCTGTCGACCAGGTCGGGGTGCCGCGCAGCCAGCGACAGCGCGACGGCCCCGCCCGTGCCCCAGCCGACCACGCCCACCGTGCCGAAGTCGGCGCCTCCGACCGCTCTGGCTTCGTCTTCTGAGCTGGCGAGGAACGTGGCCAGGTCGTCGGCCCGGTCTTGGATGGTCGGAATGGCCCCCTCTGGGAGCGGGTCTGAGGCCCCGTAACCGGGGCGGTCGAGCATCAGCAGATGAACCGGCCACTGGGCGGTGACGGTGGGGTTCGGGTCGAATCCGCCCGCGCCGGGGGTGGGGTGGCAGAGCACGATGAGGCGCTTCGACGCCGGGTCGCCAGCGGCCGAGACGCCGAGGCCGCGCCCGTCGTCGAGCATGAATCTGTGATTGGCCACGCGCGTGCCACCCCCCGAGCCGGTCGCGCCATGCGAGGCGCGCGACGAACAGTACCGTTTTACTGAATCACGGATCGGCGGCGAGCGGGGGTAAACCCTGGGAGGGTTGACAGCGGCGCGCCCGACTGTGGCGATTGCGGTGCACAATGAAGGGAGGTCAGAACCCCGGGAGAGACCATGCCAGACACCGCACGCCCCCTCGCGAAGCTGGGCTTTCTGAGCATCGGGCTGTTCGACGAGGCCGACCCGTTCGCTGGGCACGAGAGCACCCTGCAGATCATCGAACTAGGCGAGCAGCTCGGGTTCGACAGCGCGTGGCTGCGCGACCGGCACCTGCAGTACGGAATCTCATCGCCGGTCGCAGTGCTGGCGGCGGCGAGCCAGCGAACGACCCGCATCGAGCTCGGAACCGCGGTGATTCCGCTCGGCTTCGAGAACCCGTTTCGGTTGGCCGAAGACCTCGCTACCGTCGACGTTCTCAGCCGCGGCCGGCTGAACGCCGGTGTGAGCGTGGGGCCGCCCACGCACTTCGACGACATCAAGGCGCACCTGTACCCCGACACGGCCGAGGGCGAGAACTTCGGGCACGATCGGGTTCTGCGCGTGCTGGCGAACCTGCGAGGAGACGCGGTGAGCACGTTCGCCGGAACAGAGGGCATCGAGGCCTATTCGCCGCGCATCCAGCCGCACTCGCCGGGCCTCGTGAATCGCGTCTGGTACGGCGCCGCCGGGCTCGCATCGGCCGCCTGGGCGGGCGAGAACGGGCTGAACCTGCTCACGAGCAGTGTGGTGCGGGCCGAAGAAGACGACGACTTCGCGCGCATCCAGCGCTCGCACATCGACCTCTTTCGACAGACACACCCGCTCGGCCAGGCGGCACGCGCCTCGCAGGGGCTCGTCGTGATTCCGACCGACACCGCGACTCCCGAGCAGGTGACGAGGTACCGCGCCTACGCCGAGAGCCGGTTCGCGCGCACACAGACGCCGCAGGGCCCGCAGCGCATTCTGTTCGCGCCCGACATCGTGGGCAGCTCTGCCGAGATTGCGGATGCTCTGCGAGCGCACGCCGGATTCCAGGCCGTCGACGAGGTGGTCTTCGCGCTGCCTTTCTCGTTCGAGCACGCCGACTACGTTCAGATCCTCACCGACGTCGCCACGGTGCTCGGCCCCTTGCTCGGTTGGAAACCGGGCGCGTAGCGCCCTCTGCACCGGGCCTGCGGGCCGCTCCTCGCTACACCCTGCGAGCGCATCAGGTGAAACCCCGCACGCCTCCCGTGGGTGCGGCAGAATTGCAGGGTGGCGAGTAGAACAGACGTGATCGGGTTCTGGGCGGTGCGCAGTGCGGTGACGCTCGGCGCGCTGGTGTCGGTGTGGGCGGCAGTGTCGACCGGGTCGATGCTGGTGCACGGGCATCCGGCATACACCGTGATTCTGGCGGTCACCTTCGTCGTGTGTGTGGTGGTGGCGGTGCGATCGTGGCGCCGGCGAGTGGTCGTGCGCCGACGATTGCGACCGCTGCGGGTGGTGGCGTTCGGACTGGGGGTCATCGTGATTGCGGCCGTGGCATGGCTGGTGCCGTCGTCGGCTGACGAGCCGGCGCTCGCGGCAATGCGCTCTGATGCGGCTGTCACGGTGACCGAAGACGCCACAGAAATCGTGCTGACTCCGACCGGCACGGTCAGAGCGACCGGGGTGTTCTTTCAGCCGGGTGCCAGAGTGGATGCCCGGGCCTACGCCGCCGTTCTGAGGCCGCTTGCCGAGGCGGGGCACCTCGTTGTCATTCCGAAGCAGCCGCTCGGCATCGCCTTTCTCTCGGCGGCCGCGTTCGGCGGAGCGCGTTCGGCGCATGCCTCCGTGACCCAGTGGGTGGTCGGTGGCCACTCGCTCGGTGGAACCGTCGCCGCCATCGACGCAGGCTCGTTCGCCGGCGCCAGCACCTGGAAGGTGGTGGGGCTGCTGCTGTACGCGTCGTACCCTGCCACCGACATGAGCGGCCTCGGCGCCCGGGTGCTCTCGGTTTCGGGGTCGAACGACGGCCTTGCGACGCCGGCGAAGATCGACGCAGCGAAGCCGTCGCTTCCCGCCGACACACAGTATGTGGTGATCGCCGGGGGAGTGCACGCGTTCTTCGGCGATTACGGCCCGCAGGCGGGAGACGGGGTGGCGGGTGTCTCTCACGATGATGCCCGCACGCAGATCGAGCAGGCCAGCGTGACCTTCGTGAACGGGTTCGACGGCTGAGATGAGGCGGCTCGGCGGGGTGGTGTGGGCAGCCCCGCGGGGCATCCGGAGCCCCCTCGACGAAGCGCTGGGCAGAACTTAGGCTTGACGCATGAGCGGCAAGAACGAGCGCAGTGACGCTCGCCTGAATGTGGCCCGGTATAAAGTCGATGGCACGACCCCCGGCAGCGCGGAGCCCGATGACGAGGCCGACACCGCGGGCCAGCCCCGAATGGAGGCACGGGCGCAGTTCGTCGAGATCGCCATTCAGCAGGCCATCCGCCGCGGCGATTTCGACAACCTGCCGGGCGCTGGCAAGCCCCTCAGCGGGTTGCAGCAGACGTACGACCCCGACTGGTGGATCCGCAAGAAGATCGAACGCGAGAACATCACCGGCCTCGGCCCGCCGGCGCTCACTCTGCGCGCAGAGAACACGGCTCTGGATGCCCGGCTCGACGCCGCGCCCTCAGAAACGGCCGTTCGCGACCTGCTCGACGACTTCAATCGGCGCATCGTCGAAGCGCGCCGGCAACTGAAGGGCGGGCCGCCGGTGATCACACCGACGCGCGACATCGACAGCGAACTCGAGCGGTGGCGGCAACGCCGTGCCGAGCGCTATCAGGAGATGCTTCAGGCGCGCGAGCGGGCCGACGCTGCCCTCGAGGCGATGTCGTGGCGGGAGCGTCGGCGGGCGAGGCGGCGGGGGTAACCGCGGTGCCGCCACGATCAGATGCGCTGGATCTGACGCACCCCAGGGGGCAGCGGGGCTCCTCGCCGGCAAGCGGTCAACGCCTTTTGTGAACTCAGTACATTTAATGCGACCATGGTGCATGATCGAATTCTGCCCGCTCGACCTCGGTAGCCGGTTCATTCCCTATGACGAGGGGCTCGAGCGCCAGCGCGACCTGCACCGAAGAGTTGCCGCGCGCACCGCACCCGACACGGTGCTGCTGCTCGAACACCGCGCGGTGTATACCGCCGGCAAGCGCACCGAACCGAGCGAGCTGCCCACCGATGGCTCGGAGGTCGTGGTCTCTGATCGCGGTGGCAAGCTCACCTGGCACGGCCCAGGGCAGCTCGTCGGTTACCCCATTCTGCGGTTGCCCGAACCGCTCGAGGTGGTTCGGTACGTGCGCGACCTCGAGGCGGCGCTCAGTGCCGTGGTGGCAGAGTTCGGTATTGAGGGGCATCGCGTCGAGGGCCGCTCGGGAGTGTGGGTGACGCAGAACGGAGCCGAGGCGAAGATCGCAGCCATCGGCATCCGGGTGTCTGAAGGCGTCTCGATGCACGGTTTCGCCCTCAACTGCAGCAACAGCCTCGAACCGTATGAGCACATTGTGGCCTGCGGTATTCGCGACGCGGGTGTGACCACGATGACCGAGGTACTCGGTCGACGGATCGAACCGCGGGAGGTGCAGGCAGCAGTCGAAGAGCAACTCTGTCGGGTGCTCGAGCGCGTGCCGGCGGTGGCGGCATGAGCGCCACCGTGGGGGATCGCAAACTGCTGCGGCTCGAGGTTCGAAACGCCGAGACCCCCATCGAGAAGAAGCCGGAGTGGATCAAGACCCGGGCACGGTTCGGCCCCGAGTACCGCAAGCTGCAGGAGCTCGTGAAGAGCGAGGGACTGCACACGGTCTGCCAGGAGGCCGCCTGCCCGAACATCTTCGAGTGCTGGGAAGACCGCGAGGCGACCTTTCTCATCGGCGGTTCGCAGTGCACGAGGCGGTGCGACTTCTGCCAGATCGACACGGGCAAACCCGCCGACTACGACACCGACGAGCCGCGCCGCGTGGCCGAATCGGTGCACCAGATGCAGCTGCGCTACGCCACGGTGACCGGAGTCGCCCGAGACGACCTGCCCGACGAGGGAGCCTGGCTGCACGCCGAGACGGTGCGCCAGATTCACGCGCAGAACCCGGGCACCGGGGTCGAACTGCTCGCTACCGACTTCTCGGGCAACCCGGCACTGCTGGCCGAAGTGTTCGCCTCGCGCCCCGAGGTCTTCGCCCACAACGTCGAGACGGTGCCGCGTATCTTCAAGCGTATTCGGCCGGCGTTTCGCTATGAACGGTCACTGGATGTTCTCACCCAGGCCAGCGACGCGAAGCTGGTGACCAAATCGAACCTCATCCTCGGCATGGGCGAGACCCGCGCCGAGGTGAGTGAGGCGTTGAGCGATCTGCGCCTCGCGAAGACCGACATCATCACGGTGACCCAGTACCTGCGGCCGAGCCCCCGGCACCTGCCGGTGGCGCGGTGGGTGCGGCCGGAGGAGTTCGTCGAGATCGCCGAAGAGGCCGAGCAGCTGGGTTTTCACGGGGTGCTCGCCGGCCCCCTGGTTCGTTCGTCGTACCGCGCCGGCCGACTGTGGAGCGAGTCGATGAAGAAAAAAGGATGGGCCTCCGTCACGGTGTGACAATGGCTCATCGGCGTGGCCCGGTAGTCGAATCGGTGACCTGCACGGTTGCGACCGATGCGGTCAGTGAACCAGTGGGGCCAGGGCGGCAACCGGCGGTGCTGTGTTCACACGGATCTCGCTGGTTGTCCGCATTCCCACGTGACGCAATTCGAGCTGGCTGACGACGAGGGCGGCGAGGTCGTTCAGGTTCTCGACCTCTTCGTTCGACACTGCATGCGGCTCGAAATCGATGACACAGAGGGTGCCGATCACTGTGCCGCTCGAACGTTTCAGCGGCACGCTCGTGTAGAAGCGCATGCCGAAGTCACCTGTCACCAGAGAACTGTCGCTCGAGCGCGAGTCGAGCATGGTGTCTTCGATGACCACTGGCTCGGACTGTGGTTGCGCGGTGAGTGTCAGATTCAGGTTGCCGGCCGCCGTCTGCTCTGCAGACGTGTCGTAGTGCGTCTTCAGCCACACCCGATCGTGGTCGAGAACGCTGATGATGCAGATGGGCGCCGCGAACAACCGCGCCGCCATCACCGTCACGCGATCGAGGGCTTCGTCTGGCAGGGTGTCGAGAACGCTGGGGCGCGGCGCCAGAGAAGGGTGCTTCTCGTCGTCTTCGAACAACGGGTGCATCACCTCGTCTTTGTGACGCCCGCTCTCAGCGATGACGACCTGCTTCAGAATCGCGACAAGCTCATGCCGCACCGGGCGCTCGAGCGGGTTGCGAGCCGTCATCGCCCCGAGCAGCTGTCGCCAGTAGTCGGGCAGCTCGGCGGGAATCACGGGGTCGCGGCGGAGGCGTGCGATGGCCGACTCCACCACGCTTCCGGGGTACTCGAGTGAGCGCGTGAAACATTCCAGCAGCACAAGGCCGAGTGCATACACATCGCTCGCGGGCCCGACCGGGCGCCCAGAGGCCTGCTCGGGGCTGAGATAGGCGGCGGTACCGGTCGTGGCGCCTTCGGCGGTCATCCTTTCGATGTCCGCGGTCAGGGCCACACCGAAGTCAGTCAATTTGGCGCGGGCACGGGGTGAGCCGTCGCCGTAGTCGACCACCAGAATGTTCGACGGCTTGATGTCGCGGTGAATGACGTTGTGCGCGTGAATGTAGTCGAGCGCCTCGGCCATGTCGTAGCCGATTTCGGCAATGTGCCGGGCCGACAGGGCCGACACCCCCACCCGGTCATGCAGGTCGCTGCCGTTGACCAGCGCCATGACGATGTAGCGGTGGGCACGGCCGTACTCATCGCGGTCGATACCCGCGTCGTACAGCTGCACCAGTGCGTGGTGGTCAAGGCTTGCCAGAACCGCCAGTTCGCCCTCTTCTCGACCCGCATCGGCGGCGCTGTTGGTGAAGAGTTTGACCGCCACCTCGCGCCCGAGAATCTCATCGCGCGCCCGAAAGACCGTCGCCATTCCGCCCTGCCCGACCGGCGTGCCCAGGCGGTAACGACCACCCAGAACCTTCTCGGAAGGACCCTTAGACACCACCTCGGACACGTGCACCCACTCTCGTTTTTTATCATACGTTCGGTGGCGAGGCTCACGCATAGGGGCACGCTTCGTCTGGCGGGGTGTCGTGCGTACTGTATGATCTGCTCGCATGACGCTCTCTGACGAACTGCTGGCCCTGCTGAATTCACGCGCACTCTGCTACATCGCCACCACGATGCCGAACGGCTCGCCCCAGCTCACCCAGACGTGGGTCGACACCGATGGCGAGAACGTGATCATCAACACGGTCGAGGGGTTTCAGAAGCTGCGCAACATCGAGCGAGACCCTCGCGTGGCCGTCGCCCTCTCTGACCCGGGCAACCCCAGCCGGTACTACCAGGTTCGCGGTACCGTGACATCGACCGAGACAGAGGGAGCAGTGGAGCACATCGAGAAGCTCGCCCAGAAGTACCTCGGAACCGCCTATCCCTGGTACGGGGGCCGCGACCAGAAGCGGGTCATCCTCGTGATTCGGCCTGACAAGATCAGTTCACAGGGCTGATCAGCGGGGGTGCTTCGTCTGCGCGTCGCAGTGTGCGGGCCAGGGCGCTGCAGCAGACTGGGGGCACCGAGGAGAAAGAGCGCGCTATGCCACGCATCCTGACGCAGCACACCCTGAAGCCCGATGTTCGGCGATGGACGGGTATCTCAGCCATCGCCGTGGCTGTTCTCATGTCGAGCGAGTTCGTTGTGAAGGTGGCCGCAGTGGGCTCGCGCCCCGAACTCTCAGACGAGTCGGCGCTCGCCGCCTTCACGGCGAAAGTGGCGAACGCTTCGCTGACGGTCATCTTCATCGACATCTTCCTCATGGCCGCGCTGGTTGTCTTTCTCGCAAGCCTGCGCCAGCTCATCACCGTGGCCCGGCACGACCTGCAGTGGGTCGCCGACCTCAGCTACGGGTCGGGGCTGGTGTTCGTCGCGGTGACGCTGGTGGGTGATGCACTGGATGCCGGTGGTGCGCTCGACACCGTCGGCCAGGCTCCCAATGGCACGGTCATCCGGGCGCTCATCGAAGGGCACATCGTGATGTTCGGTTCGATCGGTGGCATGCTGACAGCCCTCGTCGTGGCGGCGGCCGGCTATGTGACGTTCGCGTCGACGACCCTGCCTCGCTGGACGGGCTGGTTCGCATTCGCCGTGGCGGCAACCAATCTGCTCTCCGTTCCGGCCATCTTCAACGGCACCAGCTCGAAGAACCTGTTCTCGGCGGGGGGCCCGGGGGTGACGGCGACCGCCACCTTTCCGTTTCTCGCGTGGGTGATCGTGGTGGGCGTCGTGACAATTCGCGGCGAGCGGCACCACCGTGAGCGGTTGGCCGAACGGGTGGGGCATCGCACCGCAGAGAGCCCCGTGACGAGGCCCTCCGCGGTGTGATGCCCACGCGTTAGCGAAGACTCACCGGTGTTCCGAGTATTCGGGCCGAGGTGGTGG
Source organism: Subtercola vilae (assembly GCF_004923255.1). Taxonomy (GTDB): domain Bacteria; phylum Actinomycetota; class Actinomycetes; order Actinomycetales; family Microbacteriaceae; genus Subtercola; species Subtercola vilae. Next base: position 32,270 of record NZ_QYRT01000004.1, on the reverse strand, counting down.
TGGTGCCGACTGTCACACCCCACGTCGTGTCGGGCACGAAGTAGCCCTGGCTGGCCTCGGCTGCGGTGACGGTGTGGGTGGGTGTTGTGCAGGTGTACGAGGCGCCGGCAGCCAGTGATGAGTAGCGGCAGTTGCCCGTTCCTGGAGCCACCAGCGGCGTGAAGTTGCCGCTCGAGGGGGCTACCGAGACGGTGGTCGCGGTGGTGTTGGTCGCCGCGAAACGGTACGCGATGGTGTCGCCGGCAGCATACGGGCTTGCCGCCACGTCACGGCCCGCGTCGGCCCGTGCGCCCACGATGCTGACGCCGGAAATCGTTGCGCTGTCGACGTGAACACCCGCGGTCAGGTTCACCGGGAGCCCGAGTACACGCCCGCTCCCGCTCGACGACGGTGAGACCGACCAGGTTGTGTCGGGCACAAAGTAGCCCTGGCTGGCCTCGGCTGCGGTGACGGTATGGGTGGGCGTCGCACAGGTGTAAGAGGCGCCGGCGGCCAGGGCGAGGTAGCGGCAGTTGCCCGTTCCTGGGGCCACGAGGGGTGTGAAGTTGCCCGCCGTGGGAGTTGTGCTGACCGTGCCCGTCGAGTGGTTTGTCACGCGAAAGGAGTACGGCACTTGCTCGCCCGCGGAGTACGGTGCTGTGCCGAGGTTTCGTGCGGCGTCGGTTCGCTGACCTGTGACAGTGGTGCCCGCGATGGGGGTGACCCCGCCGCACGAATAGGCCAGCCACGCGTCGTTCAGTGCGGCGAACTGGATGCCCGTGGAGTAGCTCGACTCATAAAGCACACCAACAGAGTCGCCTCCCAACCTCGCCGCTACTGAGTATGCCGAGAAGCCGGCATTCAGTTGGCGGGCGAAAGGCCACGTTGCGCCGTCGTCGCACGAGACACGGGCGGTCAGGTTCTGCCGGGCCGACTGCGAGTTCGCGTTGGTGAAGAGCAGTATTTTCGCCTCGGGCGTGCCGGCCGCCGCGTCGGGGTACAAGCGCACGAGCGAGGCGTTGTTGGCCGGGTCGGGCAGTTCGAGGTCGCTGGTGACCGGGCCGTACGTTGCACCACCGTCGCTTGACAGGGCGACCTTGCGATAGCCCTGGTTCGCGTGGTCGCGGGAGTTCAGGAGAACGCGGCCGTCAGAGAGCTCGACCGTCTTGTTCTCGTCCATACCGGTTCCGACGAATGCGCCGCGCGACCACGAAGCCCCATGGTCGTCGGAGTAGACGCTGTACGCCTCGACCTGGTTCGTACCGTCGGCCTGCCGAACGTCACCGGCGAACTGTTGGATGAGCCGGCCGGCGTGGCTGCCGTAGTTCAGTTGTATGCCGGAACCCGAGGTGGCGAACATCCCCCGCACATCGCCCGCAACCGGAGCCGCGCTGCTGGTTCCCGGTTTGACGACGGAGGTGATGAGCCGCGGCGCTCCCCAGGTGAGACCCAAGTCGGTCGACTGCGAGACCTGCGCGCTGATCACCTGGCGGTTCGCGTCGTCGTTGCCGAAGGTGCTGCCGCCGAAACCTTGGTCTTTCGAGTACACCGAGAACAGAAAGAGGGTGCCTGCAACGTGATCGTAAACGTAGCTGGGGTCGCTGTAGCCGTATTTGTTCGCTCCTGAGCCGGCCGTGTCGGGGTTTCCTTGGAGAACCGTGGCCTGGGTGCTCCAGGTTGCGCCGCCGTCGGTGCTTCGGCGCTGCACGATCGAATTCGGGTTCGGCGAATCGGCCGCACTGCCGGGTCGCCCATCCCAGGCGGCGACAACCACGTTGTCACCCAGATAGCTGAGCGCGGGGATGCGGTACGCGGCAAAGGGTGAGACAAGCGTGGGGGCCAGGCTCGTGGTGGTGAGCGTGCCCGGTGGATCACTCGGGGTCGCGCTGGCGGCGGGGGCGCCGAGCAGTGCGGCGGCTGCGAGGCTGGCGGTGAGTGCGGTTGCGAGGAGTGCGGTGCGACCGGTGCGTGCCGTGCGTGCGGTGCGTGCGGTGCTAAGGGGTGCGTGAATCATCTATGAATCCTTTCCCTGAGATACGACATCTGACGTCATATTTGCGGTAACTCTAGCAAGGAGTCGCCATAGGATGGAAGGGACATCTGATGTCTGGTGTCATGATTTCCAATCGAGGAGAGTGCGGCATGGCAGAAGTGGTCATTGTGAAAGACGCAGACGAGGGCGGTGCTCTTGGCGCGGCGGTGGTGGCGCGGCTGGTGCGGCAGACTCCGGCGGCTGTGCTGGGCCTTGCCACGGGGTCAACCCCGCTGACGATGTACCGTCACCTCGCGGTGCAGCTCGCTGGGGCTGACCTCGGGCAGGTTCGGGGGTTCGCGCTCGATGAGTACGTGGGGCTGCCGACTGGGCATCCGGAGAGCTATCGGGCCGTCATCGACCGAGAAGTGGTGGTGCCGCTGGGGCTCGACGCCGGACGGATTGCCGTGCCGAACGGCAAGATCGAGACAGCAGAGCATGCCGGGCGCGACTACGAGGCGGCCATCGCTGCGGCGGGTGGGGTCGACCTGCAGATTCTGGGCATCGGTACCGACGGGCACATCGGGTTCAACGAGCCGGGGTCGTCACTCGCCTCACTGACCCGGGTGAAGACGCTGGCGCCGCAGACCCGTGCTGACAACGCGCGGTTCTTTGAGTCGATCGATGACGTGCCGATGCACTGCATCACGCAGGGAATCGGCACAATTCTGAGGGCGCGGCACCTGGTTCTGCTGGCGTTCGGGGCATCGAAGGCGCACGCGTTGGCGGCGGCGGTCGAGGGGGCGGTGAGCTCATCGGTTCCGGCGTCGGCGATTGCGCTGCACCCGCACGTCACGGTGATCGTCGACGAGGCAGCCGCGGCCGAGCTCGTCAACGCGGACTACTACCGCTACGTGTTCGACAACCGGCCGGCCTGGCAGGAGCTGTAACTCAGCGGGCCGACCGACGGGCCGAGGTGGCGTCAGCCTGTGAGTGCGGCGTGTTCGAGGGCGGCGAGCGTGGCGAGGGTGGGGGCGAGCCTGTCGAGGTGGGTCAGTCGGGTTCGGGATGCCCCCACCTTCACCCCGACGTACGCGAAGCCGGTCGGGCCTGCCAGCGCCAGGGTGCTCTGCACGATGTCGCCGGTCAGCAGCGAGGTCGGCTCGAGGCCACTTCTGCGGTCGTTCTCGGCGGCGCCGACCGGGCCATGCCCGGCGGCACCTGCCCAGCCGTTCGCGGGGGCGGCGACGGGCAGATGCGCGTCGAGGAACGCCTCGCCGTACTCGGTTTCGACGGGGGAGACGCCCGAGAACATGACCGCGGTGGGGGTGCCTGCAGAGACCATGGCGGCGAGGTGGGCCGCCGGCCCGTCGACGCTTCGCGTCTCGATGGCCGAACGTGCCCAGTTGAGCGCATGGCCGATGGCTGGGCGCAGAGCGGACGTGGCCGATGCGGGTGCAGCCGTCTGCGTGGATGCCTGCATGGCGGAGATCGCGGCATTCGCGGCGGCGACGGCCGCGATCTCGTCAGCGAGGCTCAGAAACCCCTTCTGGGCACGCAGACGTGCGCGGCCGGAAACCGCTGGCACCACGGCGTCGCAGTGCTCGACCATGAGTCGGGCCGAGCCCCACGGCCACGCGGCCACCTCGCTGAGTGACGCGGCGAAGCTCTCGGGCGACGACCGCACCTCGAACGAGTGCGGTGCGGAGTGAATCTCTACGGCCAGCACCGCGGCGTCACCCCGCTCGTGCTGAAGTCGACGAACCTCGGCGTGCACACGGGCGAGGTCGTCGACGGCGCGGTGTCGCCCGTCGGTGTTGTCAGAAGCGAGACCGAAGACGGGATCGGTCGCCAGCGTGCGACCGGTGCCGGGAATGCAGGTCACGACGGAGCCCCACGCCGGGTCGAGCACTTCGGCGAGACGTTCAACGCCCCGGGGGTGCAGGGTGCCGGCCCACGCCAGCTCGAGGCCGCCCACGCCCGGAATGTCGCGGAGGTGCCGGTACCACTCGTCTTCGGCCCGCGGGTCGAGGTCGAGCTCGCCCGGGGCCGCGGCATAGGCGCCGACAATGAACCCGCTCACGAGTGCACCCCGATTCGTGCCGCGCCAGCATCGCTGCCAGCACCCGCAGCGCTACCCTCAGCAGCGCCGTCAGCCGTGCCACCACCACGCTTCGCCGGAGCGCACACCGCGCGTGAAGCCACCGAGCGATAGGCAGCATCGATCACCGCGAGGCCTGCCCGGGCATCCGCCAGCCCGTAGTCGGGTGCTCGGCCCTCGACCGCACGCCCCACGACGTGGTCGAGAAACAGGCGCAGCGCTACCGCAGACCCATCGCCGCCCACCGGGTGCGCCGACAGCGCGGGGTGCCCGCCGTAGCGCAGCACGGCCGGTTTGTCGTCGTCGACCACGGCGTGCCCGTGCGAACCGAGCAGACGAATGCTCGAGCTGGTCGGCCCGAGCCCGGGCGCGAATGCCACCCGGCCCACAGTGACGGTGCAGGTGACCCCGTGCTCGAGGCCGAGCGACACCACGGCGGTGTCTTCGACACCGCGGTCGGCATGCCCGGCTCCGAACAGTGCGCCCGTCATCGCGTAAACCGACTCGACTTCGAGGCCGGTCAGGTAGCGAACGGCGTCGACGCAGTAGCCAAGAAAGTTGAGCAGTTCGCCGCCACCGCTGAGAGCAGGGTCGATGACGAGCCCCGGACGCTCGACCGAGGTGCTGAAGTGTCGGCCGCTGGCGAGAAATTCCACGTCGAGGTGGCGCGGCAACCCGAGGTACCCGGCGTCGACGTAGCGCCGGGTGCGGCGAAGCGCCGGGGAGTGCGTTCGATTGATGACGCTGCAGAAGCCGCGGGCATCGCGCGCGGCGTCGAGCACAAGGTCGGCATCGTCGAGCGTCGTGGCGACCGGCTTGTCGACGACGACATTCACTCCGCGTTTCATTGCCGTGATCGCGAGGCGTGCGTGCCGGGTGGGCTCGCTGCAGATGAAGGCGAGATCGACTCTGTCGGGGTCGAGCGCATCGTCGACGCTCGGCAACCAGGCCGTCTCAGCGCGGCGGGCGACATGCTGGCTGTCGCGCAGCATCCACTCGGGTACGCCCGGTTCTTCGGCGACGCCCACGAGTTCGACGCGTGGGTCGTGGCGCAGAATCTCGAGGTACGGCCCGGCGTGCCGCACGCCGCTGACAAAACTGACGCGCACCGGCCGGCCGCTCACAGTGCCACCGTCTGCTCGATCTGCACGGGTTGGCCGGTGTCGAGCGATTGTTGGGCGGCCACGGCCGTCATCAGTGCAGCGCGGGCCTGGCGGTTTGTCACGAGAAACGGCTCTTTCGTTCGGATCGAGTGCACCCAGTGTGCGAGCTGGGCGGCGAGGGCGCCCTCGATCGAGGCTGGGGGTACCGGATGCCCGGGCGATGCCAGCCCCGGGTCGGCCTCTGTGCTGTGCGCGAGTGTCGCCTCGGTTCCCGCCAGCACGATTCGGCGCAGAAACTCGCCCGGCTGGCGAAGCGCGTAACAGAGTTCGAGGGTAGCCAGAGAGCCGTTCTCGAACCGCACCAGAAGCTGAAAGCTGTCGGGCATCGGCATGTTGGCGGCGAAGGTGGCGAACTGCCGCGCGAACACCTCGACGGGCCGGGAGTTCATCAGCCATACCGCGAGGTCGATGCTGTGGGTGCCGTTGTGCACCGGATGCCCGCCCGAGAGCGCCGTGTCGAGCTGCCACCCGCGCCAGCCGTTCGGCCACACGTGGCCGGTGTACCACGTCACGTGCAGCAGCTTCGGGTCGCCGATGTCACCCGACGCGACCTGCTGCTGCAGTTCAGCGATCACGGGCTGAAACCGTACGGTCTGCCCCACCATGAGTGTGCGGCCACGGCCTTCGGTGGCCGTGACCATCTCGTCGAAGTCGGCCACCGTGAGTGCGGCGGGCTTGTCTACGTGCACGTGTTTACCGGCGTCGCCAGCGGCGATCACCCAACGCTTGTGGTCGGGAGTTGCGTTGCAGACGTCGACGGCGTCGATGCCGTCAAGCCCTACTGTGCCGGCGATGTCGGTCGTGCCGATGGCGCCGGGCGCGAGTGCGGCGACGCTCTGGGCGCGGCCGAGGTCGCTGCCCGCGACGTGCGTCACGCGCACCCCCGAAAGCTGGCTGAGCGCGACGACGTGTTCGCGGGCGAAACTGCCGGTGCCCACCACGGCTACCCGTAGCGGAGTCACTTCTCGGCTCGTCGGGCGTTCGCTTTCTGCAGCGCGCGTCTGAGGGGTAGGTAGTGGTCGATCACGGCCTGCTTGTAGTCGTCGATGCGGCCGGCTTCTGCGGCATCGAGCATTGTTCCGTGTGCTTTGGCCGTCTCATCCATATCCGCTGCTGGGGCCAGCCCCAAGAGGGGATAGACCACGGTGTTGACCTCCCAGAAGGCGGCGACCAGCTGGCCGACCAGGGCATTGTCGAGATAGCTGAGAAGCCGGGTGTGAAAGGCGAGGTCTTCTTCGGGAAAGGCTTCGTTTCGAGTTGCTTTGTCGACCATGGTGCCCACGAGGGCCCGCAGTTGCTCGTCGTTCTGGCCTGTCAATGCCGTCACGATGGGCCCGGCCATGGCCAGGTCGAGCGCCTCGCGCACTTCGACTACTTCGCGGAGTGCTGCGAAGTTGTCTTCGGGGCTCAGTACCCCACGAAAGACGAGCCCTTCGACGAGGGGTGCGAGCGAGAGGTTGCCCACATAGGTGCCATAGCCGTGGCGTACTTCGACGATGTCGAGGGCGGCGAGAGTGCGAATGGCTTCGCGAACACTCGAGCGACTCACGTTGAGCGTCGCGCAGATCTCCGACTCGGTGGGCATGAGATCGCCGGGTCGCAGGTCGTTTCGCAGAATGAAATTCTTGATCTGGTCGGTGACCGAATTCCGCTTGCGGCTCATGTCGGCAGGAAAGATTTCTCCTGCCGTCATCGGGGTGATTTGCATTTCGACTTGACCTTTCTCACAACGAGGTATTACCGTCAGTTTACCCACATAGGACATCAGATGTCCGATATTCATTCCCGAGAGGCAATTCATGTTGAAAGAAGCGCTCCACGTGCAGACCAGTCGCAGGGTATTTCTGCAGTCGGCCGGTGCCCTGGGCATCGTTGCCGCCCTCGCGGCCTGCAGCGGGCCGAGCTCCACAACGGCAGCCGGCGCCGGATCAGCAACCGTGAACCCGAGCGGAACGATCATCGCTGGTATGTCGTACCCGCTCTCGACCGGCTTCGACCCGATGACCACCTCGGCGGCCCTCACCGTCGCGGCCAACTGGCACGTGCTCGAAGGCCTCGTCGACCTCGACCCCGCCACACGCCAGCCCTACGCCGCTCTCGCCACGGCGATGCCGACGCAGATCGATGACACGACGTGGGAGGCCACGATTCGAAGCGGCGCCACCTTCCACAACGGCAGCCCGGTGACCATCGACGACGTCGTCTTCTCGTTCACCCGCGTCATCGACCCCGCGAACAACTCGCTGTACCGGGGCTTTCTGCCCTTTCTCGACTCCGTGACAGCGAAAGACGCGAGCACCGTTCAGTTCAAACTGAAGTACGCCTTCAGCCTCTTCCCCTCGCGCATCTCGGTCGTGAAGATCGTGCCCAAGGCCCTCGTGCTGGCCGACCAGTCGAAGTTCGACAGCCTGCCCACCGGTTCGGGCCCCTACAAGATGATCTCGGCGACCAAAGACGACAAGATCGAGTTTCAGCGCTTCGACGCCTACAACGGTACGCGCCCCGCGCTGGCCGCCGCCATGACGTGGAACCTGCTCTCTGACGCCTCGGCCCGCGTCACCGCGGCCCAGTCGGGTCGTGTCGAAGCCATCGAAGACGTGCCCTACCTCGACGCCGATGCGCTCGCCAAGAAGATCACGGTTCAGTCGGTTCAGTCGTTCGGCCTGCTCTTCATGATGTTCAACTGCTCGGTGGCCCCCTTCAACGACAAGCGCGTTCGGCAGGCCTTCTTCTACGCGATCGACATGGATAAGGTGATCAACACCGCTCTGCTCGGCAATGCCACGGCCGCGAGCAGCTTCGTGCAGAAAGACCACCCGTCGTACGTCGAGGCCAAGACGGTCTACAGCTACAACCCCGACAAGGCGAAACAGCTACTTGCCGACGCCGGTGTGTCGAACCTCGCCATCACGCTGCTGACCACCGACACCGCGTGGGTGAAAGACGTCGCTCCGCTCATCAAAGAGAGTCTGGATGCCGTGGGCATCGCCACCACCCTCGACATCGGCCAGTCGGGTGGCCAGTACAAGAAGGTCGACGGTGGCGCCCTACAGGTGATGGTCGCGCCCGGCGACCCCTCGGTCTTCGGCAACGACGTCGACCTGCTGCTGCGCTGGTGGTTCGCGGGAACCGTCTGGCCCGTGACGCGCTACCGCTGGGCCGACACCCCCGAGTTCGCCCAGGTCACGGCCCTTCTGAACACCGCCTCGACCCAGTCGGATGCGGCGGCGCAGAAAGCCACCTGGGGCCAGATCTTCGACATCATCTCTGACAACGTGCCGCTGTACCCGCTGTTCCACCGCAAACTGCCGACGGCCTGGAACGCGACCGATGTTCCCGCGTTCAAGCCGCTGTCGATCTCGGGCCTGTCGTTTCTCGATGTGGGAACCACCGTCTCGTGATCGCGTTGGCTCGACTGGCGGGGCGGCGCCTTTTGTGGCTGCCCTTCATGGTGCTCGGCATCACGTTGCTGGTGTTCTTCGTCATGCAGTTCTCGCCCACCGACCCGGCTACCAACGCGCTCGGTGAGAGCGCGACCGAAGCTGCGAAGCAGGCGTATCGTGCGGCAAACGGGTTGAACGACCCGGTCTTCGAGCAGTACTTCCGGTTTCTGGGCGGCCTGTTCACGGGCAATCTCGGTAACACGGTTCCGCCCGCCAAGCCGGTCACCACGCTCATCTCCACTGCGTTCCCGCTCACTCTGCAGCTGACCTTCCTCGGTCTGGTGATCGCGGTCGTGCTCGCACTCGTGTTGGGTGTGGCGGCCGCGCTCTACCGCGACCGGTGGCCAGACCAGGTCATTCGCGTCGTGTCGATCGCCGGCATCGCCACGCCGTCGTTCTGGCTCGCGATTTTGTTGATCAAGACCTTCGCGCTCGATCTGAACTGGTTTCCGAGCGGTGGCTACGTCAACCCTGGCGACTCGCTCGGCGGCTGGTTCGCTTCGATGTGGCTGCCGGCTCTGGCGCTCGGTGTGCCGGTCGCCGCGTCTCTCACCCGGGTGGTTCGCACATCGATGGTCGAAGAACTCGACCGGGACTACGTGCGAACCGCCATCGGTTCTGGCCTGCCGATGCACGTCGTGGTCGGCCGCAACGTGCTGCGCAACGCGCTCATCACCCCGGTGACGGTGCTCGGCCTGCGGGTGGGATACCTGCTGGGCGGCGCCGTCGTCATAGAAGTCATCTTCGACCTGCCCGGTATGGGAGAACTCATCTTGAACGGGGTGACCTCGGGCGACACCAACCTCGTGCAGGGCGTCACCCTGGTCATCGCCCTCACCTTCGTCGTCGTCAACATCGTGGTCGACCTGCTGTACCTGGTCATCAACCCCCGAATCAGAGCGGTCTAATCATGCGTCGCACTCTCACCCAACGGCTCGCCACCCCGGGGCTGCGCATTGCCGCGCTTCCGCTGGGTTCGAAATTCGCCCTCGGGTTCTTTCTGGTCATCGTGTTCGCGGCTGTCTTCGCGCCACTGGTTGCGCCTCACGACCCGCTGACCACGGGCATCCCGGCCCAACCTCCGTCGGCCGACTTCTGGTTCGGCACCGACCGTGCAGGGCGCGACATCTTCTCCCGGCTGGTCTTCGGCGCCCGGTACTCGCTGGCCATCGGGCTCGGCGCCACGGCGCTTGCGCTGGTGTTCGCAGCGGTGATCGGTTCGATCGCTGCCACGGCGAGCAAGGCCGTCTCAGAGATCGTCATGCGCCTGCTCGACATTGTCATGTCGTTCCCGGGCATTGCACTGGCCGTCGTGTTCGTCGCGGTCTTCGGCAAGTCGCTGCCAGTGCTCATCTGCACCCTCGCCTTTCTGTACGTTCCGCAGCTCAGCCGTATCGTGCGGGCCAACGTGCTCAGCCAGTTCGGTGAAGACTACGTCTCGGCCGAGAAGGTGATGGGTGCGCGCACGTCGTACATTCTGCTGAAGCACGTGGCCCGCAACTGCGCCGCTCCCGTCATGGTCTTCGCCACGATTCTGGTGGCCGACGCCATCGTGTTCGAGGCGAGCCTGTCGTTCATCGGTGCCGGTGTGCAAGACCCCGCCCCGTCGTGGGGCAACGTCATCTCGTACGGGCGCAACCTGCTGCTGAGCGGGGGATGGTGGGCCACCTTCTTCCCTGGCATGCTCATTCTGCTCACCGTGCTGGCGCTCAACATTCTCGCCGAGGGTCTGACCGATGCCATGGTACGGCCGAGCATCCGAAAGAATGCGGCCGCGGTGAAAGCGGTCGCGGCCGTCGATGGCGAGAGCGTCGAGACCGCATCGACGCATGACGGTGCGCCTCGGGAGATGGATGCCCGGGCCCCCACCGCCCGTGCCGAACCCGCGTCTCTCACGCGGCATCTCGCCTTGTTGCGCACCGCAGAGCGCACGCGCACCGACAGGCTCGTCTACAGCTCGAACGCTGCGCCGCTGCTCGAAGTGAAGAACCTGAGCATCCGGTTTCCCGAACGGCACGGCGACGTCGCCGTGGTCGACAACGTGAGTTTCTCGGTGCGCCCCGGTGAGACCATGGCGCTGGTGGGTGAGTCGGGTTGCGGCAAGAGCATCACGAGCCTCGCCATCATGGGGCTGCTGCCGGCGTCGGCCGAGGTGACCGGCGAGGTGCTCTTCGAGGGCGAGAACCTGCTCGAGGCGAACCCGAAGCGCCGTAACGCGCTTCGTGGCCACGACATGTCGATGGTCTACCAAGACGCGCTCAGTTCACTGAATCCGTCGATGCTGATTCGCAGCCAGCTCACCCAGTTGCTGCGGCGCGGCGGCACCCGAAGCGCCGAAGAACTGCTCGAACTGGTGGGGCTCGACCCGGCCCGAACTCTGAAGAGCTACCCGCACGAGCTCAGCGGCGGGCAGCGCCAGCGGGTACTCATCGCGCTGGCACTCACCCGCAGCCCGAAGCTCGTGGTGGCTGACGAGCCCACCACCGCTCTCGATGTCACCGTGCAGGCACAGGTGATCGACCTGCTCAACGACCTTCGTGAGAAGCTCGGTTTCGCCATGGTGTTCGTCAGCCACGACCTGGCCCTGGTCGCCGAACTCGCCCACCGCATCACAGTGATGTATGCCGGTCAGGTGGTCGAGTCGGCGCCGACGAAGAGTCTGCTGGCGCGCCCCCAGCACGAGTACACCCGTGGCCTGCTCGGGTCGGTGCTGTCGATCGAAGACGGTGCCGATCGCCTGCACCAGATACCCGGAATGGTGCCGTCGCCCCGCGACTTCGCCACCGGCGACCGCTTCGCCCCACGATCGCTCAGCCTCGCGCCCGTGCGGGCAGAGCGACCCGGCCTGACGTTCATTCCCGGCACCGAGCACGCCTTCGCGAGCTTCAACCCGGTCGATCTGCCCGCCGACGATGAACTGGAGCTGTACCGATGAGCGCGAACGAAGAGATTGTGCGCCTCGAGCACGTGAAGGTAGTGCACACCGCCCGCACCGGCACGCTGTTTCGTCGCGACACGGTGACCGCCGTGAACGATGTGAGCCTCACGGTTCGCCGCGGCGAGACCATCGGTATCGTGGGCGAATCGGGCTGCGGCAAGTCGACGCTCGCCCGGGTGATGGTGGGGTTGCAGGCGCCGACCGAGGGGTCGGTGTACTTTCGCGGCACCGACATTCGGCGCCGGTCTGCAGCGGTGGCCAAGACGTATGGCAAGTCGGTCTCCGTCATCTTTCAAGACCCGGCCACGGCCTTGAACCCCCGCATGACGGTGCACGATGTGCTCAGCGACCCGTTGAACGTGCATGGCATCGGGTCGAAATCGCAGCGTGAGGCGCGGGTCTTCGAACTGCTCAACCTGGTGGGGCTGCCGGCCTCGGCTGCCGAGGTTGTTCCAGGACAGATCTCGGGCGGCCAACGCCAGCGGGTGGCCATTGCCCGGGCGCTGGCCCTCGAACCCGACATCATCGTCGCCGATGAGCCGACCTCGGCTCTGGATGTCTCGGTGCGCGCCCAGATTCTCAACCTGCTGAGCGATGTGAAGACGCGCCTGAACCTCGGCATGGTGTTCATCTCGCACGACATCCAGACCGTTCGCTACGTGTCAGACCGAATTCTCGTCATGTACTTCGGTCGCATCGTCGAGGAGGGCACCGCGACCGAGGTGTTCGATCATCCCACCGACCCGTACACCCGCACTCTGCTGGGCGCCGCGCCCAGCCTTCTTCGGCACTGACCGTCACCCATTTTTTGTCTTTCACCGTTCTACCCAGAGGAGATACACCCATGTCAGAACCCCGTTTTCACGGCGTCATTCCGCCCGTCGTCACCCCGCGCACAGCCGATGGCGCCCTCGACCTGCCCGGTCTCGGCTCGGTCATCGAGCATCTGCTCGCAGGCGGGGTGCACGGCCTCTTCGTGCTCGGCTCGTCGGGCGAGGTCGCGTTTCTCACCGACGCCGAGCGGGTGAGCGTGATCGAAGAGTCGGCTCGGGTCACCGCCGGCCGCGTGCCCCTGATCGTGGGGGTGAACGAGATGACGCCCGCCCGCGTGATCGAGCAGGTTCGCCTCGCCGAGCAGGCCGGAGCCGACGCGATCGTTGCCACGGCGCCCTTCTACACGCTGCCGAGCACCGCCGAGATCGAGACCCACTTCCGCCTGATCGCCGGGGCAACGGCTCTTCCGCTGTTCGCCTACGACGTTCCCGTTCGGGTGCACAACAAGCTGACGGTCGACATGTTGGTGCGGCTCGGCGCTGAGGGCATCCTCGCCGGGGTGAAAGACTCCAGCGGCGACGACGTGGCGTTTCGTCGCCTCGTGAACGCGAACCGGGCCGCCGGTGAACCACTCGTGCTCTTCACCGGGCACGAGGTGGTGGCCGACGGTGCGCTGCTCTGGGGTGCACACGGGGTGGTACCCGGGCTCGGCAACATCGACCCGCGCCGGTACGTCGAGATGTACGAGGCCGCCGTCGACGGCGACTGGGCCCGCGCGCGTTCGCTGCAAGACGAGTTGTGCGCGCTGTTCGAGATCGTGTTTCAGGCGCAGGGAGTGAGCGGCGAAGCTGCCGGCATCGGGGCGTTCAAGGTGGCGCTCGCGCGCCTGGGCGTCATCTCGAGTGCACGTATGTCGCAGCCGGTTGCCGAGCTCGACGAGAGCACCGTCGAACGCATCCACGCCATCGTCGACCGCTCGGGGCTGCTCGTCACATGACGTTCGTGCTCGGCGTCGATATCGGCGGAACCAAGATCGCAGTGGGCCTCGTCGAGTTCACGGGTGCGGCCGGGGCTGACTCAGCAGGAGCTGATCTCGCCGGTATCGATCTGGCCGGGGGCGCGAGGGTGGTGGCGCTGGCGAGCTCGCCGACGCCGGCCGCTCTGGGCTCGGCTGCCATCGTGGCCGAGGTGGTGCGCGTCGCTTCGGGCCTGCTGGCCGAGGCGCGCCGGGCCGGGCATCCGGTCGCGGGCTGCGGGGTGGGTTCGGCCGGCGTCATCGACCGCGCCACCGGAACCGTTGTCTCGGCCACCTCGTCGCTCACCGGCTGGGCGGGCACGCCGCTCGCGGCCGTTCTCGAAGATCGCCTCGAGCTGCCTGTGACGGTTCTGAACGATGTGCACGCGCACGCCCTCGGTGAGGCGCTCGCCGGTGCGGGTCGCGGATGCCCGTCGATGATGATGATCGCTGCGGGAACAGGCATCGGGGGAGCCTTCGTCACCGACGGTCTCGTCTGGGCGGGCGCCACCGGTCTCTCGGGCCACTTCGGCCATCTCCCGGCCGCCGAGGCCGCCGGGTTGCCCTGCACCTGTGGGCGCGAGGGGCATCTCGAAGTGATCGCCTCCGGCCCCGCTATCGCCGAACGCTACCGCGCTGCGGGTGGCGACCCGGTGGTGACCGATGCGCGTGGTGTCTTCGCCCGCGCCTCCGGTGCCGCAGACCCGATCGCCGAGCGCACGATCGAGACGGCCGGGTACGCTCTGGGGCGCGCCATCGGCGGGCTGGTGAACAGCCTCGACCCGCACGCTGTGGTGGTGGGCGGCGGCCTCAGCGATGCGGGAGAGTTCTGGTGGTCTGCCGTTCGGCGCGGCGCCGCTGCCGAGCTCATGCCGAGCGTTGCCGGGTGCCCCCTGGTGCCCGCGCAACTCGGTGCCGACGCAGCGCTCATCGGCGCGGCAGCCGCGTTCGTGCGGAGGGCCAGAAGCCCCGCCGGAGACCACCCGGCCGCGGCACTGGGCCACCGCGTCGTCACGAGCTCCTGACCTCGCATCCTCCCTCATCGAACCCGAACGGAACCGCCAATGACCCGCTCCATACACCCCACCCTGCTCGCCCTGAAGAGCGGCCTCATCGTCTCGTGCCAGGCCTACCCCGGTGAGCCGATGCGAAACCCCGAGACCATGGCAGAGCTCGCGGAATCCGCGGTGATCGGGGGAGCGGTGGGTATTCGGGCGCAGGGCCCGGGCGACATTGCGCTCATACACGAGCGCGTGAGAGTTCCGCAGATCGGGCTGTGGAAGGTGGGGGCATCCGGAGTCTTCATCACCCCCACCTTCGAGCACGCCCGTCGGGTCGCTGAGGCGGGCGCCGAGATCGTGGCCATCGACGGCACCCGCCGCCCCCGGCCCGACGGGTTGACCCTGCGAGAGACCATCAACCGCCTGCACGGCGAGACCGGGGTTCTGGTCATGGCCGACGCTGGTTCGCCTGCCGACGGCCTGGCCGCGGCCGATGACGGCGCTGACTGCGTGGGTACGACGCTGAGCGGGTACACGGGTGAGCGCACGGCGACCGACGGCCCCGACCTCGACATGCTGGCGCAACTCGCCGGCGCGCTCGATGTTCCGGTGATCGCCGAGGGGCGCATTCACACGCTGCAGCACGCCCGCGACTGCGTCAGCGCCGGGGCATTCGCGCTCGTGGTGGGCACTGCCATAACACACTCGGCAAGCATCACGCGCTGGTTCGACGGTGCCATCAGAGGGGCAACCGCGTCGTAGGCTTAAGACACACCACACTGACGCAGGGCGCATTCGGGCGCCCCCTTGGTGGTGGTCGAGCGAGGATTTCATGTCTACTGTTGCAGCCCTGGTCACCCCCTCAGCGGGGGCCGCTTTTGAACGTTCCACAATTGAACGCCGTGACGTGGGCGAGCACGACGTGCTGATCGACATTGCCTTCGCCGGTATCTGCCACTCCGACATCCACCAGGCCCGCGAAGAGTGGGGCACCGCAATCTTTCCGATGGTTCCCGGCCACGAGATCGCGGGAATCGTCGCCGAGGTCGGCCCGGGTGTCACGCGCTACCGCGTCGGTGACCGAGTGGGAATCGGTTGTTTTGTCGACTCGTGCCGCGAGTGCGAGAACTGCCTGGCAGGCGAAGAGCAGTTCTGCCTGAAGGGCAACGTCGCAACCTACAACGGCCGCCAGTACAGCGGCGAAGAGACCTACGGCGGGTACAGCAAGCAGATCGTCGCCGACGAGAACTACGTGCTCGGTATTCCCGAGGGCATCAGCCTCGACGTGGCTGCGCCGCTGCTGTGTGCGGGCATCACCACGTACTCGCCCCTGAAGCACTGGGGTGCAGGCCCCGGCAAGAAGGTCGCCATCGTCGGCATGGGCGGCCTCGGCCACATGGGCGTGAAGATCGCCCACGCGCTCGGCGCTGAGGTCACCGTGCTCAGCCAGACGCTCTCGAAGCACGACGACGGGCTGCGCCTCGGCGCCGACGACTACTTCGCCACGAGCGACCCGCAGACATTCAAGACGAACCGCAAGCGCTTCGACCTGATCATCAACACGGTGTCGGCCGACCTCGATCTCGACCGGTACCTCTCGATGCTCACGCTCAACGGTTCGATGGTGTTCGTGGGCCTGCCCGAGAACGCGCAGACGTTCCGCGTCTTCTCGTTGATCGCCGGCCGTCGCAGCCTCGCCGGCTCGAATATCGGTGGCATTCGTGAGACGCAGGAGATGCTCGACTTCTGCGCCGAGCACGGCCTCGGCTCTGAGATCGAGGTCATCAGTGCCGACCAGGTGGGCGAAGCATACGATCGCGTCGTCAAGAGCGACGTGCGGTACCGGTTCGTGATCGATACCTCGACGATCTGAGCCCCCGTCTGTCTGGTGTCGGCGTGACGTCTGTCCGGGCAGGCGAGCTCGAAGTCAAGGGTTTGAAGTGCGCTGGTGTGCAGCGAAGAGTGGATGCACAACCCAACGTAAGGAGCCCACAATGGCTGACAGCACAACCGGCGTAGCAAAAGTCGCCGAACTGATCACAGACTTTCGTTTCGCAATGCTCACGACCACCAGTGCCGACGGCAAGCTCGTCGCTCGGCCGATGACCGTGCAGGAGGCCGAATTCGACGGCGACCTCTGGTTCATCGCAGCGCACGACTCGCACGAGATCGCCGAAATCGCGGCGAACCCGGTCGTCGGGGTGTCGTTCGCATCGAACGACACCTGGGTGTCGCTCTCGGGCACCGCCAGCGAGGTCACCGACTCGGCCAAACTCAATGACCTGTGGAACAAGTGGGTCGAAGCGTGGTTTCCCGACGGCCCCGGCGACCCGAACGTGACTCTGATCAAGTTCACGAGCGAGAGTGCAGAGTACTGGGACACCCCCGGTGGTCGCGTGGCGTCGGTGCTCAGTTTCGTGAAATCGAAGGTGACCGGCGACGCCTACGACGGTGCCGAGAACGAGAAGGTCGAGCTCTAGCCGCCGCCCGCCGCCCGCCGCCGGTCAGGCGCCCGAGATGTCGCGGCGGCGGAGGGCGGCGACGGCCACCACGGTGAAGAGGGCGCTCAGGCCGAAAAGCAGGGCCAGGCCCGGAAGGTCAGCGCCGGTGGCCAGAGGGGTGTGCCGATAGGCCCATCCGTACGGGGTGAACGATCGCAGAGCATCCAGAGCGGCCGACTGACTGCCGATGGCGTTGACCACATAGCTCACAGCGGCGACACCAGCACCCGCAGCGGTGGAGAAGAGCCTACGGCCGGTCAGCGCGCCCACCATGAGGGCGGCGCTGCCCGAGACGAGGCCGAGCCCGAGAAAGGCGGCGCAGGCGGCGACGATGTCGGTGCCGGCCAAACCGAGTTGTGAGCTCGGGTTCACGGCGGCCAGCAGGGCGCCGCTCACGGCGGCGAGCACGACCAGTCGCACCGTTACGGCAAGGCTCCGCTCGAGTACGAGCTGGTGTCGGCTGACTCCGTGGGCGAGAATCAGTTCGAGTGCTCCGCTCTCCTCGTCGCCGGCGATGGCAGCCGAACCCCAGGTCGTGGCGGCGGCGCTCATCAGCAGAAAACCGACGAGGCCGAAGAACGTCGACTCGGCATAGCCCGAACCCGACGCTATGTCGGTGTACCCGAGGGTTTTGATGAGCTGCGGCGGCAGACTCGCGAGCAGAGCCGACAGCTGCGAATTGGCCCCGCCCAGAGACGGAAACAGGGGCATGTAGAGCAGAATCGTCGCGGCGAGACCGAGTGACCAGGCGAGAAGCGATCGCCAGCTACCCACGAGCGACTGCCTCAGAAGAGGGAGGGTGTGCGGGTGGGCGTCGGGAGCCTGCAGGGCTGCCGGATGCTCGGCTGAGGCATGCCCGTCACCAGGATGCTCGTCATCAGGTTTCTCGGCCACCGAATCTGTAGCGTCACGACTCATGAGGGTGCCTCTTCGTGCGTCTACCATCGCGGTGGTCGTCGCGGTGGTGCTCGCGCGTGCTGCCGGGTTCGTCGTCGCGGTACAGCGCCAGAACCGACTCTTCGAGGTCGGGTTCTTCGATGCGCAGGTCGACCACGGTGAAGCCCGCGAGCAGTTTTACGAGTCGGTCGATGCTGCCGTTGAGGGTGCCGGAGATGCAGACGCTGCCCGTGCCGAGAGGTTCGCTGATCCCGGCGCTGTCAGCGCTGAGCCCGGCACTGAGCGTGCTGAGCGCGCTCAGTGCGCCGTCGGCTTCGAGTGCGGCACGCACCGTCGCAACATCGGTGCCGCTGAGGGTCGCACGGACGTGCCGCGCGGCGCTCTGCCGCAACTCCTGAACCGAGCTGAGCCGAACCACTCGGCCGGCGCGCATAATGGCCACCCTGTCGGCGACCTGCTCGATCTCGCTGAGCACGTGCGAACTCACTATGACGGTCTGGCCGCGGGCGGCGGCCTCGGTGACCAAAACGAGAAACGTCTGCTGCACCAGCGGATCAAGGCCGCTCGTCGGCTCGTCGAGAACCAGCAGGTCGGGGGTGTGCATGAAAGCCTGCACGATGCCGAGCTTCTGCTTGTTGCCTTTCGACAGCGTACGCACCTGACGGGTGAGATCAAGGCCCACTCGTTCGGCCAGGGTATCGATGGCGCCGGGCGCGACCGGCCCGCTGATGCGGGCGAGCTGGTCGAGCAGGTTTCGACCGGTGATGCGGCCCTCGAGGCGAAGCTCACCCGGGAGATAGCCGATGCGGCGACGAAGCTCCGGGCCCCCGATGCGGGGGTCGACTCCGAGCACGAGGGCTGATCCCGACGTGGGGCGAATGATGTCGAGCAGCAGCCGGAGCGCGGTCGTCTTGCCGGCTCCATTCGGGCCGATCACGCCGAAGATGCTGCCGGCCGCGACGTCGAGAGTGAGTGCATCGAGCGCCACGGCTCGACCGAATCGCTTGCTCAGCGCGCTCGTGCTGACGGCAGCACCGGTGTGGGCAGCCATCGCTTCTCCCGTACCAGGCCGGCGTCGTTCAACCGGTCAGAGGCCGCGGGCGACTGCTGCTGCCGCGGCGAGCCAGGCACGGCGGGTCGCGGGTTGGAGGCCCGCGTGCTGGATTCGGCCCGCCTTCAGCGCCGGGTCGAAGGGCACGATGACCACATCGCGAACGTACGGCCGAAACTCGTCGGCCATGCGCTGCGAGATGCTCGACTCTTTCGGCTGCCACTCCGACACCACGACGACGGCGTTGCGGGCGAGCTCAGCCGCCTTCTCGCTGCGCGTCTGTACGGCCTGAAGGGTGAGCAGCGCGGCCTGCGCGCGGTCTTCCATGGTGGTGGTCGGAACCACGAGCTGGTCGGTGTGGTCGATCATCCGGAGCCAGTTCTCAGCACGGTCGCTGTTGCCGGAGTCCATGAAGATCAGCCGGTAGTACTTCGCGGCGACGCGGTGCACGAGGTCGACCTCGGCTGCGGTGACCTCATGGGTGCCGGCGATGTCTTCGTCAGAGCGCAGCACATCGAACTTGTCGGCCGGCTGGTGGTGCACGAAGGTCGACATCTGGCCGAACTCGGCCTCGCTGCTGAGCAGTGCGTCGGCGCTGTCGATGACGTCGAGAACGGTCGATTCGTGGGTACCCTGCTCGGTGCGCCAGCCGAGGGTGCCCATGGTCTCGTTGTTGTCCCAGGCGAGCACGCTGCCGCCGCCGTAGCGTCCGAAGACCGCGGCGAGGTTCACAACCGTGGGGGTCTTGTTGGCCCCGCCCTTGCGATTGATCACGGTGACGGTGCGCCGAGCGTCGAAACGACGGGTCACTTCTTCGATGTCGCGGCGTTCGCTCTGCTCAGACCGCCCCGGTGCCAGATGAAACCCGATGTGGTTGAGAAAGCCGGCGAAGCCCTGTTGGGCGGGCTCGGTGCTGCTGGGCGCGGCGAGAAACGAGGGGGCGTCACGCAAGTCACGGCTCTGTGTTTGGTTTGACATGGTGTCTTTCGTGTCTGCGGGTGAAACGGTGGTGGCTGGGGTTCTGGATGAGTCGGGCGAGGCGGTGCTCGCTGGCAACGACGGTGTTGCGGGTGCGGGCGCCGAGGTCACCAGAGCGGGCGAGGCCGCCGAGACCGGTTGGTATGCGGCCGACGAGGCGCCGTCATCATCGAAGTCGTCGTCGAGATCGTCATCCAGGTCGTCGTCGCTGGCATCGTCGATACCGTCGACATCGACATCGACATCGACATCGACATCGACATCGACATCGACATCGACGTCTTCGTCGTCGCTCTCGTCGCCCTCGCCCTCGTCGAGCTCCTCGTTCGGCGTGTAGCTCTCCTCTTCGACCGTTCCGTCGACGCCGACGAGCAGCACGCTCACGCCGGTCTGCGCGCGGGTGGTGACCCGAACGGGGCCGCCCAGACGCGCCGCCTCCGCCTGCATCAGGGCGATCAGAGCCTGCAGCGCTTCGCCGTCGGATGCGCCGGTGATGCGGTGCACAGTGCCGTCAACCCGAAGTTCCCCGGTGTTGTCGGGCCGCAGTGTGGCTGTCAGCACGGGGGCAGCAAGCACCTGGTTTTTGTCGATTGCCATGCCGAACCCCCTTCTTTTTCGTCAAAAATGTACGGGAACACTCGCTGTGCCCTTCATATGAGGTTAGACGACGGCGGGCATCTCGGCGGGGAGCTTCTCGGCGACGCCGAAACCCGCTAGGGGCATCCGGAGCGTGGCGGGCCTTGGAACCCTGCCACGCCGCGGGTCGGGGGCCCCGGTCGGGAAGGTCAGCGGGCCGCGCGTGGCGGGTCAGCGGGCGAGGCGGGGCAGGTCGATGTAGCGCACGGCGCGCATCCGCTCCCCTCGCTCGGCAGCGTAGTTCGGGTCGAGCAGCACGGCGGCGACGCGGTCGAGGTGGCTCGTCAGGGCGCCGGCGAGATCGTCCCACGCGGCGGCTCGGGCTGCTTCGACGGCGTCTGCCACGAACCGCTCGTCGCGGGTGAGCCGGTCGAGTTCTGACGAGAGAGCCGAGTAGGTCACGCGCCGCTGGGTGAGCATGGAGAACTGGGTGCGGGCATCCTCGAGCTTCGAAGCGGAGCGTCTCGGTGGCCTGGTGAGCGAGCGCATCTCGATGCGCATGCGGTTGGCGTACCCCACCTGTTCGAGGGCAAGCGCCCGCAGTTCTCGCCGCACGAACCCGCCGACGGCCTCTTCGTCGAACGAGCGATCTTCGCGCAGCGCTTCGACGATGATGTGGTTCTTCGTGGCCATGGTGAGCGCAAGGCGCATGATGAGAACGCCCTCATCGACGGCCCGCTGAATGACACCGTGATCGAGCGGGGGAGACGACAGCGCGAGGGCCGGGCGAGCCGCTCGGCGAAAGCGGGTGACGACCATGGCTTTCGCTTTCGTTGGTGCTCAGTTTGCAGTGCTCAGAAATCACCGCTCAGGGATCAGCGCCAGCTTACCGCCGGGGTGCTGGCTACTCAGAAATTCGAGGGCCGCGCGCGCGTCGTCGAGTGGGTAGGTTCGCGCGATCGGAACCACAAGCCGGCCCGACGCCGCCAGCCCGATGAGGTGCGCCCGTACGCTGTCGCGGTAGGCCGCGCTGGCCGGCATCGACCCGCCGATCGCGACGAATCCGTCTGCCGTGGCCCGCGCCGGTGCGGCAATGGTCACGATGCGCGCCCGGTCCGTGACGAGTGCGAGCGACGCGTCAACCGCTTCGTCGGTGCCGACGGCATCGAGCGCGGCAGCGAACCCCTCGGCGGCAGCGTCGTGAAGTCGGCCCTCGAGCCCTTCTCCGTACGCCACCGGATGCCCGCCGAAGCGCCGCACGGTCTCGAAGCTGCTCTCGCTGGCGGTGCCCACTACCCGAGCGCCGATGAGTTTCGCCTGCTGCAGCACACTCACGCCCACCGCGCCCGATGCCCCGTGCAGCACGATGGTGTCGCCCGGCGCGACCTTTGTGACGTGCAGCATCTCGCTGGCTGTTGTTGCGGCGAGCAGCAGGTTGGCCGCCTCGGCGAAACCAAGCGCCTCTGGCTTCGCGAAGACGTCTTTCGCCGGCACGGTCAGTGCCGACGCGTACCCGCCCTGTACCCGGAATGCGATCACCTCGTCGCCGACCCGGCCGCCGCCTGACGCGATCTCGGTGTCGGGCCCGACGGCGGTGATGATGCCGGCCACCTCGTACCCCACCGCGATGGGCAGTTGGCTGCGGTCACTGCCTGAAGCGACGTGCTTGTAGTCGGCCGGGTTCATGCCCGCCGCACGAATCTCGAGCGTCACCTCGCCGTGCTCCGGTTCGGGTACGACGGCCTCGACCTCGCTGAACACGTCGAGGTCGCCGAAGTCTGTTGCTATCCATCTGCGTTGCATACGGCTATTAAACGCTTGTCGCCTGCGAATGAGAACCGGCTGGCGGGTCGGCGAGTCGGCCCCGCGGCGCACTCGTGGCGGCGGCGCGTTGAAGCGCGCTACGCTCGCTGGGCGCGCCACCGCAGACGCGCAGGGTCTGCTGCCAGTGCTGGCGGTAGGCGAATCAGCGCAATACCGTATCGACTTCACGTTCGGAGACCGCCATGAGTGACATTCGAAACGAGGGTGTGGCCCCGGTCATCCTGGCGCCCAACCAGCCCCTCAACCGGCCCTACCGCGGAGGCTCGGGAATCGCCCGGTTCAGGGGCACCGCCCACATCGACCCGTACACCCCCGAAGACTTCGTGGGTTCGAGCACCGAGGTGTTCTCGGGCCACGGGGTGGGGCTCACGGTGCTGCCGGATGGTCGTTCCCTGCGTGATGCGATCGAAGCAGACCCCCTCGGCTACCTCGGGCCGCACCACGTGCAGGCGTTCGGCGCCGACCCCATGCTGCTCGTCAAACTGCTCAGCACCGACGAGCGGCTGTTCGTGCACTACCACCCCGATGCGGCGTTCGCTTCGGCGCACCTCGGGCGAACGGTGGGCAAGACCGAGGCCTGGGTGGTCATCGACACCGACGGGCCTGACGCCTATGCACTGCTCGGATTCAACCGCCCCATCTCCTCGGTCGAGGCCGAGCACTGGGTGACCGAGCAGGATGTTCCCGACATGGTGGGCGCCATGAACCGTGTCGCGCTGGCGACCGGCGACACTCTGTTCGTTCCGGCGGGCGTCGCCCACGGCATCGGGCCGGGCGTCACGCTGGTCGAACTGCAGGAGCCCACCGACCTCTCGATTCTGCTCGAATATCAGGGGTTTCCCGGCTTCACGCTGTCGAGTGCGCTGCTGGGGCTGGATGTTCGAACCGCCGTCACAGGGCTCGACCGATCTCTATGGCTGCCGGAGCAACTCGCAGTTCTGGGTGAGGGGCGGGGCGACGGGGCCACCCACTTTCCGCCGGCTGCCGACCGGTTCTTTCGGGCGCGTTCGGTGCATGTCGAGGGTGCGGCCACGCTGGCGGCTGGTTTCGCGATTCTGGTGGTGGTGGCGGGGGAAGGCTCGCTGCAGGCTGGTGCTGCCGCCGGTGCTGCATCCATCGGAGCCAGCGCGGCGCCGCTGCCGCTGTCGCTGCGGCTTGGCCGGGGGATGACCGTGCTGGTACCGTTCGGAGCCGGCGAGATCACCCTGCAGGGTTCCCTCGACGTGATCGTGTGCTCTCCGCCGGCGCCGCCGCGCGCTACCTGAGCATATTCACGTCGGGAGCCCTGACGAGAAAGACGTCGACCTCGTCTTCGCGTTCGAACTCGAAGCCGTGGCGTTCGTACAGTCGCCGAGCGGGGCTGCCCTGCAGAACGTCGAGTCGAAACGGGCGTTCATCGGCGTGCTCGCGCATCACGTGCTGCAGTACGGCGCTCCCCAGCCCGCGACCCTGCTGGGACGGGGCCAGGTAGAAGTGCTCGATCCACAGCGCGTCGGGCTCTGGGCGCACGGCGATCACGCCGAGGGCGACGTGCGTGCGGTCTTCGTCGGGAGCGGGCGACTCCGGTGATGCCGGCGCCCCGGGCAGTTCGCTGGCCCCGACTGCCTCGCCGGCCCCGGATGCCTCGATCACGGAGGTGAATTCGGGAACGAAGGCGTTCAGAAAGCGCTGCCGCACCCGGTCGGGGTCGAACCGGCCGAGCCGTTCGAGGTCGGGGCGCATGACCTCGGCGCGCAGCTCGGCGATCCAGGCGGCGTCGTCGGCCGTGCTCGGCCGCAGCCTCCACGGGGCTGGGTCGCGTTTGGGCGCGGCCCCGTCATGCGGCGACACGGCCGGGCTGCGTTCATACCCGGCCATGTCACGCCGCCGTACGGGCTGCGCCTCGTTCGGGAGCAGAGGGTACGGCGGTGGCATCGGGGTCGGTCGTCGGGTTCCACGAGTGCGGCATGCCGATCGGGTTCGGGTACGGGAACAGCGGCGCGCACGCCGCCGCCACCGGGTAGAGGGCCGCGGCGATCGCCCGCAGAGCATTGTCGTCGAACAGCTGCCACGGCCCCACGGCGAGCGTGTTGGTGAGCTGCTCCGCCCGCGCGAGGGCGGCTTCGCCCAACGGCGTGGCGGCGTGCGGTGCGGTGGCGGGTGATGTGCCGGCGTCGGTTCTGGATGCGGCCGGTGCAAGCAGGCCGCGCGCGACCAGTGAGCGCTGTTCGGCGTGCCACTCGTCGTCGGTCCAGCCGCGGGCGCGCTGCATGTGGGGGGCGTCGAGGTCGAGCCCGGCGCGCAGCACGATGGTCGACAGCCCCGCCATGTCTTCTGTCACCAGCGCGAGCACGTGTCCGTCGCCGCGGTGTTCGCGGAGCGTGGTGACGCACTGCCACAGCACTCGGTACGGGTCAGGGGTGACGAGGGCTGCGAGCAGTGCGTGGTTGGCCGCGGCCAAGGGGCGACCCACGGCGTGCGCGCCGACAGCGAGCGCGGCCGGCAGCAGCGCCTCGGCGGCGCGGGCGACGATCGACTCGTCGGGCGCGAGTGCGCGAATCGTG
This sequence comes from Subtercola vilae, assembly GCF_004923255.1. Classification (GTDB taxonomy): domain Bacteria; phylum Actinomycetota; class Actinomycetes; order Actinomycetales; family Microbacteriaceae; genus Subtercola; species Subtercola vilae. The sequence goes on along the minus strand of NZ_QYRT01000004.1, from coordinate 7,514 downwards.
GCCACGGCACCCTCGGCGCGAGCCTCGAGAGCGCGTTCGGGCGTGAGTGTGCTCCACACCGCGGGCAGGGCCCGCTCGACGAGCGCGGGCGCGAAACCACTGAAGATGGCGGTCACGGGCGCGCCCGAGATGGCTCCGAGGGGGGCTGCGCGGCCGGCGAAGTAGCCGTCCCAGTAGCGTGTGAGGCCGGCGGCGGCGAAACTGTCGCGCGACTGCGGCGAGAAGTAGGTGAGGGCGTGAACGGGCTCGAAGAGAGTCCAGAGGGCTCGAACCAGATGTTCCCGACTGCTCATGTGCGCCTTCCGTTCTCATGCCGCGCCCCCGCCGCCGCCCAACACCCTCGAGCATACGTGCAGCCCACCACCCCGGGCTTTCGCCCCCGAGGCCGGGCGGCTACGGTGGTGTGATGGCCAGACTCGGTGTTGTTGTCGACTATTCCAGTGATTTCGCCGAGGCCGCAGCCGACGTGGTTCAGTTCGAGAAGTTCGGCGTCGAGCAGGTCAGCGTCTCTGAGGCGTACTCGTTCGATGCGGTGAGCAAGCTCGGCTACCTCGCGGCCGTCACTGAGCGCATCACGCTGGCCACGGGCATCCTGCCTCTGTACTCGCGCACGCCCACGCTCATCGCCATGACGGCGGCGGGGCTCGATTCGCTGTCGGGCGGGCGGTTCGAACTCGGCATCGGAACCTCGGGGCCGCAGGTCATCGAAGGCTTCCACGGGGTGCCGTTCGACGCACCCCTGGGTCGCACCCGCGAGACCATCGAGATCTGCCGCGCCGTGTGGCGGCGCGAGAAGATCGACCACGCCGGGCGGTACTACTCGATTCCGCTGCCGGTGGGCGAGGGCACCGGGCTCGGCAAGCCGCTGAAGCTCATCAACCGACCGCTGCGGCCGGGCATCCCGATCACCGTCGCGGCGCTCACGCCCAAAAGCGTGGCGCAGGCCGCAGAGATCGCCGACGGCTGGCTGCCCCTGTTCTACTACCCCGAGCGGGCCGACCTCGCGTGGGGCGCAGCTCTCGCGCAGGGCAGAGCTCTTCGCGACCCGGCCCTCGGCGCGCTCGACGTCGTTGCAGAGATGCCCCTCTTCATCGGCGACAGCACCGACGAGGCCTTCGACGAGTACCGCCAGCGCATGGCGTTGTATGTGGGCGGCATGGGCGCCCGCGGGGCCAACTTCTACAACGACCTCGCCAGCCGCTACGGCTACGGCGACGAGGCCGCCCTCATTCAGGAGCTCTACCTCACCGGCCAGAAAGCCGAGGCCGCCGCCGCCGTACCCGACGACCTCGTGCGCTCGACCGCCCTCATCGGCACCGAGAGCGAGGTCAGGCTCCGGATGCTCGCCCTGCTCGATTCGGGAGTGACCACGATTCTCGTGCAGCCCCTCGGCGGCTCGCGCACCACCCGTCTCTCGGCCGTCGAGGCCGCGCAGAACCTGCTCGCCTCCCTCGCCTGACGCCTGACGCCTGACGCCTGACGCCGATCGCGTCACGCCCCCTCGAACCTCCCTGCCATCAAGTCGATCTCTGAGTGCCGGATTTGCATTCGTGCCGCCTCGACCGCCCACCGCGCCACACTCTGTCTGACCTCGGCCTCGATGGTCTTCGCCTGGGCGAGGCTGAGCCTGAAAAGACCGGCGACCGCCCGCGCCGACTCCACATCGATGTCGAAGTCGTTGTCAACGACCGCCGTCGAGAGCTGTTTGTTGCCGGGCTCGGGGTTCGGATTCAGGTCGAATGCGGGTGCGAGGTTCCATGAGTTCGAGCTGTCTTCAGGCAGAAAGCCATGGTTTCGAAGGTGATCATCGGTAGTGGAGATGAGCATCGAGAACACCATGCGCCGCCAAAGTTCGGCCAGCTGCGCTGTCGGCAACGACGCGAACTGCTCGATCAGTTCGGCGATCTCGACAGAGCTGCGCTGTTCGCCGTCGCGGGCTTCGAGCAGGGGCAACGATGTCCTGCGCCTGCTTGTCGGCGCGGGGAGCTCAATCGGCGGCGGGCATCCAGCCCCCGACCTCTGAGCTGATGACGGTCTCGGGCCGCAGCGTGCTGGTGCTCGGCAGATTCGACAGACACGGCGATACGCGCATCGGCTACGCGAGCGCGATGACCCTAGTCGAGTTCGCCGAATAGGCCAGCGGCGTGGCGAGATATGAATCGGCGTAGCTGAAGGTAGCGCTTTCGGTGCGCCCGCGCCGGTGCGCCCGCGCGGGTGCGCGAACACCGTTCCGGCGAGCGGTCGTAGCCAAGCAGTTGCACCCACACCTCGGCGCGTTCGTCAACCATTGTCGGTTCTCAGGGTGGTGGGGCGCCGCACTCGCTGGGGAAGTATCTCATCAGAACGCAACCGCCCCACGTCAGACGAGTACGGGTCGACGCTCTCGACAACCTGCTGCAGGATGCCCAGCGAACGAAGCACCCGCACCAGACTCTCGACGCTCGCCCCGCCTTCGCCCTGCTCAAGGCGGCGCAGTGTTCCTCGAGAGAGCTGCCCGAAATGTGTAGTTGGCTCAGCGTCGATACACGAATTGCATCCGTTGTCAGCCCCCAACGCCGCGCTGCATTTGATCGTACGGTGAAGGGGTGAGAGTCTCTGTCGTCATTCCGGTGAAGAACGATTCCCGAGCGCTCGCGAGCTGCCTGGCGGCGCTCGCCGCACAGACCGTGGCACCAGACGAGGTGATCGTGGTCGACAACGCGAGCACCGACGACAGCGGTGACGTGGCCGCCGCGTGGGGGGCCCGCGTACTCTACGAGGCCGAGCCGGGCATCCCTGCAGCCAGCACGACGGGCTACGACGCGTGCCGGTTCGATGTCATCGCGCGTCTCGACGCAGACTCGGTGCCGCCGCCGCGGTGGATAGAGAACGGCCTGGCGCGGCTCGAAAAAGAGCCCGGCGTCGACGCGGTCACCGGGCCCGGCCGTTTCTACGATGGCCCAGCGCGGGGCAGTTGGATGCTCGGGGCGCTGTACATGGGTGCGTACTTCCACTCGATGCGCTTGGCGCTCGCGACGGTTCCGCTGTTCGGGTCTACCTTCTTTCTGCGGCGGTCGGTGTGGCGTGAGGTGCGGGGCTCGGTGCACTGCTGGGGAACCGATCTGCACGACGACGTGGATCTGAGCATCCATTTGACCCCACGGTTCACGATTGTGTACGACACCGCAGTCTGGGTTGGCATCTCGTCACGCCCGTTGACCGATTGGCGCACCTTCGCGTACCGCATGCACCGGGGTTTTCAGACGCTGGCGCTGCACTGGCCGGCGAGTTCGTCGGTTCTGCGCTGGCGGCATGTGCTGCTGCGGTCGCTGGCTGCCCCTACTTCGCGGTGAATCCCGCATCGACCGGCAGCGTGACCCCGGTGACATACCGCGCCTCATCGCTGACCAGCCACGCGATCGCGTTGCTGATGTCGATGGGCTGAATCAGCTCGACCGGCAGCAGGTTCTGCAGTGCCGCGCCCATGCCGGGGTTCGAGTTCAGGAACTCCTGCATAGCGTCGTTCACCACCATCGGGGTGTTCACGCCGGTGGGGTGAACCGTGTTCACCCGGATGCTCTTCGGCGCCAGCCAGTTCGCGTAGGTGCGCATGAGCCCGACGACGCCGTGCTTGGCCGCCGTGTAGCCCGACGTTGCCCCTGTTCCGTCGCCACCCGCACCACTGAGGCCCTGGGTCGAGCTGGTCAGCACGATCGCACCGCCCTGGCCCTTCTCGATCATCGACGGTACGGCGGCCATCACGGTGTTGTGAACGCCGAACAAGTTCACCTCCACCACGTCGCGGAAGGCTTGTGCGTTGTCGGCCTTCGTGCCCTGCGGTGCGATTCCGGCGTTGGCGAGAATGATGTCGACGGGGCCGAGCTCGGCCACACCCTTCTTGGCGGCCGCCACGAGGGCGTCGAGATCGCGCACGTCGGCCCTGATCGCCACGATGCGGCGGTCGAGGGCTTCGACACCCGCCACCGTTTCGTCGAGGTCGGCGGGAACCGACATGGGGTAGGGAACCGAGTCGATCTGCCCCACGATGTCGACGGCGATGATGTCTGCGCCCTCCTGGGCGAGGCGCAGCGCGTGACTGCGCCCCTGGCCGCGAGCGGCGCCGGTGATGAAGGCGACTTTGCCCTCGAGTCTTCCCATGATGCTCTTCCTTTCGATAGAGAGTGGATGGTCGCCTCCGAAAGCGTGAGCGGCCAGTGCCCCACATTCGGCACTGAGTGCCGAATAGTCGCAGGCTAGCCCCGCCCGACATGATTGGCAAGGAATATTGCCGGGCCGTTCGGCTGTTACCCAGAGGTACCCCGTGCGTGCGCCCGGTTGTCGGGCGAGCGCCCCGATCGAATGGACACTTGCGTATGACCGACCTCTTCTCGCCTTTCACTGCCGGCGACCTCACCCTTTCGAACCGCATCGTCATGGCCCCGTTGACCCGCACCCGTTCCGGCATCGAAGGAGTGCCGGGCGACATGGTTGTCGAGCAGTACGCCCAGCGGGCATCCGTCGGCCTCATCGTCAGCGAGGGCATCTACCCCTCGTTCGCCGGGCAGGGCTACCCGGGCCAGCCGGGGCTCGTCACTGAAGAGCAGCTCGCCGGCTGGCAGAGGGTGACCGATCAAGTGCACGCGGAGGGCGGCACCATTGTCGCCCAGATCATGCACGCCGGGCGGGTCAGCCACTCTGAGATCAACGGCAATAACCATGTCGAGGCCCCGAGCGCCATTGCCATCGACGGCGAAACCCACACGCCGCTCGGAAAGGCGGCCTACCCGGTGCCGCACGCGCTCGGCGAAGACGAGCTTCCCAGCATTGTCGAGACTTTCGTTCAGGCCTCGAAGAACGCCGTCGCAGCCGGCTTTGACGGCGTCGAACTGCACTCCGCGAACGGCTACCTGCTGCACCAGTTTCTCGGCGCCACCTCGAACGTGCGCACCGACGGCTACGGCGGCTCAGCTCTGAACCGCACCCGTCTGGTCACCGAGGTGATGACCGCTGTCGCCGAAGCGATCGGTGCTGGCCGCGTGGGCATTCGCATCTCGCCGTCGCACAATATCCAGGGCATCATCGAGAACGATGCGGATGACCGCGCCGTCGTCTACGGCCGGCTCATGCAGACCGCCGCCGACCTGGGCCTCGCCTTCGTCAGCGTTCTGAACGCGGAGCCGTCCGGCGACTTCGTGCAGGGCCTGCGCGCCCAGTTCGGCGGAGCCTTCCTCGTCAACAGTGGCTTCGGCGCGGTGACAACCCGCGACGAAGCGATCGCCCTGATTGCGGATGCCCAGGCCGACGCCGTGGTGGTGGGCCGCCCGGTCATCGCCAACCCTGACCTGGTCAGGCGCTGGCGCGACGACCTCGAGCTGAACCCGCTCGACCCGGCCACCCTCTACGGCGCGGGCCCCGAGGGCTACACCGACTACCCCACCTACGACGAGGCATTCGCGCCCGTCGCGTAGCCGCGCACCGGGCCCAGACAGAGATTCAGGGCCAGACGGCGACTCAGGCGGGTTCGGCCGCCAGCCAGGCGTCGATCGCGATCTTCGCGGCAGACTTCAGGCCGGCCGAGCCCGCCCCGCACTCGATCGAGCTCCACGCGCACGCGGCGAGCTGCTCGTCGCTCAGCCCGAGAACCGTGCGGCAGAGTTCGTACTCAGCGAGGATGTCCGGCCCGAACAGAATCGGGTCATCGGCGTTGATCGAGCAGCGCACGCCCGCCTCGAGCAGCACCTTCAGCGGGTGGGCACCGATCTCGGGCACCACCGACAGCAGCACGTTCGAGGTGGGGCAGACGTCGAGGCAGATTCCGTCGGCCGCGAGCCGCGCCATGAGGGCGGGGTCGAGTGCCGAAGTGACACCGTGCAGAACGCGGTCGGCGTGCAGGTCATCCAGAGCCGACCACACCTCGACGGGCCCAACCAGCTCGCCCGCGTGCGGCGTCGACAGCAAACCGGCCTTTTTCGCAATGGAGAACGCCTCGGCATACGGGGCTCCCGGATGCCCGCGCTCGTCATTCGCGAGCCCGAGCGACACCACACCCCGCCCGGCGAACGCGGCCGCCACCTTCGCGTAGGCCACCCCCACCTCGATGCTCTCGATGCGGTCGACGGTGATCATGAGCCCGATCTCGACGCCCCACTTCTCAGCCGACGCGCGGCACAACTCGATCATGGCTTCGAGAGCGAGCTCGGTCGAACCGTAGACCCCGGCGTAGAAGTGCGGGCTTGCCCCGAACTCGATGTAGACGACCCCTTCGCGGGCCGCATCTTCGACCGCTTCGTCGATGAGCCGAGCCAGGTTCTCGGGGTTCGAGAGCACGGCGAGAATGCCGCGGTAGGTGTCGCTGAACTCGGTGAAGTCGGTGAACACGCTGTGCATGGGCACGACGATGTCCATGGCCTCGCTCATGTCGGTGAGCGTGGCGGGCCGAATCGCCGCCTCCATGTGCAGGTGCAGGTGCCCCTTGGGCAGCAGCGCGAGATCGCGCACGGGGGCCTGGGTCTGAACGGCGGTGTCGGTCATGAGTCTGCTCCAGCTTCGATGAGGGCGGTGAGAAAGGCGTGCAGGGCAGCTTCGATGTTGACGGCAGTGACGGCGATGGTGTCGGGGGCCGGCTCGATGGGCCAGGGCACGAGGCGCCCCTCGGCCGTCTGCATGACGCGCGCGCGAACCGTGAAGCCGTCGTTCGTGATGTTCACAGGGCCGGTCACGGTCTCGGTCGCCCACTCGGGGTGGAGCATCAGCATGGCGGCGAGCCCGTCGTGCACAGGGCTCACCCTGCGGCCCCAGGCGAGTCGGTAGAAGTCGAGGTACGACTCCAGAATGGTGGCGGCGAATGTGCCGGTGGCCGTGCCCGAGCGGTGCAGCATCAGCACGTCTTGCTCGTCGGTGACCACGGTGGCCGTGGCGTTCACCCCCACCATGAGGCGCCGGGTCGCGGGTGCCTGGAATACAGCGCGTGCGGCATCGGCGTCGTTCTGGATGTTCGCGTCGAACATGTCGGTGCGCCCCACCTCGGGGAACGGGCCGCTACCACCCATGATCGTGATCGAAGTGAAGAGGGTCAGCAGGTCGGGCTCGATCTCGAGCGCCAGAGCGATGTTCGTGAGGGGGCCGAGCGTCAGCAGCTCGTACTCTCCGGGGTTGCCCCTGGCCAGCTCGACGAGGTATTCGGCTGCGCTCTGCGGCAGCAGGTTCGAGGGCTGTGGCCGCTCATCGATCACGTCACCGAGGCCGTCATGCCCGTGCACATAGTGTGCGATGTGCGGCTCGGCGTGCAGCGGTTTCGCCGCCCCCCTCGCCACCGGCGTTTCGCCAAGGCCCACGAGCCCGAGCACGTAGGCGATGTTCTGCACCGAGTCGTCGACGACGCAGTTGCCGTACACCGCCGTGATGGCGACCAGCTCGACCTCGGGCTGCGCTGCCAGGTAGAGCAGGGCGAGCGCATCGTCGATTCCCGTGTCGGTGTCGACGATGATGCGGCGGGTGGGCGCGGAGGAGGTCATGCGATCCGTTCTGGGCGGGGG
>NZ_QYRT01000039.1 GCF_004923255.1 Subtercola vilae | reverse complement strand
GTGGGGGTGGGCGCGGGCGAAGTGAGAGCAGCGAGGGCGCGGGTGGCTGAGGTGCCGAGGGCCCAGCGGGAGGCGAGGGTTGCGATGTGCGAGCGGGATGCGGGGGAGAGGGGGCGCAGGGTGGCGTCGATGGGGCCGAGGTCGAGGGTGCGTACGACGCTGACCACGCGGGGGGCAACGTCGAGGTAGTCGCTGGCGGCGACGAGCTTCGCACGAAGCGATGCCGAGAGAGACGGGCCAGAGGAGTCACCGCCAGCACCAGAGGCAGCGGCGCGCAGCCCCTCCAGCGAGCCGTACTGCCCGAGCAGCGTGGCAGCCGTCTTCTCACCGATGCCGGCCACCCCGGGCAGCCCGTCGGAGGCATCGCCGCGGAGCACAGCGAAGTCGACGTACTGGCGGGCATCCACCCCGTATTTGCTGCGAAGCACGCTGCCGGTCACGAGTTCGAGCCGGCTCATGCCGCGGGCCGTGTAGATCACGCGAACGTTGGCGTCGTCGTCGACCAGTTGAAAGAGGTCACGATCGCCCGTGACGATGTCGACGGCGGTGGTGGCACCCGTGGCGGGTGAGCCGCCAGACGCGAGCGTGCCGATCACATCGTCTGCTTCGTGGTCGGCCGCGCCGACGATGGCGATGTCGAAGGTCTCGAGAACCTCACGAATGACAGGCAACTGCAGCGTCAGGTTCTCGGGCACCACCTCGATGTCGACCCCGCCGGGCACCTCCTCAGCCACCCGGTGCGCTTTGTAGCTCGGTATGAGGTCGACGCGCCAGCGAGGACGCCACGCGTCATCCCAGCACGCGACCAGCGCGTCGGGCTCGAACTCGGTGACGAGCCGCGCGATCATGTCGAGCAGGCCGCGCACCGCATTCACAGGCGTTCCATCGGGGGCGTGAACGCTTTCGGGTACGCCGTAGAACGCGCGAAAGTACAACGATGCTGTGTCGAGGAGCATGAGCCGCTTCGCCATGCCTACGATCATCGCACGCCGTCGACCTCTGGCACCGGATGCCCGCCGCCACCTCAGCGCGCATCACACTGCGCATCGGAGACTCCGGGAGCCGGGCATCCGGGTCACGCGGCACATTCGTGCGCCGCGCCAGCCCCCGCGTCATCCCGCACGACAGGGTATTCTTGGATGACAGGGCCGCCGCTACCGCAGAGCCGTGACCGAGTGGCTTCTGCCGAGCTGACAGGAAAGGTGACCGGATGCCCCGCAAACGTATTGCCATCACCGTCGCCATGACAGCGAGCGCGGCTCTGGCCGTCGTTGCAGCCGTTTCGGTCTCGAGCGGTTGGGGCGCCGCGGTGCGGCCGGGCGGAGCGGGGCTGTCGTCGATTTCTGCCTCGTCGACCACTGCATCGTCGACCAGTGCATCGTCGACCACTGCATCGTCGAGCTCTGCCTCGTCGAGCTCTGCCTCGTCGAGTTCTGTGTTCGCGTCAGCGAGCGCGTCGGCCGACGCATCGGCCGGGCCCCCGTCTCTGCCGGTGCCGGTTCCGGGCCCGCCGGCCATGGTGGCGGCAGCCGTCTCGGGCGATGCGCCCCAAGTACCTTTCTCCTCTGGCGCCGAGAGCGTTCCGGTCAGCGCGTTCGGAATCGCGCCAAGGAGTGTGCCCGGGAGCGGCGCCGTCGTGGTCGCCATCGGCGACTCGATCATGGACGGCCACGGGCTCGACGGCGGCGAGTCGTGGCCTGATCTCGTCTCACCGACACAGAGCTGGACTCTCACCAACCTGTCGACCGATGGCTCCGGCTTTCTGATGGCGGGTGCGGAGGGGAACACCTTCCAAGCGCAGGCCGATGTGGCCGAATCGCTGAACCCCGACGTGGTGATCGTCTCGTCGAGCAGCAATGACCTCGGGCTCGACAGCAGCGATCTCGCCGCGGCCACCCGCTCCACCTTCACCAGCCTGAGGGCTGCGCTGCCCACTACGCGCATCATCGCCCTGAGCGCGTTCTGGGGCGATACCGAGGTGCCGGCAGAGCTGCAGCAGATCGACGAGGGTGTGCGGTCGGCCGCCCTGGCCGTCGGTGGCACCTACGTCGACATCGGGCAACCCCTCGCAGACCAGCCCGGGCTGATGCAAGACGATGACGTGCACCCCACGGCCGGTGGCGAGCACGAACTGGCCGACACGATCGGGCCGCTGGTGCGCAACGCACTTTCGTCACCCTGACCCAATTAGATTAATCCGCAGGTGCGGAATTAGAATCTGTTTCATGTCGCATATTCGGATCCGTGATGCAGCGCAGTACTTGGGTGTCAGCGACGACACGGTACGACGATGGGTCGACGCCGGTGTTCTCGAGAGTCTGAAAGATGACTCGGGTCGCACCGTTGTCGATGGCCTTGCACTGGCCCAGTTGGCCCGCAAGAACGCCATCCTGCCCGATGACACGTCGCTGGTCGGGCGGTCTGCCCGCAATCGTTTCGTGGGTCTCGTCACCGAGATCATCAGCGACAAAGTCATGGCGCAGGTCGAGATGCAGTGCGGCCCCCACCGGGTGGTCTCACTCATGTCGAGCGAAGCCGTGCGCGAACTCGGGCTCGAACTCGGTTCGGTTGCCGTCGCCGTGGTGAAAGCCACGACGGTCATCGTCGAAACCCCTCCAGTAAAGGCCTGAAGCCATGACGCTACCTGTTCGAAGTTTCGCCGCACTGTTCATGGCTGCCGCCGTGATCATGGGTGCTGCTGCCTGTTCCAGCTCGTCGAACGGCAGCAGCGCGTCGGTCGGTAACGCCCCTTCCAGCTCGGCCACCACCGCACCGGGCGGCACTATCATCGTGTTCGCCGCCGCTTCTCTCAAAGCGACCTTCACGAAGCTCGGAACAGAGTTTCAGGCCGCGAACCCCGGTACGACCGTGACCTTCAGCTTCGCGGGCTCGTCTGACCTCGTGACCCAGATCACGGGTGGCGCGCCGGCCGATGTGTTCGCATCGGCCGACACGAAGAACATGACCAAGCTCACCGATGCCAAGCTCATCAGTGGCACCCCGGTGAACTTTGCCACCAACGTGCTCGAGATCGCTGTGCCGCCGGGAAACCCCGCCGGGGTGAAGACGTTCGCCGATCTCGGCAAGAGCAGCATCAAGACCGTCATCTGTGCGGTGGCGGTGCCCTGCGGTGCCGCAACAGCCACCATCGAGACGGCCACCGGCGTCACTATTCCCGCCGTGAGCCAAGAGTCGTCGGTCACCGACGTGCTCGGCAAGGTCAGCTCGGGTGAAGCCGACGCTGGCCTCGTCTACGTCACCGATGTGAAGGGTGCCGGCACAAGCGTCACCGGCGTTCCTTTCGCCGAGTCGAGCACGGCCGTGAACACCTACCCGATCGGCGCACTCGCGTCGACGAAGAGCAGCGCACTTTCACAGGCGTTCATCGCGTTCGTGACCGGCAGCACCGGCCAGGGCGTGCTGTCAGACGCAGGGTTCGGAAAGCCGTAACCTGCCCCTTATGAAAGCCTCCAGCGGGTACGCGGGCGTTCCCCGATGGGTTCTCGCCATCGCCATCATCGGCGCACTGTTCGTGGTGCTGCCGCTGGTGGCGATGGTCGTTCGTGTGAACTGGGGTCAGTTAATCCCGTTGATCACCTCGAAGGAGTCGACGGATGCCCTGCTGCTGAGCCTGCGCACCTCCGGTGCCGCCACTCTGCTCTGCATCATCGTGGGTGTTCCGATGGCGCTGGTTCTGGCGCGAACGCGGTTTCCGGGCCAGCGCATCGTTCGTTCGCTCGTACTGCTGCCGCTGGTGCTTCCCCCGGTGGTGGGAGGCATCGCGCTGCTCTACACGTTCGGGCGCCAGGGGTTGCTCAAGGCGCCGATGGATTTTCTGGGCATCCAGATCGCCTTCTCGACCACCGCCGTGATTCTGGCGCAGACCTTCGTGGCGCTGCCCTTTCTGGTGCTGAGCCTGGAGGGGGCGCTGCGAACGGTGGGCACGCGATATGAAGCCATCGGGGCCACGCTCGGAGCCGGCCCCACAACCGTTCTGCGCCGTATCACCCTGCCACTGGTGCTGCCCGCGCTCGTCTCGGGGGCTGTGTTGTCGTTCGCCAGGGCGCTGGGCGAATTCGGTGCCACTCTTACCTTCGCGGGCAGCCTGCAGGGTGTCACGCGTACGCTGCCGCTCGAGATCTACCTGCAGCGGGAGAGCGACCCCGATGCGGCTGTCGCGCTCGCGCTCGTGCTGGTCGCTGTGGCCATTCTGGTGGTGGGACTGGCGCACCAGGCGAGCCTCGGCAACGCCGGGGGCAGGCAGAGGCTCTTGTGACCTTCACTTTCGACGCCCGTGTGGCGAGGCGTGACTTCGACGTGTCGTTCACCCTTGAGGAGGGCGAGACGGTTGCTGTGCTCGGGCCGAATGGGGCGGGAAAATCGACCCTGCTGAACCTCATCTCGGGGCTGCTGGCGGCCGACGATGGGCACGCCGAACTCGAGGGCGCAAGCCTGTTCGATACGCGGGCTGGCACGCAACACGGCTCGAAACCGCCGCACCAGCGCGCGGTCGCGCTGCTCGCGCAGGAGGCGCTGCTGTTTCCGCACCTGAGCGTGCTGAACAATGTCGCCTTCGGGCCGCGAAGTGCAGGCGCCCGTCGTCAGGCATCGCACGCTGCAGCCCGCCGGTGGCTCGCCGAGGTCGACGGCAGCGAGTTCGAGAACCGCAGGCCAGCGCAGCTCTCTGGTGGCCAGGCGCAACGCATTGCCGTGGCCCGGGCACTCGCCGCCGAGCCGCGGCTGCTGCTGCTCGACGAGCCGATGGCGGCCCTCGACATGGCGGTCACGCCGGCCATTCGCCGCATGTTGAAGCGGGTGCTCGCGGGGCGTACCGCGCTGATCGTGACCCACGATATTCTCGACGCCTACACGCTGGCCGACCGGGTGCTCGTCATCGAGCGAGGCCGAGTCGTCGAAGACGGCCCCACCCGGGAGGTGCTCGAGCGGCCCCGTACGGCGTTTGCTGCGGGCATCGCGGGGCTGAGCATCCTGAGCGGTGTGCGCACCCCGACCGGCCTCCGCACCGACGACGGTATCGAGCTGGCGGTGTCGACCGGCGCCGCGGCGGCGAACGCGACCGAGTGGCCGGCTCCGGATGCTGGCACCGCCGTCATCGTGGCCGTTCGCCCCTCTGCGGTGACGGTGTCGAACCGCCCGCCCGCCGCAGCCGTCAACGCCATCGAGGGTGTCATCACCGACCTCGAGCAGCGCGGCGACCTCGTGCGGGTGCGCACCGATCGCCTCGCGGCAGACCTCACTGCTCGCCGCGTGGCCGAACTCGACCTCACCGACGGCTCGCGCGCCTGGTTCAGCTTCGATCCCGGGGCGGCCGCACTCTACCCGGCCACGCGGCCCCGAGCCCGCTAACCGCCCCGCGCCCGCTCGCCGCCTACCTCTCGGTCGCGCCGTCGCCCTGCCCGAGGTGCAGCGTGCCCTTCACCCGCTCGATGCCCTCTGACAGCAGCGCCTCAGCCGAATCCTTCGCCACCTCGAGCAGGTACGGGTCACCCTTCAGCAGTGCCAGAGCGGTGTTCTTCGCGAACTCCGCCGTGATGTGCGCGGGCAGTGGCGGAACGTTCTTGCTGCAGTACGCATCGATCAGCGTGACGCCGCGGTGGGCGAAGGCCCGGTCGAGCGCCGCCTCGACCTCGTCGTCGGCCCGCACCCTGACCGCTTCGAAGCCCAGCAGCTCGGCCCAGCCCGCGTAGTCGACCGATTCGACGTCTTGCGCCGTGCGCCACACCGGGTTGCCGTCTTCGGTGCGCATCTCCCACGACACCTGCCCGAGGTCGTCGTTGTGCACGACCACGATGACCAGCTGCGGGTTGCTCCACCGGCTGAGGTACTTCTTCACCGTGATGAGTTCGTTCATTCCGAGCATCTGAAACGCTCCGTCGCCTATCGTGCACACCACTGTGCGGTCGGGGTACGCGAACTTCGCCGCGACCGCGTAGGGCATGGCCGCGAGCATCGTGGCGAGCCGGCCCGACATGTCGCCGAGCATCCCGTCGCGCAGCCGAATGTGGTGCCCGTACCAGTCGGCCGTCGTACCGGCATCGGCCGTCACGATGGCCCGAGGAGGCAGCCGCTTGTTGAGCTCGTGGATGACCCGCCGCGGGTTCACGCCGTCGGAGTACTCGAGCGCCGCCTGCGCCGCCATCTCTTTCTCCCACGACACCATTTCGTCGGCGATACCGTTCTGCCATGACAGATCGGTCTTCGCATCGAGGTGCGGGATCAGTGCTTCGAGCGTGGCCTTGACGTCTCCCCACACGTTCAGCTCGGTGGGGTAGCGCAGCCCCATCTGCTCGGGCTTCAGGTCGACCTGCACGGCCCGCGCCTGGCCGCTCTCGGGCAGAAACTGCCCGTACGGGTAGTTGGTGCCGAGCAGCACCAGCGTGTCGCAGTGTTTCATCTGCTTGAGGCTCGGAAGTGAGCCGAGCAGGCCGAGCTGCTGGGTGTGATGTGGAACATCAGAGGGCACAACCTGCTTGCCGCGAAGCGCAGTGATGATGCCGGCACCCGCGAGCCGCGCGGCTTCGAGCACCTCGGCGGTCGCACCGGTGGCGCCGTGCCCCACGAGGAACGTCACCTTCTGGCCGGCGTTGATGATGCCCGCCATTTTCACTATCTCGCTCTCGGGCGGTGTGATGGCCGTGGATGCTCCCACCGCGCTCGAACGCGACACCCAGTTCGCCGGGCTCGGCTCGACCATCTTCATCGCCTGCACGTCGTGCGGAATCACGATGACCGCCGGCCCGAGCCGCAGCCGCGCGGTGCGGAAGGCGGTGTCGACGACGGCCTGAGCCTGTTCGGGCGACACGATGGTCTGTACGTACACGGCGACGTCGGCGAATACGCGCTCGAGGTTCGACTCCTGCATGGTGAACGTGCCGAGCGCGTTCAGGCCCTGCTGGCCGACGATGGCGACCACCGGCTGGTTGTCCATTTGCGCGTCGTACAGGCCGTTCAGCAGATGGAACGCGCCGGGGCTCGAGGTTGCGATGCACACGCCGGTCTCGCCGGTGAACTTGGCATGCGCCGTGGCCATCAGGCCGCAGATCTCCTCGTGCGTCGGGCGGATGTACTCGAGCCCGGTGCCCTCCTTCTCTGCCTTGCCGAGCGCGCCGTCGAACGCGCCTGCGCCGTCACCGGGAAACCCGAAGACCCGCGTGACCCCCCACTCTTTGACGCGCTGAATGACGAAGTCGCTGACGGTAGCCATGGGCAGAACCTTTCGTGGGGGCGGTTCTTCGACCGTATTCCCGGGCGCCGCGGCGCAGAAAGGGATTGACAGCCCGCGCGGGCTGGCCGTGTCAGGCGTCGGGCGCCGCGCCGAGCTTCGCTGCCAGGTACTCCAGCGCCAGAACGTAGCCGAGCGGCCCCGCGCCGCAGATCACCACGTCAGCCACCGCCGACACGAACGAGTGGTGGCGAAACTCTTCACGCTTGTGGATGTTACTGAGGTGCACTTCGGCCACGGGCAGTTGTACGGCGCTGAGCGCGTCGGCGATGGCCACCGAGGTGTGTGAGTAGGCGGCGGGGTTCAGGATGATCGCGTGCGCGCTCGTGCGGGCATCCTGAATCAGATCGACGAGTTCGCCCTCGTGGTTGCTCTGCGCGAAGGTCACCGTCACACCGAGCTCAGCAGCCCTGGCCGTGACCAGTTGCTCGACGTCGGCGAGCGACTGGCTGCCGTAGATGCCGGGTTCGCGGAGCCCCAGGAGGTTCAGGTTCGGTCCGTTGATGACACTGACCGTGATGTTCGGGGCCGGCGTCGGGGGTGGTGGGGTCATCGGGCGGTTCTCTCTGCTGGCGGCCGGGGTGCTTACACCGTACCGTTCTGGCAGAATCGCTGCCCGCATTGGGAATGAACGGCCGATTCGCAGCATTGGTAGGAGAGATGTCTACTCACCCTTCCCCGCACACACTCACCGATCGCCGCGGATGGATCGCGGTGCTCTCGGTGGCCCTCGGCTCGTTCGTACTCGTGCTTTCAGAATTCTTGCCCATCGGGTTGCTGCCCGCGATCGCAGCCGACCTGAACATCAGCGTGGGTACCGCCGGTCTCGTCGTTGTCGCGACGGGTCTCACGGGGGCGATCGGGGCACCCCTCGTGACCGTCGTCACCTCGCGGGTCGACCGACGCATCGTGCTGGTCTCGCTCACCGCTCTTCTCGTGATCTCCGACGTGCTCGGTGCCTTCGCCGCGAATCTGCCCACGCTGATTCTCGCGCGCATGCTGCTCGGCCTTGCCATTGGCGGGTTCTGGTCGATCGGCGCCGGAATCGCCAGCCGTCTGGTGCGTGAGAGCAGCGTGATTCGTGCCACCTCGTTCATCACCGCCGGGGTCTCGCTCGCCACCGTGGTGAGCCTGCCGCTCGGCGCCTTCGTCTCCGCAGTCGCCACCTGGCGCACGGCCTTTTTCATTGGCGCAGCGCTCGGCGCCGTCGCACTGCTGCTGCAGATCGCTCTGCTGCCGCGCATTCCTGCCATTCAGCGTGTGCGGTTCGCGACCCTCGGCCAGCTGCTGTTGATTCCGCGCGCGCGCATCGGGCTGATCGCCACCGCGCTCGCGTTCATGGCCCAGTTCGCCGCGTACACGTACGTTGCCCCCTACCTGCAAGACCTGGTGCAGATCAACCCGACCACGATCACCATCGCACTGCTGGCGTTCGGCGTCGCCGGTATCGCGGGCAACTTCATCGCCGGGTTCACGCTCAGCCGCAGTGTCACCGGCACCCTCGCGGTGACGAAGGTGGTACTTGCCATCGCCGTCGTCTCGCTCCCGCTGCTGGCGTGGTCGCTGCCGGGTGTGTTCGCGCTGCTGGTGCTCTGGGGGCTCGTGTGGGGAGCTCTGCCTCTGGGGCTGCAGACGTGGATGTCGCAGGCCGCCCCCGGGGCATCCGATGGCAGTCTCGCGCTGTTCGTCACGACCATTCAGCTCGCCATCGCGACCGGCTCGATCGTCGGGGGGCTCGGTGTGAGTGCGTTCGGAGTGGCCTTCGTCTTCTACCTCGCGGGCGGCATCGCGCTCGCCGGGCTCCTGGTGTTGCTCTCGCTCGGTCGCCAGCGCCGCGCTGTCGCTGTCGTGACCGGTTCGGTGCCTGTCGCAAGTTGACCCACCGCCGCCACACCGTGAACACTCACGCAACACTGGGCCTACGTCGGGTCTTTTTTCAGGCGGGAGCGTTAATCTGAAATGGTGAGCGCAGCACTGACGGGTTCTATGACCGACCGAACAGAGCCCCACGCTGTCTACGCTCCGACCCCGTGGAGCGACGGCGTGTGGTTCATGGCGCACGACGGCCGGTGCCTTGGCTGGGTGCGCTGGTACCGCGACGGCGAGCACGAATTCTTCGGCGTCTACTCGTACGGCTGCGACCAGCAGGGTCTGAGAGTGTGGTTGTCGTCGCACGAGAGCCTCGCAGGCGCCGCCGCATGGATGGGCGCCAACGTCGGGCAGTTGCTTGAGCGTTCTCGGCGGCTCGGCCCCGACCCGGTGAACCCGCTGGGCCTGCACGAACGCCGCCGCTAGCTCGGCCACACCTGTCGGCACTGCCGGGTCTGCCATGCCTCTATGAACAGCTGTCAGGCCTCTCTGAACAGTCAGAGTTCGGTCAGATGATCCATCGGGTTGACGCGCTTGCGTCGCAACTCGCGCTGGCCGGGAGGGGCATCGCCCACATACAACCAGCCGAGCAGGTTCTCGTTCGGCCGCAGTTCGTGCATCTGCCGCACTGGCTCCGAACGGGTCTGCTGACCCGTTCGCCACATCACACCCCAGCCCGCTTCGTCGAGCAGCAGTGAGAGTGCGTGGGCGACTCCGGATGCGACGGCCTCCTGCTCCCAGTACGGTACCTTCGCGCTCGGCTGGTGAACGACCACCAGTGCGATGAGCAGGGGAGCGCGGTGCATCTTCGCCACCAGCTTCTCGCGGTTCGCACCGGGCCCCTCGGCGTCGGCCAGAGCATGCCCCAGCCGATCGCGAGCGGCCCCGCGAAGCTCGATGAGGCGCCACGGCCGCAGCGAGCTGTGGTCGGCTACCGTGCCGGCGGCCTCGACCAACGCAAACAGATCGCGGTGCGAGGGGGCAGAGGCCCCCACCTTCGACACCGAACGACGGTGCAGCAGAGAGTCGAGTGCCGACACGGTGCAGCCTGCCTAGGCTTCTTCGTCGAACGAGAGCGAAACCGAGTTCATGCAGAAACGGTCACCGGTCGGCGTCTGAGGTGCGTCGTCGAACAGGTGCCCGAGGTGCGAGCCACAGTTCGAGCAGCGAACCTCGGTGCGAACCATGCCGAGGCTCTTGTCTTCGATCAGTTCGACCGAGTCGGAGTCTTTCGGCGCGTAGAAGCTCGGCCACCCGCAGTGCGAGTCGAACTTGGTGTCGCTGCGAAAGAGTTCTTGCCCGCACGCCTTACAGCGGTAGACGCCTTCGCGCTTCTCGTCGAGCAGCTCGCCCGTCCACGGGCGCTCGGTGGCAGCCTGGCGCAGAACGGCGAACTCTTCGCGGTTCAGCTTGCGCTTCCACTCTTCGTCTGACTTGGCAACTTCGTAGCTCATGGTCTCCTCTTTCCACGCGCGCCGACGGTCTCGATCGGCTGAGGGCGCGTTCCATCATCACAGTAAACTCGAACCCGTGTCTGACCATTCCATCATTCAGAAAACGTTCAGTGAGTTCACGACCAGCGAACTCTACGCCGCGCTGAAACTGCGTACCGATGTGTTCCTCGTCGAGCAGGGTGTCGATGAGACCGAGCTGGATGGCCGTGACCTCGAGCCCGGCACCGTTCACTTCTGGCTGGCCGACGGCGCCGAAACCGTCGCGTACCTCCGTACTCTCGAAGACGAAGTGCCTGAGCACCTCGATGCGAAGAGAATCATCGGTCGCGTGGTGGTGGGGCCGGCGTTCCGGGGCAACGGGCTCGCCCAGCGCCTGGTGGCCTCCGTCATCGAGCGCTTCGGCCACGAGGCGCTCTTGCTGCACGCGCAGAGTTACATTGCCCCGCTGTACGAGAAGTTCGGTTTCGAGGCGTTCGGTGACGAGTATGTCGAGGCGGGCATCCGGCACCTGAGCATGTATCGCGCCGGGGCGTAGAGCGACTGGCGAAGCGGCTCTGGGTGCTCGCACGCGTGGCTTGCACCCTCTGCCAAGGTGCCGAGCCCTAGAATTGGCGAAACTTGGCGCTGCAGAGGGCGGCCGGGTGTCGACGAGCGAGACCACGAGTAGATGAGGGGTGGCAAGCGCATGACTGAACCCGCAGCAACCCCTGCACTCACGGCAGAGCCCGGCACTCTCGCTGAGCGCGACCGCCGCATTCTCGAATTCGAACGCATCTGGTGGCAGCACGTGGGCAAGAAAGAGCAGGCCATTCGCGAAGAATTCGGCCTCTCTGCTGCTCGGTACTACCAGATCGTCGGTACCCTGCTCGAATCGCCCGCAGCGCTCGCATTCGACCCCATGCTCATCAAGCGGCTCCAACGAGTACGAGACACGCGGCTGGCAGCCCGGTCTGCACGTCTTCTTTCCCGCGACGAATAAAGATCGGCCCACGCCCTCACCATGCCTACCGAACCGCAGGATTCCTTTGACCGTGCCGTCTTCGACGGCCCCCGCCGCGGCGTTCATCGTGGACCGAAGCCACGCGGCCGCGGCTGGGTGACCTTCGCGTGGGCTGCGCTCGCGACCGGCGTGCTGGTCGGCCTCGGGGTCGTGGGGCTCTTCGCCATCAACAACAAGATCAACTTCGTGGGTACGAGCGGTGGCGATTCGTCGGCCGTCGCGAGCGACGCCGTCACCCCGACGCCCACCGTCGAGCCCACCACGAACGCGGCTGCGAAGGTGACCATTCTGAACGGAACCACCGTTGCCGGGCTCGCGACGCGGGCCGGAACACAGGCCACGACGGCCGGCTGGGCCGTCGGTGCCGAGGCCAACGCCAGTACGACAGACATCACGGCGTCGACCGTCTACTACGCCGACGCGGGCAATGAAGGAGCCGCCAAGGGCCTGGCGGCGGCGCTCGGCGGCATTGCTGTGCAGCAATCGACACAGTTTCAGGGGGCCGACCTCACAGCGGTACTGGGTACCGATTACAAAGACCCCGGAAAGTGAAGAAACACCTCTTGTATTTCGGGATTGTTTAATCCTTGTTGAATTGTCGTCACGAGTCCCCACATTGACTGCCTGCACCGTTTTACTAGGGAAACGGATCATTTCACTCGAAATGGTGGCACGTAACACAGCAATTGGGAGTAACAATGGCGAACGGAACCGTCAAGTGGTTCAACGCTGAAAAAGGCTACGGCTTTATCACGGTAGAGGGTGGCGGGCAAGACGTCTTCGTTCACTACTCCGCCATCGACATGGGTGGCTACAAGGTTCTCGAAGAGGGCCAGCAGGTCATCTTCGAAGTGGGAACAGGCTCTAAGGGCCCCCAGGCGGAGTCAGTTCGCCTGGCCCAGTAGCCAATACCGGTCTCGTCCCCGGGCGTTCACTTGCACTCGCACCCTACGAGTGCCAGTATTGGTCTTAGCACTCTCGCTATTTGAGTGCTAAACCTTTATGAATCTTTCATGACGCCCGGGAGGGACGAGAAACACACATGGCAAAGATTATTGCTTTCGACGAAGAGGCCAGACGCGGCCTCGAGCGTGGACTCAACATTTTGGCTGACGCCGTCAAGGTGACGCTCGGCCCGCGCGGTCGCAACGTCGTACTTGAGAAGAAGTGGGGTGCGCCCACCATCACGAACGATGGTGTGTCCATCGCCAAAGAGATCGAACTCGACGACCCGTACGAGAAAATCGGTGCGGAGCTCGTCAAAGAGGTCGCCAAGAAGACTGACGACGTCGCAGGCGACGGAACGACGACCGCTACGGTTCTCGCCCAGGCCCTGGTTCGCGAAGGCCTGCGCAACGTCGCAGCCGGTGCCGACCCGATCAGCCTGAAGAAGGGCATCGAGAAGGCTGTTGCAGCCGTCATCGCCGAGCTCGTCAACAACGCCAAAGAGATCGAGACCAAAGAAGAGATCGCGGCTACCGCATCGATCTCCGCTGGTGACCCCGAGATCGGCGCGCTGATTGCAGAAGCAATCGACAAGGTCGGTAAAGAGGGTGTCGTCACCGTCGAGGAGTCGAACACGTTCGGCACCGAGCTCGAGCTGACCGAGGGCATGAGATTCGACAAGGGTTACCTGTCGCAGTACTTCGTCACCGACCCCGACCGTCAAGAGGCCGTCTTCGAAGACCCCTACATCCTGATCGTCAACTCGAAGGTGTCGCAGATCAAAGATCTGCTCCCCATCGTCGACAAGGTCATCCAGGCCAACAAGCAGCTGCTCATCATTGCTGAAGACGTCGATGGCGAAGCACTCGCCACGCTCGTCGTCAACAAGATCCGCGGCATCTTCAAGTCGGTTGCCGTCAAGGCTCCCGGCTTCGGCGACCGTCGCAAGGCGCAGCTGCAAGACATTGCCATCCTCACCGGTGGCCAGGTCATCTCCGAAGAGGTCGGCCTCAAGCTCGAGAACGTCACGCTCGACCTCCTGGGCCGTGCGCGCAAGGTCGTCATCACCAAAGATGAGACCACCATCGTCGAAGGTGCCGGCGACGCCGAGCTCATCGCCGGTCGCGTGCAGCAGATCCGCAACGAGATCGAGAACACCGACAGCGACTACGACCGTGAGAAGCTGCAAGAGCGTCTCGCGAAGCTCGCTGGTGGCGTCGCCGTCATCAAGGCCGGTGCCGCAACCGAGGTCGAGCTCAAAGAGCGCAAGCACCGCATCGAAGATGCCGTGCGCAACGCCAAGGCAGCCGTCGAAGAGGGCATCGTCGCCGGTGGTGGCGTAGCGCTCATTCAGGCTGGCAAGACCGCTTTCGAGAAGCTCGAGCTCACGGGTGACGAGGCGACCGGTGCAAACATCGTTCGCGTCGCCATCGACGCTCCGCTCAAGCAGATCGCTGTCAACGCGGGCCTCGAGCCCGGTGTTGTCGCCGAGAAGGTGCGCAACCTGCCCGTCGGATGGGGCCTCAACGCCGCAACCGGCGAGTACGTCGACATGCTGGCTGCCGGAATCAACGACCCGGTGAAGGTGACGCGCTCTGCCCTGCAGAACGCCGCATCCATCGCCGGTCTGTTCCTCACCACCGAGGTCGTCGTCGCCGACAAGCCGGAGCGCAACTCTGCTCCCGTGGGCGACCCGTCAGGCGGAATGGACTTCTAAGTCCTCCACCCCTCACCACCACAAGCGGGCTGTCTCCTTCGGGAGGCGGCCCGCTTTGGCGTTCCCGCCCCGATTCGGCTCGTCGGAGCGGTGGCACTCACGAATCGGCGGCCCTTGCTCAGACTTCCGCTGTATTCGCCGCGGTTCGAACGAGGGCCGCCGATTGCGTTGTCTCCGGCGTACGCAGCGCAGCGAGCAGGCACAGCAGGCGCAGCAGCGCAGCGCAGCAGGCGGCCACAGCGAGCAGGTGAGGAAGCAAGCCAGTCCGCAGGCGCTGGCGGGGGAGTGGGTCAGGCCGCGGGGGAGGGTGCTAGCGGAGCCAGGGGGAGGGTGACGCGGAAGGTGGCGCCGCCGCCAGCGGTCTCGACGGCCTCGACGGTGCCGTTGTGCGCGGCGATGATCGACGCGACGATGGCGAGACCGAGCCCGCTGCCGCCCGTTTCGCGCGTGCGCGATGAGTCGGCGCGCCAGAAGCGCTGAAAGATCTTCTCGCGAATCTGCGGCGGAATACCTTCGCCGTGGTCGATGATGTCGAGTACGGCGGTGTGCGCTGCATCGTCGACCTGAACCGACACCTCGATGGGGCTGTCGGCCGCGGTGAAACGCAGTGCGTTGCCGATGAGGTTGGCCACCACCTGCCGAATCTTGTTCTCGTCGGCCATCACGATGGGCGCGACGCCTTCGCGGTCGTCGGAGTCGAATGACGACAGCCCCACCTCGGTGGGGGTGATGCCAACCGCTGCGTCGGCGTCGCCGCGCGGTCTGCGGCCCCGCAGGCGGGCAAGCGTCGCCCCGGCGAACCCGATGGGGCCGGTGAGGTTGTTGGTGACCTGGGCGCGCTCTTCGGCGGCCGCTGCGATCTCGTCGGGGTGCAGTCCGCCCGTGACCGCGTCGGCAGCGGGGGCGAAGCTGACGAGCTGCGAGGAGCGGGGAAGGATGATCGAGACCACTCGTTCGGGGCTGGATGCCCGGGCATCCAGTGCCGCATCGACAGCAATGGGCACCAGATCGATGCGCGAGAAGTTCAGCGGCTTCGTCTCGTCGAGGCGCGCCAGTTCGAGCAGGTCTTCGACGAGTGCGCCCATGCGAATTGCTTCGCGCTCGATGCGATCCATGGCCTTTGCCACCTCGTCGGGCGTGGTCAGAGCGCCCATGCGGTAGAGCTCGGCGTAGCCGCGCACCGAGACGAGCGGGGTGCGCAGCTCGTGACTGGCGTCACCGACGAAACGGCGCATCTGTTCGATGGTCTTCGCGCGGTCGTTGAAGGCGCTGTCGATGCGGCTCAGCATGGTGTTGAGCGAGCGGTTCAGCCGCCCGACTTCGGTGTTGGGGGTGGCCCCAGACATGCGCTGGCTGAAGTCGCCGTTCGCAATCTCGGCGGCGGTCTTCTCGACCGCCCGAAGCGGAGTGAAGGTACTGGTCACCAGCAGGCGCGTGAGCATGGCGCCGAGCACCACCACGCCGATGCCGAACGCCAGGAAGATGGAGAGGTACGTGGTGGTCACGCTGTCGGTACGCGCAAGAGACGCTGCGATGACGATGGTGCCCTGGGTACCGTCTTGAAAGTTGATGGTGCGTACGACCGCGTGCCACTCCGACTTGGTGCCGGTCGCCGCAAGCGAGTAGATGGGCTTGGCGGCCATCTCGTCGGTCGAGGGAGTGAGGGGGAGGCCGGTCACCTCGGGCTCCTGGCTGGCGGTCTGCGTGCCCCAGTTGCTGGCAGCGAGCGAGCCGTCGGGGCCGAGGAGGCCCACGTAGTACTCTTTCGGCGCCGATTCGACGTCGTCGATCTTGAAGGTCTGCGAGGTGGCGCCTGGCCCGAGGAAGGGCGACAGGTCAGTGTACGCAGCGCTCAGCCCCGAGTCGACCTGCTGCAGCAGGTACGACCGCAGCACGGTCATGGTACCGATACCGGTGACGATGAGGCCGAAGGTCAGCAGCAGAACCGTCACACCGGTGATCTTGGTGCGAAGGGAGATCGAGTTCCAGAATGTGGAGGGGGTTACGGCCATCATCGGTCGTGCAAGGCTACTAGACCTTGCTGACTTTCAGCATGTAACCGAAACCGCGCTTGGTCTGGATGAGCGACTCTTCGGAGTACTGGTCGAGCTTCCTGCGCAGGTACGAGATGTACGACTCGACGATACCGGCGTCGCCGTTGAAGTCGTACTCCCAGACGTGATCGAGGATCTGCGCCTTCGAGAGTACGCGGTTCGGGTTCAGCATGAGATAGCGCAGCAGCTTGAACTCGGTGGGGCTGAGCTCGATGGCGGTGTCGGCCACGAACACCTCGTGGGTGTCTTGATCCATCGTGAGCTCGCCGGCACGGATGATGGCGTCTTCATCGGCCTGCATGGTGCGGCGGAGAATGGCCTTGATTCGCGCGACGATCTCGTCGAGGCTGAACGGCTTGGTGACGTAGTCGTCGCCGCCCACGGTGAGGCCGGTGATCTTGTCTTCGGTGTCGTCTTTGGCCGTCAGAAACAGAATGGGCGCTGTGTAGCCGGCGGCGCGCAGCCGCTTGGTGACGCCGAAGCCATTCATGTCGGGCAGCATCACGTCGAGAATGATGAGGTCTGGTTCTTCTTCGAGCACGGCAGAGATGGTCTGCGCGCCATTGCTCACCGCTCGCACGGCGAACCCCGCGAAGCGCAGGCTGGTCGTGAGCAGGTCGCGGATGTTCGGCTCGTCGTCGACGATGAGAATGCGGGGTCCGGTCATGACTCCATTATCTGCGGGTTTACTGAACGCTTGCTGGGAGCCTGATCAACTCGGGTTGTGCGGGGTCAGCTGGCGAGGGAGAGGGCCTGGGCATCCAGAATCGTGTAGCTGTAGCCCTGCTCGGCGAGAAAGCGCTGGCGGTTCTGGGCGAAATCCTGGTCGACGGTGTCGCGGGCGACGAGCGTGTAGAAGTTCGCCGACAACCCCGACTCTTTGGGGCGCAGCAGCCGACCGAGGCGCTGGGCCTCCTCTTGCCGCGAGCCGAATGACCCCGAGACCTGAATGGCCACGGTTGCTTCGGGCAGATCGACCGAGAAGTTCGCCACCTTGCTCACCACGAGAATGGGCTCGTCGCCGTCTCTGAACGCCTGGTAGAGGCGCTCGCGCTCGGCGATGGGTGTCGAGCCGGTCAGCTCGGGCACGCCGAGTTCGCCGGCCAGCAGGTCGAGCTGGTCGAGGTACTGCCCGATGACGAGGATGCGCTCGCCCGCGTGTTTCGCCACCAGCTGCTTCACCACGTCGAGTTTCGCCGGGGCCGTGGCAGCCAGCCGGTACCGTTCGTCGTCGCTCGCGGCGGCGTAGACCAGCCGCTCGCTCTGCGGCAGGTCGATGCGCACCTCGAAGCAGTCGGCGGGCGAGATGTAGCCCTGCGCCTCGATCTCCTTCCAGGGTGCGTCGAAACGCTTCGGGCCGATGAGGCTGAAGACGTCGCCCTCCCGCCCGTCTTCCCGAACGAGGGTTGCCGTCAGCCCGAGTCGGCGCCGGGCCTGCAGCTCGGCGGTGAGCTTGAACACGGGTGCCGGCAGCAGGTGCACCTCGTCGTAGACGACGAGGCCCCAGTCGAGGGCGTCCAGAAGCTCGAGGTGGGCGTAGGCACCTTTACGTTTGGCGGTGAGGATCTGGTACGTGGCGATCGTGACCGGTTTGACCTCTTTCACCTGCCCCGAGTACTCGCCGATCTCGTCTTCGGTCAACGAGGTGCGCTTCAGCAGCTCGCTTCGCCACTGGCGCGCCGACACCGTGTTCGTCACGAGGATGAGCGTGTTGGTCTTGGCCGTCGCCATGGCGCCCGCGCCCACCAGCGTCTTGCCGGCGCCGCACGGCAGCACCACGACGCCCGAGCCGCGCTCGAAGAAGTTGTCGATGGCCTGCTGCTGGTAGTCGCGCAGGTGCCAGCCGCTCTCGTTCAGGCTGATCTCGTGCGGAGTGCCCGGGGTGTAGCCCGCGTGATCTTCGGCGGGCCAGCCGAGTTTGGTCAGCTCTTGCTTCAGCTGGCCGCGAGCCCAGGGCTCGATGACGTACGTCTCGGCGTCGATACGCGACGGCAGCAGCGGCGCGATGCGCTTGCCCTTCACGATCTCGGCGAGCACCGCCGTGTCGGTGGCGCGCAGTGTGAGGGTGCCGTCGGGCAGCCGCTCGATGACGAGGCGGCCGTAGCGTGCCACCGTCTCGGCGATGTCGATGGTGACCGACTGCGGAATGGCGAACTTCGAGAACCGCTCGAGGGTGCCGAGAATCTCCTCGGCGGTGTGCCCGGCGGCCCGCGCGTTCCAGAGCCCCAGCCGGGTGATGCGGTAGGTGTGGATGTGCTCAGGTGCTCGCTCGAGTTCGGCGAACACGGCGAGCTCGTGGCGCGCCGTGCCGGCATCGGGATGCGCGACCTCGAGCAGTACGGTGCGGTCACTCTGAACGATCAATGGTCCGTCAGGCATAAGTCTCAAGCTTACGCGGCGAAAACTGGATGCTGGCCGGTCTGGTGGTGGTTGCGAGTGTCTGCGACGGGGCGCTGACGGTTCGGTCTACGAGACCGGGCTGACCGTCTGCACCTGTGTGATGCTCGCCAGTGGCAGGGTGCGCTCGACGCCGGCCTTCTGGTCGGTTCCGCGCATGCGCCCGCTCGCCACACTGGTGGGCACGACGGGAAAACTGACCTCGTCGCCGTTGGGCAGTCGCACGGTGACCAGCACGGGCGTTTTGGCCTTCACCGCGACATCGAGCTGGCGCACCAGCCACGCCTCGGCGGTGTCGACACCGGGGCTGACACCACTGCCGCGCAGCCGGTTGATGAGTTCGTCGACGAGACGGTTCGAGGGCAGCGCAGTGGGCACAACGACGGGGATTCGCGCGAGGGTCACGGGGTCACCGTGGCTGCCTTCGGCAATCACGGGGTAACGAGCGTCGACGAGCATCCAGTAGACCGTGTCGAGACTGAAATGACTGGTGAGACGGTTGTTCTCGGTGAAGACCAGCCCCAGCGAGCCAAGGTTCTGGTCGACGGCGATGGTATGTAGAAGCTCACCGTCGTCTGAGCGCACATAGGTGCCCGCGGCTGGTGCGTCGTCGAGAGTGCCCACGCGCAGCAGCCCATAGCGAGCGCTCGACTCCGAGATGAGGTAGTCGAGCGGCTGCGGGATACCGGTGCTCGATATGCTGCCGAGAAAGCTCCGGATGCCCGCCGCCGTGTACCCCGCACCCAGGGCTCGGGCGATGGAGCCCCCCGAGATGCGGTACGACGACGCAATGGAATGGTTCTCCAGCTGCGCCATCGCTCGAAGGGTGGAATCGATGTCGGGCCGCAACGGGCCGGCCGCCACCACGGTGAGGTCGTGCTGCAGGTACACCGTTTCGACTTCGGGCGGGAGCAGAGGTGCGATGAGGGCGACTGCGGCATGCACGCTCTCGCAGAGCAATGCCGTGCCGGCGCTGCTCGCAACGCCGTCGATGGCGATGCCGAGCCGTTCAGAATCGTCGCCGAGCTCAGCAATCTGCGCGTCGAGCGCAGCGCCGCCGGCCGGGTAGAGCCAGCGCAGGTAGGCGGCGAGGCTTTCGCCCCACACCGCGTCGATGCGAGTTCGGAGAACGGCGACGATCGACTCGGGCAGTTCGGCGAGCCATGAGCCGGCCAGCGCACCCCAGCGCTCTGCCATCGGGGTGAGCAGCCAGGCGCGTGAGCCGGCGGAGGCGAACCATGACGACCCGTCGCGAACGGCGAGGCCTGCGGTCGCGGCAACGCGCAGTACGGCGTTCATCTGGTCGGGCTCGAACCCGGTGACCGCAGCGAGGCGCTTCGCATCGGGCACGGCGAGGCCGCCCTTGGCCAATTCGCGTGCGGGGGAGAGGTGCAGTGCGTTGACGACCTCCGTGACGGCGACGGTGGTCTCGAAGGCGCGTTCGGCCGACAGCTGGTCGGTGTTCGACCGGGTGTGTGTGCTGGGCGGAGCTGCCGCTCTGGGCGCCTCGACAGAGCCGAGCTCTGCGGGGGAGGGCAGCGAGGAGCCCGGCCACGACTCGAGAACGGCAGCCACGGCGTCGTACGGCTTCAGCACGCCGTCGATGTCGATGAGCAGCATGGCAGCGAACGCTCGAAGCAGTTCGGGCGAGGCCGAGGAGCGGGGGGTGGTGCCGGCCGCGATCGCGGCCAGAGTGGGGCGATCGAGGCGGGAGAGGGCATCCTGAACCGACTCGGGCGTCAGCAGTGCGTCGGCGAGGTCGAAGAAGTCGCGGAGGTCTCGCTTCGAGAGGTGACGGCCGGTGAGCAGCGTGATGAGGGCGGCATCGCTCTCAGACTGCAACCGACTGGCCAGAGCGAGCGTGTCACTCATGTTGAGTTACGAGCCTCGCGAGAGCGACGAACCAGGTTGACGATCAACAAGGCGATGAGAAAGGCGATGGCCAGCGGGAAGCCGAAGATCGGCAGCACCACCACAATGGGCCACACCCCGACGCCGAAGTTGCGCACACCGACCCCCGTGCCGATGATCACCGCGATGAAGCAGAGGATAGAGAGGCCGGCAGCGCTCGCGACCATATAAGCCAAAATGCGCTGGCTCCTCTTAATTGCAGGAGTATTTGTCTCGGTCACGCACCTAACAATACGGCCACGTCGGCAAGCTAATAGGCTTACCTGTGGTCGGAGCGCAATATTCCGGCAAAACACACGAGGAGATTCACAATGCCTACCGGCAAGGTTAAGTTCTACGACGACGAGAAGGGCTTCGGCTTCATCAGCTCAGATGACGGCCAGGAGGTCTTTCTGCACGCGTCGGCGCTGCCCGCTGGGGCCAGCGTCAAAGCCGGCACCAAACTCGAGTTCGGTATCGCCGACGGCAAGCGCGGGGTGCAGGCGCTCTCGGTTCGGGTGCTCGAAGCCCCGCCGAGCATGGTGAAGCTGAGCCGCAAGCCGGCCGACGACATGGCCGTCATCATCGAAGACCTCGTGAAGGTGCTCGATGGCATCGGCACGAACCTGAAGCGGGGCCGCTACCCCGAAGCCAGCCACAGCCGCAAGATCGCTGCGCTGCTGCGCAAGGTCGCCGACGAACTGGATGCGTAGAGTTGGCTGACAACGAGCTGGTCGCCGACGCGGTCGCATCCGACGGCGATCGCGCCGGCGTCGACGCCGGTGCGGGCTCAGGAGCGAGCCTCGAGACCGTCGATGAAGTCGAGACCGTCTCTGGAGTCGAGACCATCGATGAAGTCGAGACCGTCTCTGAAGTCGAGACCGTCTATGAAGCAGACCCACAGCTGCTCGCCGCGGTCGAACAGGCTCGGGCCGCTCTCGCCGAGATAACCCCGGCCGACTCCATCGGCGAGGTGATCGGGCACCTCGTCGAAGGTGAGCGAGTTCTGAGCCTGCTGTTCGAGTCGAAACTCGCGGGCTACCCCGACTGGCACTGGGTGGCGACTCTTGCCCGCGCGAGCGACACTGACGAGCCCACGGTTCTCGAGGTCGAGATGCAGCCCGGTGACACGTCGATTCTGTCGCCGGCGTGGATTCCGTGGGCCGATCGCCTCACCTCTGACGCTCTGGTCGACGACTCCGAGAACGAGTTCGACGACGATGACGACAGCGACGACGACAGCGACGACGTCAGTGATGACGACTCGGGCCAGGCGCGGGATGGGTTCGCTGACGACGAGTCTGACGATAACGAGTCCGATGACGATGACGATGACGATGACGATGACGATGACGACGACGATGATGATGAGGACGACGAAACTGCGGTCGCTGCCAGCATCGGCCTCCGTCGTGACCGCGACGGCATCGACATCGACACCATCGCCGAAGAGGGTCTCGACATCGACGGGCTCGACGCCGGCGAACTCGACTCTGGCCGGCTCATCTCCACTGATGACGATGCCGACGAGCTGAGCGAAGCGCACCTCGCTTCGGGCGGAAACGCGGAGTTCGGCGACGAGTTCGGCGATGCGCCGTTCGACGATGACTCCGAGGCTGACCGCTCGTACTGAGCCTCACCCCAGCACCAACGACGAAGCGCCCGCCACTCAGCTCGAGTGACGGGCGCTTCGTCGTTTCACCGCGGTGCTGCAGAGTGCATCGCAGCACCACACAGCACGACGGTCAGAGGTTCTCGACCACGTACTCGATCGAGGAGATGAGCGAGCGCACGTCGTCAGGCTCGATGGCCACGAAGGTGGCGACACGCAGTTGGTTGCGGCCAAGTTTGCGGTACGGCTCGGTGTCGACGATGCCGTTCGCGCGGAGAGCCTTCGCCACTGCTGCCGCGTCGATGTTGTCGTCGAAATCGATGGTGGCGACGACCTGCGAACGGTGCGCCGGATTGCTCACGAACGGAGTTGCGAACGACGAGGCCTCAGCCCAGTCGTAGAGAGCCGACGACGACTCGGTGGTGCGAGCGGAGGCCCACGCGAGGCCGCCTTCGGCGTTCATCCAGTCGACCTGGCTCTGCATCAGCAGCAGCGTGCTGAGTGCGGGGGTGTTCAACGTCTGGTTCAGGCGCGAGTTGTCGATCGCGTTCTTGATGCTCAAGAACTCGGGAATGTACCGGCCCGATGCCGCGATGCGCTCGACACGCTCGATGGCCGCGGGCGAGAAGAGGGCGAACCAGATGCCGCCGTCGCTCGCAAAGTTCTTCTGGGGGGCGAAGTAGTAGACGTCGGCCTCGGCCGCGTCGAAGTCGATGCCGCCGGCCGCGCTGGTGGCGTCGACCACGGTGAGTGCGCCCGTGTCGCCGTGCACGCGCGTGACGGGGGCCATGACGCCGGTGCTGGTCTCGTTGTGGGGCCAGGCGTACACGTCGATGCCCTCGAGAACCTCGATCTCGCTGCGCGAGCCCGCATCTGCTGCGATGACGTGCGGTGCCGTGAGAAACGGAGCGCCCGCAGCCACGGCGAACTTCGCCCCGAACTCACCGAACGTGAGGTGTTCGCTGCGGTTCTCGATGAGCGAGAACGCCGCCGCGTCCCAGAAGGCGGTGGAACCGCCGTTGCCGAGCACGACCTCATAGCCTTCAGGAATACGGAAGAGCTCTGCCAGGCCCGAGCGCACAGCCCCGACGAGGTTCTTCACCGGCGCCTGGCGGTGCGAGGTACCGATAATGGATGCCCCGCGAACCGTGAGGTGGGTCAATTGCTCAGCCCTGATCTTCGACGGGCCGCAACCGAAGCGACCATCAGCGGGCAGGAGGGAGCGGGGAATCTGCAATTCGGGCATGAAAACAAGTGTATCGAAGCGCCCACGGCGCGCTCTTCCGGCGGGTGCCGCCCTCACACTGTTCGCCAGTAGGCTTGAGCCACACGTGCGCAGTGAAGCAAGGAGCGGCCGTTGGCGGATTTGATCGACACCACTGAGATGTACCTCCGAACGATTCTCGAACTCGAGGAGGAGAACATCGTGCCTCTCCGCGCCCGCATCTCAGAGCGGCTCGGGCACTCGGGGCCGACGGTCTCGCAGACGGTGGGTCGCATGGAGCGCGACGGGCTCGTGATCGTCTCGAACGATCGCCACCTCGAGCTGACAGAGATCGGTCGGCGCAAAGCGGTTCATGTCATGCGCAAGCACCGGTTGGCCGAACGGCTGCTGAGTGACGTGATCGGCCTCGACTGGGAGTTCGTACACGAAGAAGCCTGCCGCTGGGAGCACGTGATGAGCGAGCAGGTCGAGCGCCGCATACTCGAGATGCTCGACCATCCCACCGAGTCGCCCTATGGCAACCCCATTCCGGGCCTCGAAGAACTCGGTGACACCGAGGCGGTTCCGTTCACTCGGGGAGTGGTCAACATCGTCACGCTGGTGCACGGCGCTGTGGGGCCGCAGACCAAGATCATCCGGCGCCTGGGTGAACCGGCGCAGGTCGACCCAGAACTGCTGTTGCAGCTCAAGCAGTCGGGCGTCGTGCCCGGCAATTCGGCTGCATTCTCCTCGGCTGGTTCATACGTTCTCGTCGAAGTCGAGGGGTTCTCGCAGGGCCTCGAATTGCCGAATGAAGTGGCCAGCCATATCTTCGTGGGCATCTGACATTCATAAGTTCGTTACCAATTTGTTGCTTTAAGCCGTTTTGAGGTGACAAATCGCGGGGTCTCACGTATTCTCGGTGAAGTCCGAATGACCGCTTCCCGGCCCCACGACCCAAATCAAGACACATGAACCGGCTCTTTCCTGGCGGCACTACCCTGCCCCCAGAACCGTCAGAGCCGGGCAGAGCACTCGTGCGCTGCGACGTGTCGGAGGAATAAACTTTGCCCCTTTCGAGCAAATCGCTTGGTTCACCCGAGCCGAAGCACAACCCGAACACCCCTGCAGTACGCGAGACCTCTCACGCCAAGCCGCGTTTCAGGCGCCCCACCAAGCGCGGCATCGCCAGCACCGTCGTCATGACGGCTGCCGCAGCCCTCGTCGCCACGATGGCACTGCCCGCCTACGCGTTCAGCACGCACGGTGCCTTCGACCCGAGCGCGTCGACCAAGTCGATCGAGGCCGGCCAGCAGACACTCTCTGTCGACGCATCGGCCGCTGACGCCGCCGTCAGCCGCGACAACTACAAGGCTCCGACCAAAAACGACCTCGCTGCCGCCGCCAAGGCCGCGGCTGAGGTTGCTGCTGCAGCCCAGGCTGCTGCCGTGGCTCAGGCCGCCGCCCTCAAGGTGGCCACGGTGTCGAACACCACCTCTACCGCCTCGGTCGCCGGCGCCACCTCCGCGAGCACGGCTGCCTTCAACCCGCCCTCGGGCCCGTACAGCGGCCAGGCCGTCGTCGACTACGCCATGCAGTTCGTCGGCGTGGTGCCCTACGGTGCCGGTGCCAGCCCCGACACGAGCTTCGGCTGCGACGGGCTCACCCAGTACGTCTTCAAGCAGTTCGGAATCAACATCCCGCGCACCGTGAGCGCTCAGGCCGCAGCCGGAACCCGTATATCAGCTGCCGACGCACAGCCCGGCGACCTGATGATCTACTCGATCGGCCACGTGGGCATCTACGCCGGCAACGGCAAGATGATCGACTCGCCCGACTGGGGCCGTTACGTCGAATACCGCCCGCAGTGGGGCAGCTTCTACTACGTACGCCTCGGTATCAAGTAAGTCGAGCCTGTTATGTCGGTAACCCCATCCTCCCGGCGTGAGCGCCGGGAGTGGGAGCGGCAGGCAGCCGAGGCGAAGGTCGCGGCTGGAGCCTCATCCGTCAACGCCGACGGTGCTGCGGCCGAGATGAGTGTTTCGCGTGTGACACCCAGCCAGCCGCACACCATTGCCGAGTTGCTGGCTGCTGCCGCTGCGAATACAGCTGCTGCGGCTGCTGTCTCCGGCCCGGTGTCGTCACCCGTCGACTCGCTGCCGGTTGCCGCCGAGAAGCCGCTGCAGGTCGAAGCGATGGTGGTTGAGCCTTTCGAGCAGCAATCGCTCGAGCACGCGCAGCCTCTCGAGCAGCAGCAACCTTTCGAGCAGCAGCCAATGAAGGAGCCTGCGCTCGTCGACCCCGCGGCGGTTCCTGTGCGCCGCGTGGTTGTTCGTGCCGGAACCGCACGCGCCGCCGCTCGGCGTGCTGCCGCGCGTGAGCGCTTCGGCGCCGTCGTCACCCGTGTCGGCTCTGTCGCCCGTGCCGGTTCAGCCGGCGGAGTCGGTCTGGTCAACGGCGCCAGGTCGGGCCGCCGCCCGTCGGCCGCCTCACCCAAGACCCGTGCCGCCCGCGCAGTGGTTATGACACTCGCCGTCGGGCTCATCGCCACGATGGCGCTGCCCGCCTACGCCTTCAGCACGGCAAGTGCCTTCACTCCGATCGAAGATTCTGCAGCGCTGGTCACCGGCGAGCAGACGCTGGCCAGCAGCAGTGGCCTCACCGCGGCGATCGTCGGTCGCGACAACTACCAGGCTCCCAGCGAGTCCGACCTCGCCGCCCAGAAGGCAGCCGCAGCCAAAGCGGCGGCTGCTGCAGCGGCCGCCGCGTCGGCTGCGACGCTGAGGCTCTCCTCGAACAGCGCCGTCACGGCGACCGCCTACCCGTCGGTCGTCTCTCCCCAGGTGCAGGCATTGGCTGGTCAGCTGATGGATGCGGTCGCCTCGGGCCAGCTGGTCGGGTCGAAGCCCGACCACATCGCCGAGATTCGATACCTTGCCGAGGGCCAGGTCGTTCCGGGCTGCGGCGTCGACTACCGCGTGCTGCAGACCATCAAGGTGGCCATCGACAATTTCTCGAAGGTGGGTGTGAGTGATATCAACCGCCTCTGCACCGGCCAGATCGAGGGCGCGGGAACGATGTCTCCGCACTATCGCAATGGCGGCGGCCACGCGGTCGACTTCTACATTCTCAACGGTCACGGTCTCACCGGCGCTGACTCCGACTCGCTGAAGCTGCTGCATCTGCTCGACCCGCTCGTGCCGCCGAACACCAATGTGGGCCAGAGCGAATGCCGGTCATCCGGTTCGGGCTTCGTCAACCTCTCGGAGTTCGAAGACACCTGCAGCCACGACCACGTCGACTTCATCAGCGCCAGAGGCGACTCCCTGCTCTCTGATTAGCTGACTGACTGACTGGCTGGCTGACGAGCCAATTGTGAACAGTCGGTTACAGTCTGCTCAATCGATGCCGCAGTCGCATGCGTTTTCGGGCCAGGTTTGTTAGCCTTCATGCACTGCTATTACTCGAGACTTCGGGAGCGTTCGTGACCGCCAGAGACAACATCCCCACCACGGATGACCGCCTCTTTCGCGCGCGAATACTCAGCGGCCTGCATCAGATACCCTCTGTGCGCACACGTGTGCGTGCAGAAAGGGCGTTGTCACTGTGACGACGCCCTTTTTTGTTGCCCCGGCCCACCCGCAAGCCTCTCGAATGTAGCGGCGAAATCGAACCTCCTGGTAGCCGACCAGGGGTTGCGAAAGGGAGAAAATGCGAACGCTGGTTTTGAACGCGGGCTACGAACCGCTGGGTGTTGTCTCGTTTCGGCGGGCCCTTGTGCTCGTCATGAATGAGAAAGCGAGAATCGTCGAAAGCGACGAAGACGACCCGGTGTGGGCGTCATCGGGGGCGTACGATCGCCCGTCGGTCATCTTGCTCACGCGGTACGTGAAGGTTCCGTCGTCGAGGCAGGTGCCGGTGAGTCGGCGCGGAGTGCTGCGCCGTGACAACCAGCGCTGCGGCTACTGCGGGGCATCCGCCACCACAATCGATCATGTTCAGCCGCGTTCGCGCGGGGGCAAAGACACGTGGGAGAACCTCGTGGCCTGCTGCCTGAAGTGCAACAACAAGAAGAGTGATCGCACGCTGGCCGAGATCGGCTGGTCGCTGCGCATGGTTCCACGCATGCCGCATCACGCCGGGTGGTTCGTGCGCGGCGTCGAGCGCGCGCTCCCCGAGTGGGAGAACTACCTCGAACCGGCTGCGTGAGCCCTGCTCCAGTTCGCTGCTAGACGATGCGAATGAAGATGTAGCTGCCCCAGAGCCGCGGGTTGTGTTCCACATAGCGGCCCCAGTCGGGCGAGTGGATCACGCCGCCGTGCCCGTCGTAGATTCCGACGTGCGCGTTCGGCCACACGACGAGGTCGCCGGCGCGCACCTCAGACGATGAGACGCGAACGCCCATGGCCGTCTGCGCGCTGACGAGGCGAGGCAGCGTGACGCCGAAGTGGCCGTACACCCACTGGGTGAGGCCGTCGCAGCCGAAGCTGTCGTTGGGGTTCGCGCCCCAGCCGTAGGGCACGACGCCCACGTATTGCTGGGCGTAGGCCACGACCGCTGCGCCGTTGAACTGCTGGGTGGGGGCGTCGTTGACAGGCGCGGGCGAGCTGCTGCCGCTGTTGCTCGAGCCGGTTCCGGATGCTGAACCCGAGCTGCTCGATCCGCCCGAGCTGCTCGACCCACTGTTGCCCGTGCTGCTCGACCCGCCCGAACTGGCTGCCGCGCTCTGTTTCGCGGCGGCTGCTGCGGCGTCGGCCTGCGCCTGTGCGGCTGCTGCCGCTGCGGCGGCCTGCTCGGCCTCGAGCTGACGCTGTTTCTCGGCGGCCACGCCCGCGTTGTAGTCGGCCTCGGTCGTGAGCGCTCCCGTCGTGAGAGCAGCGAGTTGAACCGTCATCTCGGCCTGGTGGTTTTCTTGTTCGAGTAACGCCGACTTGACGCTCTGCTGCGCGGCAACGGCGTCGGTCAGCGACGCCTGTGCGGCATCCGCGAGGCTACTGAGGGCTCGTTCGGCTGCATCGGCCTGTGCGCTCAGCGAGGTGGCTGAGTTAGCGTCTTGAGTGGCTGCGTCGAAGATCTTCTTCGAGGTCTCGCTCAACTTGCTCATGGCGCCGAGCTGGTAGAGCAGGTCGCTGCTCTTCTGGCCGCCCACGAGCAGCTGCATCGAGAGATCTGATCCCGCCGAGCGGGCGAACTGCGCGGTGAGGGCGCTGGCCTGCTTGCGCGAAGTGTCGGCCTTCGTCGCGGCCTCGGCCGACTGCAGTTTGAGCTGGTCGGCTTTCACCGTACCGGTGGCGAGGGCATCCTGTGCCGCCTGATTGGCTGCCCACCGCTGGTCGGCCACGGCTTGTACGGCTTCGACCTCAGACGCCAGGCCGGAGATGAGTGACTGCAGCTGGCCGATCTCTGCCTGCTTGGCGGTTTCGTTGCTGCGTGCGGCGAGAACGTCGTTCCAGCTCGGATAGTTCGCAGCGAAGACGGGGCTGCCGCCCGTAATGCTGCCGGCAGCGACCAACGCAGCGACGGCCGAGGTCACGATGAGCAGGCGAAGCGGTGCGGCGAAGCGGCGAGAGGCCTGGGCTGAAGCTGGCGCGCCGGCACCGGATGCACGGCGGTGGGTCGACTTCATAGATCCTCGAGACTGTTCACGTTTGTCACAGCAGTCACATGAGCAACGTCTATAACACCAACAACAGCGTTAACAGTAGCAACACACCGGCGTTTCGCACAAAAAAGTTTGTGGAGGCATAGAACGTGCTACGAGAGAAGCCCAGCATCACCGCGGGGGCGGCGGGGCTGGGCTTCGGTCGGCGGGTGTCGTGACGGGCTAGAAGTCGTCGACGTGCAGGTGGTCGCAGGTGTCGTAGAAGTCGCTGAAGTTCTTCAGGCCGATCTCGCTTCCGGCAGAGACGCGGCAGTTGCGCTGGCCGAGACCCGAGCCGTACGGCATGATCGGGTCGAGTGCGCGAATCAGGCTGAGCGACGCGTTGTTCGAGCCGTTCAATGCGTTGCCGCCCACCGAGGTGAAGTCGACCGCATGCCCGCCGCCGTTGCGGTAGTGGGCCGACAAGACGCCGGCGCCCTCGATCTGGCCTGTGCAGCGGCGGCTGATGTCGCTGACGCCAGCGCTTCCGAACGTGCGTACAGCGGTGACCATCGCCTGCAGAATCACCACGTCGATGCCGCAGTTCGCTACCGACTTACCCTGGGCGATCCACGCGATCTCGAAGATGTGGTCGGGGCTCGACCCGTGAAAACGGCCAGCCGAAACGTAGCCCATCAGCTCTTCGGCGAGGGCCTGGGCGTCGGAGGAGACGGGGCCGATGCTCACGCCGCCGCTTCCGCGCGCAGCGGCGGCGGCCGCGGCGGCCGCTGCTGCTGCCGCAGCCGCTGCAGCAGCAGCCGCAGCGACTCCTGCCTGGTACTGCTGTTCTGTGGTCGCGACGTTGCTCTGCAGGCTAGCGAGCTGAGCCTGCAGCTCGCCCTCGTGAGCGGTCT
Source organism: Subtercola vilae (assembly GCF_004923255.1). Classification (GTDB taxonomy): domain Bacteria; phylum Actinomycetota; class Actinomycetes; order Actinomycetales; family Microbacteriaceae; genus Subtercola; species Subtercola vilae. The sequence goes on along the minus strand of NZ_QYRT01000039.1, from coordinate 7,104 downwards.
GCTCGTTCAGGGCGGCGATCATGTCTTGCTGGGCCTGGGCGGCCTGCTGCAGCGCGGCTTGTGCGGCCGCTGCGAGGCCCACCAGGGCATCCTTCGCCACCGCCGCCTGCTCGGCGATCGACTGAGCGGTGTTCGCGTCTTGCTTGGCCTGGTTGTAGATGCCCGTGATGGTTTCGCTGAGCTTGCCCATCGAACTGAGCTGCGACAACAGATTGTTGGCCTGCGCTGAGTCGCTGCCGAGCAGCAGGCTCGTGATGTTGTTGCCGCCGCCCGCGCGTGCGAACTGGGCCGCGATGAGGGCGGCCTGGCGGCTGGAAGTGTCGGCCTTCGTCTTCCATGTGGCCGCGCTTGCCGCAAGGGCGTCGGCCTTGCTCTGCCCAGCGGCGAGTGCCGCTTCGGCCACGTCGTCTTCAGCTGTGCGCTGCTGAACGAGTGCCTGTGCGGCCACCGCCTTCGCCTGCAGATCGGCGATCAGTGCGGTGATCGAGGCGACCTCGCCGGCCTTCGCCGACTCGCTTGCTCGCGCCGCTTGAACGTCGGCCCAGCTGGGGTAGTCGGTCGCATAGGCGGCCGGGGCACCGAGCACGGTGCTCACGGCGGTGACGACAATGACCATCAACCCCACTGCGAGGAGGCGCGATCGCTCTGCCAGGCCACGCCTGGGCGGGTATGAAGTCTTCATGGAGTCTTCTGTCTAACAGCACCTACGCGCGTTCGGGGGGTGCGGCGTCGGCATTTCGTGAACCCGTGCGATTGCTGAACCCCGGTGGTGGGGCTGTAAACTCGTGCGGTCAGCCTCTGTAGCTCAATGGAAGAGCAAGTCCGTCCTAAGGAGAGACACGCCCATCTGAGTGGCTGTCTTGAGGCCCAAAATACCGCCACGATCCGCATGTTTTCGGGCATCTACCCCATTTGCCGAGGCGCTGTAGCAAACATATGGTTTGCGGGTACTTGTGTACACCAACTGTGTACACCTATAGTGAAGACATCGCATAACGCGAAAGAGAGCCACCGGTTGCACCCGATGACTCTCAGCCCACACCTAATTCAGTAGGAGCAGGACATGAATAATTCTATCGGCACCCCAGAAACGATGCCCCACCACAGAAGACACGAGCACGTTGGCGTTATCAACGGAGCCGTCTGGTCGGCACATGCAAGATAGCAAAGGGGGGCAATGATGCCACGAACACGAGACTCCGGCGACGGCGGTCTGTACTACGACAAGAAGCGCAATCTATGGCTCGGCGTAGTGGACGACGGATTCACTGCTGACGGACGCCGCAAGCAGCGCCGCGTTTCCTCGCGGTCGCAGTCAGTTGCGCGCGACAAGCTCGACACTCTCAAGACTGAAATCAAAATTCACGGCTCCCCGCTTGGCAACCAAACCGTTGCTGAGTGGGGAGCCTTTTGGCTTGAGACGATCTGCAAACCGAAACTGAAACCCCAGCCGTACCGCACATACCGGGCGATTCTCGCGACGTGGGTCATCCCCGCTATCGGCAAGAAGAAGGTCAAAGAGGTTCGCCCCTCCGACTTGCAGCGCATCTACGCCAAGATCAAAACCGCCGGACACACCGCCACCGCTTCGAAGACACACACGGTTCTGTCTTCCATGTTCGAATCTGCCCGTCTCGAAAAGCTTGTAGGCGACAACGTAGCAAAGAGTGTCCGCGCACCGAAGCCACTGAAGAAAGCCCGCGACACTCTCGCGCCCGAAGAGACCATGCGGATACTGAACGCCGCCAATACAAGCGCCGGAACAAAGTGGCTAGTGTCCCTCTACGCGGGCATACGCCAGGGGGAGCGGCTGGGCGCAACCATCGACTCTGTCGACTTCGGTACGGGTCTATTCACCGTGCTCTGGGGGCTGTCTGAGGCGAACTATGAGCACGGATGCGACGGTACATGCTCTGCGAAGGCTGCGGGCCACTGCCCTAAAAAGCAGCTCGTGACCCCGGATGATATGGAGTACCGGGTACTCAAGGGTCGACTAATGCTGCTGCCGCCGAAGTCGGGGGAGTCGCGAACGTTCCCGCTCCCGGTCAGCCTGCTAGCCCTACTGCGGTCGCAGATACTCGAACTCGACAATCAACCCAACCCGCACGGCCTTCTGTGGCCAGCTAAGGACGGCTCGCCCATCACGAGCGGCGTAGATCAGGCCGAGTGGAAAGCGCTGCTCATACAGGCTGGGGTGGATCGACCGACGGCAACGACGCACTGGGCGCGGCACACTGCTATCTCTGACCTCACTGCTTCTGGCGTGCCTGAACGGGTGATCGGGGAGATAGTCGGGCACAAGTCGCCAGGCGTAACGGGCCGATACCAGCATGTGTCTTCGCGAGACGCCGCCGATGCGATGGGGAAGCTCGAAGAGCGGCGTCAGATCGAAGGCTAGAACCTAGTCCCCTCCCCGCGAACGCCATCGATCACGTAGTGCATCACAACTGGCCTCTCCCCGCGGTCGGCTACGGCGTAATCGGCGGCAGCAACGAGCTTGCCTGAATCTATGTCCAGTACCTCGCACATGATCTCAAGCTGGTCGATGGTGATTTGACGTAGACCGCGAATCATTTTTGAGAGTTGGGACTGATTGACGCCTACCTCTTCAGCCATTTCGGTTTGCGAAATGCTGAAGCGCGCCATCTGTCCTTTGATGACACCGGCTATTTCTTTTGTCAGCGCGCCCGGTTCGGGGGCTGAATTCGTGCTCAGTTTTGTAACCACGGCCTAAATAATGCCAGATATGAAACCCGTAGACAAATAACTTGTACTTTTAGTTTCAGTGAACTAGGGTAGTTCACATGACCTACCAAAGAAGAAGATCCGAAGTCGCGGCTGGGGAGGTGCGTGCCCTCCTCGGTCGTAACCGTGAATCCATAGAAGACCTTTCGTCGGCAACGGGTATTCCCCTTTCTACACTGAAACGCCGACTTCTGCTCAAAACAGATTTCACAATCGATGAGATCGAACTGATCGCCCGCCACTACGGAGTCACTTACAACAGTGTTGTATACGCCCCTCAAGAGGTTGAGGCGGCATCGTGAGCGTCGCAACCATCCGGGTTGAGTTCCCTCCCCGCATGATGTCCCGAGAGATTGCCGCCTATTACATCGGTCGTTCCGTTCGTGAACTCGACGTGCTGCGTGAGACGAAAGAGATCACACCGAGAGGCGAAGGCCGAAGAGTTCTCTACGACAAAGCCGACCTTGACCGCGTGTGTGACCGCCTCGCTGAGCGGCCCGCGACGAGAGGGCAAGTCGCATGACCGCCCTCGACATCTTCACCTACAGCGGCCAGCAGGTTCGCACAGTGGTCATCGACGGCGAGCCGTGGTTCGTTGCTGCTGACATCCTCCTCCAACTCGACCTGAGCCGTTCGTCGCTCGTGTCGCTCGATGACGACGAGAAGGGTGTACATACTGTGGACACCCTTGGAGGCCAGCAGAGCGTGACGGTGATCAATGAGCCGGGTCTGTACTCGCTCATTCTCCGCTCACGCAAAGACGAGGCGAAGACCTTCAAGCGCTGGGTGACTCATGACGTGCTGCCCGCGATCCGTAAAACGGGCCGTTACGGGTCTGACGTGGATATGCTTGCCGCCCTGCCGTCTTCGAAACTTCTTGCGCTTGCCGCTGAGGCTGCGGAACGCGCTGAGGTGTTGCAAGCGAAGATCACGGCTGATGCTCCGAAGGTGCTGTTTGCGGATGCTGTCGCAACATCTGAGGATTCGATCTTGGTCTCTCGTCTCGCGGGCATCCTGAAGCAGAACGGTACGGACATCGGTCAGAACCGTCTCTACGAACGTCTCCGCACCGAGGGTTACCTGTGCAAGTCAGGATCGAGCTACAACCGCCCCACACAACGCGCCCTCGACCTTGGCGTATTCGAGGTTGTCGAACGCACCGTGCAGGGTTCTGACGGCACACCACGCCTCACCTTCACCACCAAAGTGACCGGCAAAGGTCAGCAGTACTTCAACAACAGGTACGCAACCACCGCGGCGGTGATGTCATGAGCACGGTTGTTGATTTGCTAACCGAGATCCGCGACTTGCTGACGAAGATGGGCTCAGAGCAGGTACAGCATGAGGTGCGGTACAACAACGGCCAGTCGGTGAAGGATTCGGTGGCCCGTGTTGAGTCGAGTGTCGCTGATCTACTCGCCGCCGCCGCTGATCTCCAAGCTGCCGACGATGCTCGCAAGTCCCGTGACAGCCGCGGTGAGCGCGGCGATCTGGGTTTCGTTGAAAAGGAATCGTCTACTGGCGGTGTGTTCTCCGGCCTCGTAGACGATAGCCGCCTCGTGGAGGGTGGTGGCAAGTTTCCTGATGATCTCCATGGTTTCCATGCCAAAGAGTAACCCTCATTAGCTCGATGGCTGCGCGGTGATGTCTACCTCCGCCCGCGCGGTCGTCGCCCAACCTCTTAGCCTCCCAGTCACGGACCGGTGGGGGGCACTAATTGCTGATCCCAAATGTCCCCGCTAACCACGCGCGACGGGTTCGGCAATCAACTAAATATCGCAAATGCGGAGTTCGTCAGTCGTCGGTTTTGGTCAACCGTCGTTCCCCCTGATGTGTTCCAAGTGGCTTATGGCCCGCTTGAGAAACAGGCGGAGAGTGCCCCGAAGAAAAGGGGTGCGAACGGAAGTACTAGGTCAAGTACGTCAGTGACCCCATTTCAACGAAACCTTCGGGTGGGGGGTGGGCGCTGGCAGACGATCCCGTGGCGGTGAAGTCGCCGGGGGTTAGTAAGAGGCCTAGGAGTGGCGTCTCGTAAAACACGCAGCCCCGAGTCGAGGACTGGTCGGGGTACGAGGTCTAGCGAATGCACCGCGACAACTTTGCCGATCCGCGTCATCACATAACCGACGCAATCACGGACGGCTTGTACTCGTGCAGAACCTACTGATGTGTGGTGGGCCGGTGGAAACCTGCGGGTCGGCCACCACACGGATGTAGCGCGGCGGGAGTAAAGGCTCTGTCCCGGTTCAATTCCGGGCGCTGCACTCACCTAGAAGAAGGAATACGAAATGAGTTCGTCTAGCAGTACAAGCGGCGACGGGATCGGGTTCGCCGGTCTCCTCACCATCGTGTTCATCGTCCTGAAGCTCACACATGTCATCGACTGGTCATGGTGGTGGGTTCTCGCCCCGGTGTGGATCACCTGCGCTCTTTCGCTTGGCATCCTCGCGATCATCGGCATCGGTGTCGGCGTCATTGCGGTCATCGATCACAGGTCGCATAAGCGGAATCGCGCCAGTATTTCTGCCCGCCGCAACAATCTGCGCCCCTAACCAACCTTCAAGTCAACCAAAGGAACACGAAATGACCCGTATTGAAGAGATTACAAAACTGATCAAGCCGACCGTGGATGAGCTGCGGCATGAGCCGATGTTCTGGGCAACTGCTGCTGCTGTGTGGCCCGTTGATGTTCCGCCTGTCCGTGCCCCGTTCGTGGTGCGTGCGTGGGCGCGAATTCGTGGGCAGGTTTTCCTGTGATCCGCGCCGTGCATGGCCAGTACCGCACCTCTACTCTCGTGATCCATCCTCGCCCGCCTGGGATGTCGCCTGACGTTGAGACGGTTCGGGTGTTCTGTGGTGTCGGTAACGCGGTGGTGGTTTCGTTGCTGTTTTGGGCGTGCGTTGTCGCGTTGGTGGTGATGGTCAAGTGAGACCGATGCTGACTCTCGCGGCGGTTGTGGTCGTCGTGTTCTGGGTGTTTTGCGTGTTCGGGCTGAGCCGGTTGGCGGCGTACTGATGGGTGCGCTTCCTGACATCAGACGCGAGATGGATGTTGCCGCGAACACGACGGGCGCGTACTGCGTGGACTGCGAACTCGAAAACGTTTCCACGAACACCACCTACACCGGCTTTGACGAGTCATCCCGTTCAGCGGTCAACGGGTGGGTTCGTGACCATCGCACCGCCCACCGCATCAAACAGGGGTTAGACGATGCCGGGTTCGGTATCGCAGACCCCATGACGAACGGGTGGCCCGCATGATCCACGTCTTCCACACCCTCTCATGGGTGGTTTTCGCACTCGCAGGCATGTCTGTCATTGCTGCCCCGAACGGTTCATGGTTCCCCGCCCTGGCCGTCGCCTTATTCCTATTCTTTGTGACCAGAAAGACGCACGCTCACCAAAACTCTTTGCCGAAAGGGGCAAACAATCATGGCCGATAAAAAGTATGAATTCACCGGTATCGAGAAGGTTAACGCTTGGGGATACACCGTCAAGCAGATCCGTGCGACAGAAGACATTCCGTACAGCTCAATCCGCAAAGGTGACCTAGGCGGGTGGATCGAAGGCGAGCAACTGAAATCCGGTGACGCTCGGGTCTCCGGTAACGCTTGGGTCTTCGGTGACGCTCAGGTCTTCGGTAACGCTCGGGTCTCCGGTAACGCTCAGGTCTTCGGTAACGCTCGGGTCTCCGGTGACGCTCGGGTCTCCGGTAACGCTCGGGTCTCCGGTGACGCTCAGGTCTCCGGTGACGCTCGGGTCTCCGGTAACGCTCGGGTCTCCGGTGACGCTTGGGTCGTCGGTGACGCTCAGGTCTTCGGTGACGCTCGGGTCTCCGGTAACGCTCGGGTCGTCGGTGACGCTTGGGTCTTCGGTGACGCTCGGGTCTTCGGTAACGCTCGGGTCTCCGGTGACGCTCAGGTCTTCGGTAACGCTCAGGTCTCCGGTGACGCTCGGGTCGAATCGCGTGAGCATTACATCATCGTCGGCCCGATCGGGTCTGAAGGGGTTACGGCGACTCTGTTCCGCACAAAGAACGGAAAACACACCCTCAATGTTGGCTGTTGGTCGGGAACGCTTGGCACCCTCAGTGCTGAGGTGAAGTTGCGTCGCGAATCATGGGTTGCCGACGACTCCACCAAAGACCGTTGGACTGCCCAATACAAGGCCCTGAAGTCTTTGGGCAAGGCAACGGTGACGGCATGGGAAACACCAGAGGCCATCTCATGACTGATGGTTTCTCTAACCTCCGTGAACACTTCGACCCCAGCCTGCCTGTCGTGAAGTGCTGCATGGTCTGCGGTGGCCCTGCCTGCCATGTGGAGGAATGCGCCGAGGTGTGCTCGTGATCTCCGCTGA
>NZ_QYRT01000038.1 GCF_004923255.1 Subtercola vilae | reverse complement strand
GGCAAGGGGATGGGGCGAGGGGATGAGGCCGGGCATCCGGCTGGCGTCCTAGCACTAATACGCTGGGGGGCCAGCCTTCACGCAAATACGTTCTCGAAGAATAGACTCGTGCAATGACCCTTCTCGAACAGATCACAGGGCCCAGGGATCTTGACGCACTGAGCCCAGAGCAGCTGGTAGTGCTCGCGGCCGAGGTGCGTCATTTTCTCATCACAGAGGTCTCGAAGACCGGTGGCCACCTCGGCCCGAACCTCGGCGTGGTCGAGCTGACCATTGCCATCCACCGGGTGTTCGACTCACCTCGAGACGCCATCGTCTTCGACACCGGTCACCAGTCATACGTTCACAAGCTGCTCACGGGCCGTCAAGACTTCAGCCACCTGCGGGAGAGTGGCGGTCTCGCAGGCTACCCGCAGCGCTCAGAGAGCCCGCACGACGTCGTCGAGAGCTCGCACGCCTCGAGTTCGCTCAGCTGGGCCGACGGCATCTCGCGCGCCTTCGTGATGACCGGCCAGGCCGACCGACACGTCGTGGCGGTGGTGGGCGACGGGGCCCTCACCGGTGGCATGACGTGGGAAGCGCTGAACAACATCAGCGACGACAACGATCGCAACCTCGTCATCGTGGTCAACGACAACGGCCGCTCGTACGCACCGACCATCGGCGGTATGGCCCGCTACCTGAACTCGGTTCGCACGGCAGCCGGCTACCGCGACCTGCACCACTCGAGTGAGCGCCTGTTCAGCCACTTCGGTGCCGCCGGTCGCGCCATCTACCGCGGCGCCCGCGGCGGTATGCACGGGTTTCTCAGCCGCCTCACGAACAACGAAGCGCTGTACTCCAACCTCGAGATCAAGTACATCGGGCCGATCGACGGTCACGATGTACACGCTATGGAGCAGGCCCTGCACCAGGCCAAGGAGTACCACCAGCCCGTCATCGTGCACGCCATCACCGAGAAGGGCCGAGGGTACGAGCCGGCCCGGGCCGACGTGGCCGACCAGTTTCACGCCGTGGGGCAGATCGACCCTGAGACAGGCGAACCGATCGGCAGTGCATCCGGCGGCCCGTCGTGGACCAGTGTCTTCTCAGACGAGATCGCACGCCTCGCCGAGACCAACCCGAAGATCGTCGGCATCACCGCCGCGATGCTGCGGCCCACTGGCCTGCACAAGCTGGCCGAGAAGTTTCCCTCCCGCGTGCTCGATGTGGGCATCGCCGAACAGCACGCCGTCACGAGTGCCGCCGGGCTCGCGTTCGGCGGGCTGCACCCCGTCGTCGCGCTCTACGCCACCTTTGTGAACCGGGCGTTCGACCAGGTCTTGATGGATGTGGGGTTGCACCGCGCTGGCGTCACCTTCGTGCTCGACCGCGCGGGTGTGACGGGCCCCGACGGCCCCAGCCACCACGGTATGTGGGATCTGGCCATTCTGCAGGTGGTTCCGCACATCAGGTTGAGTGCGCCGCGTGACGCCGAGCGGCTGCGCGAGGTTCTCGGTGAAGCTCTTCAGGTCGACGATGCCCCGACGGTCATCCGATTTCCGAAAGGCAGCGTGGGCGGGCCCATCGATGCGGTCAGGCGGATGCCCGATGGGGTGGATGTTCTGCGCGATGCCGAACAGAAAGACGTGCTGATCGTGGCGGTCGGCTCCTTTGCCGCACTCGGACTCGATGTGGCCGAGAGACTTGCCGCGCAGGGCATCGGAGCCACGGTGATCGACCCGCGCTGGGTGGTTCCTGTTGCCCAGAGCGTCATCGACCTGGCGGCGGAACACCGCCTTGTCATCACGCTCGAAGACGGTATTCGTGTGGGCGGGGTCGGCACGCGCATTCGCCAAGACCTGCGCGCAGCCGGCGTCGACACCGCGCTCACCGAGCTCGGGCTGCCCGACGAGTTTCTCGACCATGGTTCACGCTCAGAGATTCTCGAGAAGGTGGGGCTCACGCCGCAGCACATCGCGCGTGACGTGGTGGCGCAGGTGCTGGGCAGCAGAATTCCCGTTGCACGCCCCGTTCCTGAAGACGCCGACGAGTCGGCCCAGTTCGGCTCCCGCTAGTCATACTGAACTACAAAGTGCCGTAATAACCTGTCTTTGTTCGACTCTCTATCTAATGTGGGCCCCCAAGTGCCGACCGTGACTGGCACCTAGCTGGCGCGAATATTCGAAAAGAGTTACGAATGAAGCACACCAGCCTTCTGTTTAGAGGTTCTATTGCGCTATTGATCAGCGTGTCGGCGGTGTTCTGTGCGGACGTGAGTAGTGCGAGCGCAAGTCCACAGAACTGTTCAGGGGCTGATGCCCCACCGCAATGTCACCATCTTCCCTCTGCGCCGCCGTCCGTGCTGCGATCTTCGTCGTTTGTGCCGGCAGCGGGAGTGAACTATTTCGATGTTTTCACTTTTGCGGGTGGGACGCCCGGTAGTACGCATTCCGCGTCCGGCGGTACCATCTGGCTGAGATGCTCGAACGGCTTCTCTCATGCGTTCAAGCTTCGTGCCGGCACACTCAGCGGCGCCTTCGTCTCCGACGAGTTGCGGACGGTCGATGCCGAGGCGGCGGGATCGTGCGTTTTTGAGACCACGAGCCAAATTTCTTTGGGAGTGTCCAAGAGCTATCTCAGTGAATTCTTCAAAGCAGATTCTGGATATGGCTCTCCGATTGTTCCGTCTTGGGACGTCCAGTTCGAGTAGAAGGACCGACCCGCGCCTGAGAGATGCTCGTCAACCTGGAGCCGAGGCCCGGTCATCTCAGCTGAGGCTGTACGACAGCCCCACGGCACCGCCGTCGAAGGGGGTTGTCGCCAGCAACTGCAGACGGCGCGGGTCGCCCGTGAGAGGCAGCAGGGGAGTGCCCGAGCCGAGCACGATGGGCATCACGCTGACAATCAGTTCGTCGAGCAGGCCTCGCCCGGCGAACTGCGCCGCCACGTTGCCGCCACCGACGATCCACACATTCGCACCGGCGGCGGCGGCCAGCGCACGCGTGGCGACGACCTCGGGGCTCTCGCTGGTGAAGAAGACGTTGGCGCCCTCGGCGGTGGGCAGCTCACGGGTGGTCAGCACCCAGATGGGCATATCGCCATAGGGCCAGGCCTGAAGCTCTTCGTCGACGATGAACTGGTACGTCGCAGAGCCCATAATGAGCGCACCGACGTCGGCCAGAAAGGCTTTGTAATGCGTTTCGTGGGAGTCGAAACCGAACTGCAGCAGCCAGTCCATCGTGCCGTCGGCATCGGCAATGAAGCCGTCGAGACTCGACGCAACGTAGTACTGGGTCTTGGCCATGCCTCCACACTAGGGCGCTGCACGGTGTGGAGGCATAGAGCCCACACCGTGCAGACGAAGACCGAGTGTCAGTTCACGCCCGCGATGCGGGGGTGGTGAAAGGTGTCGTTGAAGACCCGTTCGCTGGCACCCACGCGGTCGAGGTAGGGTGTCACGCCGCCCATCTGAAAAGGCCAGCCCGCCCCGAGAATGACGCAGAGGTCGATGTCTTCGGCGGCGTGCACCACGTCGTCGTCGAGCATGCGATGAATCTCGTCAGCCAGGCCGTCTTCGACGCGGCGGAGGATCTGTTCGCCGGTCATGGGCTCTGTTCCGCCGGCGACGATGGCGACCGCCTGCTTGTCGAAGCCCTTGATCTTGCCCTTGGCGTCGCGCTCGAAGATCTTGCCGTGGTCGGCCAACTTATGCAGATTGGCGCTCTCGAAGAACCGGTCGGGGAAAGCCGCGTGGTGCGTGTCGAGAACGTGGGCGCCCACTTTCAGCCCCACCAGTTCGAGCAGTTCGAACGAGGTCATGGGCAGCCCGAATGGTGCAAGGGCGGTGTTCACGACCTCGAACGAAGTGCCGGTGTCGACGGCATGCATTGCCTCACCGAGCAGCTTTGCGAGAATGCGATTCACCACGAACCCAGGGGTGTCCCGCGTGATGACAGCGTTCTTGCGCAGCTTGGCGGCGGTCACCATGGCAGTCGAGAGCGTGGCCTCGTCGGTCAGCGGTGTGTTGACCACTTCAATGAGGGGCATGACGGCCACCGGGTTGAAGAAGTGGAAACCCACTACCCGCTCGGGGTGCTTCAGCTTCGAGGCGATGGCTTCGACTGACAGCGACGAGGTGTTGGTGGCCAGAACAGCGGTTTCGGAGATGTACTGCTCGATGTCGGCGAAGACGTCTTGCTTCACACCGAGCTCTTCGAAGACGGCCTCAATGACCCAGTCTGCATCGGCGAAGTCGGCCTTGTTCGTGGTGCCGGAAATGAGCGCGTTGAGGCGATTCGACTCGTCGGGGGAGATGCGGCCCTTCGCGAGCAGGCCGGCAATCTCGCCTCTGATATAGCCGAGGCCCTTGTCGACCCGAGCCTGGTCGAGGTCAGTGATGACGACCGGCACCTGCAGACGGCGCACGAAGAGCAGAGCGAACTGGCTGGCCATGAGGCCGGCACCGATGACGCCGACCTTGCCGACCTTCTTCGCCAGTGCCTTGTCGGGCGCGCCGGCCGGGCGCTTGGCCCGCTTCTGCACGAGATTGAAGGCATAGATGCTCGCGCGAAACTGGTCGCCAGCCACGAGGTCGGCCAGCGCTTCGTCTTCGCGCGCGAACCCCTCTTCTTTCGTTCCCGACTTGGCGGCCTTCAGCAGGTCGAGTGCTGCGTAGGGTGACTTCGCCACGGTGCCGATACGACCTTCGAGCATCTTGCGCGCGATGCCGACGGCCGCGTCCCACTTGACCAGGCGTTCCACCTTGCCGGGTGCGTTCGAGCGTTTGACGGTGACAGCACCGGTTAGGACGCCGTCAGCCCAGCGCAGGGAATCTTCGAGAAAGTTGGCCGACGAGAACATGGCGTCGGCCATGCCCAGCTCGAGAACATCTTTACCCTTCAGGGTGCGGTTGTTCTTCAGCGGGTTCTCGATGATCACTTTGAGGGCATTCTCGATGCCGATGAGGTTCGGCAGCAGGTAGGCGCCTCCCCAGCCCGGGATGATGCCGAGAAAGACCTCGGGTAGGCCCAGTGCCGCGATGCCGGCGTCGACAGTGCGGTAGTCGCCATTCAGACCGATCTCCACGCCACCGCCGAGGGCGAGGCCGTTGATGAAGGTAAACGAAGGCACGCCCACCTCGCCGAGCTTCGCCAGCGCGAAGTGGCCCAACTGCGCCATCTGCTTGGCCATCGCCCGCGAGGTGACGTCGCCCACCTTGCTGAGGTCTGCGCCGGCAGCGAGGATGAACGGCTTGCCCGTCACCGCCACGGCATCGATCTCGCCCGCGGCCGCGCGCTGCTTCAGGCCGTCGAGTGCCTGCCCGTACTCGACCAGGCTGACCGGGCCGAGCGTGCTCGGCCGGGTGTGGTCGCGGCCGTTGTCGAGGGTGAGGAGGGCGAGTGTCTTACCGCTCGCGAGCGGAATATCACGCACGTATGAGTGCGTCACGACCTCGTCGACCGAGAATGCGATGAGCTCTGAGAAATCAACTTCAGCGTAGTTCGTCATAGCAGTATGTCAGTCGGCGCTCAGCGCGACTTCTTCGCCTTTCGGTCGTAGTTCGGGTTCTCCCAGATGACGCTGCCGCCCTGGCCGAGGCCGACGCACATGGCGGTGAGACCGTACTGAACCTCGGGGTGTTCAGAGAACTGCCGGGCAAGCTGGTTCATCAGGCGAACGCCCGACGACGCCAGCGGGTGGCCGAGCGCGATGGCCCCGCCGTATTCGTTCACACGCGGGTCGTCGTCGTCGATGCCGAAGTGGTCGAGAAACGACAGCACCTGAACGGCGAAGGCTTCGTTGAGCTCGAACAGCCCGATGTCGGTGATCGACAGGCCGGCCTTCTTCAGGGCCTTCTCGGTGGAGGGCACGGGGCCGATGCCCATGATCTCGGGTGCTACGCCGGCGAACGCGAAGCTCACCATGCGCATCTTGGCCGTGAGGCCCAGCTCTTTCACGACCGAGCCGCTGGCCAGAATGGCCGCCGTGGCGCCGTCATTCAGCCCTGACGAGTTGCCGGCGGTGACCCGGCCGTGCGGGCGGAACGGCGTGCGCAGGTTCGCGAGGCCCTCCATGGTGGTCTCGGGGCGGGGCGCCTCGTCGGCCGTGGCGAGGCCCCAGCCGCTCTCGCTGCGAATGGCAACAGGAATGAGGTCGGGCTGAATCTTGTTGGCCGCGTACGCCGCCGCGACCTTCTGCTGCGAGCGGAGTGCGTAGTGGTCTGCGCGCTCTTTGGTGAGCTGCGGAAAACGGTCATGGATGCGTTCGGCCGTCGACCCCATGTTCAGAGCCTCTTCGCCCACCAGCCGCTCAGAGAGAAAACGCGGGTTGGGGTCGGCCCCGAAGCCCATCGGGTGCCGACCCATGTGCTCGACACCACCGGCGATGACGATGTCGTAGGCGCCGAAACCGATACCGCTGCCCGTCGTCGTGACGCTCGTCATCGCACCCGCACACATGCGGTCGATGGCGAACCCGGGCACCGACTGGGGGAGCCCCGCGAGCAGCGCTGCCGTGCGGCCGAGGGTCAGGCCCTGGTCGCCCTGCTGCGTGGTCGCGGCGATGGCGACCTCGTCGATACGGTCGTGCGGCACGTTGGGGTTGCGCTCGAGCAGGCCGAGCATGGCTTTCACTATCAGGTCGTCAGCCCGGGTGTTCCAGTACATTCCTTTTTCGCCTGCACGCCCGAAGGGGGTGCGAACTCCGTCAACAAAAACGACTTCAGATATTGCGGCCACTATGCCTCATGCCTCCCGGAATAAGAATCGTTCCGATCTTATGCGGGGCCTTTTCGACCCCGTAATCGATTGCCCTTTTCTACGATTCAGTGTCGACGTCGTCGGCGACGTGTTGTGGAGCGTCTACAAAGGCTTGCGCAATTGACTGTGCGGTTAGCTCAACCTGCCACGGCCGCGCGCCGGCCACGGTCAACGACGTGGCAACGCTCTCGGCGCTCACGACGACCGGCGGGCTCCAGGCGAGCCGACGCAGCAGTTCGGGCGTGAGCAGGTTCTCGAGCGGAATGCGGTGCTCTTCACCGAGCGCGAGCAGGGCTTGGCGCGCGGCCTTCAGCCGGGCATCCGCCTCGGGGTTACGGTCTGACCAGCTGCGCGGGGGCGGGAGGGTGTCAGCAGAACGCGTGGTGACGGGCGGGGTGGTGGATGCCCGCCCCACCTCGATGGCGTTCCACCAGCGGTCGAGCTCCGAGCGTGACGCCCGGCCCGTGAACTCACGCATAGCGGCAAGATCGCGTTTCGACTCTGGCAGCGCGCGTGCGGCCGCCATCAGCGAGAGGTCGGGCACGAGGCGCCCCGGTGCGACGTCGGTCGACCGTGCTAGCTCATCGCGCGCGAGCCACAGTTCTCGAGCCGCGGCCAGGTTCTTGGCTCCGCGGAGCGCGCTGACCCCCGAGAGCCGGCGCCACGGGTCGGCCAGGGGAGGCTTGGCTTCTTTGTCGAGGGTGGCCTGAAACTCCTGGCGCGCGATCTCGGTCTTTCCCTGCTCGGTGAGCAGTTCGACCATCGCGTCACGAAGGTCGATGAGAAGCTCGACGTCGAGTGCAGCGTACGTCAGCCACGAAGCGGGCAGCGGCCTCGTCGACCAGTCGGCCGCCGAGTGCTCTTTTGCCAGGTGGATGCCCAGCAACTCTTCGACCACGGTGCCGAGCCCCACCCGCGGCAGTCCGAGCAGGCGTGCGGCCAGTTCGGTGTCGAAGATGACGGTGGGCGCGAGGTCGACCTCGCGGAGGCATGCCAGGTCTTGGCTCGCCGCGTGCAACACCCACTCGTGACGGGAGATGAGCTCTGACAGCTCGGCGAACGAGCCGATGGGCGGCGGGTCGAACAGAAAAGTGCCGGCACCTCGCCGGTACAGCTGAATCAGGTAGGCGCGCTGTGAGTACTTGAAACCCGACGCGCGTTCGGCGTCGATCGCGATGGGGCCGGTACCGGCGGCAATGAGCTCGACCGCAGCGAGGTAGCCCTCGCGCGTGTCGATGACGTCATAGGGCGTCGTCGGCAGAACAGGAGTTCTCAGCGCGTCTGTCACCAGCGCGTCTGTGACCAACGCGTCGTGCACGAGCGGGTCTGTCGCGAGCGGGTCTGTCTGCTGCGGGTCACTCACGCGCTGCGCGCCTTGCCGCCAGCAGGCTCACGCCGTCTGCCACCGGGGGCAGGCCGGCGAGCATGCAGAGCAGCTCTCCCCAACCTTCGACATGGGTCTTCACATCTGCGTCCTTCGGAGTCCATGACGCGCGCAGTTCGATCTGGGCGCCGTCACCCTGCTTGGCGAGTTCGCCGAAGCCTGATGACAGTATTTTAGTTGCTGTACCCGAAGCATGCGAGTACTTCGCGCCCTTGGTGTCGAGCGCATCGATGAGCCACGACCACGTGACATCGGCGAGAAAGGGGTCGAGCCCGATCTCGGTTTCGAGGGGGGCCTGAACGAAGCACACTACGCGAAAGGCCCCACCCCACGCCTCGGGCTCATCAGGGTCGTGCAGCAGAATGAAGCGGCCCGTGCCGAGGTCTGAGTCTGACCCATGCCGTAGCGGCGTCACATCGGCCGACAGGGCGATGGAGTACGGCGCGAGGTTGGGGGGCGAGGCGATCTCGTTCACGACGAGCTCTGGCCGGGTGGCTGCGGTGCGCAGTGATTCGAGGGCCGCCGCGAATGCGGGGGGCACCGCGGGGCTGAAGGGGGAATCGGACACGTCGTCAGACTAGAGTTTTTTTGAGTGTCTGCTGGGAAGGCACGCCGTTTGTACGGTGTGTGACGAGCTGTCTGCAAAGGTGTGTGCATGAAAAACGATCGAGAGCCCGTTGTGAAGGGCCGACCCTCTGCGGTGGCCCCCTGGTTGGTGGCCGCCATTGCGGCAGGCACCCTCGCAACAGCAGTTGCGGCCTCGGCCGCTTTCGTCACCGCGAAGTTCTCTCGTTCGGTCGTCATTCCCACCGATTCGGCCACCGAGAACCTGCGCATCCACGGGGTCGATGAGGCGAACGGCACCATCACGCTCGGCGTCTCGGCCGACTCCCTGGTCGCCGGTCGGTACAGTCTCTGGTTCGCCGGGGGCACCGGCCACGCTCGCATCGGCGACATCGTCTCGGTCGAGGCGGGCCGGGTCACCCGCAGCCTCGAGGCCGTCGATTTCGGTGAGCTTTCGGATGCCCGTTGGTGCCGCCTCGGCAGTTGGTACTTTCTCGACCCCCGCGAGCTCGGGTTCTCCGTGACAGACGTCGCGGTCGAAACGGAGCTCGGCCCGGCTCCCGCCTGGCTCATCACCGAGCCGAGCGCCGCCGCTGTTCCCGCCGCCGCTGCTGCCCCCGCTGTTCCGATCGCGACCAGCGACCGCTGGATGATCGCCGTGCACGGCAGAGGTGTCAGCCGCGCCGAGACCATTCGCGCACTGCCCCTGTTTCACGAACTCGGCTACACCACTCTGCAGATCTCGTACCGCAATGACGGCGATGCGCCTCGCAGTTCTGACGGGCGTTACGCCCTCGGTGACACCGAGTGGCACGACGTCGATTCGGCCATGAAGTACGCCATCGAGCACGGCGCGAAGCAGCTCGTTCTGATGGGCTGGTCGATGGGCGGTGCCACCGTTCTGCAGGCAGCCACCCGGTCGATCAACGCCTCGTACATCAGGGCCGTCGTACTCGATTCACCCGTAGTCGCCTGGAGTGACACCATTGTCTTCCAGGGCCACCTCAACCACCTGCCCGAGCCCATCTCGAAGGGCGTCATGGCCACGATCGGCAGCACGATGGGGCGGGCCGTCACCGGTCAATCACAGCCGATCAACTTCAAGCGGCTCGACTTCGTGGCTCGGGCCTCTGAGATCGCCTTCCCTGTGCTCATTCTGCACAGCGACGACGACGGGTTCGTGCCGTCGACAGCGTCGCGTCGGCTCGCCCACGCGCGGCCCGACCTCGTGACGCTGGTCTCGTTCTCGAACGCGAAGCACGTGCGGCTGTGGAACTACGACCCCGCGCGTTACACGAGTTCTATTCGCGACTGGCTGAGCGCGCGGGGGTTGGTGGGCTGAGGGGCGGCGGCCGGCTGTTACCGGCCGAACAGTACCGGCCAATACCAGCCAATACCAGCCAGTACCAGCCGAACAGTACCGGCCGCGCAGCCTCAGCCGTGCATCCGTTCGCGCACCTGGCGTTTGGTGCGGCCGAGCATCGCCGACATGCCGCGCAGTCGTAGCGGAGAGACGGCCTGTGAGAGCCCGAGCATCTGGGGGAAGTCGTCGGGCACGGCCAGTACCTCGTCGGCAGTGAGACCACCGAGGCCCTGCGCCAGAATCGACGCGAACCCGCGGGTGGTCGGCGACTCGGCGGGGGCCGTTGCGAACAGCTGAACCACGTTGTCATCGCCGACCTCGACGAAGATGAAGACCGGAGACTGGCATTCGACGACGCGTTCGAAGAGGTCAGGATGCTCGGCATAGCGCGGGGGCAGTTCGGGTAGCTCGTTCGAGAACTCGAGCAGCAGTTGCAGCCGCTCTTTCATCGTGAGCGCCAGAAAGTCGTCACGAATCTCGGCGAGGGCGGGCTGCAGCTCGGTGTCGGTCACGAACGGCTACTTCGAGACGTGCTCGCCGCGGGCCGAGCCCTGAACGATGGGAACACGCACGGCAGAACCCCACTCGGTCCACGAACCGTCGTAGTTGCGAACGCCCTCGAAGCCGAGCAGGTGGGTGAGCACGAACCAGGTGTGGCTCGAGCGCTCACCGATGCGGCAGTACGCGATGACGTCGTCGCCGTCGTTCAGGCCGAGGCCCTCACGGTAGATGTCATTCAGGTCGGCCAGTGGCTTGAAGGTTCCGTCGTCGGCGGCCGCCTTCGCCCAGGGCACGTTGTGCGCGGTCGGAATGTGCCCGGCACGCAGCGCACCCTCTTCGGGGTAGGCGGGCGCGGTGGTGCGTTCGCCGCTGAACTCTTCTGGCGAGCGAACGTCGACGAGAACACCCTGTCGCTCGAGGTGTTCGAGCACGTCGTCTTTGAAGGCGCGGATGGCCACGTCGCTGCGCTCGACGATGGGGTACTCCACCGGCGTCACGTCGGTCTCGTCGGTGGTCACCGGGCGGCCCTCGGCGATCCACTTGCCGCGGCCGCCGTCGAGCAGACGCACGTCTTCGTGGCCGAACAGGGTGAACACCCACAGCGTGTAGGCGGCCCACCAGTTGCTCTTGTCGCCGTAGATGACCACGGTGGAGTTGCGGTCGATGCCCTTCGAGCCCACCAGCGTGGCGAACTCTTCGCCGAAGATGTAGTCGCGGGTCACCGGGTCGTTGAGGTCGGTGTGCCAGTCGATCTTCACCGAACCACTGATGTGCCCTGTCTCGTAGAGCAGAACGTCTTCGTCAGATTCCACAACCACCAGGTCGGTGTCGCCGAGGTGTTCTGCCAACCATTCGGTACTCACGAGGCGGTCGGGATGCGCGTATTCGGCGAACTTGGGTGAGGTGTCGGTTTCGACAGCCATTGTTACCTCCAGTTGTGGCCGTACGGCCGGTGGTGCACGGTGCTTCACAGTTTTCAAGGTGGTTCAGGGTGCGTGGAATTGCGCTTTAATTGCCAGTGATGACAACCGACAGCGGTAGTACAACTATTCCATTGCACCTGACCGATCTGCGCCCCACTCTGACGGGAGCCGAGATGGCGGCCGTGCTGGTGCCACCGCGCCAGTTTGACACGGCCTCGTTCGACTCGTACCGGCCCGACCCCGATCACGCGTCACAAGCCGAAACACTGCAGAAGGTGCGAGACTTCGCCGGTTCGTTCGCTCCAGCGAAGCCGGCCGGTTTCTTCAGTCGCAAGCCCAGGGCATCCGACTCCAAACCGGGCATCTACCTCGACGGAGGGTTCGGCGTGGGCAAGACCCATCTGCTGGCGGCGCTCTGGCACGCGGCACCCGCACCCAAGTTCTTCGGCACCTTCATAGAGTTCACCGCCCTCGTTGGAGCGCTCGGCTATGCCGACACCGTCAAACTGCTCACGGGCGCAAAGCTCATCGCCATCGACGAGTTCGAGCTCGACGACCCGGGCGACACCATGATGATGACCCGGCTGCTGGCCGACCTCGT
The DNA here is from genome assembly GCF_004923255.1 of Subtercola vilae. Lineage (GTDB taxonomy): Bacteria > Actinomycetota > Actinomycetes > Actinomycetales > Microbacteriaceae > Subtercola > Subtercola vilae. The sequence goes on along the minus strand of NZ_QYRT01000038.1, from coordinate 25,374 downwards.
GGCCACCGGCACCCGGCTCGCTGCCACATCGAACACCCCGCCGAACGCTCTTGGCGAGGGCCGATTCGCCGCTCAAGACTTTCTGCGCGAGATTCAGGCGCTCTCGGGGCGCTTCGACATCATTCGCATCGACGGGCTCGACTACCGCCGTCGCAACATCGAAGGGCACGCGAAGTCGCTGTCACCCGCGGAACTCGACGAAAAGCTCGGGCGGCTCGAGAGCGACGGGTCGCGGTTCACCGTCGACGCGTTCGACGACCTTGTACAGTTTCTCGGTTCACTGCACCCGTCGAAGTACGTGAAACTCCTCGACGGCGTCGACGCCTTGGTGCTCACCGACGTCAGCGAGCTGAAGAACCAGACCGATGCGCTCCGCCTGGTGGCGTTCATCGACCGCGTGTACGACGCCCAGCTGCCCGTCTACGCTTCGGGTCTCGCCCTCGACGAGGTGTTCGCCGGTGACATGATGAACGGCGGCTATCGCAAGAAATACCTGCGCGCCGCCTCCCGGTTGATCGCCTCCACGCAGAAATAACACACCTCTCCCACCTCCCAAAATGGGGGGTGGTTCTTTCGATGGAACTGCCGGTTTTCAGAAACACAGTTGTTACAAATCGGCCTGTCGCGTTACCTGCTCGAAACATGGATTCACCTCAGCCGAAACCTCGAACCACGAAGCTATTGGCGTAGCCGAGGCAACAGGCCCGAACCGTGGGCGCACTGGGCAACGGCGCATTGACTCAGTTCTGAGAGAGGTATTAGGTTCACATGATCACAGCGGACCCGACAATCGGTGATTTGACCACCACCGTCAACGCTTTATGGTTGCTCGTTGCAGCAGCCCTCGTACTCATCATGACCCCGGGAGTTGCCTTCTTCTACGGTGGCATGGTCAAGGCCCGCAGCGTCGTCAGCATGATGATGATGAGCTTTGGCGCCATGGGCCTCGTTGGGGTTCTGTGGGTCATCTACGGTTACGGCTTGGCCTTCGGCACAGTGGCGGGCAACACCTCGAACGACCTGATCCCCGGCGTTCTTGGCAACCCGAGCGGCCAGTTCCTGCTGGGCGACCTTGTGGGTGCGCCCGACGGCTCGGGTGCGAACCTGTACGGGCTGGCGTTCGCGGGCTTCCAGGCCACTTTCGCAATCATCACCGTCGCTCTGATCTCGGGCGCCATCGCCGACCGCGCGAAGTTCGGCTCCTGGATGCTCTTCGCCTTCCTCTGGGTGACCATCGTGTACTTCCCGGTCGCTCACTGGGTGTTCAACTTCACCGCTGACCCGACCACGGGTGCGGCAACCGACGGTGGGTGGATCGTCTTCAACATGGGCGTCAACGACTTCGCCGGTGGTACTGCGGTGCACATCAACGCCGGTGCCGCGGGCCTCGCGCTCGCTCTCGTACTCGGTAAGCGCATCGGTTTTCAGAAGGGCATCCAGAAGCCGCACAACGTGCCGCTGACCCTGCTCGGCGCCGCTCTGCTGTGGTTCGGCTGGTTCGGCTTCAACGCCGGTTCTGCAGCAGCTGTCAATGGAACGGCCGCCATCGCATGGATCAATACGCTCGCCGCTCCCGCCGCGGCCATCCTCGGTTGGCTCATCGTCGAGAAGTTCAAAGACGGTAAGCCGACATCGATCGGTGCGGCATCCGGCGCCGTCGCCGGCCTCGTGGCCATCACCCCGGCCTGTAACATCCTCACGCCCGGCTGGGGCATGGTTCTCGGTGCCGTCACCGGCGCGATCTGCTGCCTCGCCATCGAGCTGAAGTTCAAGCTCGGCTTCGATGACTCGCTCGACGTCGTGGGTATTCACCTCGTCGGCGGAATCATCGGAACGCTCTACATCGGTATCTTCGGTACCGGCATCGGCCTGATCGACCGCATCGGCAACGGTGACTCGAACCCGCTCAGCCAGCTCGGCGCGCAGGCGGTCGGTGCCGGTTCGGTACTCGTGTTCTCGTTCGTCATTGCCTGGCTGCTCGGTACGGCCATTCAGAAGACCATCGGGTTCCGCATCAGCACCGAAGACGAAGTCGCCGGTGTCGACACCGTGGTTCATGGCGAAGAGAGCTACGTGCTCGACCCCGCATAACCACTGCCTCACCTGCACCACAGCCAGAGCCGGGCGTTCCTCATCGCGAGGGGCGCCCGGTTCTGTCTGTGTCAGTAGCTACTCGTGCAGTAGCTCCTCCTGCGCCAGCTACTCGTGCAGCAGCTTCTCGCGCACCTGCCGGCGGAGAACCTTGCCGATGAGCGACGTGGGCAGCTCATCGAGCACCACCACGCGCTTGGGAACCTTGTACGCGGTGAGGTGCTCGCGACTGAAGTCGCGGATGGCCTTCTCGTCGAGCGACGCCCCCGGGTTCAGAACGACAGCGGCCACGACGTCTTCTCCGCCGCCACTGCCCGGCAGACCCACGACCGCCACGTCTTTCACCGACCGGTGCTGACGCACGGCGTCTTCGACCTCAGAGGGCGACACGTTGAACCCGCCCGTGATGATGAGTTCTTTGATGCGGTCGACGACACTCACGAAGCCGTCGGCGTCGATCGACACGATGTCTCCGGTGCGAAACCAGCCGCCCTCGATCAGCACTTCGCGTGACTGGTCGGGTTTCTGCCAGTAGCCTGCGAACACCTGCGGGCCGCGGATGAGCAGCTCGCCGGCCTCACCGACGGCCCGGTCGTTCGAAGTGTTCTCGGGGTCGACGATGCGAATCTCGGTATTCGGAAACGGCACGCCGATGGTGCCGGGCCGGCGGCTCGGCCCGACCGGATTCGCCAGGGCGACGGGCGAGGTCTCGGTGAGGCCGTAGCCCTCGACCAGCAGGCCTCCCGTGACGCTCTCCCAGAGCTCGACCGTGGCCACCGGCAGGTTCATCGCCCCCGAGATGGCGAACCGGATGCCCGACAGATCGACCCCGCGCTCGTGAGCCCCCGCGGCGAGCCGCTGGTAGATCGGCGGTACGGCCGGCAAAAAGGTGGGCGGATGCTTCTTCGCCGCCTGCAGCACCAGGTCGACGTCGAACCGCGGCAGCAGCACCAGCCGTGCCCCGGCGCTCATCGAGAAGGTGAGGCAGAGCGTGAGCCCGTACGCGTGGAACATGGGCAGCACCCCGTAGACGACCTCGGTGCCCTCGGTGAGCTGCGGCAGCCAGGCTCGCCCCTGCAGCGCATTGACGTGCAGGTTGAGGTGGGTCAGCATGGCGCCCTTGGGGGTTCCCGTGGTGCCGCTCGTGTACTGCAGCAGAGCGATGTCAGAGACGGCGGGGCGCGGGCGCGACTGCTTGATGCGGCGGTTCTCGAGCAGGGTGTGCCAGGGGATGGTGCCGCGCACGGGCGCGTGCAGGGCGGCCCGGGCATCCCGCGCCTTCTTCACCGGCAGGCGAAGAGCAAGGCGGGTGTGCAGCGGCATGGCCTCGGTGAGGTCGACCGAGATGAGGTGCTTCACGGCCAGGTCGGCTGGCATCTTCTGCACGGTGTCGCAGACCTTGTCCCAGGCGATGACCACGGCGGCTCCGTGGTCTTCGAACTGGTGCCGCAGTTCTCGCGGCGTGTAGAGCGGGTTGTGTTCGATGACGATGGCCCCGAGTCGGAGCACCGCGTAGAACGCGACGATGTGCTGGGGGCAGTTCGGCAGCACGAGGGCGACGCGGTCACCGTGCTCGACGCCGAGCTTTCTGAGGCCCTCTGCGGCGCGTTCGATCTGCTCGCCGAGCTCGCGGTAGGTGGTCTCGGCACCGAAGAATTCGAGGGCGACCTTCGGGCCGTACTTCTTCACACTCGCCTCGATGAGGTCGACCAGCGACCCCGTGGGCAGCTCGATGTCGCTCGGCACCCCCTCGGCATAACTCGAGAGCCAGGGCCGGTTCTTCGCGGGTGTTGACGGGGTGCTGACGCTCATCTGCAGTATGCCTCTCTTGGCCTCGTTGCCGACTTTCAGTATGCCTTAGCACGATCTGAGAAAACCCACCATGACCTTTACGACCCTTTGCCAAGGTCTTTAGGGTTGAAGAACCGATCAACGCGAAGGAGTACATCATGGGCCTGCTAGACAACGCTAAAGAAGCCGCAGAAGCAACCGGCGAGAAGATCAGCCGCACTGTCGACGACACTAAGGGCCGTCTTTCAGACAAGGCTGACGAGGCCAAGGCTAACGCCGATGTGAAGGCTGCGGAGAAGAACCGTGACGCGACAGAGGCGAAGAACGACTACAAAGAGAGCCTTCGCGATTGAGCGACGCGCCAGAGACCGACCCGGAGTCGAACTCCGAACTCGAGGGTGAGACCCTGGGCGGTGCTCGCCCCGACCCGTCGACCGACGCCAGCAAAGACCCGGCCGACTGGGTGACAGGCGATGAGCCGATGACAGGCCCCCAACGCAGCTACCTCGACACCCTTGCGCGAGAGGCGGGCGAGACTCTTCCGGCCGACCTCACGAAGGCCGAGGCGTCAGAGCACATCGATCGTCTGCAACAGAAGACCGGGCGCGGTACGAGCTGAGCCAGTGTGCTGGGCACTGCTGTGTCGCGGGTGACTGCGCGCGTGAGCCTGTGAGACGGTAGCCGTATGGCTCGTCTCACAGGCTTTTTTCATGCGCTCAGGCGCCTGTTCGGCGGCGGTGACTCCACTGGCCGTGCTGTCTCACGAGTCTCCACCGCTTCCCGCAGTTCGTCGCTCACAACACAAATCGACCCTGCGCGGCTGCGGGGGCTGAAGCTCTCGTACGCGCCGAAGGCCGATGCGCGGCCTGATCCTGGTGAGGTCGTGTGGGCATGGGTGCCCTACGAAGAGAACGATGGGCGAGGCAAAGACCGCCCCGTGCTCATCGTGGCACGGCTGACGGGCAGCTCGGTGCTGGGCATCCAGCTCACCAGCACGTCGCATGACGGCGACCGGGGCGCGCTTCGTCTCGGCCCGGGCCCGTGGGATTCGTCGGGTCGCGCGTCGTGGGCGCGCCTCGACCGACTGTTTCGCGTCAGTGACGGCGGTATGCGCCGCGAGGGCGCGGCTCTGGATGCCCGAACCTACGCCCGGGTGGCGAATGCGCTCACTGCGCGATACCGGTTCTGAGCCCCCCGTTAGGGTACTAGCGCCCGTCGCGCATGCCTGAGAACGTATCAATCGTAAGTAAATTTTCGCTTGAACTAGCCAAAATGAAGGAATTCGCGCCCAGACCCGTGCGAAAGATGCGTCAATGGATACCGTTCAGCGCTCATCAGCGTTAGAGAGAATCAGCTTGCTCGCCTCGAGTCGCGAGGAGGGTGCGTTGATTGTGTGCGGTACACTAGGTTCTGGTCGCACACATCTGATCGAAAGCGCCCTCGCCTCGGTCGCCACGCACGCGATCCTCGTGCGAATATCGCGCGCAGAGATGCTCTACCCCCTGTCAGGTCTCTCTGCCGTTCTGACAAAGATCGGTGACGCGAGACTCGCCCAGTTCACGGGGCGGTTCGCTCTGGTTTCGACCGATAACGCCGACCTCTTCGCCGCGGCCGAGACCCTTCTCATGCTGCTGAGAGGGCTCGCCCTCGAACCGGTGCTTGTGTTCGTCGACGACATCGACCAGATGGACAAAGAGAGCCTCGCAATTCTGAGTTACATGAGCACGCGACTCAGTTCTACAAACGTGAGCCTCGTTGCGAGTATCGAAGCCGTCGGCGACGACATGGCCGGGTTGGCCCTCTCAGAACGGGGTGCGCCCGGCGCGGTTCGCCTGTCTCCCCTCTCGGCGTTCTCCGGTGTGTCGAGCGTGTTGCTCGCACCACTCACGCCAAATGAAATCGCTCACCTCATTGCGGAGACGGTGCCGCTGCCGCTCGACGATGCGCTGGTTCAGATCGTCTGTAGCTACGCAGATGGTCTGCCCCTTGCCATTATGCAGATGCTGCCCTCCGTCGAATCGGCTGGCACTGGTTCGCTTGTCCTCCCCTTCAGATTGGGGGCTCGCACCAGGCACATCGCCCGTCAGGCTGTCTCCGGCCTGACTGCTCCTGCGTTACAACTCTTCAAAAACATCTGCGCCGCGCCGTTGACCCATCTCGACGCTCTACTCGATGAGTCGACGGAGGCTTCAGACGCACTCGACGAACTTCTGGCGTCAGGGGTTGTGACAGCAGAGGCCGGCTGCGTGCGCGTCTCGAGCGGATTGGTGCGGTCAGGAACCTACTGGGCCATGCCCGCGATAGAGCGACGCGAGATTCACACCCTGATGGCTGAACGCAATCAGAACATCGATGCGGCAATGGCTGTCTGGCACGAGTCATGGATATCACCTCACAATTGGGGTGCCAAGCTGCTTCTCGCCGCTGCCACAGCCCTGGCCGCCGGTGGTCATCGCAGTGCCGCGATCGAATGTTGCGAACGAGCGCGCGGAAATCAGCTGCCACCCGATCGCATAGACGACCACCTGAGAGATCTGGCGACAGCGTTCTTTGAACACGGGGATCTCATCATCGCGCTGCGCTACTGCCAAATCTCTCTCGATGCCGACATTCCGCCGAGCGAAGCGCTCGAGCTTCAGCTCATCAAGACCCACATCGAATTTCTGCTCGACGAACACCTCTCGCCGAACGAGGTCGAAGCGCGACTCGAAGATTCCCAACCGGGCTCCACTGCGCTCACACTGCGCCTTCTGGGAGCCATGGCGTTTGTGCGTGCAGAGCGAGGCGAAGCGAGTGGTGCTCTCGAACTTCTCTCACGAATCGACCGAGAGGTGTACCCCGGGCGAGCTGGCCCCCTCCTGCAGTGGGAGCACTCGGTAGTGACGGCGCTGGCAGGTGGCCTCGAGCCCCGCGAGATTCAGCAGGCAGCTCTCGACTCCTCTGGGATTTCATCGATGCCGCTCGCTCTGCAGACATTGGTGGGCCGGGCCCTCAGTTTTGCCGAGCACCACGCTCAGGCCAGAAAAGTCTTCGTGGGAACCTTGGTGCACGCAGGCGAATCCGATCGAGCCCTGCATGAGGTCAGCGGCGTGTATGCCGCTGAGAACGACGTGCGCTCTGGCCACTTGCATTATGCGATCAGATTCGTTGGCGATCTTTCGAGTGCATCCGAAGTATTTCGGTTTCGGCGCACTCTTCTGCAGGCGTGGAGTCTCGAAGTACGAGGGCTGCCCTCGGAAGCGCGCGCCCTCATGGCCGAATGCGAGTCGATGCTCGAGCGTGAGCGCAACCCCGTGCTTGCTGCTCGCCTCTTTTCGGCGGAAGGTACCTTCGACCTGATGCGGGGCAATGTCGAGCAGGCCCTGGGCTATTTTCATCGCGTTCGCGCGGTCACCCTTCAGATGTCGCTCGCCTTGCACGCCCGGCACGATGTCGACCTGATCGAAGCAACGCTGATGGCAGGCTCTCGCCGCGAAGCGCAGGTTCTGTTCCTCGACTTCGATGAGCTGTGCGCGAGAATGCCGTCGCGTTGGGCGACTCTCGCAGGAGCGAGGGCTCGCGCGCTGCTCGCCCCCGATGCCCTCACGATTGCTGCATTCGACAGTGCGATCAGCGACTATAGACCGGATGACTCACCCTATGAGCTGGGCCGGCTGATGTTGAGCTACGCCTACCGGCTTGATCAACTGTCGCAATTCGAGCATGCGAACCGGGTGCGTGCCAATGCGCGCCAGATATTCGCCAGCATTGGTGCAAACGGCTGGGTGCTGGCGAGCATCCGACCACATCGAGTGCCTGAACCGCCACCGAAGGGGGTCGGGCTTCTCGTCGACCTCACCCCGAGTGAGCAGGAGATCGTGGTTCTGCTGCAACACGGACACCGCAACAAAGAGATTGCCGCACGCCTTTTCGTGTCGCTGCGCACGGTCGAGGTCAGATTGACCCATGTCTACCGAAAAACGGGTGCTCATTCCCGCGCCGATCTTCTGGCAATGCTATGGCACGCAGAAACCGAATCGTCGTCGGCCTCAGCTCTCGCCGTCGGCCCCGCGGCCATGTGAGGTGAGCTCGGGGGCGCGCCGTGAGGGGCTGGTCCATGCTCCTGTCGACTCTCCCACAATCGCCTCCGGCAGGCGGTGCAGGCACAGGGCTGCGTCGATGAGCCGCAGAACCGGGAAGGCGAACCCATAGAGCAGAAAACTCGGTCTGCGGGCGACTATGGCGGCAAAGATCGTCAGGAGGTAGTCGGGGATGACGATACCGAGTATCAGTACGCCGGGCGAGATGACCACGGCGACCTCGAACCCACCGACCATACCGTTCCACCCCAGCGAGGTGAAGACTCCGCTGGCAGCCGAGAGCGCGATGAGGGGCACCAACAGCACGAGCAATATGCTGCTGGTCACCAGTTCGGCGATGTAGAGGTACAGGGCGAGCCAGAATTTTCGGGGTTGCCACGGGTGACGTATGACGGTCTGCCAGAAGCCGAGCGACCAGCGGCCGACCTGCTTGAGATAGTCGTGGAAGTTGTCGGGGTCTTGGGTCAGGGCGACGGCCGCGTTCGGGTGGAACGCAATACGGCCGAGTGATCGAGCGTGGATCTCGAAGGTCATGTTGTAATCTTCGATGGTCAGGCCCGGGGCTGCGATGTCGATCAATTCGAGCACCCGCGACCGATACATGCTGGCGAACCCGGGCACGATGGTGACTACGTTGATCGATCGCGCTGCCTGCCCGAATTTGATCAACAGCTGCACCGCGATATAGACCCTTTCACGGTACGCCACCAGCAGTCGCCCGCCGAGGGAGCGGGCTCCCGGCTTCAGCAGGGTGGTCGCACGCCCGGCAACTGCGACAACCGCATCATCGGTGAACAGGGGCAGTCCCGTTTCGAGATAGTTCTCTGAGAGGTGCGTGTCGGCGTCGAGCAGAACCACTACCTCGAAATGAGTCTTCAGATCGAAGTGGCGAATGCCAGCGACGATAGCCCCCGCCTTGCCCCTATTCGGGCTCAGCTCGAGCACATTCGCCCCTGCGTCGCGGGCCAACGACACGGTGCCATCGCTTGAGCCATCGGAAATGACGAAGACCTGCCGGAGAGGAACCTGTCGCGCAGCCGAGCGGAGCGTTTCAGCCAGCACCAGTTCTTCGTTGTGTGCGGCGATCACGATGGCGACCTGGTCGCGCGTGACACTCGGGTGCAGGCTCAAGGCCGGTCGACCGAGCCGAGCACTGCGGTGCATCCGACGGTGCGCGACGAATTGTGCGACCACCCGGCAGAGGCCGGCTACGCCCCACAGCAGCGTGTTGACACCGACCAACAGCAGCCCGATGACAATCAACGCCCAAACCGATTGACTCACGATGCCTCCTGATCTTGAGACGGGTCTTCACCCACACTGCTGCTCGAAAGCACTCACCGTACAAGCGTGCTGGCTCACGTGGTGCGAATCGCACGCTGCAGAAACCACATACTTCTGCGGTTAACCGCAGGCAATACCACAAAGCCGACACAAACCCGCATGTTGCCTGGTCATCGATTGCCGTCAGGTTCAGCGGACGGCCAGTGTATGACCCACGGTTCGCGGGTAGCAGCGAACGCCGTACTGCGAGTCTGCTCCTTCAGCGGCTGGCCAATCCTCACTCACTCTGCTACACGATCTGCAAGGGGAAGCGTTATGTCATCACTCACCGACATTCGGCACGGCATCGAGTTCGCACACCCCGATCGGGTCGTGTTGACGCTCGCGGTCGAACCTCCGCAGGCGAAGGCCGAGTTCGACTTCGACGTTGCGGTCGTCGGCCTCGGCTACGTGGGTCTGCCGACGGCCATCGCCTATGCCGACTCGGGGGCCCGCGTTCTCGGGCTCGAAATCAGCCCCCGGCGGCTGGAGACGATTCTCGATCGGCGTGCCGACGTACTCGAACGCGACCAGCTGAAACTCGACCGTGCGCTCTCTGGCAACAACTTGGCTCTCACGAACGACAAATCCGAGCTCTCGTCGGCTCGAGCCGTGATCGTCTGCGTGCCGACGCCGGTCGACGACTTTCTCGTGCCTGATCTCGCCATTCTCCGCGCAGCCTGCGCAGCCGTGGTCGAAGCGGCCACTGCGGGCCAGATCCTCATGCTCACGTCGACAACCTATGTGGGATGCACGAACGACCTGCTTGTTCAACCGCTGTCACAGCGGGGTTTCGTAGTGGGTCGCGACATCTTCGTCGCGTTCTCGGCCGAGCGCATTGACCCAGGCAACGCGTCGTTCGAGCAGCGCGACGTTCCCCGCGTCGTCGGCGGAGCGACTCTCGAGTGCGAAGAGGAGGCCGACCGGCTTCTGCACCTCTATGCCGCGAACGTGCACCACGTTGGCTCTCTGGCAGCCGCAGAGATGACCAAACTTCTGGAGAACACGTTTCGTGCCGTCAATATCGCTCTGGCCAATGAGTTCGCCGACATCTGCAGTTCGCTCGATATCGACATCAACACCGTGATCGATGCCGCTGCGACAAAACCTTACGGGTTCATGGCGTTCCGGCCGGGGCCGGGGGTCGGGGGGCACTGCATTCCCTGCGATCCGCACTACCTGCTCTGGCAGCTGCGCCGATCGAGAGTGGATGCACCTCTCATCGAAGTCGCCATGACGGCAATTGCGCACCGCCCTCGGCACGTGGTTGAGCGGGTGCGCGATGTGCTCTCGGGCCGCGGGCAAGGTCTCGCCACCGCGAAAGTACTCCTCGTCGGTATCGCCTACAAACCGAACGTTGCCGACCTCCGCGAATCTCCCGCGCTCGAGATTCTGTCGGAGCTGCGCAGTCACGGCGCGACCGTCGGCTATCTCGACAATCACTTCGACGTCGTTACCCTCAGCGACGGCCACGTGCTTCAGAACGTGACGCAGCCAGCCCTCTTTGCGGCTGATCTGATCATCATGCACACCACGCACGAGTCGGTCGACCTCGACTGGATCACCACCCACCAACTCGTCATCGATGCAACCTATGACCGCGTTTCGTACCCGACGGCGGTGACCCTGTGAAGACCCTGGTCACGGGCGGTGCTGGCTTCATCGGCAGCCACCTCGTGGACTACCTGATGCGCCGAGGCGACGAGGTGACGGTGCTTGACGACCTCAGCACGGGTCGGGTGTCGAATATCGCCCACCAGCTGTTCGACTCACGGTTCACCTTTCGCGAAGGCTCGATTCTGGATGCCAGACTCGTCGATTCGCTGATCGCCCAGACTGATCGTGTGTTTCATCTGGCGGCTGCTGTCGGAGTGAAAATCATCGTCGAGCATCCGTTGTCGAGCCTTCGCACGAACATCCACGGCACAGAGAACGTGCTCACCGCGTGCACGGGCAGTGGCGTGCCCCTTCTGCTTGCTTCGACGAGCGAAGTGTACGGAAAGAATGAGTCAGACGGCCTCACTGAGGAGTCAGACCGCATCCTCGGTTCGGCGCTCACGTCGAGGTGGAGCTATGCCGCGGCCAAAGGCATCGATGAGTCGTTCGCTCACGCGTACTACACCGAATTCGGGCTGAACGTCAGCATCGTTCGGCTCTTCAACACGGTCGGGCCTCGTCAGACCGGTCGATATGGAATGGTGGTGCCCAATCTGGTCGGTCAGGCCGTGAGCGGTGAACCCCTCACGGTCTTCGGCGACGGCCAGCAGACGCGGTGCTTCTCCGCCGTTGGCGACATCGTTCCGGCTCTCGTCGCTCTTCTCGAGAGCGAGTCCGCCATCGGGCAGGCTGTCAACCTCGGAGGCGCGCATGAAATCTCGATTCTCGACCTCGCTGCCCGTTCGATTGAGGTGACGGGTTCTGCCAGCGGTATCGAACTCGTGCCCTATTCAGAGGCGTACGCAGCCGGTTACGAAGACATGCGCAGGCGCGTGCCCGACAACTCCAAGGCTGCTGCGCTGATTGGATTCGTGCCCCGAACCGGCATCGACCAGATCATTCGCCTGGTTGCAGAGAGCCTTCGAACCGCTGGCTCTCTTGAGGGCGAGCTGATGGAAAGGCCCTCGCGCCGGCCCCTCGAGTTCGCTCCCGTGGTGGTGCTCTGATGTGCGGGATTGTTGGATGCACCACTACAGAACGAGCTGACCGCTATCTGTTGCCGGCTCTCCAAGCGCTCGAGTATCGCGGCTACGACTCGGTTGGCGTGGCAATTGCTACTACTGATGGAACCGTCACCACGGTTCGATCGATCAATCGGATCGGTGATCTGACAGCGCAACTCGAGGCGCGAACCGGTGCTCGACTTTCGGGCACCGGCATCGGTCACACCCGCTGGGCGACGCACGGAGACGTCACCGAGGCCAACGCGCATCCGCATCAGGACTGCGACGGGCTCGTGAGCGTTGTACACAATGGCATCATCGAGAACGCCGATGTGCTTCGTGCAGAACTCATTGCCGAGGGTCATCGATTCTCGTCTGGCGTCGACAGCGAAGTCATCTGCCACCTGATCGAGCAGTCGCTCGTCGGTGCTAGCGACAGCGGCTTGCAGGGCGCCATCGAAAGTTGCGTTCGGCGCCTCGAGGGCAGCTGGGCGATTCTGGTGATGGAAACATCGACCGGCCGGCTGTTCGCCACAACGCATCGGGCACCGCTGCTGGTGGCCTCCAGCGACAATGGCCACTTCGTCGCCAGCGACGTCACGGCGATCGCGCCGTGGATCACTGCGTTCCGGGTCATGAGTGACGGCGACCTGGTCGAATTGGGCTCGCCCCTGCGGTGGATCGCCGGTGGCGTCGAGGTCGCACCGCCCGAGGCACTCGGTCTGTCGTGGTCGAGCTCCTTTCTCTCGCTTGCCGCCGATGACCCCGACTTCATGGGGCGTGAGATTGCGGAGCAGCCTGAAACGGTCGAACGTATTCTGAGCGAACTTGCGCCACGAGTGAGCACTGGAGACCTCTGGCGGGAGCTTGGTCTGCCGCACTTCAGACGAGTGGCAGTGCTCGGCTGCGGCACCTCATTGAACGCCGGGCGCATCATCGCTCACGCGTTCGGGGCCTTCGGCGCAATTGTCAACACAGCAGTGACAGCGAGCGAAGCCGGGGCGGTGGTGCTCGACGCAGAAACACTGGTGATTGCCGCCAGCCAGTCGGGAGAGACGGCAGACGTATTGCGAGCGTTGGATGAACTGCAGACCGGTCGTGGCCGGGTACTGGCGTTGACGAACAGTATGCATTCCACACTGGCCCGTCGTGCCGACGGCGTGCTCAACTGCTCTGCGGGCCCCGAGATCGGCGTGGCCGCGACGAAGACGTTCGTAGCCCAGGTTGTGACAGGCGTCTGTCTTGCGCTGTCGGCAATGGTTGCCAGAGGCACCATTCTGAGAGCGCAGGCAGACGCCATCGTCGATGATCTGCGTCGAACGCCCGACCGACTCGAAAACGCGATTGCAGTGTCACGACAATGGGTGCCCGACATCGTGGAGTCGGTTCGCGATGCCCAGGGGTTTCTCTTCCTGGGGCGGGGTGCCGGTGTTGTCTACGCCGCAGAGGGGGCATTGAAGCTGAAAGAACTCACCTATCGGTGGGCCGAGCACTATCCGGCTGGGGAGCTGAAACACGGGCCGCTGGCGCTGGTCGAAGAGGGCACTCCGGTCGTCGTCATCGAGAGCGCGGATGGCCGGTTGTCGGCGAACGTGGCCGAAGTTCGCTCGCGGGGCGGTCGTGTGATCAGCATCGGTGGTCCTGGTTCGTCGATTCCGGTCGTCGACGGGCATCCGGAGGCCTTCGCGCGATCTGGTCGAGTGTCACAGGGCAGAGGCGGCAACACATTTGCGGCCTGCGGGCCCCTCGAGAGTGTTGTTCCGATGCAGATTCTGGCGCGGGAACTGGCTATCGCCCTGGGGCGCGACGTTGACAAGCCCCGCAACCTGGCCAAATCGGTCACCGTCGAGTAGAAACACAGAGAGCGAAAAGACTATGAAATCACCAACCGATCGCACCCTTGGCCCCGTCTCCTCGGCGGGCACAAGGCGGCGGCATACAACGTTCGCGGCTATCACGACCGTTGTCGTGGTCAGTGTCGGGGCGATGATCTTCGGGCTCGGCGGTGCGACAGCGGCGGCGTCGCCGGTGACGAGCGCAGTGGCCAAACCTCTGACGGTCGTCTCGCTCACCTTCGACGACGGCAACGTCGATCAGAAGGCGGCAGCCTCGACGCTCGCCCAGTACAAGCTCGCAGGCACCTTCTTCATCAACTCGGGCTTCATTGGCGGAACCAACTACTTCACGGTGGCCGATCTCTCGGCGCTGAAGGCAGCCGGCAACGAAATCGGCGGCCACACGGTGAGTCACCCTGATCTGACCACCCTGAGCGCGGCTGAGGCCAAACGGCAGATCTGCAGCGACCGCATCAACCTGACGAACTGGGGCTTCGCGGTCTCAGACTTCGCGTATCCGTTCGCGAGCAGCAACTCAGCAACCGAAGCGATTGTGAGTTCGTGCGGGTACAACAGTGCCCGTGGCCTCGGCGATCTGGCATCACGGTTCGGATGCACGGGCTGTGATGCAGCTGAGACCATTCCTCCCGCAGACAAGCTGCTGACCAAGGCTGTCGATGAGGTCGACAGCACGTGGACCCTGCAAGACTTTCAGAACTCTGTGACCGCAGCGGAGAAAGCCGGTGGGTGGGTGCAGTTCACATTCCATCACGTCTGCACGAATGTCTGCGATCCCTTGTCTGTCGCACCCACCCTGTTCGCTCAGTTCGCGGCCTGGCTCGCACCGCGGGCAGCGTCTCAGAACACTCTGGTCAAGACGGTCGCGCAGGTCATTGGGGGAGCCGTGAAGCCCGTGGTGAGCGCTGCCTCAGTGCCGCCGGCCGCAGCAGGTGTGAACGCCATTTCGAACCCCAGCCTCGAGACGCTCAACACGACGACTGCCCTGCCGAGCTGCTGGATGATCGGGGGGTACGGCACCAATACGCCGACTTTCTCGTCTTCGACAGCGGCTCACACCGGTGCTACCGCAGAAGCTGTGACCATCACGAATTATGCCTCGGGTGACGCGAAGCTCTTGCCGCAATTCGATTTGGGGGCGTGTGCACCCACGGTTGTGCCAGCCCACACGTACTCGCTTCGCAGCTGGTACACCTCGAGCGTGGTCACTCAATATGCCGTGTACCTTCGTGACAGCATCGGGGTCTGGCGCTACTGGACCTCGAGCCCGTGGTTTGCCGCCTCGGCGACCTACACTGAGGCCGTCTGGACGACACCTGCCATTCCGGCGGGCATGACCGGCATCAGCTATGGCATGAGTCTCTTCATGAACGGCACCGTGAACACCGACGACTACTCCCTCTACGACAGTGTCGGAGCACCGGCGGCTCTGGCACCGGCAGCGGCGACTCCCGCAGCAGCGCCTGCTGTGAGCGGCACGATCGAATCCCACGCCGGCACGGCACCCACCGGCACCCCGGCGGGTTAGAGCAGATGAACCGGATCGGATGCGCGGTCCTGGCCGCCGTGTTCGGCTCGATCGTGGCCGTGGTCGGCGTCGTCCTAGCGACATCGGCCACGGTTTCGGCGAGCCGACCGACGTCGGCTGGCGAAAGCGGTGGCATTCCGTCGGGTTCGTTGCCGACCGACGGTTATCCCTGGCACACGAACATCGTCGCCACCACGTTCTGGGTCGGCGAGATTTTCGACCCGAACGCGGCAGACGGTTCGCAGGTCTATTCGACCTACGACTCGAACTGGGCTTCGAATTACGGTGGCTGCGATGGCGTGCTGGTCACGGGCGTGTGCAGCACCGAGGTTCGAACAGCATCGAACGGCTACTTCCCCTCGCAGATGACGCCCCGCCAGAATCCGTTCTACCTCGACCTTCCCTATGACGATGTGAACAACCCGGCCGCGTTCGCCCAGCGGGGCTCTGTCATACCCTGGGCGCAGCAAGCAGGCTTCAAAGATCACCTTTCCGACCCCTCGGTGAGCCTTATGAAGAATCGCTGGGTGGAGCTTCGTCGTGGAACACAGACGTGTTTCGGCCAGATCGAAGACGCCGGCCCCGGTCAGTACGATGACGCCGCGTACGTCTTCGGCTCAGCAGATGCTCGCCCGCAGAACACCCGGTACGGGGGCGCGGGAATGGATGTCTCGCCTGCCCTGAACGGGTGCCTCGGCTTTGCCGACCTCAACGGCGACACAGACACCGTGTCGTGGCGCTTCGTCGACGACACATCGGTGACACCAGGCCCGTGGACCACGCTGGTCACGACGACCGGGCTGCAGTGAGGCGGTGCTCGAGCTCAGGCGGGCGCTAGCGGGAGCCCGAGGTGAGAATGAGGTGTGCGACCAGCGCGGTCCAGCCGGTCTGGTGCGAGGCGCCGAGGCCCTGACCCGTGTCGCCGTCGAAGTACTCGTAGAAGAAGATGTTGTGCGCCCAGCGCGGGTCGGTTGAGAGCAGCTCGTACCGGGCATCCGCCGGGCGACGCCCGTCAGCGCCGGGAGTGAAGAGCGAGATGAGCCGGCTCGAGAGTTCGTCGGCCGCCTCGGTGAGTGTCACGAAGTTGCCCGATGCGAGCGGCAACTCGACCCGGGCATCCGGAGCCCCACTCGTGCCGTAGCCGCGGAGAGCCTCGATGAGCAGAACGTTGAGCGGAAACCACACCGGGCCGCGCCAGTTCGAGTTGCCGCCGAACAGGCCAGACGTCGACTCGGCCGGCTCGTAGTCGACGATCGCCTCGACGCCCTCGACCTCGATACTGAACGGGTGGGTGCGGTGATAGGCCGAGATGGCGCGGATGCCGTGCCGCGAGAGCATGCCGTCTTCGTCGAACACCTTGGCGAGAATGCGTTGCAGGCGCTCGGGGGAGACGAGGGCGAGCAGGTAGCTCTGGTCGTCGTCGGAGGTGCGCTCGTGAAACGACTCGCGAACCTCTGGGTGGGCGTTGAGGTACCACGCCACCCGCGCATCGAACTCGGGCAGATCCGCCGAGCCGTCGCCCGCGAAGGCGAGAGAGGCGACCACCGGCACCAGACCGACCAGCGAGCGCACCTTCAGGGGCACATCTCGGCCGTCAGCGAGGTGCAGAACGTCATAGAAGAAGGCGTCATCGTCATCCCACATGCTGGCGGCGTTCGCGCTCGACGCGATCTGCAGAAAGTGCTCGATGAACTTCGTGGCCACGTCTTCGTACGAACGATCGTGCGCGGCCAGTCGAAGCGAGATGTTCAACAGGTCGAGCGCGTACATGGCCATCCACGCGGTGGAGTCGGCCTGCTCGAGGATGCCCACCTCAGGTGGCAGCTTCGAACGGTCGAGCGGGGCGATGTTGTCGAGGCCCATGAAGCCGCCCTGAAACAGATTGTTGTCACCGTGGTCTTTGTTGTTGGTCCACCACGTGAAGTTCATCAGCAGCTTGTGAAAGATGCGGGCGAGGAACGTGTAGTCGGTGCCGCCGTCGAGGAGGAACACGTGCAGCGCCGCCCACGCGTGGGTGGGCGGGTTCACGTCGGAGAAGTTCCACTCGTAGGCCGGCAGTTGGCCACTCGGGTGCATATACCACTCGCGCAGCATCAGAATCAGCTGCTCCTTGGCGAACCCGGGGTCGATGTGGGCGAGAGTGACGCAGTGAAACGCCAGATCCCACGCCGCGAACCACGGGTACTCCCACGGGTCGGGCATCAGAATGACGTCGTGCGCGTCGAGGTGGCGCCAATGGGTGTTGCGCACGTCGGCGCGGCCCGGCGGGGGCGGTGGGTAGGCCGGGTCGCCGTCGAGCCACTTCTGCACATTGAAATGAAAGAACTGTTTCGACCAGAGCAGGCCGGCGAAGGCCTGGCGGAGCACAGCGACCTGGTCGTCGGGGGTGCCGGGAGGTGTGACGGCGGCGTAGAACTCATCGGCCTCGGCGCGGCGGGTGGCGACGGTCTCGTCGAAGTCGGTGGGTCGGGCATCCGCAACCCCGCCCGTCAACCGCACCCTGATCACCCGTGTCTCGCCCGGCTCGAGCGTGACGCGGTAGTGCAGCGCCGCCTTGGTGCCGGTCTGCTCGGGGTTCACGGTGGCCGCTCCCGAGACGATGAAGTCGTTGATGCCGTCTTTGGGGTAGTGCGGCGAGGTGGCGGCGCTCTCACCGTAGAGCTTCGCCGTGTTCGTCTCGTTGTCGCAGAACAGTGGATGCCCGCCCGCATCGCCCCGCAACATCAGCGGCCCGGCAGCACCTCCAGCCCCGACCACCGCATCGCCCTCGGCGTGCAGCTGCGGCTTCTCGCCGGCGTCGGGGTAACCCCAGCCCCAGGTGTTGCGGTACCACAGTGTCGGCAGCACATCGAGGGTTCGGGCATCCGGCCCCGCGTTTTCGACCGTGATCTGCATCAACAGGTCGTGCGGGCCGGCCTTCGCGTAGTCGACCGACACCACCCAGTATCGCGACTCGTCGAAGATACCCGTGTCGACGAGCTCGTACTCAGGGTCGAGCTTGCCGCGCTTGGCATTCGTGGCGACCAGGTCGTCGTACGGAAACGGGCTCTGCGGGTAGTGGTAGCGCCACGAGTTGAACGCGTGGGTGGGCGTCGAGTCGAGATACCACCAGTACTCCTTGACGTCTTCGCCGTGGTTGCCCTCGGGGCCGGCGAGCCCGAACATGCGCTCTTTCAGAATGGGGTCGACGCCGTTGAAGAGCGCCAGCCCGAGGCACCAGTTCTGCTCCAGGTCGCTGAACGCGGCCATGCCGTCTTCGTTCCAACGGTAGGTGCGGCTGCGGGCCTGGTCGTGCGTGAACGACGCCCACGCGTCGCCGTCGGCGCTGTAGTCTTCGCGCACAGAACCCCATGCGCGCTCGGCCACGTACGGGCCCCAGTCGCGCCAGCCCGCGCCCTCGTCGTCGAGGCGGCGCTGCTCGGCGGTCGAGTGTCTCGCGTCGACCGGGTGCTCTTCGTCGACCGGGTGCTCTTCGTCGGTCACTCCGCGCCCACCAACTGTGCTTCGATGGCGGCCCGGATGCCCGCGGGAATCGGTACCGGTCGCTTGGTCTCACTGCCCACGAAGACGTGCACGAACTCTCCGTTCGCGAGCAGCTCACCGTCGCTCTCCCTGAAGATGCCGAGCTTCCACGCCACACTGGTCGACCCCACCCGGCCCGTGCCGAGCTCGACCCGCAGCGTGTCGGGAAACGCGCCAGAGGCCGCGAACTGGCACGACGACGACACGCAGAACGCCATCGTGTCACCCTCGCCGAGCGAATAACCCGCTTCGGTGATCAGCCAGTGGGTGATGGTCGTATCCATCGCCTCGTAGTAGATCGTGTTGTTCAGGTGCCCGTAGACGTCGTTGTCGTTCCACCGGGTCTCGAACTGCCGTCTGTAGCCGTACTCCGTCATGCGTCGCACTCTACCGATCAATTCTGCAGATCGATGATGCATAGTGGAGTGACAGCACGATCACGCAACGGAGATGATCATGGCGACGCCCTTTCTCGACAGCGACTTCTACGGCTTTGCCGGGCGCCTGAGTGCGCGCGAGAGCCAGTCGATCGGCGAGATTCGCGCGTTCTTCGCGTCAGAGGTTCGCCCCCTCGTGAACGACTACTGGGCCCGCGCCGAATTTCCGCACCAGCTCATCCCGGGGCTCGCTGGCCTCGGCCTGTTCGGCCCCGAATGGCCAGAGACCCGGCAGTTCGAATCCAGCGCGGTCTACCAGGGCTTCTGTACCCTCGAAATGGCGCGCGTAGACGCCTCGCTCTGCGGTTTCGTCGCCGTGCAGAGCGGGCTCGCCATGGGCTCCATCGGCGTCGGTGGCAGCGAGCAGCAACGGACGCACTGGCTGCCCCGCCTGGCAACCGGTGAGGTCATCGGGGCATTCGGCCTCACCGAGCCACTCTCGGGCTCCGACACCGCGCGCGGCCTTCGCACCACGGCTGAGCGGCGGGGTGAGCACTGGGTGCTGAACGGTGCCAAACGCTGGATCGGCAACGCCACCTTCGCCGACATCGTGGTGATCTGGGCGCGCGACACTGCGGATGGGCAGGTGAAGGGGTTCATCGTCGACACGTGCACGCCGGGCTTCACCGCCACGAAGATTGAGAACAAACTCAGCTTCAGGCTCATTCAGAACGCAGACATCACCCTCGACGAGGTGGTGGTCAGGGAGGAGAACCGGTTGCCGGGCATCCGGTCATTCGCAGACGTCGCCGTGGTTCTTCGGCTCACTCGCGCCGGAGTGGGGTGGCTCGCGGTGGGCAACTCGATCGGTGCGTACGAGGCTGCTGTGGCCTACGCGCGCGCGAGCGAGCAGTTCGGGCGGCCGATCGGCAGTCGCCAGCTCGTGCAAGACCTGCTCGCGCGGTGCCTTGGCAATATCACGGCGAGCATCGCGCTGTGCGTGCAGGCGTCGGCGCTGCTCGATGCGGGGCTGCAACGCGACGAGCATTCGGCGCTGACGAAGTCATTCGTGTCGAGTCGGGCCCGCGAAACGGTGGCGTGGGCGCGGGAGGTGATGGGCGGCAACGGAATCGTGCTCGGGTATGGGGCGGCCAAACCCTTTGCCGATGCCGAGGCCATCTACTCGTTCGAGGGCACGCGCGAGATGAACACACTGATCGTCGGGCGGGCCATCACAGGGCAGGCCGCGTTCGTGTAGACCTGCGCGTCATCGCTTCAGACCGACCTCACCCTTCATATCACCCACCGACAGGAGCATCTCATGCCCGAAGCCCTCATCGTCTCCGCTGCGCGAACCCCCATCGGTCGCGCCTTCAAAGGGTCGCTCGCGGGGCGACGGCCCGACGACCTCGTCGCAGAGATCGTGCGAGTCGCCCTCGCGTCGGTGCCCGCGCTCGACCCTCGACGTATTGACGACCTGATTCTCGGCTGCGGTATGCCGGGCGGGGAACAGGGTATGAACATGGCCCGCATCGTGACGGTTCTCCTCGGACTCGATAGCGTGCCGGCAACCACGGTGACCCGCTATTGCGCCTCGAGCCTGCAGAGCACACGGATGGCATTTCACGCGATCAAGGCCGGCGAGGGCGACATTTTCGTCTCAGCCGGCGTCGAGGCCATCAGCCAGTCGGTGAACGGAACGAGCGACGACATTCCCGGGCACGACGTGCTCAACCCGCTCTTCGCCGAGGCCGCCGAACGCACTGCTCGGCTCGCAGAGGGAGGCTCAGCCTGGGTCGACCCGCGCTCGCTCGGAGCCCTCGCCGATGCCTACATCGCAATGGGCCAGACCGCCGAGAACGTCGCCCAGCTGAAAGGCATCAGCCGGCAGGAGCAAGACGAGTTCGCAGCGCTCAGCCAGAACCGGGCACAGGCGGCCATCGCCAGCGGCTTCTGGGCGCGTGAGATCACCCCGACCGCGGCGGCCGACGGGCGGCTCATCACGGCCGATGATGGCCCGCGCCCCGGCGTGACCACAGCGTCGCTCGAGGGCCTGAAGCCCGTCTTCCGCCCCGACGGCACCGTGACGGCCGGCAACTGCTGCCCCCTCAACGACGGCGCGGCGGCCCTTGTCATCGTCAGTGACACCGTTGCGCGCGAACTCGGCCTGACCCCGCTGGCCCGCATCGTCTCGACCGGAGTGACGGCCCTCTCGCCCGAGATCATGGGTCTCGGCCCGGTCGAGGCGAGCCGTCAGGCGCTGCGCCGGGCCGGCCTGACCATCGACGACATCGATCTCGTCGAGATCAATGAGGCGTTCGCCGCGCAGGTCATTCCCTCTGCGCGAGATCTTGGCATCGACTTCGACCGTCTCAACGTTCACGGCGGTGCAATCGCGGTCGGGCATCCCTTCGGCATGACCGGAGCGCGCATCACAGGAACCCTGCTCAACGGCCTCACCACTCTCGATAAACAGTTCGGACTCGAGACCATGTGTGTCGGCGGCGGGCAGGGTATGGCCATGGTCATCGAGAGGATGAACTGATGAAGATCAGAGGAGCAGTTCTCGAGCGGGTCGGCGCCCCTTCGCCTTTTGCCTCGTCGCGGCCGATCACGATCGGCGAACTCACGCTCGACCCGCCTGGTCTGAACGAGCTACTTGTGCGCATCGAGGTGGCTGGGGTGTGCCACTCCGACCTGTCGGTCGTTGATGGCAATCGTGTGCGTCCGACGCCGATGCTGCTCGGGCACGAGGCCGCGGGCATCGTGGAGGCGATGGGGCCGCAGGTGGGCGGTGACGCGGCTGCGGGTGGCGCCGCAGAAAGCATTGGTGTTGCGGGCGCGGGTGATGCGGGCAATGGCCGCGCGGGTGATTCGAACGGGGCTGGTGGAGCCGGGCATCCGGAGCCCATCGCCATCGGAGACCGCGTCGTCATGACGTTTCTTCCGCGGTGTGGGCACTGCGCCGGCTGCGCCACGGGCGGGCGGCTGCCCTGCGAAATAGGTACGGCTGCCAACAACGCCGGCACGCTGCTCGGCGGCGAGACACGCCTGCACCGCGGCGGCGCCCCTGTCTCGCACCACCTCGGGGTGTCGGCGTTCGCCACCTACGCCGTCGTCAACCGGGCGTCGGTCGTGAGGGTCGAGCCCGATGTTCCCGCCGAGGTCGCCGCCCTGCTCGGCTGCGCCGTGCTCACGGGTGGGGGAGCCGTGGTCAATTCGGCTCGCCCCGAGCCCGGCGACACCATCATGGTCGTGGGGCTCGGCGGCGTGGGAATGGCGGCGGTGCTGGTCGCGCTCTCGCTCGGGCACCATGTGATCGGCGTCGACGGCGTGGCGCAGAAGCTCGAGAACGCGCGCTCGTGTGGTGTGACCGAGACGTACACGCCCGAGGAGCTTGTTGCGTCGGGCGTGCGGGCTCCGATCGTGATCGAGGCCGCGGGCAACGCGCGGGCCTTCGAGACCGCGGTTCGAGCTACCGCGCCGGGCGGTCGCACGGTCACCGTGGGGCTGCCGGCACCGGATGCCCGGGCATCCATTTCGCCCCTCATACTGACCGCCGAGGCGCGCACCATCATCGGCAGCTACCTCGGTTCTGCCGTGCCGTCGCGCGACATTCCGAGGTTCGCCGACCTGTGGCGCCAGGGCAGACTGCCCGTCGAGAAGTTGATCTCGGCGCGCGTGCAGCTCGACGACCTCAATGAGGCGATGGATGCTCTGGCCGAGGGTCGCGCCCTGAGACAGTTGATCGTGTTTCCGGTCTGATACCGGCGCCCGTTCGTCGGCGGGCGGGCGGGCTGTACCGCGGTTCTCAGCGCGGTGAGTGCCCGAGTGCGGCAAGAATGACGTCGTCGATCACCGAGACGAAGAAGTCACGCTCAACGGGCTCGCGGCTGAAACTCAAACGGTGCGCGCTCATCGCGGGCAGAACATCGGCCAAGACGGGCACGCGTGCGGCCAGCTCGCGCGGTATTTCCCCGCTGTCGATCGCCCGATCAAACAGACGGCGGTAGATCTCTATGTAGGGCTCCGTGATCTCTGCTCTCACCACGTCAGCCAACTCCTCCGAACTCCGAGCGGCCGAGATGAGAGTTCTGAGGATCGAGATGCGTCGCGTTGCTCCGCCGAGCCACGGCGAGTCGACCACGGCGAGCAGATCCAACCGCAGACTTCCGCGGTCGGGTAGATGGTCGATCTCAGGTGGGTGCCCCGCAGACCGAATTGCGGCTATGACAAGGTCGTCTTTCGTGGCCCATCGGCGGTAGAGCGTGGTCTTGGCTTTGCCGGTGCGGGCTGCAACTTCGTCCATCGTGACACGCTCGTAGGCGCGCTCGGCGAGGAGGTCGACAGTGGTCGACAGGATCAGCGCGTCGCTCGAGCGATCATGTGGGCGGCCCAGAGGTAGCCCATCGATCTTCGTCGGCGCGGGCAGTCCAGCAGAAGTGTTCACGTGACAACGATATCGCGGTACACGGCATTACGCTACTTAGGAGTAGCGTAATGTTTATCGGGAGCCGCCCACGCGGCCGAGAGTGAGGAGAAGATTATGAAAGTTGATGGTTCGGTGGTCATTGTTACCGGTGCATCCTCCGGTATCGGAGCCGCAACGGCTCGCGCAGCCTCGGCAGCTGGAGCACGAGTGGTGTTGGCCGCGCGTCGTGTCGACCGCATTCGTGATCTTGCTGGCGAGCTCGGCGGAGCCATCGCGGTGCAGTGCGATGTCACCAACCAGGCCCAGGTGACCGCACTGGCCCAGGCCGCGCTCGATGCTTTCGGGCGCATCGACGTGTTGGTCAACAACGCCGGTCAGGGCCTTCAGTCAGAGGTGGAGCAGATCTCGCTCGATGACTTTCGGGGAATTCTCGAGCTGAACCTCGTCGCCCCACTCGCCATGATGCAGGCCGTGCTGCCGAGCATGCGCCAGCAAGGGGTGGGCAGTATCGTCAACGTCAGTTCAGGGACGACTTTTGCAGATGCTCCGGGAACGGGCGGATACGTCGCCTCGAAGATCGCGCTCGAGCGACTGTCTGCCATCGCGCGGGCTGAACTTGAGGGAACCGGGGTGACCGTCTCGACGATGATCCCCTTCGCCACGGACACCGAGTTTCTGAACTCGATTCGGGCCGGTCGTGCCGCAGCGGAGGCGATGACTGCCGGGGCAGTCTTCGATACGCCCGAGCAGGTTGCGGATGCGATTCTGAGTCTGGTTTCGAGCGGGGCTCCTCAGATGGACCTCGTTCCCGCGAGCTACGACGGTAGTCGGTAGTTTCTCGGCTGCAGTTGGAAATGTTTTCAAAAGTTTTTTGAGATTCTTTTCTGTGGGGGTCGTTTTGGGCCCTATTTGTTGAGTGAATGTCAGTGGTTGGTGGTTGACTTGGGTCATGAACGAATCGCCCACCACTTCGCCTGCTGCTGACGCGGCGAGCTTCGGCGAGCTGGTTGGTCTACTTTCGGGGTGGTGTGGGGCTGCCGCGCCCTTCGGGCTTGCCGATGAAGCATTGTTGTCGCGGATCGCAGATGCGGAGAAGCTGGGCCGTCTGGTGGATGGGTTGCGTGTGCGGTTGGCTGGGGAGGTGGCTGAGAGGTCCCGTGCGGAGTTGGGGGATGGGTCTCTGTCTCGGGCACAGAATTTCACGACGGTACCGAAGTTGGTGGCGGCGGTGACGGGTGGTGCGGGGCATACCGCGAACAGCTGGCTGAAGCTCGGCAAGAGTGTCAGGTCGGGGGTGTCGATCAATGGGGTGGTGATCCCGTCGAACTTCCCGCACGTCGAGCAGGGCCTCATCGATGGCAGTTTGGGTGTGGATGCGGCGGCGCAGATCGTCCGTAACCTGACCGAGGTCGCAGCCCAGTTGGGGTTCACTGAGGAGATCCGTGACGCTGAGAAAGCGTTGGTCGATGCGGCGAAGAACATCTCGGGTGGGTTCCGGTACTCAGCGGACGATATCGGTTTGCTGGCGTCGCGGGTGCGGGCGCATCTTGACCCTGACGGTCTGGAACCCACTGACCGGGTGTTGCAGTCCAAACGGTATGTGAGGTTCACGGCTCAGGGTGATGGGATGACCAAAATGATCGCCCTCCTCCCACCCCTGCAAGCAGGCAGTTTGCGGGCGTTGTTGGAAGCGTTGCAGTCCCCGAGGGTGCGCCCCC